>JADJPR010000012.1 GCA_016713135.1 Rhodanobacteraceae bacterium | reverse complement strand
GATCTCGGCGATACGCCGCCAGTTGTTCTCGATGTGGGCGGTCTTTTCCGCCACCTTGATCTCGAGTTGCCGATTGACCAACTCGGCGCCGGCCAAGGCTTGCGCGTAGCGGCGCAGCAGCATCGCGCCGAAGACCAGAAGCACCATGGGCGCAGCGAAAGGCAGGTAGCGGATCGATTGCCAGTTTCCAACCAGGCGAGTGTCGACCAGCCAATCGCGCACGCCGATGACCAGCAGGACACTGGCCAGGGCCAGCAGGGCGCCAGCCTCGCCGCCGCTGAGGTGTTGGCGTCTTACCGCAGACCACAATCGCGTCGAAATCACCGCGCCTACCGCGAGTACGCCCGGCACGATGAAGTAGAGCGCCGCCACCCGATAACCCGTGCGCAGGTCGATGGCACTGGCGCCCACCGCAAGGACGCTCGCCGCGATTCCAAAGCCGAGCACGATGCGCTCAAGTTTGCGCGCGCGCGCACGCTGCAGGCGCAGCACGAAGAACAGGCCGAAGATGACGAACCAGATCAGTGCGATCAGCACCGCCGGGCGCACCAGCCACGCCGGGACGCTGCCACCAGGGCTGCGCAGGTCGAGCGTGGTATGGGCAGCCCAGCAGGCCAGCGCGGCCGCAAACCAGCCAAAGGCGGTGTCCTCGGGGCGCACCAGAAAGAACCCGGCCAACACCAACGCCAGGAAGCCGATGACCTGAACTGCAAGGCGCGGCCAGTCTTTTTCGATGCGGTTGCGGGCAGCCTTGTAGCTGGCCATGGCACTGGCGTCGCCCAGCCACAGTTCGGCCATGCCGGCGCTGTTGATGCGCGAGCGTACCAGCACCAGGACGCTGTTCTCGCCGGGCATGAGCAGGTCGGGGCTGAGGTTGTAGCGGAGATCGTGGCGGTACTCCGGGGGTGGATCGCGCAGCACACCCGAATCGGCCAGCAGGGCGCCATTGACCCAGATTCTGGGCGCGGCAAAAGGACGCTGCAGCATCAGCCCCCACAGGGCCGGTGCCGGACTTGGCAGCTCGAAGCGAAACCGATACCAGGCATGCTGCAGGCTTGAGTGTTCATCGACCGGGGCGTCGTCGGGAAGGGCGACCGGCAGCCAGTCATCGGTCTGCAGGGGCTCCGTTGCGAATGGCGCCAGGCTGCGTTCGGCCTGCTGCAGGCGCAACAGCGGCTGTGGCAAGTCCGTATGCGTGCTTCGGTCGAGCACCAGAATCAACAGCAGGCCCGCAGCCAGACCCAGAACCAGGCAAGCCCAGGCCCTGAGCAGAGCACGGGCGGGCGCCTGGTCAGTCATGACTGCCATCGATCAGACCCATGCGTCCGGCCTCGTACAGGGCTTCGGCGCGGGAATGAACCTCAAGCTTCTCGTAAATCCTGCGGGTATAGGAAGCCACCGTATTGGCGCTGAGGCCCAGCAGCTTGGCGACCTCGGCGTGGTTGTAGCCCTTGGCAGCCAGGCGCAGGACTTCCACTTCGCGCGCCGTCAGCTGGCTCTCGGCTGGCGGTGGGCTGTCGGGCTGATCCCGCACCAGTCTGCTGACCAGAAAGCGCGCAATGGCCGGGCTGATCGGCGCGCCGCCCGCCAGGATCTGCTCGATGGCATCGACCAGGCCAATGCTGGTCTCATCCTTCAGCAGATAGCCGCGTGCGCCGCGTTCGAAGGCACGGATCAGTTTCTGCTCGTCACCGAAGACGGTCAGCACCAGGGTGGCAAGCGCGGGGCAACGCTCGGACAGTTCGGCAATCAGGTCCAGTCCGGAACCGTCGGGAAGCCCCAGATCGACAATCAGCACGTCCGGTGTCAATGCCCGCAAGCTGGCACGCGCGCTGCGCAGGCTGTCCGCCTCGAACAGCAGTTCGAACTTCAGCGTGGCGGAAAGGCGCTGGACCAGTGCCGCGCGCGTGGCCGGCTCATCTTCGACGATGGCAACTCGAATCTTGTTCACATCAAGACGTTGGCCGGTAAGCGGTTCCTCATGGACGCCATGGCCATCTTCGCTCACTCGAAGCCGGAAGCGAAGACGGGAGAGGCCTGCCAGCGCCGTTGCAGGCTGGAGATGGGCAGGCCTGCCAGGCCGTCCAGATCCAGTGCAGCCCGCTCACGAGCCATGGCCTCGGCCAGCGCCGCACTGCCCAGACTTTCGAAGCGCAGCAGTGCCGATCGCAGCCGGTCGCGCATGTCGGTGCTCACCACCATGGAACCATCGCCATCCACCAGGCTGGCAACCGCGGGCATCCACGCATCCTTGAGCTGCCACAGCTCCAGGTAGAAGCTCGGGTCGACAAAGGTGGCCTGATACAGATCGAGTTGCAGGGACTCATACAACGCGATGTAGTGCGCGCCACCAGGGCTCATGGCCATGCGTTCATCCCGCAGCCGTTGCAGCAGCGTCACTTCAGCCTGAGTGCCCATCAGCAGCGAAGATGTCGGGCTGCCGGATTCCGGGGTGCCGGCTTCGGTGGTAAAACTGCATACGCCGATCAGCAGGCAGGCGACATAGCAGCTCGGCCGCAGGTTCCCAATGGGGCTGGGCATGGTCAGCACGGTGGCTTGATTGGCGCTGCCGATGGCGGCTGCGGTGCCCGGGACTGCCTCCAGCAGGTCGATGGTCCAGAACTCGATCTGCTCCGGGTTCGCCGGCACGCTCACGGTTGCGAGTATGTGATTGGTGCCCGGCAGAATGCTGGCGCCGAAGGGACCGATCAGCCCGGAACTTCCGGAGACCTGCATCCTCAGCGTGGCCGTTTGCTGGATCGCCGGCGACACCTGCAGATAGGCGCCCACCCGGTTACCGACAAAATACCCGCTGGCACCTTGACCGGGGAGCGGCTGGCGCAGGGAGGCGATCGGCAGCTGTGGCGGGCTTGAGGCGGAGCGCCAGAGCTCGTTGCTGGACGCATCCAGGGATCCCAGCCACAGATAGGTGCTGGAGCCGATGCTCGGTGGCAGCGCCGCAATGGTGTGGGCAGGCGGAAGGTGCTGCATGGGCGCGGGGGCAAAGTTGATTCCGCTGCGCGCGTACACCTGTGTGCCGCCGATCGACGCCGGTGTGCTGCCCTCACTTCGTGCGGCGACCAGATCATCGCTGCCATCGCCGTCGGCGTCGATCCAGGCGTAGGCCCGGGATATGCCCAGCGTGCCGGCGCCCAGGCTTTGACTCAGGGCATAGGAAGGGACACCGTTCTGGTCCAGGCCATCGTGACGGAAGACCAGATCGCCGGTGGCCGCTCCCAGAATCAGGTCGAGGTCATTGTCGCCATCGAGATCGCGCAGGGCCGCGGCAAACACCGTGCCTATGCCAGCGAATGCCGGCGGGTTGCTTTCGACCATCGGATCGGGACCGGTGCCTTGATGCAGCCAAAGCCGCGTCTGGTTACCAAACAGCACCAGATCGTCCAGGCCGTCGCCATCCAGATCGCCCACAGTCGCGCCTACCGCGCCGGCGTGGGGCAATGTCTGCACCAGCTCGAAGCTCAGCGGAAGATTTTCCGGTTGCACCGTGGCGTAGATCTGGCTGGGGCGACCGACGCCGCGAACCAGGATGAAATCCCGTGCCGTGGGCGCGCCCTGTGTCAGGCTGAGGGATGCGACGGCGAAGACCAGATCAGCCGAAAACTGCGATGAATGACGGCGGAAGATTCCCGCAGATCCCTGCTGTGCGCCACCCTGATTCATCCACACGGCAAGCGTGTCGTTGATGGATTCCTGGGCAACCAGCAAATCAGGATCGCCGTCGGCGTCGAGGTCGGCGAGTTCGATATCGACCGGCACGCCGGTGGGCAAAGTCTGAGCGCTTTCAAGTACGACCGAGGTACTCGGCGGCTGGGGCCGTTGCCACTGGATCACGATTCGATGCTGAGTGACGCCGCTGGTGTCAAGGCGGATGGCAACAACGTCCGCGCGATCGTCCAGCGTGAGATCCCTCGCCAGCAGCTTGAGCGTCGGAACCGCCGGCAGCAGATTCGAATCGCTCTGCACCAGGATGTTGCCCTGGGAGCGGGCGTGCTCGCTGATGCCGAGCAAGAGCAGCGCGGTCAGGACGCCATCGCGAAGTACAGCTTTGCGGAACATGGTTGGTTGCCCTGCATTCCTGAGGCACGTTCAGACTAGGAGCAGTGGCCGATGCGCACACACCTCAGACCGCAGGCTTGACAGGGCAGGCTCAAGCTGATTGCCGCAACGCTGGGCCCGGGCTCCAGCAGGTCGAGTAACCCACGCCCGTGATCGTGCGCATCCAGCGCGCGTTGCGAGGGAAGAAGATCCAGGGGACAAACCGCCGTCAGGAAGCTCGCGGATCGCTGTTCTCGCAAGCGGCAGACATCGGATCAGTCCTCGAAGCCGTCGCTCATCAGCAGCACTCCGCGCCATTCATGCGCGCCGATATCGGGCGTCCCGGCCCGCGGCAACCCGTCCAGATCAACACTGGCAGCGAATGCGGAATTCCCGGCGTCAACCATCGCTGCCTGCGCTGAGGCTGCGCTCAGGTTGTGAGCTGCCACGTCGAAGAATCCCGGCATCTGCGCCTGCGAGCTCTGATCGAACCCCGTTTGCGCGCGCCAACTCTCCAGCGTACCCGTCTCTGCTACCCAGGACAGCCCCGCTGTGCCGCTGGCGCAGCGCTGGTAGTCGAACAGCGTGAACGCCGCTGGCGTGGTGGTGACCGAAAAACAGGCCAGGCCGGGGTTGTTGCCGAGTTGGATTGCGTTGTGGCTGATGCGATGCAGCGCACCCTCATTGCCGATCGCCACGCCGCTGCCGCCACCCGATGCCAGATAGATGCTGTTGTTGCGCACGTTCAGCGCGTCCATCAGAGCATCGCCGCTGGCGCCGCAGCAGACGGGCGCCGCAATCGCGCGCACTGAAAAGGGCTGGGTTGAGCTCAGCACATTGTTCTCGACCACGCAATTGATGCATGAACTCAGCCCGATCAGCACATTGCCCAGATCGTGCACGCGGTTTCCGGCGATGACGACGTCTTCAAAGCGTTCCGCCGTGCTGTAGCCGGCATTGACGGTAATGCCCCAGCAGCCCTGGGCAGCTGCCCCCGGATCCTCATGGACCAGATTCTGCTCGATGCGCAGATCTTTGAAATTGCCGTGCACCACCAGCGAGGTGGCCTGGCAAACGCCCTGGGCGTCCAGCGCCGAGCGGTAGAGCCGGTTGCGCAACACGCGCACACCGAGTCCAAGTCCTGCACTGAGGTAGATATTGTGATCGAGGATGGCGCGAGTGCCGTTGGATTCAAACTGACTGTCCAGAATCTCGGTGCCACTGTCTCCGCCCAGCCAGCCGTGCGTGGAGTTGTGGTGGATGAACGCTTGGCGCAGGACGATGCGCTGATTGCGACCATCGCAGTCGGGATCGGGGCGGCAGGGGTTGGATCCGGCTTGATGCACGCCGATGCCGAAGCCATGAATCTCAAGATCACGCATTTCGACATCGTCGACATCGTTGAACAGAAAGATCCCGCTGCCGTTGGGGCCCGCTCCAATCAAGTGCAACCCCTCGATCAGGTAGCCTCCGTCCTGCAGCGCGTTGCCACCGTTGGCCAGGCTGATGGCCGAGTCATCCACCAGCATGCGCAGGATCGGCGCTCCCTCATCGCCGCTGGACCAGAGTGCGCCGTAGTCACCCAGTACGCAGCGCTGATCGGCGCGGCAGTTGGTGTTGAACCAGTTTCCGAGTCCGTTGCTCTCAAAGGCGCCGCCGCGACACAGGCGCACTTCGTCGCCTGCATTCATGCCCAGGAATCGCGTGCGCGCCGCCGCGGCGCTGCGCCAGGGTTGGTCGATACTGCCGCTGGCGGCGTCGTTGCCGGGCACGCAATCAGCGTCCGCGCCGTTGGCGCAATCACAGACATGAGTGACTGTGGCCATGGTCGGACCCGCGGACATGACGAGCGCCGCGCCGAGCAGCCCGGCCCAGAGGCGGTTCATCGGGCCGCTCCAAGCGGGGGGCAGCGTTCGAAACCCAGTACGGCGGTCGACAACTCCTGGCCAGATTCGACGGCACCCTTCCACCAGCCACCACCGGCGACGGCTTGCAGCACGCCCAGGGGTCCGGTGCCCTGAAACAGATCCGTGCCGGCCTGGCGCACCGCGGCACACAGGCCCAGCGTGGAGTCGTAGTGATCTCCCCGTACCAACACGCTCAGCATGGCCAACTTGTTCTGGGTGAGGTTGTCCGGATCAGGCACCGGGCTGCAGCTTTGGATCTGGGTGAAGCCGGGGCCGCCGAGCTGACAGAGGATTCCGTTCGGCCAGTTGGCATTGACATCGACATCGCCACCGGCAGTGGTCGGCAAACTGGCCAGAAGGCGGTCCGGAGTGACCGACAGCGCACGACGCCAGTCCTGCGCCGATGCCGCCGGAAAAGTGTGTGCGTAGTTCAGATACAGCCGTTCGAGAATCGGATAGAACCACGCGTAGAGCATGAAGTTCTGGCCCACGAAGCAATCCGGGCCTGGCTCGAACTTGAGCTGGCACATCAATCCGGCGCTGAGCGAATTCTGGATCAGGCGCGTCAGCACCTGGCGCAGCCGAGTGTCGCAGGTCGTTCCCTCCGGGCCTGGCACGAACTGCGCGCAATTGGCCAGACTCTCGATGTACTGCAGATTGAGGCGGCCGATCGCCGACCAGGTGGTGTCATCGTTGGGATCGTCGATGAAGCGCAGCGCTGCGGCGTTGCCGGCAGCGGCAAAGCGATCGCGTTGGGCGATGTTGGGGCGCAACAGGTAGCTCAGGGCCTGATGTCGATTGTAGGTGTAGTCCGCCGAACCGGAATTGGACCGGTGCCACAGGCCGTCGCCCGTGCCGCCTGAGCCGAAGCTGTGGCCGGCAATGTTGCTGTTGGTCCCGGCCCCATTCGGGAAAGGGCCGAAGTTGTAGTAGGCGGTGTGCGCCATCAAGCGTGCCTGCGGCAGGGCAAACTCCCACAACCAGCGCGGCTGGCCGTTGCGCTGAAACTCGGTCAGTTCGATCAACGCCGGATCCCAGTAGTTGAGCTTGCCCTCGTTGCTCGCCGGTTCCGGATTCTCGGTGAAGCCGAATTGCTCGTTGAACTGAATGTCCGGCCACAGCTGCAGGCCGAAGGTCCGTGCGCAAGTCCACTGACTGCCGTTGCCGTTTGCGGCGTCGATGCAGGGTTCGTCGCCGACGGTCGCCAGATGCTTCTGCTGCAGATATTGCAGATAGGCCTGTCCGGGCGCCTGCGCAAGCGTACCCGCGAGCGGCGGCTGCACCTCAGCCGCATCCAGATCCTCCGGCAGGGCTTGCAGGGTCAGCGCGCGCTCGGCGGCAAACCCGTTGCGCACCCGCAGCCCGTCGAGCAGGTTCAACGCCTGAACCTGGTCGGCTGCCACCGCCATGGCGACGCGCCCGGAAAACCACAGGCTCTTGGCCTTTCCCACCAGGATCGGTTCGGCGATCAGCTCCAGGGTGAGCCGTCCATCCTGCACGCCCAGTGCCTGGGGTTCGCGATAGCGCATCCACGGCATGCTCGCCATGGCCAGCACCCGGGCACTGCCCCCGAAGGGACGGATCAGCCCCGCCGCGGGCTGAGCGAAAAAGCTGTTACTGCTGAGCACATTGCCGTTCTCGGTGAGCTGCGCATTGCGCTGCCAGGGGGAACCACCCCCACGGCGCTGGGCGACGCGATAGGCATTCGCCGTTCCTGCGGCAAACACCTGAGCGTTGGCGACGGCGGCTGCCACCGGCTGGGTCTGGGCCTCCACACCCCGTGCCAGCGGCAACCGGTATTGCGCATGTTCGAACTCGACCAGGCCATCGGCGGGATTGGACTGCGGGCTGCCGCAGGCGTTGCCCAGCTGAAAATCCATGTCGATCGCCGCGCTGCCGCGGTTGAAACGCAGACTCAGGCTGTAGGGGAAGCGCAGCCAGTTCGGGTCGCCCTGGCAAAGATCGCCATTGCCGGCGACCGCCAGGTGGCCATCCACGTGCAGCGCCGCATGCACCGGCCCGGTGATCGCTTCCCAGCGCACCCGATCGACGACCAGCGAGCCCGGGAGGGCTTCCGACGCCTCCAGAATCGGCGCGCCCCCCGGTTCGCGCACTCGCACCGCCAAGCCTTCGTCAGCACTGCCGGTTTGCGCCGAGTAGATCTCGGTCCAGGGCCCGCCAGGCGCCTGGCGCAAGCGGATGCGCCTGATCGGTTGCGACCGCGTTCCGTCGATGTCGAACTCTGCTGTCCCGGTGTCGACGAGGTAGTGATCAGGACCGAGCAATTGCAGCTGAAGGGCGCCAGGATCGGGCACGGGCGCCGGGGCGCTGGGCAGTCGCATCAGCGCCAGCCTGGCCGTCGAGCTTGCGGCGAGATCGACTGCCAGCGCGACTTGCAGCCAGCGCACCGGGGCGGACGTGCTTGCCAGCGGCTGGCCCCAGCGGGATAGCGTGCTGAACTCGGCCGGTCGCCGCTGCCCCTCCGGTCCGATGACGATCAGGCGCTCGAAGTCGACGTCGTTCAATGCCGCCGATCGCGCCATCGGCACGCTGCCGAAGGCCAGTTCATCCAGGCGAGCGGCGGCATCGTTGCCAATCTCGAAGCAGCCCAGCAATTCGGCCTGAGCGAGCGGCGGCAAGGGCAGGGTGTCGCCGCCCAGCGTACCCGACAGGCAGTCGGGCAACACGCTCTCGTAGCCGTCGGCGAAAACGGCATCCTGGGCCCGCAGCGGGGCCGTGACCAGCGCGATTGCAAGGGCCAACAACAGGGTCTTCATCCGCAACTCCGAAACGGGTGTATCAAGCTGAGGATCAGCTTGACCCGTGCCGGGTGCGCGGATTGACACCCGAATTGGGCTTGACGGCAGCCGGTTGTTCGTTGTTCGTTCTGGGTTGTTGGCAGCCGGAGCCGGCGATCCGAAAGCCTGCGAGCGGCTTCAGCCGCGATCTCTTCCTGGCGGCCGTCGGTGAGATCGCTGTTCCCACTCGGCACCGGTGTGCGAGCTTCTGCTACCAACAACCGAGAACCAGCAACCGACAACCGGCCATCGCCACCAGACCCCAACAACCCACACCCAAACCGGCTGAAGGGCAAACCCACCATGCTCACCCTCTACGGCGACCACCGCTCCGGCAACTGCTACAAGGTCGAACTGCTGCTGGCGCAACTGGGCCGCAGCTACCGCTTCGTGGATGTCGATGTGCTGCGCGGGCAGTCACGCACGCCGGAGTTCCTGGCGCTGAATCCCAACGGCAAGATCCCGCTGCTGCAACTGGAGGACGGCCGCTGCCTGCCGGAGTCGAACGCGATCCTGTGCTACCTGGCGGACGGCACGCCGCTGTGGCCGGCCGAGCGCTTCGCGCGGGCGCAGGTTCTGCAATGGCTGTTCTTCGAGCAGTACAGCCACGAGCCGTACATCGCGGTGGCGCGCTTCATCGTGGCCTACCTCGGGCGACCGGCCGAGCGCGCGGCGGACCTGGCGGCGAAGATGGCGCCGGGCCATCGCGCGCTGGCGGTGATGGAGCGCCAACTGGCCGCAACGCCGTTCCTGTGCGGGGCTGACTACACCGTCGCCGACATCGCGCTGTACGCGTACACCCATGTCGCGCACGAGGGCGAGTTCGACCTGGCGCCGTACCCCGCACTGCGCGACTGGCTGGCGCGGGTGCGCGCGCAGCCGGGGCACGTCGAGATGATCCGCGGCTGAGGGTGCGATCATCCACGCCAGTCCCTTCTGGCCAGCGCACATGTCCTTCCGCCACGATTTCCTCGACCTCGCGCTGCGCCTGAACGTGCTGCGTTTCGGCGACTTCACCCTGAAGAGCGGGCGCCAGAGCCCGTACTTCTTCAACGCCGGCCTGATCAACACCGGCGCGGCGCTGAGTGCACTCGGGCGCGCCTACGCGCGCACCCTCGTGGAATCGGGCATCGGTTGCGACATGCTGTTCGGCCCGGCCTACAAGGGCATCGCGCTGGCCAGCGCCACCGCCATCGCGCTGGCCGACGAGCACGCGCGCGACCTGCCGTTCGCCTTCAACCGCAAGGAAGCCAAGGACCACGGCGAGGGCGGCATGCTGATCGGCGCGCCGCTGGCCGGGCGCGTGGTGATCGTCGACGACGTCATCAGTGCCGGCACCAGCGTGCGCGAATCGGTCGCGCTGATCCGCGCCGCCGGCGCCACGCCCGCCGGCGTGCTGATCGCACTCGACCGCCAGGAGCGCGGTCAGGGCGCGCTGTCCGCGGCGGATGAGGTGCGCCAGGAGTTCGGCATTCCGGTGCTCGCCATCGCCAGCCTGGCCGAATTGCTGGGCTATGCGGCGGCCCGGCCGGAACTGGCCGCGCAACTGCCGCGGCTGCGCGCCTACCGCGAGACCTGGGGCGTTGCCGTCTGAGCCGGGCCCGGCGGTATCGGGAAGCGACAACCATTCTCAATTGACCCACGTCATCGATTTCTCACCGGGTCCGCGCGCAGTCTGGTCGCAAGGATTTCGGGAGTAGGCCATGTTGACGATGCTGCTGCTGCCGCTGGCGCTCGCCGCGGCGACCGAGGAACCACTGGAGAAGCGCTTCGACGCGGTGGTGAGTGTCGCCAGCCGCAGCGCGCAGCCGGCGCGCGAGGTGGCGGGGACGGTGTCGCTGATCGAGCGCGAGCGGCTGGACCAGACCCTGGTGCAGGATCTGGCCGACGCCGTGCGTTACGAGCCAGGCGTCTCCGCGCCGGAAGACGCCTCGCGCTTCGGCATCCAGGGTTTCGCCATCCGCGGCCTGTCGGGCAATCGCGTCGGCATGGAGATCGATGGCGTGCCGGTGGCCGACGGCTTCGCCATCGGCAGCTTCTCGAATGCCTCGCGCGGCGCGATCGAGACCGCCTTCCTGTCGCGCATGGAGATCCTGCGCGGGCCGGCGTCCACGCTGTACGGATCCGATGCGCTGGCCGGGGTGGTCAGCATGCGCACACTGAGCCCAGGGGAACTGCTCGCCAACGCCCAGGGCGACATCGGCATGCGCGCGGAAACCAATGCACTGACGCGCGACGGCAGCGTGGCCGTCAGCGGGCTGTCGGCCTGGCGCGGCGGTCGCTTCGAAGTGCTCGCCGGCATGGTCAGGCGCAGCGGCGAGGAACGCGAGAACCTGCCGCGCGACGGCGGCCTGGCGAGCAATCCGGCCGAGCGCGACGAGCACAGCGAGTTGCTCAAGCTGGGTTTCGACGGCGGCAGCTCCGGCGCCTTCAGCCTGATGCTGGACCGCACGCGCGAACAGGCCGATACGCAGGTCGATTCGCTGGAGTTCGGTCCCGGCCAGTACGCGACCACCAGCGAGATGCTCGGCGACGACGACTTCAACCGCGAGCGCCTGAGCCTGGGCGGCGCGTGGACCTTCGACCGGCCGGGCCTGGATGCGCTCAGCGCCACGTTGTACCGCCAGCGCAGCCGCAGCGAGCAGCGCACGCTGCAGACCCGCATCGCGGTGGCGCCGCGCACGCCGGCGACGCTGCGCGACCGCAGCTTCCTCTACAAGACCGACTCGCTGGGCCTGGACGTGCAGGCGGAAGGCCGTTTCGACGCGCTCGGCGCGCGCCACTGGCAGGTGTACGGCATCGAGTTTTCGCGTACCGAGCTGAACGAGCTGCGCGACGCGCTGGAGACCAACCTCAGCACCGGCGCGGTGACCAATGTGATCATCGGCGAGCGCTTCCCGGTGCGCGATTTCCCGCCGTCCACGGCGACCGAGTTCGGCGCGTTCTGGCAAGACGAGATCCGTCCCGGCGACGGCGCATTGGCGCTGATCCCTGGCCTGCGCTACGAGCATTACCGGGTGAAGGCCAGCACCGACGCGATCTTCGCCGCCGACAATCCGGGGCTGACCCCGGTGGACCTGGACGAGTCGCAATTGACGCCCAAGCTCGGCCTGCGCTTTGACCTGAACCACACAACCCAGTTATTCGCGCAGTACGCGCTCGGCTTCCGCGCGCCGCCGGTGTCCGACGTCAATGTCGGCTTCACCATCCCGGCCTTCAACTACGTGGCGATCCCGAACCCGGACCTGAAACCCGAGCGCTCGCGCGGACTTGAATTCGGTGCGCGCTACGCCGGCGAGTTCGTGTCCTTCGAAGTGGTCGGTTTCGACAATCACTACCGCGACCTGATCGAGTCGCGCGTCAACCTCGGGCGCAATGACGCTGGTGCGCTGGTGTTCCAGTCGATCAACCGCGATCGCGCGCACATCTATGGTGTCGAGCTGCGCGGTGAAGCCAGCCTGCCATGGGAAGGCTTCGCGCTCAACGGCGCGCTGGCCTGGACCCGCGGCAACGACGAGGCGCGCGACTTGCCGCTGAACAGCGTCGAGCCCGGCAAGCTGACCCTCGGCGTGTCCTACGACAGCCTGTCCGGCCGCCACCGCATCGAGCTGGTCGCCAACGCGGTGCAGGCCAAGGACCGGGTGGACGACAGCGCAGGCGCGGTGTTCCGCACGCCGGGCTACGCGACGCTGGACGCTTACTGGCGCATCCAGGTCGCCGACCGCCTGCAACTGGACCTCGGCGCCTTCAACCTGACCGACCGCCGTTACTGGCTGTGGAGCGGCGTGCGCGGCCTGCCGCAAGGGGCACGCGAGGTGGACCTCTACACCCAGCCGGGGCGGCAGTTCGGGGCGACGGTGCGGTATGCGTGGTGATGAGGCGGGTGTTGGTGCGGGTTGTTGGTGTTGGAGAGAGCCGCACACGGCGGACTGGCGGCTCCTGCTCTGACCAACACCAACAACCAACACCAACAACCAACACCAACACCAATAACCAACACCAATAACCAACACCAACACCGGCTTCAGACTCCGGCCGCTAGACTAGCCGCCATCCCCCCATGCCGGACCCCGCGCCATGCCCTTGACCACCGACACCCGCCAGCGCATCGAGGCCCTGCTCGACCAGAACCGAGTAGTGCTGTTCATGAAAGGCACGCGGCATGCGCCGCGTTGCGGTTTTTCCGCGACCGCTGCGGGCATCCTGAATGGCCTGCTGGACAACTACGCCAGCGTCGACGTGCTCGCCGACAACGAGATCCGCGAGGGCATCAAGGAGTTCGGCAACTGGCCGACCATTCCTCAGTTGTATGTCGACAAGGAGCTGATCGGTGGCTCCGACATCATCGGCGGCATGTACAACTCGGGCGAGCTGCACGAATTGCTCGGTGTCGCCAAGCCAGACCGCACCCCGCCGCAGATCGAGATCACGCCCGCCGCCGCCGAGGCCATCCGCAATGGCATGGCCGACGAGCCCGGCATGGCGCTGCACCTGGCCATCGACGGCCGCTGGCAGGCGCAGTTCATGCTCAAGCCCGCCCAAGGCCACGAGATCCGCGCCGAGAGCGGCGGCATCACCCTGCTGATGGACCTGGCGACGGCGCAGAAGGCGCGCGGCATGCGGGTCGACTGGGTAGATGATGTGCGCGGCAGCGGGCTGACCATCAAGCTGCCGCTCGCGCCGGGCGCACATTGAGGCGGTTCAACCCGCGGGCGGGTCGTGGCGAATGCGAAGGCGTCCCTTCGGTCCACCCCAGCTCACGGCCACGAAGGGTTGGCGCAGCAGGCCTCGTTCCTGCAGGTCGCGCATGATGTCGGCCGGCGCCATGCCCTGCTTGTAGTCTTCGGCGAAGCAGACGCCAAGGCGTGCGAGCGTCGCCATTTTCGGCAGGAAATCGCCGAGGTCAGCGGCATCCCGCTGCGCGAAAGGCACGCCGCCGCGCCACCAGGACACCTCGAGGCCGGCATCGCGCAACCAGCGGCGCCAGGACCCATTCGCGCCCTCCAGGTGAATCAGGTCGTTATCGACAAAAGTGACGAAACACAGGCCCGCCGGTGTTGCGGATTCCATGATGACTCCATGGGTGGCTCACGCCATGCGGCACTCAGTGGCATTTTGCGCCGTGTTTCGAAGATTGAACTCGCCGTTGTGCAATTTCACACGCCGAGTTGTTGCAAAGACCTAGAATCGAGTTCAGGCTTTACTTCGAAGTCACACGAAGTGTCTGGGCTAAGTCATCGATAGAACGGGAGGTTCGACGATGCGTGCGCAATGGATGTGGGCTGCAGTCTCGGTGCTGGCGCTGCAAGGATGCGGCGGCGGCAAGGACCCTTTGGCGGACCTGTGCATCGCCGAAGCCGCCAAACGTCTGCAAGGTCAGGTCTACCGCCTGGACGAGGCGGAACTGAAGGCAAGCAAGGCCGACGCGGCGGATGGAAACGTCACGTTCAAGGGCAAGGTCATTCTCAAGCCAGGGACCAGTGGCGAGTCGATGCAGACCATGGACTGCACCGTCGCGCCCGCGGCGGGCGATTCGCCCGCGCGCGTCATTGGATTTCAGTTCACCGTGCAGGGATCCGGGCTGACCGAGTAAACCCGGCGCTCACTCATCGAAGCGCAGGTGCTTGACGCTCTTGCCGTCGCGCCGGATCAGTTTGAGCGCCTCGACGCCGATCTCGATGTGGATCTGGACGAAGTTCTCGGTGATCTTGCGATCCGAGGCCTCGGTCTTGACGCCCTCCGGGATCATCGGCTGATCCGACACCAGCAGCAGCGCCCCCGCCGGGATGCCGTTGGCGAATCCGGCCGCGAACACGGTCGCGGTCTCCATGTCGATGGCCATGCAGCGGGTCTTGCGCAGGTATTCCTTGAACTCGCCGTCGTGCTCCCACACACGCCGGTTGGTGGTGTAGACCGTGCCGGTCCAGTAGTCGTGGTTGAGGTCGCGGATCATGGTCGACACCGCGCGCTGCAGGCGGAAAGCGGGTAGCGCCGGCACCTCGGGCAGCAGATAGTCGTTCGAGGTGCCTTCGCCGCGGATGGCGGCGATCGGCAGGATCAGGTCGCCCAACTGGTTCTTCTTCTTCAGGCCGCCGCACTTGCCGAGGAACAGCACGGCGCGTGGCTTGGCGGCGCTGAGCAGGTCCATCATGGTCGCTGCATTGGCACTGCCCATGCCGAAATTGATCATGGTGATGCCATCGACCGTGGCATTCGGCATCGGCCGGTCGCGCCCACGCACCTCAACGCCGCCCGCCTGCGCGAACACATCGACGTAGTGCTGGAAATTGGTCAGCAGCACGTACTCGCCGATGGCCTCGACCGACGCGCCGGTATAGCGCGGCAACCAGTTGCTGACGATATCGGCCTTGCTGCGCATGAGCACCACTCGGGATCAGTGAAGGGGTGCGTATTCTGCGCGCATTCGCGCGGCGCTTTGGGTGACATCGCGGATCAGGAAGTCCGGATCCACGCGCAGCGCAAGCCCGCGGATCCGGATTCCACCTGGAACGGTCACGGATTCGGCATGGCCGCGGTGGTGGTGCCGCCGGCCCGCACCCTCTCGATGCGGCGCGCGGTCAGTTCCACCTCGGCGAACTTCATGAAGTCATCGCTGACCGATCCCTCCACGCGCAACTGCAGGCCGCGATGGAGGCTGGCCCGCTGCGCCTGGGTGCCGTAGACCAGGACGCGATCGCCATCGACGTCCATCCAGAAGGCGCGCTGCGAGTGAAAGCCGCTGACAGTGCCCTGCACGGTGACCTCGGAGCCCGGGACAAACTCGGCGGCATTGGCGGACGCAGCGGCGAACGCGAAAGCGACGAGGGCGAGGGTGCGGGGGTACATGGCGTTGCTCCTGTTCCGTTGGATGATCGTGACGATCGGTACTCAATGGAACGCAGACTGCCTGCGCGGCGGGCCGGGCTGGTGCGACGCAATCGACGAAAAAGCCCGGGTTCGCCTACCCCTTTCGTAGAAGCTGAGACGTGGTTGGCGATTCGAGCCGTGTTGGTTGCTGGTGTTGGTGTTGGATTCAAGCCGCTCAGCGCAAGACCGCCTCGCCCGCTTTTACCAACACCAACAACCCACACCAACACCCGCCTCACCCCGCCCGCGGCCTCTTGCGATTCCAGCAGCTGAGGTACAGCTCGGCGGTGGCGAGGTCCTGCATCGGGTATTCCAGGAGCTCGGGGGTGTACTCGATGATCGGCTCGGTGCGCAGCGCCACGCGCCAGGGTTCGAATTCGAGGGCGCGCAGTTCCTGCTCGAAGCCGGCCACGGTGATCGGGTTCAGCTCGGTGAACCACTGCCAGTATTCGGCATTGCTGGCGACGTGGCCGGCGCGGTCCATGCGCTTGGGCGGGGTATTCAGGATGAACTCGCGCAGTTCCTCGCGCGACTTCTTCAGGTGGAACAGCGGCTCGTCGGAGAACTCACCGAGGTGCGAGCCGGCGTGCGAGTAAAACAGCCCGGGGTGGATGAACAGCAGGCCATCCGGGCGCAGCACGCGCTTCATCTCGCGCAGCGCCTGCAGGTAGCCGCCGGCGATGTGCTCCACCGAGCCCCAGGACACCACCACGTCGAAACTGTCGTCGGGGAACGGCAGATGATTGGCGTCGGCGTCGAGGAACTCGAGCCCCGCCGGCCAGGGATCCAGCGGCAGGTGCTGCGCGGCAGCGACTTCAGCCAGGCGCTCATAGCCGCGGAAGGGATCGACCCCGACCAGGCGCTCGGGTTGGTAGCGCAGGAACATGCCGAGGTCGGTGATGCCGTCGCCGCAGCCGACGTCGAGGATGCGCCCGCGCAGCAGCGGCGAATCCTTCAGCAGATAGCTGCCGACGGTCGGCGCGGCGTGGTCGAAGTGACGGAAGAACCAGTCCTCGTGGCCGCGACGCCATGACAGGCGCGCCGGGTCGGGATTGCCGTCGAGCACCAGCCGGCCGTGGTCCAGTCCGTTGCCGACGCTGGCGCCGTGCACCGCGCGGATCGCAGTGTCCGAGCGCGCCGCCGTCGGGCCGTCCTTGTACAGCATGGTCGCGTGCAGCGCGCCGCTCGCCAGCGGCAGGCTGCCCTCCGGCGCGGTCAGTCGCCAGCGGTACTGCCCGGCCGGCAGCCAGGCCGCGTTGGCGCCGTCCTGGTGCGCGCAGCGCAGCCAGTGGCGATGGCCGGCCGCATCGAAGAACTCGAGCGCGAGGTCGACCTCGAACACGATGCGCGCGCGGACGGTGCAGCGCACTTCGACCACCAGCGGCTGGTCGCCATGCGGCGGATCGGGGTGCAGGGTCAGCGAAATGATCTCGACGGCGGTCATCGGGCGTGGGCTCAGGCGGGTCGTCGGGAATGGACGCCACCGGGCGCCGCGGGTTCCCGCAGCAGCCGCTCGGCGATCGGCGCGAACTGCGCCGGGCCGGCATCGCGCGCGACCTCGCCCAGCAGCGGCGCGCCGATGCGCGCGGCGATCGCATCGATGCTGGCCTGGGCCTCGTCCATCGCCGGATCGATGCGGTTGGCGATCCAGCCTGCCAGCGGCAGGCCGGCGGCGCGGATCGCGTCGGCGCTGAGCAGCGCGTGGTTGATGCAGCCCAGGCGCACCCCGACCACCAGCAGCACCGGCAATCCGAGCGCGCGCACCAGATCGGCCAGCATCAGCGCGGGCGAGAGCGGCACGGCGAAGCCGCCGACGCCTTCGACCAGCAGATCCGCATGCCGCGCGGCGAGGCGCTCGACGGCATCGACGATGGGTTGCAGCCGGATCTCCACGCCGGACAGTTCGGCTGCGCGATGCGGTGCGATGGCCGGCGTGAAGCCGTAGACGCAAAGCTCACCCGGGCAGTGCCCGCTGGCCGCGGCCAGGGTGTCGAGATCGGCGTTGCGGTAGAGGCCATCGACGAGTTCATAGCCGCTGGCGACCGGCTTGGCCGCGCTCGCATCGCGCCCGGCCGCGCGCAGCGCGCGCACCAGGCCCGCGGTGACGTAGGTCTTGCCGATGCCGGTGTCGGTGCCGCTGACGAACAGCTTCACGCCAGCGCCTGGTGCAGGTCGGCAATCAGGTCGTCAGCATGCTCAAGGCCCACCGACAGGCGCAGCAGGGTCTCGGGCGTGGTGCTGCTCGGACCTTCCGAGGAGCGCCGGTGCTCGACCAGGCTCTCGAAGCCGCCGAGGCTGGTGGCGTTGACGAAGAGCTTGAGGCGCTCGGCGACAGCGAGCGTGTCGGCGCGCGTGCCGGCGACCTCGAAGCTCAGCATGCCGCCCGGCCCGCGCATTTCGGCACCGACCAGCGCGTGCTGCGGGTGGCTGGCCAGGCCCGGGTAATGCACCTTGGCCACGCGTGGGTGTGCCGCCAGGAAAGCGGCGACGGCGCTGGCGTTGCGCTGGTGCCAGTCGATGCGCGGCGCCAGCGTGCGCAAACCGCGCAGCACCAGCCAGGAGGCGAAGGGATTGGCGATGGCGCCCTGCAGCTTGCGGGTCTCGTCCACCGCCTGCGCCAGCGCGCCGTCGCGCGCGAACACCAGCGCGCCGCCGGTGACATCGCTGTGGCCGGCGAGGTACTTGGTGGTCGAGTGCATCACCACATCGGCGCCGAGCGCCAGCGGTTGCAGCAGCAACGGCGTGGCGAAGGTCGCATCGACCACCAGCACCGCGCCGGCCGCACGCGCGATGGCCGCAAGCGGCGCGATCGCCGAGAGCTTGATCAGCGGGTTCGACGGCGTCTCCGCCCACAGGCAGCAGGTGTTCGGCTTGAGCGCCGCGCGCACCGCCGCGGCATCGGTCATGTCGACCAGTTCCAGGCTCAGGCCCCAGCGCGGGAACCAGGTCTGCGCCAGCTTGCGGATGGCGAAATAGGTGTCGTCCGCCATCAGCACATGGCCGCCGGCCGGCAGGTTCTGCAGCAGCGCGGACGCCGCGGCCATGCCGGAGGCGAAGGCGCGCGCGAGGGCGCCGCCCTCGATCGCGGCCAGCGCGGTTTCCAGCCGGTCCTGGGTGGGGTTGGCGTAGCGGCCGTAGAGATAGCCCTTCAGCTCGCCCACATCGGGTGGGTGCTCAAAGGTGGTCGACAAATGGATCGGCGGCGACACCGCGCCGGTCTCGCGGTCGATCTCGGCGCCCGCGTGCACGGCGATCGTCTCGGGTTTCATGCGGAAGGCTCCTTGCGCTCGATGCCCGCGGCCGCCAGCTCGGCCAGGTAGCGCTGCCAGTAATCGCCCTGGTTGCTCCCCAGCTCGTGCAGGAAGGTCCAGGAATAGATGCCGGTGCTGTGGCCGTCATCGAACTCCAGCACCACCGCGTAATGGCCGACCGGGTGGATCGCCCTGATGTTCACATTCTCCTTGCCGATTTGCAGCACGCGCTGGTCGGGCCCGTGGCCCATCACCTCGGCCGACGGGCTCCACACGCGCAGCAACTCGCAGGGCAGGCGGAACACCTCGCCGCTGTCGAATTCGATCTCGAGCACGCGCGAGGTCTGGTGCAGACGGAGGTTGATCGGTTGGGGCATGGGGTGGGGCCTTGGAGGGAGCGCGGATTATTGCGCCCGGGCGGGACTGCCGGTGTACGGCAGGAGTGAAATGTGAAACGTTAAACGTCAACTGGCAGCGCCGATCTGATTGCGACGCCGCTGGAGACCGATTCACCCCTGCGTTGACCGTTCAGCATCAACCTCACGCCGATGGACTCCACCCCGGCGATGCGAAAAGCGTTCGGACAAGGTCCGAACCCACAGATGCCGCGAGCTTGCTGTGCGTGGGTTTGGACCTTGTCCAAACGCTGTTGCTCTTGGGGCGCTCCCGCGATGAGGATTGGTACGAATCAGGTGACGTTTTACGTTTCCCCGCGCCTCCGCTAGCTTCGGCCGCCCCCTGGTCCACCGCACCCATGTTCTTCCGCCGCAAGGTCCCGCACGAAGCCGAGTTCCAGCGTCTCATCGAGCGCTGGAGCGGCTATGTGCGGGCGACGCTGCTGCAGATCGACAACCGGCGCAGCGAGGCGGACCTGGAAGAAATCGAGCAGGACATCCGCCTGCGCCTGTGGCAGACCCTCAGCCGTGAGAGGAATTGGGACAAGCCTGCGTCCTTCATTCGCAGTGTGGTGTTGAGCGTGGCGATCGACGCGGCGCGCCGCCGGCAGGTGCGGGGCGGGGATTCCGAGCATGTGGGCCTGGAACACCTCGAACCCTGGTCTACCGGCGATGTGTCCGATACCGGCTCCCGGATGGAGCAGCGCGCACAATTGCTGGCGGTGCTTGAGCAGTTGCAGCGGGTCGATCCGGAGAAGGCGCAGGCGGTTGGTCTGTATCTGCAGGGTTTCACCACCCAGGAGATCGGCGATCTGCTGGGCTGGACCGAGTCCAAGGCGCGCAACACCGTGTATCGCAGCCTCGACGCCGTGCGCGCCGGGGCCCAGGAAGCAGGAACGGACGACGATGAACGCGGCGCATGACATCGAGATGCTGACCCAGCTGGCCCAGGGGCGCCTGGCGCCCGAAGAGCGCCTGGCGCTGGCCCGGCGTGCGTTGACGGACCCGGCATTGGCTCGCGACATGAAGCTCGCGATGCGGCTTGCGGGCGGTGGTGCCGAGACGGCGCGCGACTGGGTGGCGTTGGCGCAGAAGCCGGCGGTGCAGGCCGCTGCCCAGCCGTGGTGGCGTCCGCTGGCCGGGGTCGCGGCGAGCCTGGCGATCCTCGCGGCGGTGATGGCGATGCCTCGCATGCCCGCGCCCGGCAATCTGGAATCGCAGCAGATGGCGCAGATGCCCTCCGCGCCCGGCGACCGGATCGGCGAAATGTCCTTCGAGGCGCCCGAGCTGTTCGGCGGCAGTTTCGAGGCGAACTGAGCCCGAGCGGGCGCCGGGTCAGAAGGGCACCGGTACCGCGGCGGTTCCGGCCACCGCAAGCAACATGGCTGCGTGGCCGGGCCACAAACGACGGAAGTAGTCGCTCCCGGCGCGCCAGGCGAGAAACACCTTGGTCAGCAGGTTGGTCGCGAAGCCGAGCACCAGCGCCCAGCGCGCAGCTTCCACGTCGATGGCGCCGCTTGCGGCCAACTGACCCATCGACAGGGTCACCGCGTGCACATCCGCCAGTCCGGCCGTGGCCGCAGCCACCCAGACGCCGGAACTGCCGAGCCAGTCCTTCAGCGCCGCCGACAGCAGCAGCACCGCCGCCAGCAGGCCGGCAAAGCGGATGGCCTCGATCGGGCTGAACGGGCGCCCGCCCGAGGCTGCCGGATCGACGCTGCTGGTGCGCGCCCGCCGCGCCAGCCACAACGCAAACGCCAGCGCCACCAGGGTGCCCGCCATCAGCATCGGCCAGACCGCGCGCAGCAGTCCCGGTGAGGTGCTGCCCAGCAGGATGGTCATCAGCACCGTGGTCGCCACGCTGCTGGCCATGCCCGCGGCGGCGGCCTCCTGGGCGCGCGCTGGGTCGCGCGTGGCGCGCTGCCCCATCGCCGCGATGGTCGCCGCGCTGGACACGAAGCCGCCGACGAAGCCCGCCAGCGGCAAGCCGATGCGCGGCCCGAACACGCGCAGCGCGACATGCCCGGCGGCGCCGATCGCCATGATCAGGATGACGATCGCCCACAGCTTGCGGATCTCCAGAACGCCCCAGGGATCGACACTGCCGCCCGGCAGCAAGGGCAGCACGATCAGCACCGAGGCGAGCAGCAGCAGGCCGTCATGGGTCTCCTGCGGTGTCAGCACGGTCTGCGCGAAGTGGTGCAATCTGGACTTGCCGGCCAGCAGGATCGCCACCGCGACGCCGAGCGCCGCCGCCAGCGCGGGCTCGGTCGTTGCAAGCACGCCGAGGAGGAAGGTCAGCAGCAGCGCGATTTCGGTGGTCAGTCCGGGGTCTTCGGTGCTCGAACGCACATAGGACAGCAGCGCGGCGAGGCCGACGAAAGCTCCGGCCAGCAGCATCGCCGGCAGACCCAGGTGAGTAGACAACGCGCCCATCAATGCCACCAGGGTGAAGCTGCGCACCCCTGCTGCGCTGCGATCAGCGCTACCTGCCTTGCGCCGTTCGCGCTCGATGCCGATCAGCAGGCCCAGCCCCAGCGCGACGC
The DNA here is from genome assembly GCA_016713135.1 of Rhodanobacteraceae bacterium. NCBI lineage: Bacteria > Pseudomonadati > Pseudomonadota > Gammaproteobacteria > Lysobacterales > Rhodanobacteraceae > Rhodanobacteraceae bacterium. The sequence continues at coordinate 260,837 of JADJPR010000012.1, read as the reverse complement.
CGAAGCCGAACAGCAGATCCAGGGGTGGGAATTCAGCATTCATCGCTGCAGCATCCTGCGGTAACAGCGCGGACGCAAGCCGCCACCGGGCTTGGCTCATGCCTTGCGCGCGACTGCTCGCGTTCCACGCGCCTTCAAGCGGCCTCCGCTATGCTCCTTCGCCGGTTTGAACGCAGGAACACACCCATGGACACACGTGCTTATTGGCTGGCAGGCATTCTTGCGCTGGCCATCGGCGGTGCGCAGGCCGAGGAACCAAAGGCCGCGCCGGAGAACTCCGCTGCAGCGCAGACCGCGCCGACAATGGAATTGCCCGCATGGGCGCCCGGCCCGGTTGCCGGCGAGAAGGAACCGGTTGCGGGCCGTGTCGAGGCGCCCGGAATCGGGCTCGCTTTCACCCTGCCGCAGAGCTGGCGCGCCGACGATGTCAGCTGGCGTGAACTACCCCTCGAGGAGGCGAAGAAGATCTCGCCGCTGGCGGAGTCAGCGATGGTCGTCGAGCTGGCCGTCAAGGACGAACCGCAGCGATTGCTCACCTTTTATCGCGTGAACCTCAAGGAGTGGGGCGAAAACCACGCCAACAGCCCGGGCAGCATCGCGTTCACCACCCAGGACATGGGCATGGTCGTGATCCGTCCAGAAGAGGCCAAGGGCCCAGGCCGCTACGCCGACCTGCGCGGCGCGATAGAGGACGCTATCGGCACGCTGGTGCCCTACTTCGCGCAGTACGAAGAGCAGCTCCGGCGCCACGACATCAGTGGTCAATTCGCCGGCAAGCTCGCAAGCGGAGACATGCTGTCGCTGAACCTGGACAGTGGTGGAAGCCTGAAGCTCATCATTCGCGGCAAGCGCGAGTTCGCCGGCAACTGGCAGCAACGCGGCTCGCAGGTTATCGGGCAGCTCGCGGGCGCGGGCGAGGGTGTGCATCCCGCGCTGGTGCTGTATTCGAATGGAAACTCGCTGACCGCAATGAAGTGGGACGACAAGGTGTTCGGCAGAACCGGTGTGCTGCTGGAGAAGGCGCAGTGACCGCGCGCGGGCGCCTGCAGCCGCAGTTCTGGTGGCTGCTGGCGCTCGCCCTGCTGCTGATCGGCGCCGGCATCGGCCTGCGCGATCCGTGGCCGGCCGACGAGCCGCGTTTCGCGCTGGTGGCCAAGCAGATGGTCGACAGCGGCGAGTGGCTGTTCCCGCATCGCGGCAACGAGCTGTACTCGGACAAGCCGCCGATGTTCATGTGGATGCAGGCCGCCGCCTCGATGCTGACCGGCTCGTGGCGAATCGGCTTCCTGCTGCCCTCACTGCTGTCCGGCCTGCTGACGCTGGCACTGGTGTTCGACCTGTCCCGGCGCCTGCACGGCCGCCGCGTGGCCTGGATCGCGGCGGCGACGCTGCTGTTCACGCTGCACTTCACCTTCCAGGCGCGCACCGCGCAGATCGACGGGACGCTGCTTGGCATCTTCACCCTGGCGGGATACGGCTTGCTGCGCCATCTGCTGCTGGGTCCGGACTGGCGCTGGCTGTGGATCGGTTGCTTCGCCGCCGGCATCGGCACCATCACCAAGGGCGTGGCCTTCCTCGCGCTGCTGCTGCTGCCGCTGGCCCTGCTCGGGCGACGCCTGGGCTGGCAGGGCCTGCCACCGCCACGGCCCTTCGACGGCAAGCGCAGCGCAGTTGCGGTACTCGCCTTCCTCGGCGCGGTCTCGCTGTGGCTGCTGCCGATGCTGCTGACCGTGTGGCGCCTGGACAACCCGGATTACAACGCCTACGCCAAGGACATCCTGTTCGGGCAGACCGCCTCGCGCTACCTCGAACCCACGCACCACCTGAAACCCGCGTGGTACTACCTCGGGGTGATCGCCTCGCTGTGGCTGCCGGCGTCCTTCGCGCTGCTGTGGGCGGTACCGCACTGGTGGCGCGGCTGGCGCCGCGGCCAGCGCCCGGCGCGGGTGTGGCTGCCGCTGTCGTTCGTGGTGCTGATCGTGTTCTTCTTCTCGCTGTCGGGCGGCAAGCGCGATGTGTACGTCCTGCCGGCGCTGCCGATGCTGGTGCTCGCGTTGGCGCCGCTGCTGCCGGCGCTGCTCAAGCGCGTCGCGGTCCAGCGCACCTTGTTCGCGTTGGCGCTGGTGCTCGCTCTGCTGCTGAGCGCCGGCTCGCTGTACGCGATCGTTGGGGAGCCTGCCTTCGCCGAACGCCTGCGCAGCCTGCGCGGCCTGGATCCCTGGCACATCACGCTGGCGATGGGCATTGTCGGGCTGGTTGCGAGTGCTGTGTTCCGCCCGCGCCGCGGCGCGCTGGCCCTGGCCGGCACCCTGACCGGCATCTCGCTGATCTACGGCCTGTGGGCTTACCCGGTGATCAACGACTCGCGCTCAGCGCGCGGCGTGATGGAGAAGGCCGGCGCGCTGATCGGCCCGGACGCGGAGCTCGCGCTGCTCAGCTGGAAGGAACAGAACCTGCTGATGGCCGACCGCCCCGCCACCGTGTTCGGCTTCCTCGCCCCACGCGCCGACCAGGAACTTGCCGCCGTCGCATGGCTGCGCGAGAAACCCGCCAACCGCTGGGTGCTGGCGCAGAAGCTGTCGCTGGAGACCTGCTTCCTGATCGAACGCGCCACCGTCGTCGGCGAGGCCAACCGCCGCCGCTGGTTCCTGGTCAACGCCGAAGCCCTGCGCGAGCAATGCCTGCCGCATTCGGAGGAAGCCCGGCGCAGGCACAAGGTGGCTTGGCACTGACAAGCAGTGAAAGGTGAAAGGTGAAAAGCGAAAGGTCGGCAACGCCGCCCCATTCGCGCTTTGCCCCGACTCTTCACTTTTCACCTTTCACTTTTCACGCTCCATCACTCATGCACCTCCACACCACCGGCCACGGCCCTCCGCTGATCCTGCTGCATGGCTGGGCCATGCATGGCGGGGTGTTCGCGCCGCTTGTGCGGGAGTTGGCGGCGAGTTTCGAGTGCCATCTGGTCGATCTGCCGGGGCACGGGTTGAGCGAGGAGCGCGACGGGCTGGCCCTGGAACCCACCGTCGAGCGCCTGCTGCAATGGCTGCCGCCGGCGCCGTGGCTGGGTTGGTCGCTCGGCGGGCTGTTCGCGCTGGAGGCGGCGGTGCGCGCGCCGGAGCGGGTGAAAGGCGTGATCGCGATCGCCGCCTCGCCGCGTTTCGTGGTCGGCCCGGACTGGCCACACGCCGTCACGCATACGGTGTTCGAGGAGTTCGCGGCCGACCTGGCGCGCGATTACCGCGCGACCATCGAACGTTTCATCGCCCTGGAGGTGCATGGCGACGCGCACCCGCGCGAGGAGATCCGCTGGCTGCGGGAACGCCTGGCCGAATGCCCGCCCTCGGACCCGCGCATCCTCGACGACGGCCTGCGCATCCTGGCCGATACCGATCTGCGCTCTGAGCTGCCAGGGCTGCAAGTCCCAAGCCTGTGGCTGGCCGGCCAACGCGACCGGCTGGTACCGTGGCCGGGCATGCAGGCCGCCGCGGCGCTGACGCCCGGCAGCCGCTTCCAGCGGATTGACCGCGCCGGACACGCGCCTTTCCTGAGCCAGCCCACGCTGGTGGCCGATGCCATCCGTGGGTTTCTTGCCTGACGCGAGGCGCTGATCGGTTGTCGGCAGCGAAGCTCGCAAACCGCGGACCTGTGGGAGCCGACTCTGTCGGCGATCTTTCCGGCGGCCGCCAGCAAGAGATCGCGGCTGAAACCACTCCCACCAGCAGCCTTGATGCGGCCCGTGCGGCGCTACTTGGCGGCGCGCACCTGGATCAGGTGCGCCAGCACGCTGACCGCGATCTCGTGCGGGGTCTGTGCGCCGATCTCGATGCCGACCGGCGCGCGCAGCGCGGACAGGTGCGCCGCCTGATCCGGCGGCAATGCGCCGAGCACCTGGGCGATGCGACGGCGGCTGCCCATCATGCCGAGGAAGGCGAACTCGCTGCCGGCGAGCACCCGCAGCGTGGCCACGTCACTGGCGTAGTCGCGGTTCAGCAGCACCACATCGAGCGCGCGACGGGTGGCGAGCGCCGCGCGCAACTGCTCGAACCCGCCACTCAGCACGCGCGCGTCGGGGTAGCTGGCGGGGTCCGCGTACTCCGCGCGCGGATCGAAGATCCAGATCTCGTAGTCGAGGAATCGCGCCAGCTCGTACAGCGCGCGCCCGCAGTGGCCGCCGCCGATGATTACCAGGCGCGGATCGGGCGCAACCAAGCAAGCGCCATCGGCCGCGCCGACATCCCCTGCGTCCAGAGCCACCGGCTCGCCCGCGGCGAGCGTGCGCGCCAGCGCCTGCGCGCGCGCGCGGTCGGCCGCGCCCGCCCAGCGGCGCAGCGCCAGGTGCATCCGGCCGCCGCACACGCCGGCGGCATCGGCGGCGCCGCTGAGATCGATCTGAACCTCATGGACGGTGCCCTGCGAGGACAGCAACGCCCGCGCCGCGGCGATCACCCGCGCCTCGGCCATGCCGCCGCCGATGCTGTGCGCGGTGCGCTGCGCGTCGATGAGCATGCGCGCGCCCGTCTTGCGTGGGGTCGCGCCGCGGGTCGCGATGACGCTGGCGAGCACCACCGGGCCGTTCTCCAGCCAGCCGACCAGGTCGGCGAACAGGCGCTCGTTCAAGCGCGCGCCGCTGCCTGCTGCGCGCGGATCGCGCGAAAGATCGCCTCCGGCGTGGCCGGCGCGGCCAGTTCCACGATGCCGCCGTTGCCGCAGGCCGCGACCGCATCGCGCAGCGCCTCGCGCACGCAGAAGGCGAGCATCAGCGGTGGCTCGCCGACCGCCTTGCTGCCGTAGATCACATCGGTCCCGGGTGGCGCGGTGCGCCGGTACAGGTCGAGGCGGAAATCGACCGGCACATCACCCGCGGTCGGAATCTTGTAGGTGCTCGGCGCGTCGGTGAGCAGGCGGCCATTGCTGCCCCAGACCAGTTCTTCGCAGGTGAGCCAGCCCATGCCCTGGACGAAGCCGCCCTCGACCTGGCCGCGGTCGATCACCTCGTTCAGCGACTCGCCGACGTCGTGCAGGATGTCCACCCGGCGCAACTGGTGCACGCCGGTGTGGGTGCAGACCTCGACCTCGGCCACCGCGGCGCCGAAGGCGAAGTAGTAGAAGGGGTGGCCCTTGCCGGCCGCCGGATCCCAGTGGATCACCGGCGTGCGGTAGTAGCCGGTGGCGGACAGGCTGATGCGTGCGTTGTAGGCCGCCTGCGCCAGCTCCGCAAAGGAAATCGAGCTGGTGTTGGTGCTTGCGCTTGCACTGACTCGGTCGTCAATGAACTGCACGGCTTCGGATTCGCAGCCCAGCAGCCGCGCCGCCACCGGCCGCAGTCGCGCCAGCAGGGTCTCGCAGGCGGCCTTGATCGCCTGGCCGTTGAGGTCGGAGCCGGTGCTGGCCGCGGTGGCGGAGGTGTTCGGCACCTTGTCGGTGGCGGTGGCCATGATGCGGATGCGCCTCGGGGCCACGCCGAGGGTGCGCGCGGCCACCGCGATCATCTTGGTGTGCAGGCCCTGGCCCATCTCGGTGCCGCCGTGGTTCAGCTGGATCGACCCGTCCTGGTAGATCAGCACCAGCGCGCCGGCCTGGTTGTACTCGGTCTTGTTGAAGCTGATGCCGAACTTGATCGGCGTGATCGCCAGGCCGCGCTTGCGCGTGGTGTGCGCGGCATTGAAGGCTTCGACCTCGCGCCGGCGACTGGCGAACTCGCTGCGCTGCATCAGCTGCGCCCAGAGATCCGGCATGTGGTTGTCGGCGACCGGCTGACCGTAGTGCGTGGTGTCGCGCGGCAGCTGCTCGCCTTCGCGATAGAAATTGCGCTCGCGCACCTGCTCCGGCGGCAGGCCGAGGTGACGCGCGATGCGGTCGACGATCTCCTCGGCCACCAGCACGCCCTGCGGTCCGCCGAAGCCGCGGAAGGCGGTGTGCGAGGTGGCGTGGGTCTTCGCGATGCGGCCGATCACGCGCACATGCGGGCAGTAGTAGGCGTTGTCGACATGCACCATCGCGCGCATCAGCACCGGCGGCGACAGATCGCAGCTCCAGCCGCCGTCGGCCACCAGGTCCACATCCATCGCCTGCAGCATCCCGTCGCCATCGAAGCCGATGTCGAAGCGCCCGAGGAAGGGGTGGCGCTTGCCGGTGAGCTGCATGTCCAGGCTGCGCACCAGCTGGATCGCCACCGCGCGCCCGCTGCGCCATGCGGCCAATGCGGCGAGCGCGGCGAATGGATTGGCCTGGGTCTCCTTGCCGCCGAAGCCTCCGCCCATGCGCAGGCTGCGGCAGACCACCTGGTGCGCGTGCAGCCCGAGCACATGCGCCACCATCGCCTGGGTCTCGGACGGGTGCTGGGTGGACGAGGTCACCTGAACCAGGCCATCGCCGTCGATCTCGACCCAGCTCGCGTGGGTCTCGAGGTAGAAATGGTCCTGCCCGCCGCAGCGCACCTCGCCCTGCAGCCGGTGCGGCGCGCTGGCCAGCGCCTGCGCCACCCCGCCGCGCTCGACCTTGGCCGGCGGCAGGTGGAAGCGCTGCTCGGCGATCGCCTGGTCGATCCCGAGGCAGGCCGGCAACGCTTCGTACTCGACATGCACCACGCGCGCCGCGGCCTGAGCGATCAGCGCATCGTCGGCCACCACCCAGGCCACCGCCTGGCCGTAGTAGCTCACCTCGTCCGCCGGGATCAGCGGCTCGTCGTGCAGGATGGTGCCGGTGTTGTTGTCGCCTGGAATGTCCGCCGCGGTCAGCACCGCATGCACGCCGGGCATCGCCAGCGCTGCGCGCGCGTCGATGCCGAGGATGCGCGCATGCGCATGCGGCGCCTGTACCGGATGCAGCCGCAACAGGCCCACCGGCATGCGCAACTCGTCGGTGTAGACCGCACGGCCGGTGACATGGGCGGTGGCGCTTTCGTGGGTCATGGGGTGGGGGATCCGGAGGCAAGAAGCGGGGCAGGGGTCAGGGGGCAGGGGGACTGGACTGAAGCTCCGAATGGAAGACTGTCGAAGTTCGCCGTCCACTCATCCGCGACAAGGACCGGCAGCGCCGCGGAACAGGTCCCCTGCCCCTTGCCCCCTGCCCCGCTTCTGCTACCGGCCCCACCCATCACGGTGTGCCCTCCACGAACTTCGCAAACAGCGTCCCGCACAGCGCGCGCCGGTAGCCGGCGCTGGCGCGGTGGTCGTCGAGCGGGGTGAACTCGCTTTGCAGGATCGCGCCGATCTCGGCGGCGGTGTCGCCATCGAGCGAGCGCCCGAGCAGAGCGGCCTCGGCGCGGCGGGCGCGCAGCGGGACTGCTGCGACGCCGCCATAGGCCAATTGCGCGCGGGTCACGCAGCGGTTGGCATCGAGTTCGATGGCATACACCGCGGCGACGATGCTGATGTCGTCGGTCTGGCGCTTGGCCACCTTGTAGGCGGCCTGCGGGCCAGGCAGGCGCGGCACGCGCACCGCCACGATCAACTCGTCGGGCTGTCGTTGCGTCTTGCGATAGGCCTCGAAGTAGCCGTCGATGGCGACCTCGCGCGTGCCGCTCGGACCAGCGAGTTCGATCACCGCATCGTGCGCCAGCAACCAGGGCAGCAGATCGCCGATCGGCGAGGCGCTACCCAGGTTGCCGCCGATGGTCGCGCGGTTCTTGACCTGGCGCGCGGCGAACCACGGCAGCATCGCATCGAGCGCCGGGAACACGCCGGGGATCTCGCGCTCCAACCGCGACAGCGGCACCGCAGCGCCGATGCGGACGTGGTCCGCGTGGATCTCCAGCGCGTGCAGTTCGGCCACCCGGTCCACCGCGATCAGTACCGGCGCGACCGCCTGGCCGCGGCTCAGCGCCACACCGAGATCGGTGCCGCCGGCGATCCACGCCGCTTCGGGATGCGCAGCCTTCAGCGCCAGCGCGTCTTCGAGGGTTGCCGGGTTGTGGAAGTTCCCGACGCAGGTGTTGGTGTTGGCGCAAGCGAGCATCGCCGAGAAGCGGTCGTCCGCGCGCGGCACCGACGCCAGTTGCTGCGCGGCACGCCGGATCGGCCCATAGCCGGTGCAGCGGCACAGGTTGCCTTCGATCACGTGATCGTCGAACTCGCCATCGTAGTAGCCGGCAAACAGGCTCATGACGAATCCGGGCGTGCAGTAGCCGCACTGGCTGCCGGCGCAATCGACCAGCGCCTGCTGTACCGGATGCAGCCGCGCGCCGTCTGCCAGCGCCTCCACCGTGACCACCTCGCGCCCGGCCAGCTGGCCCAGCGGCAACAGGCAGGCGTTCACCGCGCGGAAATGCGCGCGGCCGTCCGCATCCCGCTCCACCAGTGCCACCGTGCACGCGCCGCAATCGCCGTCGCCGCAGCCTTCCTTGGTACCGGTCAGGCGCTGGCGCTTGAGCCAGCGCAGCAGGGATTCGGTGGGATCGCTCCCGGCCAGCGGCACCTGCCGCTGGTTCAAACTGAAAGTCGGTTCGCTCATCCGGAGAAGATCAGCGCGCCGCCGGTAGGTGTCAAGTTGCGGCGCGCTTTGGGCGACGGATCCAACCCGACAAGCGCAGCGCGCCCGCCGGATGGGTGGCTCAGCGTGCGCTGGCCGCGACCGCGGCATCCGCCGCCGCGATCTTCTCCTCTACCACCGCGGCGGCGCGCGCGAGGTAGGTCAGCGCCGCGGGGGTCGGCGGGCCGCTGCCGCCGAGCATCCATTGGGCCTCGGAGAGCTTGTCCCAGGCGGCGGTGGGGGCGGTGTAGCCCTTGACCTTCTTCGGGTCTTGCCACAGGCCGAGGGCGGCTTTGTCGAGCTGTTCGCTGGCCTCGCCGATCGCCTTGAGCGACTTCTGCATGGTGTCCTCGTCGGCGATCTCGGTGGAGGGATCGGCGCGCTTGCGTGCGGCGACTTGCTGCTCCAGCAGGGTCTTTCTCTGCGCCAGCGCCGCCTGGGCGTTGGCGATGCGTTCGAGCGCATCGACGATGCGGTCCTGCAGCTCCGCTGCGCGCAGGGCGGCGGCCTGCTGCGCCGCGAGTGCGGCAGCATCCGCCGGCTCGCGCGGATCGGCCAGCACTTCGACCGGCAGCGTGACGCTGGCGTCGCCGCGGCGAAGGGTGGCGCTGTAGCTCCCCGGCAGCGCGGATGGTCCGGCGGCGTCGAAAGGTCCCGGCGGCGCGGGCGAACGCGGCGCGGTGTGGGCCAGGTCCCAGGTCCAGCGGTTCAGGCCCTGCTTCACCTCGACCTCGGCATGGCGCACCAGCTTGCCGGCGCCGTCGCGGATCTCCACGCGCAGCGGCTTGGGCTTGTCGCTGTCCTTGGCGTCCTTGCCGGCCGGCGGCTTGAGCGCGGCCAGTCGCGCGCGCTCGCGCTCGGCGTCCGGGTGCGGCACGCCGGCATCGTTGACCCAGAAGCTCAGGGTAGCGCCGTAGGGCGGGTTCTCGCCGCTGAACTCGGCGTTGCCGGGGAAGCGCGCGCCGACCGGCTGCTGCGACTGGTAGAGGATGCCGGGCGTGCTGTCGAGCGCGGCCAGCGCCGCCGTCGGCGCGCCCTCGCGCGCCAGGCGCCGCAGGGTGTCCACGTCGTCGATCACGTACATGCCGCGGCCGTGGGTGGCCAGCACCAGGTCGTGCTCGCGCGGGTGCAGCGCCATGTCCATCACCGACACCGCCTTCGGCAGTCCGGCGGTGTGGCGGATCCAGCTGGTGCCGGCGTCGAAGGAGAGGTATAGCCCGAGTTCGGTACCGAGGTAGAGCAGGCGCGGTTCCACCGGATCCTCGACGAGCTTGAGCGCATAGCCGTCGACGCCCTGCAGCGTCAGCGCGCTGGCCTTGGCGCCGAAGTCGTCGACGCGCCAGGCGTAGGCGCGCATGTCGCCGTTGCGGTGGTTGTCGATCACCACGAAGGCACGCCCGGCGGCGTGTTGCGAGGCGTGGATGTGAGCCACGTAGCCGTCGCCCGGCGCGCCTTTGAGCCGGCCCTCGATGCTCTGCCAGCTGGCGCCGCCGTCGCGCGTGAGATGCACCCGGCCGTCGTCGCTGCCGGCCCACAGCAGGCCCTTCTCGAGCGGCGAGGATTCGATCGCGATCAGCGTGGTGTTGTTCTCGGCGCCGGTGACGTCCGGCGTCAGGCCACCGTTCTTCGCCTGGTCCTGGCGCGTCCGGTCGTTGCGCGTCAGGTCCGGTGAGATCGTGGTCCAGGTCTCGCCGCGGTCGGCGCTGCGATGCACGAACTGGCTGCCGAAGTAGATCGTGGCCGGGTCGAAGGGATCCTGCGCGATCGCCGCGTTCCAGTTGAAGCGCAGCGGCACCTTGGGGTCGTCGGCCGCCGGGCGGATCATGCGCCGCGTGCCGGCTTCGAGGTCGTAGCGCACCACATAGCCTTCCTGGCTCATCGCGTAGCCGCGGCGCGGGTGCTCGGGGTCCGGCAGGGTGTCGAAGCCATCGCCGAAATTGACCTCCTGCCAGTCGTGGTTGCGGATGCCGCCGGCGGTCCACACCTCCGACGGTCCGCGCCAGGAGCCATTGTCCTGCAGGCCGCCGTAGACGTGGTACGGCGTCTGGTTGTCGAGGCGCACATGGTAGAACTGGCTCAGCGGCAGGTTGGCGACGTAGCGCCAGGTGGCGCCGCGGTCGTAGGAGAAGCCGACGCCGCCGTCGTTGCCGTTGATCAGGACCTGGCCGTTGCCCGGATGCACCCACAGCGCGTGGTGGTCCGGGTGCAGATCGTCCCAGCCGATGAAGGGTTCGAAGCTCTTGCCGCCATCGGTGGACAGCTCGCCGACCACCGAGAGCTTGTAGACCCGGTTGGGCTGCTGCGGGTCGACGCTCAGGTCGGAAAAGTAGAACGGGCGGTTGTGCACATTGACGTCGCTGTTGACCGCGACGAAGTGGTCGCCGCCGTCGTCCGAGCGCATCAGCGAGTTCTTCTGCGACTCGACCAGCGCGTAGACGATGCGCGGCTCGGAGGGCGCCAGCGCCAGCGCGATGCGGCCGAGCTCGCCCGCGGGCAGGCCCTCGGCCACACCCAGGCGGCGCCAGGTCTCGCCGCCGTCGACCGAGCGGTACAGCCCGGAGCCCTCGCCGCCGGACTTGAAGGAGTACGGCGTGCGCTGGAAGGTCCACATCGACGCGTACAGGCGGTTCGGATTCTGCGGGTCGATGACCAGCTCGCTGGCGCCGGTGCGCGCATCGCCGGGGAGCACCCGGCGCCAGCTCTTGCCGCCGTCGCTGGTCTTGTACACGCCGCGCTCGCCGCCGGCGCTCCACAACGGGCCCATCGCCGCCACCCAGGCGGTGTCGCCGTCCTGCGGGTGGACCACGATTCGGTGGATGCGCTCGGACTGCTTGAGGCCGAGGTGGGCCCAGGTGGCGCCGCCATCGGTCGACTTCCACACGCCGCGCCCGATCGAAGCGCTGTTGCGCACATTGCCCTCGCCAGTGCCGACCCAGACCACTTCGGGATTGCGCGGGTCGAGCGCGATCGCGCCGATCGCGTGCACCTCCTCGCGGTCGAACACCGGGGTCCAGGTGAGCCCGGCATTGCGGCTCTTCCACACACCGCCGCTCGCCGCGCCCACGTAGACCGTGCGCGGATCGGCCGGGTCGGCGACCACCGCGGCCACCCGGCCGCTCATCGCGGCGGGGCCGATCGATCTTGCCTTCAGGCCGGCGAGCAGGTCGGGATCGATCGGTGCGGCCGCGGCGCTGACGCCGCCGAGCAGCAGGACGAGAGCGGTCAGACGCATGCGCAGCCTCCGGCGTGATCGGGAACACTGACTCTACGTCAAGCGAACTCCCTCGCCACGTGACGAATCCGCGCACCGCACTCGGCGATACTGCAGCACACCCGGAAACCGCCTGCGCCCATGCTGCCTGCCCTCGCCCTGTTCCTCGCCACCACCACCCTGCCGCCCTGCGAGCTGCCCGACCTGGCGCCGGTGGAGCCCGCGGTGGTGACCGATTTTGAGGTCAAGCCGCTCGCCGGCGGCGTGCTCGGCGTGGCCATGGCCGACCCGATGGCGGAACAGGGCGAGCGCCTGTCGGGCGTCCCCGATGGCGCGCCGCCCGCGCGGGCGCATGGCCAGGCGACCACCTGGCTGTGGTCGGAGGCCAGCGGCTGGCTGCTGGTGCCGAAGGGCTGGCGCGTGGTCGCCGCCGCGGTCGGCGTCGACGGCAGCTGGGTGATCGACCTCCAGGGCATGCCCGGGCGCCTGCGCGCCAGCGGCACCGGCGCCTGCGTAGGCTGCGCGCTGAGCGCCGGGGCGGCCTACTTCCCGCGCTACGCCGAGGAAGCGCGCGCCGGCGAGTTCGAGTTCTGCCGCGGCAGCGAGCGCCCGCTGACGCATGTGGCCAGCAGCGCCGACCGCGCGCACGTGCGCTACGACCACGCGCACGGCAGCCACGACCTGGTCGCGCTGGTAGCCGGCGAGGACTACGGCTACGAGGAACTGGTCGTCAGCGGCGCGCCGGAAGCACTGCGCGACGAGGTGCTCGGCGCGTTCACTGTGGAGTGATCGCAGCACTCCGTCGCCCGGGTGCCGCCGCCAGCGCGGAGCCCGGCGCCTTGATTGCGCCCGTCGGGATCTGTGCGGGGGTGCCCGGTGACGGGCTTTCCTGCCGCGATGCGCGCCTGGCTTGCGGCACCCGCCTCGTGCGGATGCCAGGCAAGGATGAGCTTGCTCGGGCGACGCTCAGGCGCGTCCGAGCATCAGGCTGATGCCGGGCGCGGGGCTCAGGATCCGCCACTCGCGCAGCGGGGCAGCCGAGCGTGCGATCACGTCGGACGGCAGGGTGCCGTAGTTGAGCAGCAACCAGCTCGGCCAGCCGCTCGCGGCCAGCTGGCGGATCAGCTCGTCGTGGATGCCGCTGCGCCCGCCCGCGCGCGGAAAGGCCGATGCGGGCGGCATCTGCTCATAGTAGTGCGCATCGCGCTCGGGCTCGTACAGGTCGGCGGAATCGCCCCAGGGCGGATCGCCGAAAATCAGGTCCGGGGGGCTGCGATGGGCCGGCCAGCCCGAGAGGTAGTCGGAGGGCAACAGGTCGATCGCGACGCCATGCTCGCTGGCATTCTCGGCCGCGAGTTCGAGCGCTGGCGGATCAACGTCGATGCCGGCCACCGACCAGTCGGGCTCGGCGAGCTTGATCGTGATTGCAAGGGTGCCGGCACCGACGCCGAATTCCAGTACACGCGGCGCGCGGTTCAGCTGGCGCTGCAACCATCGTCCGTGTTCGAGCGCCGCGCGCGTCAGCCAGAGCGTTTCCGGATCGGTGATGAAGGCGCGCGGATCACTCCGGAAGCGGCGCCCGTCGAACTCGAGGAAGCCGGCGACGTAAGCCGGTGGTTCGCCGGCCGCCACCCGGGCGCGCAATGCACCGAGCTTCGCCTCGTCGCCGGCGGCTGCGTGGCGCAGCAGTGCCTCCGCCCGCTCGCTCATGCGCCCGGCGGCAGGATGCGCAACGCCAGCACCGTGATGTCGTCGGCTTGGGAATGTCCCTCGGCGAAGCGGAACACGCTGTGCATGGTCACCTCCACCCAATCCGTCGCCGTGGCATCGAGCGCGACGCCGGACAGCTCGCTTTGCAGCCTCGCTTCGCCGTAGAACGACTCGTCGACCGCGATTGCATCGGTCACGCCATCGGTGTAGGCCAGCAAGGTGTCGCCCGGTGCCAACGTCAGTTCATAGCGCGGATATTCGGCGCCGGGCAGGATGCCGAGTGCGACGCCGCCCTTGAAATCGAGCATCACCGGCGGCTTGCCGGCGTGCCGCAGGAAGGGATGGTTGTGGCCACCGTCGGAATAGACCAAGCGCCCGGTCCGCACATTGAGTACCCCGAGGAACAGCGTCACGAACTGGCACATCCCGTTTTGCGGGATAAGCAACTCGTTGGTCTGGCGCAGGATCTCCTGCGGCTGTTCAATGAAGTCGGCGGTCGCGCGCGCGCGCAGGATCGAGATCACCACGGTCATGAACAAGGCCGCGGGCATGCCCTTGTCGGACACGTCGCCGACCACGATGCACAGGTGGTCGTCGTCCAGATAGTAGTAGTCGTAGAGGTCGCCGCCCGCTTCCTTGGCCGGCTTGACGTCGCCGTGCAAATCGATGCCGAAGCGACCGTCGTCCTTGTGCAGCGCGGTGAAACCGCGTGGCAGCATGCTCAGCTGGATGTCGCCGGCGATGCGCAACTCGTTGCGCAGGCGCTCCTTGGTCGCGGTGGTCTCGGTCAGCTCGCGCAAATAGGCATTGAGGCGCGCCTCCATCGCCATGAACGAACTGGCCAATTGGGTGATCTCGTCGCGACCCTGGGTCTCCATCGCAGCGATCTCGCGGCGCAGCGGGAGGTCTTCGACCGGCTGGAAATCGGTCGCGGCGAGTTCCACCGTGTAGTCGGAGAGCTTCGAGATCTTCTGCGAGACGCGCGAGCCGATCCAGAACGAGAACAGGAACACCACGAAGAAGCTGACGAAGCCGATCAGGATCGACTTGCGCAGCGAGGTGTTCAGCTTGGCCATCAGGGTGTCGATGGGGATGTCGCTGCCGACGATGTAGCGGGTACCCGCTGTCGTGACCCGCGGGTTGAAGCGGAAATAGACGTGCCCCCACTCGTCGTTGGTTTCGTCGTAGCGCGGCTCCCAGGTGTCCCAGGCCTCCTGCAGCTTGGGCTGGGAGTAGTCGCTCCAGTACTGCGCGAAGCTGCCGTCCGCGAGTTCCTCCGGCGTGGCACTGGTGGAGGTGGTGTAGAAAACACCGTCCTTGTAGTAGTAGGAGTAAAGGTACTTGAGTCCGGTGTCGGCGCAGTAGCGCGAGAGCTTTTGCACGATCTCGCGGTATTCCTCGGGCGACACCGCGTCTGGCGTGACCGCGCGGTCCATGTACCCCGGCGGCAGCATTTCCGACAACGCCCGGCCAGCGGTCGCCAGCTTCTGCTGCACGCCCTCGATGATGGCGGCCCGTTCGACGACGTAATGATTGGCGGCGAACAGCGCAGTGCCGAGAATATTGAAGATGGTCAGGCCAAGGATGATCTTGAAGCGCAGGCCGAAGCGGATCCTGCGTGCGGCCGGCGCCCTGGCTGTGGAGGCAATTGGAGCAGTCATGACTGTCAGGCGCTCGCAGATTGGAAGTCGCAGATCACCAGCAGCCCCTGGTGGCGGGAGCCCAGCAGGCTCGACAGCTCATCGGCGATCTGATCGATCGGGCGGTCCGGGAACTGGCGCGCATAGGCCTGTCCGATCTGCCGCGCATCCAGCGACAGCGTGCCGATCACTACCCGGGAATCGTCGCTGGACCAGGGCTGCGGAAGGCCACGGATCGGGTCCAGGCTCCAGCCCGTCGCAGCCTGGCCGGAGGCCGGAATGAACACCATCTGCAGGGCAGTGCAGGGACATACCTTCAAGGCCTCCGGCCACGCCGGTCCGTGCGGCCGGCTGGTGGCGACCCCAAGGAAAAAGTCGCGCGCCGCCTCGGCACGCACCATCCGCGCCATCAGGCCGGGATCCTCTTCCGGCAGGCGGCAGCGCCCTACGGTTAGGTACCAACCGCCCGGCGCGCTGCACCAACCGCAGAAGTCCTCGGGGATGGGAGCGCCGATACGCCGGTTGGCGCACTCTGCATGGCCGATCACGACCGGCAATGCAGGGTCGAACTGCGCGCGGTAAGCGCCGGCGAGCTCGGCTTCACCCGGCAGCGGCTCGTGCTGGAAGAAGCGTCGGCGCGTCTGATGGCTGTCGTCGGCGAGCAGGCTGGTCATGGTCAACAGCGTACCACCGAGGTCGTTCAATTCGCGGATGCGGCCATCCGGCCAATGCGAGAGATAGCGCCCCTGCGCAGCATCCCGCGCCGCGCGCGTCAACGCGCCCAGTTCGCGGCTGGCGATGCGTGTGATCATCTCTGCAACCACCACGCCCGCGAGCAGCAGGGCCAGCAGCAGGCCGGCGAGGCGCACGCGCAGATTGTCGAGCGCATTGCGCAGGCTGAGGTCTCGCTCGGCCACGCCGATCATCGCCGCCGGTTCGGCGCCCGCGATCACTGCGTAGCCAAAGCTGAGGTCGCCGGCCTCCTGGTCGGTCTCCTGCAGCTTCCAGGCCAACGGGCTGGCCGCGAGTGCGGCGTCCACGCTGGCATCCGGGGGCGGTGGTTGTGGCACATCGGTGGACTCGTACAGGGTGCGCTGCACCCAGCGGCCGGCGTCCCGCTCGAAGCGTGAGATGCTGAGCGCCCCCAATCGCTGGCTGTAGCCCCGCAGTCGCGCCGCGGGCGAGGTGGCCGGGTCAGGGGCGATGACGTCCCAGAAACCGGCAACCGCGGCGGCCGCGCCCTGGGCTCGCTCGCGCAAGCCCCAGTGCAATTCGTTGCGCTCCGTGAAGTAGACCAGCACGCTGTTGATCAGCCCGAGGCCGAGGAACAGCGGCAGGATCGCCAGGTAGTAGCGCAGGCGCAGGCTCATGACGATGGCTGCGCCAGGTAGTCCACGCCGAGCAGCGGCATGCGGAAAAAGCCCGCGAGCAGGGCCGGGCACTCGTTGACCACGGTGAAAAACTTGCCGCGCGGCAGGGATAATGCGACATATCCGCTCGGTCCGGCCTTGATCGCAAATGGCGCCGGCTTGCCGGTCAGCAGGATCGTGGTGCCGAGCACCGCCTGCATCGGCGTTCCGCGCGTGTCCACCGCCTCGCCCTCCACGCGCACGTACAGGCGCGAGATCACGCCGCCCTGCTCGCACAGGATGGCGCCGGGTTCAAAGCGGTGCACCCGCATGGCCGTGGCGATGGTGAGCAGTTCCTCCGAGCGCAGCAACGAGAACGGGTAGACCGCGTGCAGCGCCAGCAGCTTCTCGGCGAGGGTCATGAGCGGGCACCTGCGGTGTCGATGTTGGAGCCCTGCAGCGTCAGCCCATCGGCCCAGGCGAGGTGCTGATCCGCGGCCAGTGCGATCCGCGCGCCGTCCTGGCAGCGCAGCGAGCGCGCGCTGCCATCGGCTTCGATCAACAGCAGGGTCAGCTCCTCGCGGCTGCGGATGGTCAGCTGGGAGGTTGACGAGTCCCAGCATCCGACCGCGGCAAGCGCGGGCATGGTCAGGAACAGCGCGTCCTGCGCCGCGAGCGGCGCCAACCGCTGCAGCAGGGCGCGGGCAAGCGCCTGCACCCGGGCCTGCTGCACGCAGATGTGCAGGGCGTCGATGGTGCCCGGAACCAGGGTCCACACCAATCCCAGCTCCCCGTGCGCACAGGCGCCGAATTCTGCTGCCGCGCCCTCGCACTGCATGCGCGGCGGCAGCGCGCGCACACCTGCGGCGAGTTGCTCGTTGAGCGCATGTTCCAGCGCGATCTGCTCGCGACCGGACGCGAGAGCGGCGCGGTAGGCCTCGGACTGGCGCGCCTGCGCTGCCAGGCGCGACGAGAGTGCGTTCAAGCTCTGCGCCAGCTGCCCGATCTCGTCGTCGGAAGCGTAGTCGACCCGTGAGCCGTGGTAGCCGGCCGCGATGCGCAAGGCGGAATCCTTGATATCGCGTAATGGGCGCATCAGGCTCTGCGACACGCGATACGACACCGATCCCGCCAGCAGCAACAGGCCGGCGCCGACGAAGATCACCGCAAACAGCGCGTAGCGCGTCTTGTCGCGGATCACGCCGATGTCCACATCCGCCCCGGAGAGCGCGACGATGCGACCGTTGCTGGCGTAGATCGGATCGCTGGCCGCCTTGATCAGGCCCCATTCCTCCCATTCGCGGATGCCCGAGACGAAGCCCAGTCCGCGCGACTGCGCTTGCGCATAGTCGTTGATCGTGGCCTCGTCGGGCACATCGTCGGGGTAGCCGGGGGGCGAGTGGTCGTCGCCCAGCGAGCCGTCAAGGATGTAGCGGATCTGGTCCTCCCCGAGATAGACCAGGGTGTAGAGGAAGGTCAGTCCGGCGATCTCGCGCGTGCGCCGGTAGGCATGCACATGGCGGTCGAAGAATGGATCCCGCTCGCTGTACCAGCCCGGATAGAAGTCCGCCGCGACCTTGCCGTCAGTCGGGTCGATGCGCAGCAACGAGTGGCCGCTGGCGTACAGCGTGCCATCCACCCATGCCAGGCCGGCGATCTCCTGCGCGGCCGGGTCCAGCGGGACGCGCCGGCGCACGCTGCCGTCGGCCTCGAACAACAGCAGCGCGCCATCACTGGCGGCGATGCCGACCAGTTGGGCCGGGCCGGAGGCCGGCGCCAGCGAGGACACGGCCTCGGTCAGCTCGAACTGCTCGCCCTCACCCTCGGCGGGATGCAGCCGGGTGCCGCGGCGCAGGTACAGGCGGCCATCGATGAACAGCAGTTGATCGACCGCACCGTCGAGGCTGTCCACCGGCGCGAAACCAGCCGCGTGTTCCACCGCCGGACTCAGGCTCAGCCCGTCCGCCGCGAGTGCCGCCAGGCGCCCACTCTGCGGATCGAAAGCCAGCGAGCGCAACGGAGGAAGCTCGATCGACGCGGCTGGCAACGCACCGCCGTCGGCCGGATCGATCTCGACCACCTGGCTGCGGCTGCGATCGTAGCCGAGCAGCCGCCCTTCCGGCCCTGCCGTCAGCGCGCCGATTTCGCGGGGGCGCTGGTAGGCCGCATGTGCGTCGCCGTCGGTGAACTCCGCGGCGCCGTTGCTGAGCGCGATCAGCTTGCGGTCGAAGCCGCCCAGGATGATGTCGTAGATCGACCGGTAAACCAGCGCACCCCAGACCGCCGTCGCCACGGTGAGCACCACCGTGAGCGTCAGCAGGATCAGCGTCTGGAAGTTGAAGGTCAGTTTCATGGCGGTCTATTCGATCGCCGCGATGGTCTTGAACTGGTACAGGCTGACGCCCATCGCCGGGAAGATCTCGATGGCGCGCATCACCACGCTGCCCTGCAGTACCAACGCACGGCAGCCATTGGAGACCGCGCGCTCCTTGCGCCGGGTGTCGCCCATCAGCACCCGCTGGCCGAAGGTGGCACCGGCGCTGGCGGTCCAGCCGCCGCGGGCATGCTTGACCTCGACGCTGCCCTCGGTGAGGATGAACAATTCCTCGGTCGGCGCGGCCTCGTCGTACACCAGCTCACCCGCGGTCCAGGCGCGCTCGGTGGCGTGCGCAGCCAGGTAGTCCAGGGCGAGGATGCGCGCATCGGAGAAAAACTCGGCGCGCACCAGGGAGGCCACGCGATCGACCGGGTGCGCAGCCAGCGCAAAGTCGATATCGGTGTCGACGAAGCGCGGCAGCAGCGCGATCAGCCACTCGTTGATGCGCCCGGGCTCCGAATGATCCAGGCGCGAACGCAGCAATTCGAAACCGCCGGCAATGCCGCGCTCGCGGAAGGCGATCAGGCCGGCAGATGCCTCCAGCGCGATGTTGCTGGTGGCAGCGCGTCGCAGCACGCTCTCGACCGACAGGGTTTCCACTTGCGCGGACTGCAGGCCGCTGGCCGGCACGGTGGCTTCGATCAGCTCGCAGATGCGGTGGAAGATCGTGCGCGAGCAGCTCTGCTGGATGGTCTCGATCGCGTTGGCGCGGTCACGCGCATTGGCGAAGGCAAGCGAAGCGCGGATCAGGTCGAAGTCCGGCAGGCGTCCGGTCAGGCTCAGGATCTCGAGCACGAATTCCAGACCCTCGGCGGCGGCATCGCGATAGAAGCGGGTCAGCACCGTCTGCCCGACCCCGTCGTCGCGGTCCGCAGCCAGGGCGCGATGCGCCATCACGGCATCGCGCGCGCGCTTGAGTTCGTCGTCGATCAGTTCCTCGGTGATCAGCAGCAGCTGCGGCATCGCCAGGCGCGCGAGCGCGCGCACCGCGACCGAACGCGAGTGGAACGGCGCAGCGACGTTGCGCAGCAAGTGGATCACGCCGGGGATGGCCTTCAGGCCCATGCCGGCGATGATCGCCTCCAGCTGCCGGCTCTCCGCCGATGAGAAGTGCTCGGCCGCCCACAGCAGCGGCTGCACGGCCGCGGTATCGCCGATGCGCTCGGCAATCGCCAGGATCAGCAGGCGCTCCTCGCTGGAACCCTCGCGGACGAGTGGCAGCACGTGCGGCAGCATGGCCGACGAATCCGGCGAGGCCAGCTTGCGTAGCGAACGCAGCGCCTCCAGGCGCAGCTCGACATCCGCATCGCGCAGGAAGGGCAACAACTCGCTGGCATGCCGCGGATGGCGCGAATCGCCGATGGCGCGGATCGCGTACCGGCGCGATTCGCGGTCGCCATCGAGCAGCTCGCGGATTTCGTCCAGGGCCTGCGCCACTTCCTCGATGCGGCTGCCATTCCAGCGCGCCACCGCGATCGCAGCCTGGTGTGCCGGATGGTCCGAATGGCGCCAGGTCTGCAGCCGGCGCATCGGGAAGGCGCCGCTGGAGGTGAACTCGTCGAGCACTTCCGGCTCGTGCGGACCGTGGTCGCTCTCCAGCCACAGCAGGGTCTCGGCCAGTGCTTCGGTGTCGCCCTGCTGGATCAGTCCGGAAATCGCCGGACGCAGCCGGTCTGCTTCCTCGGCCGTGGCCGTCGAAAGGAAATTCAGCAGCGCGGCGCGCGCCGCCGAATCCTGCAGCCGCCACAGCAGCTCCACCGCGAGCAGTTGCTGCGGCCGCGAGCCGGAGAACGCCGTGTTGCGCATCAGGGTGAAGTCGGCCGCGGTCAGTTGTGCGCGCCAGGCGCTCTCCGGGTTGGCGAAGTCCAGCCAGTCGCTGCGCAGGTTGACCGCGAGCGCGCGCACATAGTTCTGGCGGATGAAAGCGGCGATCGCCAGCGCGCCACAGGCAGCAAGCAGGCCGGTCAGGGCCAGGTTGTCGGGGTCGATGTAGTTCGCGGAGTAGTACAGGAACAGGCCGGCGGTGGCGCTCGCTGCGGGCTCGGCCATCGCCTCGATGAAGGTGCGTAGCTGCCGCTTCACCCCGGCGGGCATGGCGTTGTACAGCAGGTTGATGTTGTTGTACTCGACTGCAACGAACAGCGCCTGGTAGGCGTAGAACGCGAACAGTGCCGCTCCGAAACCGGCGTTCAGGTAGAAGAAGACGAAGGCGCCGAGGTAGGCGAGCGGCACCACCAGCGCGGTGCTGCCGACGCCCAGGCGGCCGACAATGCGGTTGAAGAAGAACAGGTTGATGATCAGCGTCAGCGCGCCGGCGAGCGCATGCAGGCCACCGAGCAGCGCGGCGAGCTGATCGGCGCTGCGGTTTTCCGCGAACACTCCGAGCGAGAGGTATTCCAGGCCACTGGTGAGGCCGACCATCGCGAAGCAGATCAGTGCCAGTGCCAGGGCGAAGGGCGAGCGCTGGAAAGTGGCGCCGATGAAACGCAGCAGGCTGGGCAAGGAGAGCGTTTCGTCGCTCTGGGCATCGTCGGCAGCGATCGCGCGGTAACGGCGCAGCGCGATCAGGAACACCGGGAAGGTGAGGATCGCGACGATCGACCAGACCAGGAACAACTTGGATGCCGGCACCATTCCGGTGAGCCCGCTGACCAGGCCGCCACCGATCATCGAGCCGGCAGCACTGCCGGCTGCGATCAGGCCGTACAGGCGCTTGCCGTCCAGGATGCTGAAATAGTCGTCGGCGAAGTTCCAGAACAGGGTGTAGAGCGCGATGAACCACAGGCCGGCGTAAAACTTTGCGGCAAACAGGAACCAGGTCTCGTCGCCGAACCGATCACCGCCAAAGCCGAAGGCGAGACCACCAATGACCAGCAGCGTCAGGGTCAGCCGGAACAGCGCGCGCACACCGAGACCCGCCACCAGCAGCGAATACAGCGGCGCGTAGACCAGCATCACCACCGGCATGAAGATGAATACCAGCGGCAGCATCTCGATGCCGAGGCCGGCAAGGAACAGCGAATCCGCCGCGACCATGCCGATCGCCACGCCCGCCTGGAGCAAGCCGGCGAGCAGGGCAAAGGTCAGCACCTTGCCGCCCTCGTCGGGCAGGACCTGGAACAAGCGGCGGAAGGCAGTCAACATGCTGTGCGGTCAGCCCGTGCGCGCTGGTGGGCGCCGCACCAGCAATACATGGCTGGCGTGACGGTGCTCATCCTGGCGATAACCCGGATGAGCGTCCTCGGTCCATTCACGGTGCACCGATTGCACCAGCTCGAAGCCGGCACCCGCCATCAGCGCCTCGGCCGCGGCGGGAGCGACAAAACGGTAGAAGTAGGCGCTCTGGTAGAGGAAGGTATCGTCGCCGAGCTGGTGCATGTCATGTCCCGCGACACCGTCGTCCAACCCTGGAATATTGCACAGCAGGAGCCCTCCCGGCTTCAGGATGTGATAAAGCTCCGCGAGCACAGCCTCCGCGTTGGGCAGGGTCTCGAACACATCGAGCAGGATGATTCCGTCGAAACTGCCGCCGGCATAGGCGGTGGCGCCAAGGTCGCCCTGACGCAGCCGCACGGATTCGCGCAGCCCCGCCGGAACCTTGTCCAGCGCGTGGCTGGAGGCGTCGATCGCGTGGACCTCGTCGGCCCCGCACGCCAGCAGGAAGGGCAGGTTGCGGCCTTCGCCGACCCCGGCATCGAGCAGCCTTGACGGCGCACGCAGCGCCGCGCGAAAGGCCGGCGCGAATTCGGCCAGGAACGGTAGCGGTTGTTCACCCCAGACCGGTTGGCCGGTGGTGGCGTAGAGCCGGTCCCATGCCAGCTTGTTGGATTCCGACAGGGCATCGACATCGAGGTCCAGCTGCCGGCTACGTGGGATCAGGTGTTCGCTCATTTCGGTCCGCAGACAGTGCTGGCTGGCCATCGACGCGCCGTAGCCACCGGCATTGAGGAAACAAAGCACGTCGCCTTCCGCCACCGGTGGCAGCCCGACGTCCTCTGCCCACAGGTCGAGTGCCTCGTTGATGTTGCCGGCGATGGTGACGGTTTGTGCGGGACCGGGCAACCGCCGGGCCGGCGCCGGCACCAGCGGAAGCTTGTAGTAGGCGGGTTCCGGATGCACGTTGAAGCCGGCATTCACGCCGACGAAAATGCGACCGCCCTTTTCCTCGACCTGGGTGACCTCGGTCAGCAGGATGCCGGCGTCCTTGACCAGGTAATCGCCCGGTTCGAAGCTGAGGCGCAGACCGCGCTCACCGAAATAGCGGCGGGTCAACGCGGCCCATGCCGCCAGGTCCAGTTCCTCCTCGCCCTGCACCAGCGGGATGCCCAGCCCGCCGCCCAGGTTCAGCTGCTGGATGCCGGGCGCCATGTCGAGGAATCCGGCGATGCTGGCGTAGACGCGCTCGAGCGCACCCAGATGCGGCGTGAGCATGCCGCAGCCGGCATGGCAATGCAGCCCGACGAGGTCCAGGCCGAGGTCCGTGGCGAGCGCGCGCGCTTCCAGGTAACGATCGCGGTAAACCCCGAACTTGCTGGGGCGCGCACCGGCGTAGCTGACCAAATCGTTGTAGCCCAATGCCGTCGCCGGGTTGATGCGCAGCCCAAGGCGCCGTCCGGGGGACACCTGCGCCAGCCGGCGCAGGGCGCTCAGCGAATCCGCGTTGACCCACAGTTCGGGCCATCCGGCGATGGCTGCATGGTCGGCCTGGCTCAGGCAGCCCGCCGTGAATGAAAGTTGCGACAGCTGGAAACCGCAAGCGAGCGCGTGCCGCACCTCGCCCGGAGAACATACATCGAGCCCCACCCCGAGGGTGCCCAGGTGCGCCAGCAAGGGGCCAAACCGGTTCGACTTCATCGCGTACAGCAGGCGCACGGGCGCCCCGATCCCAGCCAGCGCCGAGCGCAGGCGAGCCACGTTCTGACTCACACGCGCCGCGCAGTAGGCGTAGGCCGGGGTTCCGGTCTCGCGCACCAGGTCCAGCGCGCGCCGGCCGCCGAACCACAGCTCACCCTGGGAATCGTAATGGCGATCTGCACGCTCCCACCACTCGGCGCCGGTCAAGCCGGGCCCGGTCGTGCCGGAATCTGCTGGGTCTGGCATGCGCTTGGTGACCTGCCTCTGGGTGAAGTGGACGGCTGCCGGCACCACGCACGGCTGGCGAGGTCCGCGCAGGATAGGAAATCGCCGCCAGCATCGCCAATGATGCCGATTCGCATCCGACACGGCCGCCGTACTCGCCAAGGGCCAGCGCATGCCCGCCATGGCCTGCGCGCGGTCCGGTCGCCGCGACCAGCTCGCGGCGTCCCGCGGCGGGGGCTTAGATGAGCTTGGCCAGCCCCTCCCCGCGACTGGCCGCCGTGGTGAGGATGCGGTCGAAGCCGGCGATGGCCAGGATCTCGCGCACGGTGGACTGCAGGTTGCACAACGCGATACGGCCGCCCGCCCGCTGCGCCTTCTTGCCGGCCACCAGGAACACCCGCAGCCCGGCCGAGCTGACGTAATCGACATGCGCGAGGTCGAACAGCAGGCGCGTGCTGCCGCGCGCGATCTGGTCATCGCAGGCGCGCTCCACGGCGGGAGAGGTCGACGAATCGATGCGCCCGCGTGGGCACAACACGGTGACATTGCCCTCCTGCACGAGGTCGATCTGCATGCTTGGTGTCCCCACCGGACCACGCCGGTCCTTCCGGGCGCCACTTTGACACAAATGGGGGCGCCGGCAAACGTCCCGGAACGCACGGCGCCCGGCTGCAGCGCGGGCTCAACCCGGCGCGGAAAACGCCGGTGGTGCCGGGCGCACGCCCGGCTCGCGTTGCATCCGCGCGCGAATCTCGGCGAGCCTGGCGGCGAGCTCCGCGGCATCGATGCTGGCAAAACTCGGCGCCCCTACACCCTCGACCGAGGCCAGCACGAGCGGAAACGGCTGGCCGCCGCAGACGCCCTTGAGGGGTGCCTCGCCGACGAAGTGGAAGCGCAGCCCGCGCTGATCGGGCTGGCGCGCAAATGCCTCGGCCAGGTTGGGTGACAGGATCAGCTCACCCGGACGCGAATGGCCCGACAGCCGAAACCCGGTATCGACATCGGGACCGAGGAAATCCAGGTAGGGCCTGTCCTCGCTGGCGCCAAGCATCTCCGGGATCTCGATGGCACGATTGCGCTCGCCGATTTCGGCGCCCCAGCAGCATCCGCGGATGCGCAGGGGCCAGCTTGCCGAGATGCGCTGGTCATAGCGCACCACCGCATCGCTGAACGCCGCGACGATCAATTGCGCCTGGTTGATGTCCTGCGGCATCGCCGCGAACACCACCTCGTCGCCCATCACCTTCCACACGCCACTGTGCGGAAGGTCGTCTTCAAGCGCGAAGTACTCGGCAAGCTTGCCGATGAAGATCAGTGGCAGCTCGCGGAAGAGCGTTTCGAAGGCTTCCAGCCACAGCGCCTCGCCGGCGTCGCTGACCGTGCCGGCCTTGAAAGCGGTGGAGCCGACCACGTCGGCCGAAAGGAACATCACCAGCCGCCGGGTCTTGAATGCATCCGGATGCACGCGTTCTCCCATGTTTACAGGCTGCCGGCGGCCGGGATCATCGCGTGCATGCCTGCGGCGGTCAACGCGGGCGCGCCCGGCGCCCGCGGCTGACCCGCGTCAACCCGCTCGCTGGTCAGCTCAGGGTCGCGCAGGATAGTCTTCGAGTGTAACGGCGAGATCACTCGCACGACCCACCGAACTGCGAACACCATGATCCTGGGTGCCCTGTCATTGCTGCTGCGCCGAGCGCCAAGGCCGATCCGGCCAGAGGAGGTCGACGCCTTCGATTGCGACGGCGCGCGGGCCTTGAACTATGCGTTGTCACGCGGCGCCCGCCGCGCACGTCGGCGCGTCGAATTCCATGCGCGCACGCTCGCGATGCTGGCCTTCGGCGTCTATATGTTCGCCTGGTCGCCGGCCGGTCTGTTGGCCTGGGTGGTGTTCAGCGCCGCGTTCTCGGTCTTGCTCGACGGCATGCGCTTCACCCTGGCGTCCAAGT
Source organism: Rhodanobacteraceae bacterium (assembly GCA_016713135.1). NCBI lineage: Bacteria > Pseudomonadati > Pseudomonadota > Gammaproteobacteria > Lysobacterales > Rhodanobacteraceae > Rhodanobacteraceae bacterium. The sequence goes on along the minus strand of JADJPR010000012.1, from coordinate 235,056 downwards.
GGGTGGTGCATACCCACAACCGCGATTACCGTGCCGAGGAGATCGTGATCACCGGCGCCGCGCTCGAGCGCGGCGACAGTCACCGACCCGTGACCCGGCCACGGCCGCAGGTGATCCTGACACTTGCGCTTGCTGGCGCGTGCACCCTGATCGGTCTGCCAATCCTGTGGTTCACGCTGGCCAGCTTCGGCTGGGTCGGCTGGAACCAGGTCTTCGCCAACACGCTGATGCCGCTGTTCATGCTGTTCGCCGCTGGCGGACGGGCGCTGGCTGCCTGGTATGCGATCACCCAGGCGCGCTCGGCGACGGTGGGCTCGCGCGAGTTGTTCCTGGATTCCGATGACGCGCTGGACACCTACGCCCTGGCCTTGCTGCTCTCGCCGCTGCTGCTGCTCGGCACGCTCAGCGGCTATCTGATGGTCGCCGCCGTGGTGTTGCTGCGGATGGGTTGGTGGGCCTGGCGCTGGTGGTGGCTGCGCCAGTCGGCAGCGCTGGTCGCGCGGCGGGTGTACCGGACCAATCCCAATGCACCGGCACAGCAGCGGTCGGCCGAGTGGTCCGACGACGATGACGAGGTGCCGGTCGCGCCAAGCACGCGTCGCCATCGCTGATCAGCCCGTTTTCAGACGTCGCCGTCGGCCGGCCAGCCCTCGCCGCTGCCGCGCTGGTAAACCCGGTCATCGTCCAGCACCGCGCCCGCCGGGTAGGCGCTCGCACCCTTCAGTTCGTAGTAGATCGGACCGAAGTCCGGATCGACGGTGGCACGGAACAGCTGCTCGAAGCTGTCGATGACGAAATAGGTTTTCTGGAAGGTGTCGATGCGGTAGCGCGTGCGCATCACCCGGCGCACGTCGAAGCCGATCCGGTTGGGCGCCGCACTGTCCAGGCTGTAGATGCTCTCGCCCTTGCTGGAGACGATGCCCGAGCCGTAGATGCGCAGTCCCTTCGGCGTGTCCATCAGGCCGAATTCCACCGTGTACCAGTAAAGCCGGGTCAGTTCGGTCAGCGGCTCACTGCCGTAACGCGCGGCCTTCAGCCCGCCCTCGCCGTAGGCCTGCATGTAATCGGCGAACACCGGCAGCGACAGCAGCGGTACGTGCCCGAACAGGTCGTGGAACAGGTCCGGCTCGCTGATGTAGTCGATCTGTTCCGGCTTGCGGATCCACCAAGTCACCGGGAAGCGGCGGTTGGCGAGGTGCTCGAAGAACGCCAGTTCCGGCAGCAGGCCCTCGACCGCGATCAGGGTCCAGCCGGTGGCGGCCTTGAGCACCGGGTTCAGCTCGGAGAATTTCGGGATGCCGCGCCCGTCGATCCCGAGGCGCTTGAGGCCGTCGAAGAACTCGTCGCAAGCTCGCCCCGGCAGCAGTTCCATCTGGCGCTCGAACAGGCTGGACCACGTCTGGTGCTCGGTAGCGGTGTATTCGTCCCAGGGCTGGTCGACCACTGCGGTGGTGTAGACCGGCACATAGCCCTTGTCGGTGTACTGGTGTTCGACCCGGCGTGGCTGATCCATGGCGTCCCTCTCCCGGCGCGACTGGAGCGCGTACAGTAGCGCGCATCCGGCGCATGCGGGTTGCACGCGTTGCGCCGGTCGGCGAGTCTTGCGCAATGTCCGTGCGTCCCGAGCGAGTTTCCCGGAGTAATCTTGCGTGACCGAACTGGATCGCATCGATCGCAGCCTGCTCGCGCTGTTGCAGCGGGATGCGCGCCACACCAACGCGGAGCTGGCCGAACAGGTAGCGCTGTCGCCCTCGGCCTGCCTGCGCCGGCTGCAGCGCCTGGAGCGTGCCGGCATCATCCGCGGCTATCGCGCAGTCCTCGATCCGGCGGCGGTCGGGCGTGGCCTCACCGCCTTCGTCCGCGTGCAGCTGGAACGCCACGATGCGGAGCATGTCGAGCGCTTCGCAGCGCTGGTGGCCGGCTGGGACGCCGTGGTGGCCTGCTACACCTTGACCGGCGACATGGACTACCTGCTGCACGTCGCGGTGGCCGACCTCGACCACTTCAACCGCTTCATCATGGGCGAGCTGCTCAAGCACGGCGGCGTGCGCGACGTGAACACCAGTTTCGTGCTCGGCACGGTGAAGCCGGACCAGGGATTACCGCTCGCGTGACTCGCGTGCCCAAGGGCCTGCGGGCTCGGCCACCGCGTCTTCACGCGTGTTATCTTTGGTGACATGTCCATGCGCCCGCTCGCTCTGCCGGGATGACACCACGGAGATCGCACCCTCGATCCCGTCTACGGCACCGATGGGCGCCGGCGCTGGCTCTCGCGTGGACCGTGCCCGCGGCCGCCGCCGACCATCTCCCGACCGGGCAGCACTGGTCGGTCTATGCGTTGCTGGCGGTCGTAGCGGCCCTGGTGGGGCTGCGCTACCGCGCCCGGGTGCGCGAACTCGCCGCGGCGCAGGCGGCGGTCAAGGAGCGCGACGAACGCGTCAAGCTGGCATTGGCGGCGTCAAGCGACGGTTACTGGCACTACGATCTGGTCCGCGACGTCATCTACAGCTCTGCTGCCGACCTCGACATCGATGCGGTAGTGGACCGCGAATACACGCCGGACGAATTGCGCCAGCGTCTGCATCGGGACGATATCGGCAAGATCGAAGCCGCGATGGCGCGGCATCTTTCCGGCCAGACGCGCGAGGTCGAAGCGGAGTTCCGCCTGCAGGGCGGTGAGCGCACTCGCTGGCTGCTGATGCGCGGCGCCATCGTGGAACGCGCAAAGGATGGGCGCCCGCTGCGCATCGCCGGCACGTTTCGGGATGTCAGCGAAGTGCGCAAGGCACAGCGTGCCAGCAGGATCGCCGAGGAAGTGATCGAGTCGATGCAGGAAGCTGTCGCGGTCACCAATGCCGCCCACGAGTTCGTCACGGTCAACCCGGCATTCGAGCGGATGACGGGCTACCGCGCGGATGAACTCGTTGCCCAGTCGAACTCGCTGCTGAATTCGGAACGCCACGATTACGATTACTACCGCCGCCTGCGCAGCACGCTGGAAGCGAGTGGACAATGGGAGGGCGAGCTCTGGCAGCGCTGCAAGAGCGGCGAGGAGCGCCTGCTGGCGCTGCGCATCTCACGCATCGTGGCGCCGGACGGCGAGCGGCTGTACGTCAGCGTGCTGTCGGACATCACCGAGCGCCGTCGCAACGAGCACCGGTTGCAGCGGCTTGCCAGCCATGACCCGTTGACCGGGGTGGCCAACCGCAATGCCTTCACCAGCGCGCTCGACGCCATGTTGCAGGCGGCCGACCCTGCGGACGGACTGTTCGGCGTCCTCGAGATCGACCTCGACAGGCTCAAGCACGTCAACGAGATGCTCGGTCACGAAGCCGGCGACGAATTGCTCCAGGCGGTGGCCCTGAGGTTGGAGGCCTGCCTCTCGCAGGGCGATTTGCTGGCGCGTCTGGGCAGCGACGAGTTCGCGATCGCCCCGCAGTCCGCGCGGACGCCGGAAGCACTGGTCTGGTACGCGCAATTCCTGATCTCCGCCTTCGGCGAGCCCTTTCACCTGCGCGGCCGTCCGGTGGCGCTGACACCGAGCATCGGCATCAGCGTCTGGCCCGATCACGGCGGCGATGCGCGCCACCTGATCAATGCCGCCGACTCGGCGATGTATGAGGCCAAGGCCGCCGGACGCAATACCTTCCGTTTCCACTCACAGGCGCGCATGCAGGCCATCCGCGAACGCATGGACCTGGAGCGCCGCATTCGCCTGGCCGTCGAGCGCAGCGAGTTCCTGCTGATGTACCAGCCACGCTACTCGGTGGCCGCCGGCCGCGTCACCGGTTTCGAGGCGCTGTTGCGCTGGCGCCATCCGGAGCGCGGGCTGGTCAGCCCCGAGGAATTTGTCGGCGTGCTGGAAGAAACCGGCCTGGTGGTGCCGGTCGGCCGCTGGGTGCTCAGCGAGGCGCTGGCGCAAGTGCGCGAATGGCGGCTGCATGGGCATGCGGACATCTCGGTGTCGGTCAACATCTCGCAGCGCCAGATCCGCGAGGGCTCGCTGCACCAGTTCATCGCGATCCTGCTGAACGAACTGGGGCTAAAGGGTGACGCGCTGGAACTCGAGATCACCGAGAGCCAGCTGATGGACGACCCGGACGAGGCGATCGCCATCCTGGAAGAGCTGCACCGGCTCGGCTTGCGGGTGGCGATCGACGACTTCGGCACCGGTTATTCCTCGCTGGCCTACCTGCGCAAGCTGCCGATCGACATCCTCAAGGTCGACAAGGCGTTTGTCGCCGATGTACCCGGTGATGCTGACTCCAGCGTGATCATCGAAACCGTGCTCGGCATGGCGCGCACGCTCAAGCTCAAGGCGGTCGCCGAAGGTGTGGAGAACGACGCCCAGGCGCGCTTCCTGGCCAATCTCGGCATCGACGAGATCCAGGGTTACTGGTACTCGCGCCCGATCCTCGCCGAGAACGCGATGGCGCTGCTGGAGGGCCGCGGCCTCAAGCACGCGGGGCTGCGGGCGATCGGGCCGTAACGGCTCGGGCAAGGGGTGGCGCCCCCCCCCCCCCCCCCCCCCCCCCCCCCGCCCACCCCCCCCCCCCCCCCCCCCCCCCCCCCCCCCCCCCCCCCCCCCCCCCCCCCCCCCCCCCCCCCCCCCCCCCCCCCCCCCCCCCGCGCCCCCCCCCCCCCCCCCCCCCCCCCCCCCCCCCCCCCCCCCCCCCCCCCCCCCCCCCCCCCCCCCGCCGCCCCCCCCCCGGCGCGCTGTGTTTGCGGCGCCCGCGGGCATCGCCCAGAATGCCGCCACGCTCCAAACCGGCCTGTCGCATGCGCACCATCCTCGTCAGCGGATTGCTGCTGATCCTCTCCGGTGGCGCCCCGGCGCAAGGCGCGCCCGACTGGCTCGGGCTCGATGGTTTCGCGTTTGCCAGCCCGCCGGCCAGTTTCCGCTTCACTGACCTCGACCTGCGCGATCCGCATGTGTTCCTGCCGATCACGATCGCGCCGCTGCCGACGATCTGCTTCGACTTCACCGACAGCGCGATCCCGACCACCACGGTGTCCTTCAACGGCAGCATCCAGACCAGCTACACCAGCGACAGCAACCCCGCCGACGGTTTCCTCGACGCGAGCAGCCTGCTGTGGTTCCGGCCACTGGCGCAGGACGGGCGGGTGGGGCGGGTGGACAACGGCCCGGCGGACTGCCTGGCGCCGGCGCCGACCAGCGGCTGCGCGCCGCGTACTGGCGCCGAGCCCACCGCCTACACCTACGCCGCGGCGGCCAGCGGCAACTGCCTGGCCCCGATCCCGGGAACCATCGGCGTGCCGGCCTACTCGCCGGCCATCGGCACGCCTGCGGCACCCTGCTTCACCACCGCGCCAAAGACCTTCGTGTTCGACAACAACGGTACCGCGATCACCCTGGTCGATGCCCAGATCGCGGCCAGCTTCAGCGGCAATCCGGCGACCGCGCTGAACCAGGGGCTGCTGCGCGGCTTCCTGCGCGAAGCGGACGCCAACCAGATCGTGATCAGCGATCCCAACCTGCCGGGTGGCTCGGTGACGCTGGCCAGCCTGCTGCCGGGCGGCAGCGGCAGTTGCTCATCGCGCAACGACAAGGACCAGTACCAGGGCGAGAGCGGCTGGTGGTTCCATTTCAACTTCAGCGCAACGCCAGTGGTCTACACCGGGCCCTGAGAGTCTTCTGTTCGGCTTCACCTGCGTCCGGTGTACGCTCCCCCCTGGCACCTGCGGGTGCATTTCCCGTTTCTCCAGGCACAGGCCCGAGGGAGTGAGTCCGATGAAGCCCGGAAGCATCGCGTGCGTGCTGGCCCTGTTGCTGGTTCCGCCAAGCCTGGCGGCCGAGGAGGCAGCCGCCTTGCCCAGCTACCTGAGCTACGACGGCACCGCGGTGGAGCCGGAGGACGGCAGCGTGCTCTATCGCGAATCGCATTACGTGGCGATGCAGGGCTCGCGGGTGCTCGAACGGCTGGTGCTGTACCGCTGCGCCGACGGTACGCCGTTCGCACGCAAGCGGGTGGCCGACAGCCCGCGCCTGCCCTGGTTGCCGGAGTTCGAGCTGACCGATGCGCGCCTCGGTTACGTCGAGGGCGCCAGCGCGTCCGGCGATGCGGTGCAGGTCTTCGTGCGCGAACCGGGCGAGGCCGAGACCGAGCGCGAGGCGCTGGACGAGGTGCCGCAGGACCTGGTCGGAGACGCCGGTTTCGACCGCTTCGTGCAGGACAACTGGCAAAAACTGCTGTCCGGCGAGACCGTGCACTTCCACTTCCTGGTGCCGAGCCGGCTCGATTACCTCGGCTTCAAGGTGCGCCACCTCGGCCGCGAGCAGATCGGGGAGACCCCGGTCGAGGTGTTCCGCCTGGCGCTGGGCGGCCTGCTCGGCCTGATCGTGTCCGGCATCGATGTCGCCTATGCGGCGGACGACCGGGTGCTGATGCGCTTCGAAGGCCTGACCAATGTGCGCGATCCGGAGGGCGACAACTACGTCGCGCGGATCGACTTCCCCTTGAGCGCGCGGCGCGTGGAAACGAGTCCCGAGGCGCTGGAATCGGCGCGTTCGGTGCCGCTGGCGAGTGCCTGCGCGATGTAGCGGCGGTTGGGTTGTGGGGTGCGGTGAAGGGCGATCGGGCACCAGAGGACTTGAGTCCGGTTGTTGGCTGTTGGCAGTGAAGCGCACACCGCTCCACCTGAGGAAGCCAGCTCTGTCGGCCATCTTGCAGTAGCGGCCCAGAAAGATCGCAGCCCAAGCCGCTCCCGTCGGCCCTCGGCTCACCGTGGCCTTTGCTGCCAACAACCAACAACCAACAACCAACAACCAACAACCAACAACCAACAACCAACAACCAACAACTAACAACCAGACTCCGGCCAGCGGCCACCCGGCGTCAGCGCAACACCTCCGCCGCAAAGCGCACGATGTCCATCGCACCCATCGCGCCCTGGGTGCGGGCGATCTCGCGGCCGCCGTGGAACAGGGCCAGCGTGGGGATGCTCTGCACCCGCAGCGCGGCGCCGACATCCTGGTGGGCCTGGACGTCCACCTTGGCTACACGCACATTCGGTTCCAGCCGCTGCGTCGCCGCGGCCAGATGCGGTGCCATCTGCAGGCAGGGCCCGCACCAGGGCGCCCAGAAGTCGACCAGCACGGGCTGTTCTGATTCCTCGACGAGCCGGCGGAAACCGGCGCTGTCGACCTCCAGCGGATGACCCTGGAACAGCGGCGCCTTGCAGCGCCCGCAACTGGGGTGCGCGTCCAGCTTCTCCACCGGGACGCGGTTCTTGCTCAGGCAACTCGGGCAGATGATGTGCATGCGCGGGAGATGGGCGCGCGGCGGGGAGGATTCAAGGGCGAGGACGCGGCCGTGAGCCTGGTTGTCGGTTGTCGGCAGCAAGAGCTCCGGCAAGCCGAAGTCCAGTGGGAGCGGCTTCAGCCGCGATCATTTTCGGCAGCCGCTGGAAAAGGATCGCCGACAGAGTCGGCTCCCACGGGTGTCGCGCTGCGCGAGCTTCGCCAACAACCAACAACCAACAACCAACAACCAACAACCGACTACCAAGAATCGACTACCAACTACCCGCTGCAGACCACCCGTCCCGCATCAACGCCGCGCCGCGTAGAACGCCACCTCGGACACCTCGTGCCAGCGCGCGGCGCTTTCGCGGAAGGCCTGGAACGACGCGTACACGCGGCCGGTGAACTCGTCCTTGGCGGCGAGTTCCTTCAGCACCTGTTCGCTGGTCTCGCGCAGGGCTTTGAGCACATCGTCCGGCAGGCGGCGGAACTGCACGCCGTGTTCCTTGACCAGGGTATCCAGCGCGCGCTGGTTCTGCGCGGTGTAGTCGGCCAGCATGTCGTCGTTGACCGCGCGGCAGGCGCCTTCGACGATCGCTTTCAGATCATCCGGCAGCGCGTCGAAAGCCTGCTTGTTGACCATGCATTCGAGGGTAGGACCGGGTTCCTGCCAGCCGGGGTAGTAAGCGAACTGGGCGACCTTGTTGAGGCCGAAGGCGAGGTCGTTGTACGGCCCGACCCATTCGGTGGCGTCGATCGCCCCGGTCTGCATCGCGGTGTACAGCTCCGCGCCCGGGATGTTGACCGGCGCACCGCCGAGGCGCGCGAGCACTTCGCCGCCGAGCCCAGGGATGCGCATCTTCAGGCCCTTGAGGTCCTCGACGCTGTTGATCTCCTTGCGGAACCAGCCGGCCAGCTGCACCCCGGTGTTGCCCGCCGGGAACGGCACCAGGTTGAACTTCGCGTACAGCTCGCGCCACAACTCCAGCCCGCCGCCGTGGTAAAGCCAGCCGTTCTGTTCCTGTGCGTTCAGGCCAAAGGGCACCGCGCAGAAGAACTGCACCGCCTCCGACTTGCCTTTCCAGTAGTACGGTCCCGAATGACCCATTTCCGCGGTGCCGGCGGAGACCGCATCGAACACCTCGAAGGGCGGCACCAGCTCGCCACCACCGAAGACCTTGACGGTCAACCGCCCGCCGCTCATGCGCCCGATCATCTCGGCCACCTTGGCCGCGCCGGCGCCCAGGCCCGGGAAGTTCGCCGGCCACGCGGTCACCATCTTCCATTGCAGCTTGACCGCAGGCGCGGCCTCGCCCGTCGCCGTCGTCGGCGCCGGCGCACCGCAGGCAGCCAATGCACCCGCAGCGGTGGCCACGCTGCCGGCCTTGAGGAAGTCGCGTCTTTGCATGGCGGGCATCCGCTGGTGAGCTGGGGAAGGCGAGTCTAGCGGCAGGCCTGGATGAGCGCCTGAGAGTGAAGGGTGAGCGTGAAACGTCAATCAGAGCCGCCCAGGACGTTTCCGCTTCACTGCTTTCACTCCGCGGCTGTCGGCGAAATGCCTCGCTGACAGCCACCGCTTCAATGCGCCTCATCCCAGTTCGCCCCGATCCCCACGTCCACCACCAGCGGCACGGCGAGTTCGGCGGCGGCGGACATGCGCTGGGCGATACCGTCGCGGTAGTGGGCGATGCGGTCTTCGCGGATCTCGAACACCAGTTCGTCGTGCACCTGGAGCAGCATGCGGATCTCGTCGGTGTGCGGGGCGAGCCAGCGGTCCAGTTCGATCATCGCGCGCTTGATGACGTCCGCGGCGGTGCCCTGCATCGGCGCGTTGATCGCGGCGCGCTCGGCGCCGGAGCGCGCGGCGAAGCTCTTGCTGCGGATCTCCGGCAGGTACAGGCGGCGGCCGAACACGGTCTCGACATAGCCCTGCTCGCGCGCCTGGTGGCGGGTGGATTCCATGTACTGGCGCACGCCGGGATAGCGCGAGAAGTACAGGTCCACATAGTCCTGCGCCTGGCCGCGGCCGATGCCGAGCTGCTTGCCCAGGCCAAAGGCGCTCATGCCGTAGATCAGGCCGAAGTTGATCGCCTTGGCGGCGCGCCGCTCGTTGCTGGTGACCTCGTCCGGGGCCTTGCCGAAGACCTCGGCAGCGGTCGCGCGGTGGATGTCCGCGCCCTGGCGGAAGGCGCGCATCAGGCCCTGGTCCTCGGACAGATGGGCCATGATGCGCAGCTCGATCTGCGAGTAGTCGGCGGCCAGGATCATCCAGCCCGGCGGCGCGACGAAGGCGGTGCGGATGCGCCGGCCCTCGGGGGTGCGGATCGGGATGTTCTGCAGGTTCGGATCGGAGGACGACAGCCGTCCGGTGGCGGCCACCGCCTGGTGGAAGCTGGTGTGCACGCGCCCGGTGCGCGGGTTGATCAGCTCCGGCAGCTTGTCGGTGTACGTGCCCTTGAGCTTGGCCAGCGAGCGGTACTCGAGGATCTTGCGCGGCAGCTCGTCGGCCTCGGCCAGTTCCTCCAGCGCGTCCTCGTTGGTGGACGGCTGGCCGCCCGGCGTGCGCTGCTTGACCGGCAGGCCGCGCTCCTCGAACAGCACCTGGGCGAGCTGCTTGGGCGAATCCAGGCTGAAAGGATGCCCGGCGAGCGCGTGCACCTCCTGCTGCAGCCGCAGCATGGCGTGGCCCAGCTCGCCGCTCTGCGCGCGCAGGCGCGCACCGTCGATCAGCACGCCGGTGCGCTCGATGCGCGCCAGCACCGGCACCAGCGGCATCTCGATGTCCTCGAACACGCTGCGCGGCCCCGGGCTGCGCGGAAAGGCGCGGCCACAGCGTCCGGTGCAGGCGCAGGGTGATGTCGGCGTCCTCGGCGGCGTAGTTGCAGGCATCGTCCAGCGCCACCTGCGAGAAGCTGATCTGCCGCGCGCCCTTGCCGGCGACATCCTCGTAGTGGACGGTGGCGACGCCGAGGTACTTCTTCGCCAGCGCGTCCATGTTGTGCAGGCTGGCGTTGGAGTTGTAGACATACGATTCGAGCATCGTGTCCCAGCGCAGGCCGGCCATCGCGATGCCATAACGCGCGAGCACGTTGAGGTCGTACTTGCCGTGCTGGGCGATCTTCGCGCGCAGCGGGTCCTCGAGCAGCGGCTTGAGCGCCGCGAGCACTTCGGCCAGCGGCAGTTGTGCAGGCGTGCCGGGGTAATCGTGACCCACCGGCACATAGGCGGCCTGGCCGGGCTCGACTGCGAAGGACAGGCCGACCAGCTCGGCGCGCTGGGCGTCCAGGCTGGTGGTCTCGGTGTCGAAGGCGAAGGCCGCCGCGGCCTCCAGCACGCCCATCCAGTGCGCCAGGCGCTCGCGCGTCGTCACCAGCTCATAGTGCTTTTCGGCCGGCGGCGCGGGCAGTTCGACGGGCTCGGCCGGCGCCGGCATCGCCGCGGCGATGTCGGCCGCGCCGCCGCCGATCTCGGCCAGCGCCTGCTTGAAGCCGTAGCGGGCATACAGCCCGCGCAGTGCATCGGTGTCCGGGGCTTCGAGCGCCAGCTGGGCCGGACCGACCGGCAACTCGCAATCGGTCTTGACCGTCACCAGCTCGCGATTCAGCGGCAGCCGCGGCAGCGCCGCGCGCAGGTTCTCGCCGATCTTGCCGCCGATCTCGCCGGCGTGCGCGATCACATTCTCCAGCGTGCCGTACTGCGCCAGCCACTTGGCCGCGGTCTTCGGCCCGCATTTGTCGACCCCGGGCACGTTGTCGACCGCATCGCCCATCAGCGCGAGGTAATCGATGATGCGCTCCGGGCGCACCCCGAACTTGATCTCCACGCCCGCCGCATCGAGCCGCTCGCCGGTCATCGTGTTGAGCCATTCGATGCCCGGGCGCACCAGCTGGGTCAGGTCCTTGTCGCTGGTCGAGATGACCACGCGCATGCCCGCCGCGTGCCCCTGGGTGGCGAGCGTGCCGATCACGTCATCGGCCTCGATGCCGGGTTCGCGCAGGATCGGCACACCGATCGCTTCGACGATCTTCAGCAGCGGCTCGATCTGCAGCCGCAGGTCCTCGGGCATCGCCGGGCGGTTGGCCTTGTAGTCCGGGTACAGCTCCTCGCGGAAGGTCGGGCCCGAGGCATCGAAGACGAAGGCGAGGTGCTCCGGTTTGTCCTCCTTCAGCACCTTGCGCAGCATGTTGACCACCCCGAACAGCGCGCCGGTAGGCTCGCCGGCGGCATTCGTCAACGGCGGCAGCGCGTGATAGGCACGGAACAGGAAACTGGAACCGTCGATCAGGTAGAGCGTGGTCATGGTGCGGGCCGGGCGCTGCGGATAGCGCGGAGCATAGGGGCTTGGGGGCGGAGAAGCGGGGACGGAGAAGCGGGGGTAGGTGAAGCGGGGGTCGGTGAGGTGAAGCGGGGCAGGGGCAGGGGACCTGCCTCGCGGCGAACTCGCGCCGTCCCGCATCCTGTCGATCTACGACGCCACGGCAAGCTGCCCCCGCTCTTCCGTCGCCCACAAGATGCCGAACAGTTCGCTGTCGCCGCCCCGCTGGCCCCTTGCCCCCTGCCCCGCTTCACCTCCCCCGCTTCTCCTCCATTTGCCCCGCCACGCACCCCGCGTCAGACTTGACGCCCGCAACCCGGGGAGGCCGCGGATGGCGATCGCAGCACGCGTGCAGGTGCATCGGCACGATTCGCCGCTCGGGCGCTGGACGGTGGCGCTGTGCCGGCCGGCGCCGGACCTGGCCGGGATCGTCGAATCGATGTGGTTCGGCGAGGGCAGCGTTGCCTACGCGCGCGACCGTATCCTGCCGTCGGGCCAGAGCCAGTTGCTGATCAACCTGGGTCCGCCGCAGTACCGCATCGAGCCCGGCCCGCCGGAACGCCGGGTGCCCTTCCGCGACATCTGGTATTCCGGGCTGCACCAGGGTCCGATCGACACCGAGGCGCCGCACGGCAACGCCCTGCTCGGCGTGGCCTTTGGCGCCTGCGGCAGCTACCCCTGGCTGGGCGAGGACCTGTCCGGACTGGCCGACCGCATCATCGGCCTGGCCGATGCCCTGGGCGACGGCGCACTCGCGCTGCGCCAGCGGCTGCTCGACCAGACGGACATCGCCGGGCGCTTCGGCCTGGTGGAGGACTGGCTGCGCGCGCGCCTGCGCCCCCGCGGCGCGGTGCATCCAGCGGTGCGCTGGGCAGTCGAGCGCATCGCGCGCAGCGGCGGCCAGGTGGGTGTGGACGAACTCGCGCGCCAGACCGGCTATACCCGCAAGCACCTCTCCAGCCTGTTCCAGCGCCAGGTCGGGTTCGGCCCGAAGGCACTCGCGCGAGTGCATCGCTTCAAGTCCGCGCTGACGCTGCTCGGCGCCGCCGACGAGGTGCCGTGGACGGAGCTGGCCGCACACTGTGGCTACTACGACCAGTCCCACCTGGTGCGCGATTTCCGCGCCTTCAGCGGCTACGCGCCGGGTGAGTTCCTGCGCCGCGGCCGGCCTGACACGGGCAGCGTGGTGGTGCTTTGAAGCGGGTTTGGGGGTTGTTGGTTGTTGGTTGTTGGCGAAGCTCGCACGCCGGGCACGAGGGCACCAAGAGTCGGTTCGGCGCGAGGGAGCGCTTTTCGCGTGCCTTCGTGCCCCCGTGCCCTCGTGCCCGGCCCGGGAAGTTACTTTTTTCCAAGACGCCACCCGCCCATCTGAACGACACTGCACCCACCCCAGCACCGGAGACTCGCCATGCCTGAAGTGAACTTCCTTGCCGTGATCGCCGCCGCCGTCGCCAGCTTCGTCCTCGGTGGCCTGTGGTACTCACCATTGCTCTTCGCCAAGGCGTGGCAGCGCGAATCGGGGGTCACCGACGAGCAGTTGAAGAACGCCAACATGGGCCTGATCTTCGGCCTGGCGCTGGTGCTGTGCCTGGTCGCCGCTTTCGTCTTCGCGCTGTTCCTCGGCCCGCGTCCGCCGCTGGCGCTCGGGCTCGGTGCCGGTTCGTCCGCGGGCTTGTGCTGGGTGGCATCCAGCTTCGGCATCAACTACCTGTTCGAACGCAAGAGCCTGAAGCTGTTCCTGATCAACGGTGGCTATCACACGCTGCAGTTCACCCTGATCGGGCTGATCCTCGCGCTCTGGCCTTGAGCCAGGAGAAGCGGGGCAGGGGGCAGGGGGCGAGGGCCGCGACATCCAGCGAAGATCGAGCCGCGGGGCGAGAAAGCGACACGCTCCCTCCCCGCCCCAGTCCCGTCCCCCTGCCCCCTTCCCCGCTCCTCCACCCCCGCCTTTCCAACCCCCCGCTTCTCGAGGACCCAAACCATGAAAGTCGAGCGCAAATCCGACCACGCGGTCGGCGAAGACAGTTGCAAGGCAGCCACCGGCAAGTCGCTGTCTGAATGGTTCGCGGCGATCGATGCCAAGGGCGGTGTGGCCCTGGGCCGGCGCGAGATCGGCCAGTGGCTGTTCGCCGAGATGAAGGTCGATCCCTGGTGGTCGGCGACGATCAACTGCGAGTACGAGATCGCGCGCAACCAGCTGGAGAAGGATGGCAAGCCGCGCGGCTACACCATCTGCGCCACCAAGACGGTCAAGGCCGATGCGAATGCCTGTTACGCGGCCTTTGCCAGCGCCGCGGCGCTGGACCGCTGGTTCGGGCCCGGCAATGCGCTGGATCTCGCCGACGGCGGGAAGTGGACCTGCGCCGACGGCAACCGCGCCACGGTGAAGAAGGCCAACCCGGGGAAGACCATCCGCCTGACCTGGGAAGACCCCGACCTGACCCTGGCCACCCCGGTCGAGATCAAGTTCGCCCCGGCCGGCGCCAAGACCACCGTGATGGTGACCATCGACCGCCTGCAGACCCGCGCCGAAGCCGACGGCTACCGCCGCGCCTGGGGTGAGGCGCTGGAGCGCATGAAGGCGGTGGTGGAAGGGTAGGAGCGAGTGTTGGTTGATGGTGTGGGTGTTGGTGGAACCCGGGGTGCGGCGGGTAGCTGGTAGCTTCCAACAGCAACAACCCATACCAACACCCGCGCCAACGCGGGTAGGCTTCGCGCATCTCCAGCCACGAGGACCGCGCCATGCTCAAGGTCGGCGACACCGCCCCCGCCTTCACCCTCGAATCCGACAGCGCCGGCAGCATCAGCAGTGCCGCGCTGGCCGGCCAGCGCTACGTGATCTACTTCTACCCGAAGGACGATACCTCCGGCTGCACCAAGGAGGCCTGCTCCTTCCGCGACCGGCTGCCGGACTTCAGCAAGCTCGGCGTGCCGGTGTTCGGGGTCAGCCCGGACGATGCCAAGGCGCACGCGAAGTTCGTCAAGAAGTACGACCTCAACTTCCCGCTGCTGGTCGATCCGGAGAAGCAGCTGCTGCAGGCCTATGGCGTATGGGCGGAGAAGAGCATGTACGGCCGCACCTACATGGGCGTGCTGCGCGCCACCTTCATTGTCGGTGCTGACGGGAAAATCGAGCGCGTGTGGCCGAAGGTCAAGCCGGAAGGACACGCCGACGAAGTGCTGGCGGCGCTGAACGGCTGAGCGCGTGACCCTGGCCAGCCGCAAGTCGCTGTACCGTGGCTGGTCCGGACTGCCGCCCGGCGAGCGCGCGCTTGCCGGGCGCCTCGCGCTGCTGCTGCCGCTGATCGATCTTTCGCTGCGCCTGCTCGGATTCCAGCGCACCTGGGGCTGGCTGGCGCGCTTCGTGCCTGCATCTGCGCCGAATGTCGCCGATCCGGGCGATTTCGAATTCGCCCAGCGCGCGGCGCACATCGCCCGCGCGGTCGGCGCGCGCAGCCCCTGGCGCACCACTTGCCTGCGCCAGGCACTGGTGCTCTGGCTGCTGCTGCGCCGCCGCGGCCTGGACGCTCAGCTCAAGATCGGGGTCATTCGTCGCGAGGCGCCGTTCATGGCGCACGCCTGGGTCGAACTCGCCGGCGTGCCGCTGGACCCGGAAGTGCCTGCCGGCGCGGTGTTTCCGCCACTGGTCCCGCCGGCGCGGCAGGCGAATTGATCCGCCTGAGCGGCAGGCGCGGGGCTTCCGCTTCGTCTTCGCTGGCCACGTCGTCGATTGCCCGGGCCCTGGCGAGCAAGGTGACGCTCAACCCGGCAGTGGAATGAACTCACTTTCCCCGGGCACCGCGGCAAACCGCCCCTCGCGCCAGTCCGCCTTGGCCTGCTCGATGCGCTCGGCGCGGCTGGAGACGAAGTTCCACCAGAGGTGACGCTCGCCATCGAGCGGCGCGCCGCCGAGGATCGCGATGCGCGCGTCCTGGCGCCCGCGGAGAGTGACGGGGCTCTCGTCCAGCACCACAAGCGTGCCGCCCGGCGCTACGGCGTTGCCGATTTCGATCTCGCCGTCGACCACATGGACCGCGCGCTGCTGGCGGCTGGCCGGCAGGTCCAGGCGGCCGTCGGGTGCGAACTTGCCGGCGAGGTAATGCAGATCGCTCAGCGTGCGCACTGGTGAGCGCTCGCCGAAGGCCTCACCGGCAATCAGTTGCAGGTGGACGCCGGCGCGCTCGATGCGCGGCATCCGCGCCGCCGGGTAATGCGTGAAATCGGGCGCGGTTTCCTCGTGTCCGCGCGGCAGGGCCACCCAGGCCTGCAGGCCATGCAAGGGCGAACCGCTTTCGCGCAGTGCGGGCGGGGTGCGTTCGGAATGGACGATGCCGCGCCCGGCGGTCATCCAGTTGACGTCGCCCGGGCGGATCTCCTGCACCGAGCCCAGGCTGTCGCGATGCAGCAGCGCGCCCGCGAACAGGAAAGTCACCGTCGCCAGCCCGATGTGCGGATGCGGGCGCACGTCGATGCCGGCGCCGGGCGCAAAATCCGCCGGCCCCATGTGGTCGAGGAATATGAAACTGCCGACGGCGCGCTGGCGCAGTTGCGGCAGCAGGCGCGCAACCTCGAATCCCCCCAGGTCCTTCGAAGTGCCATTTAACCGTTGCAGCGCCATCACGTCCTCCGACCAAAGGCCAGTGTGCGGATGCCCTTCGCTTCTGCGAATATCAGCGCGGTTGCCAGGCCTTGTCCCGGCACGCGCCCAGCGATTCACACAGGGAACCGCGCGCATGGAAGCGCTTCCTACTGGGCGACCTCGATCTCGTGCACGCGGCCGTTGACGAAGATCACCCGCCGGTCCAGGCGGTTCGAGCCGAAGTCATAAAACCACTCCTCGATCTCGATTTCGATCGCCACCGCCTCGTGCTGCTCCGTCTGGCGATAGACCGTCTCGAAGCGCCGGGAGGTATCGTCCGGATTGCCGCAACGCTCGCGTACCTCATGGCGCGTCATGCCCTCCATCACCAGTTGGTTACCGCAACGCAGCGCATGCGCGGGTGCCGTGAAGGCGAGGAGGATCAGGGCGATGGGGATGAGGCGCATGCGGGCTCCGGTCTTGGGAGTGGTCTAGGTTGGTTGGTCGTTGGTTGTCGGTTGTTGGTGGTCGGTTGTTGGCAGCGAAGCGCACACCGCAGTCCTGCAGGAATCGACTCCGTCGGCGATCTCTCCGGCGGCTGCGGAAGAGATCGCGGCTGAAGCCGCTTCGACTGTCTCGCGGCACACCGGCTCTTGCTGCCAACAACCAACAACCAGCAACCGACAACCGGGTTCTCGCCGGCGCGCCCGCGAACACCGTCTCACCCCGGCGCCATGCTGCGCGCGCGGATCAGCGCGGCGAGCACGTCGGGGGCGTAGTCGAAGGAATCGTAGTACAACCGGTCCTCCGGCAAGCCCGCTGCAACGAAAGCGCGCCGGCCGGCTTCGATCATCGGCGGCGGCCCGCTCATGTAGACGTCGAATCGGGACAGATCCGTGAAATCCTTCAATACCGCCTCGTGGACCGGGCCCGAGCGGTACAAGTTCCGCTCCAGTTCGCTGGCCTCGCTCAGCACCGGGGTGTAGCGCAGGTTGGCGTGCTGCGCCTGCCACTGGCGGCACAGGTTGTCCAGGTACAGGTCGCTGACGTGCCGCGCGCCCCAGTAGACGTGCAGCGCACGGTGAGTATGGCGGTCCAGCAGGTGTTCGACGATCGCCTTGATCGGCGCGAAACCGGTGCCACCGGCCATCAGCACGATCGGGCGGTCGCCGCCTTCGCGCGGGACGAATGTGCCAAGCGGCGCCTCGATGCGCAGCACCTGACCGAGGCGCAGTTCGTCGAACACGTACTGGGTGAAGCCGCCGCCGGCCACGCGGCGTACGTGCAGGTCCAGGGTCTCGCCATGCTGGGGCGCGTTGGCGATAGAGAACGCGCGGCGCTTGCCTTCGGGCAGCAGAATGTCGAGGTACTGGCCCGGCAAATAGTTCAGCGGCTCGCGACGCGGCGGCAGCAACTTCAGCTCCATCACGTCGTCGCACAATCGGTGTTTGGCCGCCACCTTGACCGCCAGCTGGCGGATCGGTATGCCGGCCACCGCCTCCACCTCGCGGATGGCGACGGTCAGGTCGCTGGTCGGCACGGCCTGGCACAGCAGCGCCTGGCCAGCATCACGCTCACGCTCGCTGAGCGCGTTCGGCGGATTGTAAGGATACTCGACGCCACCGCTCAGGACCTGACCCTTGCAACTGCCGCAACTGCCGGACAGGCAGCTGTAGGGCAAGCCGAGTCCGGCGCGGCGCGCGGCCGCGAGTACGGTCTCGCCTGGCTCGACAGCAAAGGACTTGCCGCTGCCGGCCAGTTGCACCTGCGCCCGCGATACCCGGTGGTCTGTATCCATTCGCGCAGTATCGCTCGACGGCGGTGAAATTAGCCTCAGCGCAGCATCCGGAAACCCGCGGGCAGCAACGAAAACGGGGGCCGCAGCCCCCGTCGTCGGTACCGGTGCTCAGGCGCGGATCAGAACTCCCACACCGCCGTCAGCAGCGTGCGCGAGCCGCCGTTGTCGCCCCAGTCGATGTCGTCGGTGGCATGCACCCACTGCAGCCCCACCGTCATCGGGCCGAAGGGCTTGGACAGGCCGATGCTGTAATCCTGGTAGGAATCGCCCAGCGCGTCGTCGAGGTCGTAGTGTCCGAGCGAGCCGCCCAGCGTGAGTTCCCACCATGGCAGCGGGTAGGAGCCGTTGACCTGGTAGTAAATGCCGGTCTCGTCGGAATTGAACACATCGTTCGAATACGCCAGCTGGAAGCCGAGGTAGTCGCCGACGCCGAGGTTGAAGATCAGCTCGTTGTATTCGTAGGCGCTCTGGTCGTGATAGGCGTAGCGCAGCAGGGATACGTCGAAGGCGATCGTGTCGGTGAATTCCGTCGACCAGCCGACAATGAAATCGATCTCGGCATTGGCGCCGTCGCCATCGACGAAATCGACGTTGGACGCCCACACGCCGGCATAGAAGCCGCTGTCGTGCGCGTAATCGATGCCGCCCTGGAAGGCCGGACCCTCATTGGTCTGCGACACGCCGCGGAAAGCGTAGTCGCTGACCACGCCGATGTTGAACGAGAACGGGCCCGATTCCTCTTCCTCTGCATCCTGTGCGAAGGCCGGGGCCGATAGGGCCGCCAGCAGGGCTGCCGTCAACACGCGATTGCGCATGGTGGATCTCCTGTGTCTGTGATGAATCGGGGCGTTCCGATTGTGAAGCCAAACTGAGCAGTTTGGCTAGAGTGTGGCGGTGAAGCGGACGTGGTAAAGGGCACAGCCCGCATGGCGGGGCTCCCGCGTCACCAACGCGTTCAAACGAACTCCGCAGTCAGCGCACAAACAAGAATCTGGCCCAAGGTCTTTCCGCGCCCCGCGCCCCGTGCCCGCTTTTCCGCCGCCCCGCGCTAGACTGCCGGCTACCGCAAACGGAGCCGCGCGATGGAAAACATCCTGATCCTGGTGTTCCTCGGCTTTGTCGCCGTGGTCATCTTCCGCTCGATCCGCTTCGTGCCGCAGGGCTTCGCATGGACGGTGGAGCGCTTTGGCAAGTACACCCACACGATGGAGCCGGGCATTGGCCTGCTGGTGCCGCTGATCGACTCGGTCGGCCGCAAGGTCAACATGATGGAACAGGTGCTCGACGTGCCCTCGCAGGACGTGATCACCAAGGACAACGCCGTGGTCAAGGTCGACGGCGTGGTGTTCTACCAGGTGCTGGACGCGGCCAAGAGCGCCTACGAGGTGTCCAACCTGGAGCAGGCGACCATCGCGCTGGTGATGACCAACATCCGCACCGCGATCGGCTCGATGGACCTCGACGAATCGCTGTCCAAGCGCGACGAGATCAACGCCAAGCTGCTGCGGGTGGTCGACGAGGCCACCCACCCCTGGGGCGTCAAGGTCAACCGCATCGAGCTCAAGGACATCCAGCCGCCGCGTGACCTGGTCGACGCGATGGCGCGCCAGATGAAGGCCGAGCGCGAGAAGCGCGCGTCGATCCTGGAAGCCGAGGGCAGCCGCGCCAGCGAGATCCTGCGCGCCGAGGGCGAAAAGCAGGGTGCGGTGCTGGAAGCCGAGGGCCGCCGCGAAGCCGCCTTCCGCGACGCCGAGGCGCGCGAGCGCCTGGCCGAGGCCGAAGCCAAGGCGACGATGATGGTGTCCCAAGCGATCGCCAAGGGCGACGTGCAGGCGATCAACTACTTCATCGCCGACAAGTACATCAAGGCGCTGCAGGCGCTCGCCACCAGCCCGAACCAGAAAACCCTGCTGATGCCGTTGGAAGCCTCCAGCGTGATCGGCTCGATCGCCGGCATCGCCGAGATCGCCAAGGCGGTCGCGGTCAAGCAGCAGGGAGGTCAATCCTGATGTTGCCCTGGTACCAGACGATTTCGCCGACCGAGTGGATCATCGCCGGCCTGATCCTGCTGCTGCTGGAAGTGTTCGCGCCGGGCGCTTTCCTGCTGTGGTTCGGCATCGCCGCGCTGGTGGTCGGCGCCGCCGTGTGGATCGTGCCGGTGCTGCCATGGCAGGTGCAGATCGTCGCCTTCGCCGTGCTCTCGCTTGGCGCCCTGCTCGGCTTCCGCGCCTGGCGCCGGCGGCATCCGGCGGCGAGCCGCGACGAACCGCTGCTCAACAAGCGCGCGCAACAACTCGTCGGCCGCAGCTTCACTCTCGACCAGGCCATCGTCAACGGCCGCGGCAAGGTCAAGGTCGGCGACGCCCTGTGGACCGCCGTCGGCGAAGACATGGCGGTCGGCACCACGGTGCGCGTGACCGGCGTGCAGGAGCAGATGTTGCTGGTGGAGAAGCAGTGAGTGGTTGAGAAGCGTGAAGGGTGGGTGAAGGAGGGAAAGCGGGCCGCACGCGGTTCCTGCCATTGGCACTTGTCGGCGAGAGCCCGCGCCCACAGGCTGGCGACGAGGCCTGCGGCCTGCCGCCCGCCTCCCTTTCGGCCCCCCCTAAAACCCCTCTCGTACCCCCTTCTCCCCCGCTTCAAAGCAGCATCACCCCCACGCCGCCAAAGGTGCACGCCACGCCGGCGAGCTTGCGCCGCGACAGCGGCTCCTTGAGCCAGATCCAGGCGAACAGCAGGATGAAGATCGACGCGGTCTCGTTGAGGATCGAGGCGATCGAGGCGCTGGTGTACTTGTAGCCGGCCAGCCACAGCAGCATCGACACGTACTGCCCGAGCAGCGCGGCGACGATCAGCAGGGTCCATGGCAGGCTGCGCAGGGGCGGGGCGCGGTGATGCGCAGGCGCCGCCACCACTGCCGATGATCGGCAGCAGTGCGGCGCCGATCCGCAGCAGCGCCACCCAGAAGAAGGGCGCCACCTCCAGCACCGGTTTGATCATCACGATGCAGCTGGCGTTGAGCACCACCGCGAGGATGCCGGTCGCCACGCCGCGCCGCAGTTGCGCCGGCGCGAGTGGCTCGTCGCTGCGTCGCTGGTTGACCAGCAACACGCCGATCATGACCAGCCCGAAGCCGCTGAACTGGAGCAGGCTCAGGCTCTCGCCGAGGAACAGGAAGGACAGCAGGATCACGGTCGGGCTGAACAAATTGCCGAGCACCCCGGTGCGCCCGGCGCCCAGGGTGTTCAGCGCCTTGAAGTACAGGGTGTCGGCCAGGCTGATGCCGAGCACACCCGAGAGCAGCGTCAGCACCACCTGCCAGCTCGTGAGCTGCGGCAGCGCCGGGCCGTGGACCAGCAGCACCGTGGGGATCATCGCGGCGGTGACGATGATGTTCTTGTACAGATTCAGCGCCACCGGCGGCATGCGCGCGCCGAGTTGCTTGTACAGGACCACGCCAGCGCCCCAACTGGCCGCCGCACCGATCGAAAACAGCTCGCCGAGTCCTGCTTGCACACTGAATCCTGTCTGAGAGTGCCACCGGGCGAGGGCGCGCGCGTCGCGCCGCCCTCACGCATCATCCGCGCATGGCCGACTACTGCGCCCAATGCGATTTCGTCATCGAACTGGCGCGCCGCCTGCACCAGGGCGGCTCGACCGCGCCGCGCCTGGAAGACGTGATCAACGCCGTCAGCCGCAAGCTCGACCTGGATACTCACATCTGGTCGAGCCCGACGGCGATCATCGCGACGATTCGCCCGCTGGGTGCCCGCAACGACCAGCAGACCATCACCCGCGTGGTGCGCCTGGAACCCGGGGACATCCACCTGCGGCGGCTATGGCGCTTCGACGACATTGCCAGCCGCGTGATCCGGGGTGAGTTCAGCGCCGCGCAGGGCATGCAGCTGCTGGAGCATGCGGGACGCCCGGACGCGCCGGTCCGCCAGTGGCTGGAGATCGTGCTCGGCTTCGTGCTCGCCTCCGCCGGCGTGGCCGGCCTGCTGAAGGGTGGCTGGGCCGATATCGCCAGCGCCAGCGCGATGGGCCTGATGCTGGGCGTGCTGGCGATGCTCACCGCACCGCACCCGCGGCTGGCGGCCACTTTCGACGCCCTCGCGGCCTTCCTCGTGGCGCTGCTGACGGCCTGGATCGCGCATGCGCTGACGCCGATCTCGCCGCTGGTGCTGACCGCCGGGCTGATCGTGCTGCTGCCCGGGCTGACCCTGACCACCGCGGCGGCTGAAGTCGCGACCAACCACCTGGTCTCCGGCACCGCGCGCTTCGCCGGCGCGGTGGCGGTGCTGCTCAAGCTCGCCTTCGGCGCGCTGGTCGGCAGCCGGCTGGCGGGTGCGCTGGGCTGGGATCCGCTGCCGCACCTCAGCCAGCCGCTCCCGGCCTGGCTGCAACCGGCCTCGCTGCTGGTCGCCGCCGCGGCCTTCGCCCTGCTGTTCCGAGCGCGCATCCGCGACTGGTGGGTGGTCTACCTGGCAGCGATCGTCAGCTACCTCTCGTCGCAAACCGCGATCGCCGCAATGGGTGCGGAACTCGGCCTGTTCACCGCCGCCTTCGTCGTCACCGTGCTCAGCAACATCTACGCCCGCTGGGCCAACCGCCCCGGCGCCACCTTCCGCCTGCCCGGCCTGATCCTGCTGGTGCCGGGCTCGGTGGGCTTCAAGAGCCTGACCTTCGTGTTCGAGAAGGACGTCTTCCTCGGCCTCGACACCGCCTTCAGCGTGGTCACCCTGGTCGCCGCGCTGGTGGCCGGGTTGCTGCTGGGGAACAGCGTGGTGCCGCCGAGGAAGGGGATGTAAGGGGCGGGTTGTGGGTTGTGGGTTGTGGGTTGTGGGCAGCAGGATCAAAAGCGCAAAGCCTCGGCGCACGAGCCGTTGCCGCCCACAACCCACAACCCAGAACCCACAACCCTCTTCTCACGCACCCAGCAGTGCCTTCAACGCATCCAGGTGCGGCCTGGCCGCTGCCGCCTTCTCCTCCGCGGTCTTCACGGTCTTCTCGTCCTTGCCGACCCAGCGCACTTCGCTGGCGGGCATTTCCTTGAGGAAGCGGCTGGGCTCGGGGGTTTCCTCGCGGCCGTAGCGGCTGCGCACGCGGCAGTAGGAGAGCGTCAGGGTTTCCTTGGCGCGGGTCATGCCGACGTAGAACAGCCGGCGCTCCTCGTCCTCGCGGCCTTCGTCCAGCGAGGACACGTGCGGCAGGATGCCGTCTTCCACGCCGACCAGGTAGACGTGGCGGAACTCCAGGCCCTTGGCGCTGTGCAGGGTCATCAGGCGCACGCGGTCGCCGGGTTCGTCGTCCTGGCTTTCGAGCATCAACTGGGTCAGCAGCTGGCTGACCGAGGTCTCGCGGCGCTCGCCGATCCAGTCGAGGAAGGCCTGCACCATCTGCTGCCGGCGCTCGGCCACCTGCGGGTTCTTGTTGTCCTCGCGCCAGTGCTGCACCAGGCCGGATTCGCGGATCAGCTGCTCGATCAGCGCACGCGGTTTCAGGCTGTTGCCGGCGCGGCGCCAGCCGTCGAGCTGCTCGGAAAAGGCCGACAGCGCGCGCGCCGCGCGCGGGCTCAAGGTGGCCAGCAGCGCGTGCGAGGCGGCCGCCTTCGCCAGCGGAAGTCCGCGGCTGCGCGCGGCCTCGGCGAGCTTCTCCAGGGTGGCGGCACCCACATCGCGCCGCGGCGTGCCGACCGCGCGCACGAAGGCAGCATCGTCCTCGGGATTGGCCAGCAGGCGCAGGTAGGCCATCACGTCCTTGATTTCCTGCCGGTCGAAAAAGGACGTGGCGCCGGACAGGTGATACGGCACCTTCAGCGCGCGCAGCGCCAGTTCCAGCGCGCGCGCCTGGTGGTTGCCGCGGAACAGCACCGCGAAATCGCGCGGGTTGAGCTTGTCGACCAGCCGCTTGTGCACGATCTCCATCGCCACGAACTCGGCCTCGTCGGTATCCGATCCGCGCGCGACGATGCGGATCGGGTCGCCCTCCGGCAGCGCGCTCCACAGTTGCTTGGGATGCAGGTGCGGGTTCTGCCCGATCACCGCATTGGCGGCGCGCAGGATGCGCTGGGCGCAGCGGTAGTTCTGCTCGAGCTTGACCACCTTGAGTTTCGGGTAGTCGCGCCCGAGCTCGATCAGGTTGTCCGGGTTGGCGCCGCGCCAGGCGTAGATCGACTGGTCGTCGTCGCCCACCGCGGTGAACAGCCCGCGCTCGCCGGACAGCAGCCGCAGCAGCCGGTACTGCGCATCGTTGGTGTCCTGGTATTCGTCCACCAGCAGGTAGCGCAGCTTGCGCTGCCACTTCTCGCGCACTTCGTCGAAGCTCTCAAGCACGCGCACCGGCAGCGCGATCAGGTCATCGAAATCCACTGCATTGAACGCGGTCAGCCGCTGCGCGTAACTGGCGTAGAGCTCGGCCGCTTCGCGCTCGCGCGGGGTCTGCGAGCGTGCCAGCGCCTGTTCGGGATTGAGCCCCTGGTTCTTGGCGCGACCGATCAGGCTGCGCCAGCGGTCGAGCAGTTCGTTGCCGGCGCCCTTCGGCGCCAGGTCCTTGATCAGCGCGCGCGAATCGTCCTCGCCGAGGATCGAGAACCCGCGCCGCAGCCCGACCTTGGCGTGCTCGATCTCAAGAAAACGCATGCCCATCGCGTGAAAGGTCGATACCGTCAGCCCTTCCGCCCCACCCTCGCCGAGCAGTTTGGCGACGCGCTCGCGCATCTCGCGCGCGGCCTTGTTGGTGAAGGTGATCGCGGCGATCTCGTGCGTGGCGTAGAGGCCCGACTTGATCAGGTGCGCGATCTTCTGCGTGATCACGCTGGTCTTGCCCGAGCCCGCGCCGGCCAGCACCAGCAGCGGCCCATCCAGGTAACGCACGGCTTCCTGTTGTTGCGGGTTGAGCATCGGGGGCGAGGCGGCGGTGAGTCGGGGGCGCGAGTCTAGGGGCGGGTCTCATTTTTGTCCGCAAAGGACGCAAAGGACGCCAAGAAGAGCCGTGGCGCGCGGTCAGAGGTGACCCTGAATCTGCCTTCCTTTGCGTCCTTTGCGGACCCAAGAGCAGGCTGCGCTCCTGCCGAGCAACTCCACCACCACCGCGACGCCATGCTCGCGGGCCCGGAACGACCAGGAACCGGCCTTGAACCCCACCCGTCGCACCGAGCTGACCGGATACGCGCTCGCCATGTCGGCGACGATCCTGTTCTCAGCCAAGGCAATCCTGGCCAAGTTCCTGTACCGCTACGACATCGACCCGATCACCCTGATGACGCTGCGCATGGGCCTGGCGCTGCCGGTGTTCGCGCTGGTCGCGGCGATCGAGACCCGCCGCGCACGGGCGCGCGGGGACGCGCTGACGGCGGCCGACTGGCGCCAGATCGGGCTCTTGGGCCTGGTTGGCTACTACGTGTCGAGCTACCTCGATTTCTGGGGTCTCATGCACATCGCCGCGGCGCTGGAGCGGCTGATCCTGTTCCTGACGCCAACCCTGGTGCTGCTGCTCGGCGTGCTGCTGTACCGCCGGCCGGTGCCGCGGCGGCAGCGCTGGGCGCTCGGCATCAGCTATGCCGGCATCGTGCTGGTGTTCGTCGAGCACCTGCATTTCGACGGCGGCAACGTGCTCCTCGGCAGCGCGCTGGTGTTCGGCGCGACGCTGGCCTATGCGATCTACCTCGTCAAGTCGGGCGAGATCGTCGCACGCATCGGCAGCCTGCGCCTGGTGTCCTATGTGATGCTGGTGTCGACTGCCTGCACCTTGATTCACTACCTGCTGGTGCACCCGCCACGCACCCTGCTGCAGCCGGCGCCGGTGCTCTGGCTGTCGCTGGCGAATGCGCTGATGTGCACCGTGGCGCCGGTGTTCCTGACCATGTTCGCGATAGTCCGCATCGGCGCCGGCCGCGCCTCGCAGCTGTCGATGCTCGGGCCGGTGTCGCTGCTGTTCCTCGGCCACTGGCTGCTGGATGAACGCATCAGCGCGCTGCAGGTGGCCGGCACCGCGGTGGTGCTGGTGGGTATCGGGATCCTGACGGCGCCGCAGCGAGTCCAGGCCGCGGCCTGAATTCCATTCCTTTACCGATCGAGCGCTTAGAATCCCGGCGATCCAACACCCGGCCCGCCCATGCCTTCCTTCGACATCGTTTCCGAACTGGACAAGCACGAAGTCCGCAATGCCATCGACCAGGCCAATCGCGAGCTCTCCAACCGCTTCGATTTCCGCGGCACCGGCTGCACCTTCGAACTGGATGAGTTCGTGGTCACCCTGAAGGCGCAGGGCGATTTCCAGCTCAAGCAGATGCTGGAGATCCTCAAGCCCCGGCTGGTGGCGCGCGGCATCGACATCCGCTGCATGGACATTGCCGACCCCGAGGTCAACCTCGCGGCGGCGCGGCAGAAAGTCACGCTGAAGCAGGGCATCGAGCAGAAGATCGCCAAGGACATCATCAAGCGGATCAAGGACGCCAAGCTGAAGGTGGAGGCGCAGATCAACGGCGAGAAGCTGCGCGTGACCGGCAAGAAGCGCGACGATTTGCAGACCGCGATCGCGCTGTTACGCGCGTCCGAGCTCGACATCCCGCTGCAGTTCGAGAATTTCCGCGATTGAACGCCGAGACCGCCAACCTCGAGATCCTGCCCGGCTTGCCGCTGCCCGAGACCGAATTGGTCGAACGCTTCGTGCGCTCCTCCGGCCCCGGCGGGCAGAACGTCAACAAGGTCTCCACCGCCGTGGAGCTGCGCTTCGACGTGCAGAACTCGCCCACGCTGCCCGACTGGCTGAAGGCCAAGGTGCTCGCCGCGCGCGACCGCCGGCTGACCAACGAGGGCGTGCTGGTGCTGCAGGCGCAGCGCTTCCGCACCCTCGAGCGCAACCGCGCGGATGCGCGCGAGCGCCTGGCGCACCTGCTGCGCAGCCACACCATCGAGCAGAAGAAGC
Source organism: Rhodanobacteraceae bacterium (assembly GCA_016713135.1). Classification (NCBI taxonomy): domain Bacteria; kingdom Pseudomonadati; phylum Pseudomonadota; class Gammaproteobacteria; order Lysobacterales; family Rhodanobacteraceae; species Rhodanobacteraceae bacterium. Next base: position 208,175 of record JADJPR010000012.1, on the reverse strand, counting down.
GCATCGCGACCAAGCCCACGCGCGCCTCGCAGCACCGCCGGGTGGACGCCAAGAAGGCGCGCGCCGGAGTCAAGCAGTTGCGCAGCAAGCGGGGCTTCGACGAATGAGCTTCGGCCTGCAGGAGAAGCTGCTCACGATCCCGCCCCAGACCCCGCGCATCCGCGGCCAGCGGCTGGTGCGCTGGATCGGCAGCCTGGTGATTCGCTGCAGCCGCTGGCGCGTGGTCGGCGAGTTTCCGGATGTGCCGCGGCTGGTGGCGATCGCCGCGCCGCACAGCTCCAACTGGGACGGGATCATCGGCATTTCCGCCGCCTACGCGATGGGCGTGCGCGCCACCTGGATGGGCAAGGATTCGCTGTTCAAGCACGGCCTGGCTGGCTTGATGCGCGGCCTTGGCGGCATTCCCACCGACCGCAGCAATCCGCGCGGCGCGGTCGGCCAGATGGCCGAGATGCTGAAGACCACACGGGAGCCGCTGTGGCTGTTCCTGGCGCCCGAGGGCACGCGCAAGAAAGTGCGCAAATGGCGCACCGGCTTCTGGCATATCGCCAGCGAGGCCGGGGTGCCGATTCTGCTGGTGTCGATCGACTTCCCCGGCAAGCGCTTCGTGGTCGGTCCGCTGTTCCATCCGGGCGGCGACAAGGAAGCGGATTTGGCGCGGCTGTACGACTACTACCGGCAGTTCGTCGGCAAGCACGGCAAGAGCCCCTTGCCGCTGGATGTGCTGCAGGCCTGACGGCAGGCCGTGAAGGCCATGCGGGCAAGGGGCGCGGGGCTTGCGATGGCGCCGTCCGCGAGGCCGGGGAGGGCAGGGAGGTGTCAGCAACGGACCTCATCCCACCACCGCGCGATCCCTGCCTGCCTCCTTGGCCTGGTAAAGCGCGCGATCGGCCCGCGCCACCAGGGCGTCCATGTCATCGCCTGCCGTTGCCAGGGCCACGCCCAGGCTGATGCGGTAGCCAATGCTACCAGTGCCGGTGGCGACGCGGCGGCTGCGCACGCGCGCGAGCAGCTCGTCGGCCCAGGCCTGCGCGCTGCTGCCATCGGCGCCCGGCAGCAGTGCAAGGAATTCTTCGCCGCCCCAGCGTCCGATGACCTCGCGGCGTTGCGCCAGACTCGTCGCGAGCGCGCCGAAATCGCGCAGCACGGCATCTCCCGCAAGGTGCCCATGCTCGTCATTGATGCGCTTGAACTGGTCCAGGTCGATCACCGAGAGCGCCAGCGGTTGCGGCTCTGCCAGCCAACGGGCGATGCGCTCGATCAGCTCGCGCCGGTTCGGCAATCCGGTCAGCGGGTCGATGGTGGACAGCGTCCGCAGCTTCGCATTCGCCGTGGCGAGCGCCTCGGCGGTGGCTTGCAGTGCCTCCTTCTGGTTGCGCAGTTCGCGCGTGCGTGCGCCGACTTCAGCCTCCAGCTTGCGTTGCTGGCGGAGCAATTGACGGGTGCGCAGCAGGTAGGCGGCGGTCAGCAGCAGCACCAGGGCCGTGCCGGCCGCCAACCGGAAGGTCCAGGTGCCCCAGTACGGCGGTGCAACGCGGATTTGCAGCAACTCGCGCGTGGCACTCCGGTCTTCGTTGTCCACGCGTAACTCCAGACCGTGCTCCCCGTACGGCAGGCGGTCCAGGATCAGCGAGCGGCGCGTGCCGAGCTCATGGAAAGTAGCAGTCGGGTCGAGGCGGTAGCGGAAGCGAACAGCACCAGGAGAGTCGTAGACCAGACCGGTGAAATCGACGATCAACGGGGCGTGCCCATGCTGCAGATCCAGCTGCGGCAGCTGTGTAGGCCCGGCGGCCGGAGGCAGCTCGGCATCCCCGATGGTCGCCCGCGCCAGGCTGGGACGCGGCGGTTCGGGCAGATCGCGCAGGCGCTCGGGCTGCACCGCGGTCAGGCCGTCGATGCCACCGAAATACAGCCAGCCCTGGCTCCCGGCAGCCACCGCGCCGCTGGCGAACTCGTCGGAGGCGATGCCGTCGCGGCGGCGCCAGACGCGGTGGCGCAGGCTGGCAGGGTCGAAGCGGATCAGGCCACGGTTGCTGGTGAGCCAGAGTTGGCCCTGACGATCGCTGGCAATCGCATAGATCATCCCACTGGGCAGGCTGGCCAGGCGGCCGATCGGCTCGAAGCGCAGTGCGGCTACATCGCTCGCCTGGACGATCCGGGCGAGGCCGCCATTGCTGCCGATGTACAGCGTGCCGTCGGCGTGCCGGTGGATATCCCAGACGATGGCGCCAGGCAGTCCATCGGCGACGCGGTAGCGCGCCAGCGGTGTCCCGTCGGCGTCGAGGATGTGCAGGCCACCCGACGTGCCCACCCAGATGCGCTGCTCGCTGTCGCGGTGCAAGGCATAGATGCTGCGGTCCTGCTGTGCGAACCAGGGCTCCTCGGCGCCCGCGCGCGCCAGCGGTACCGGCCGCCGCGGTTCACCGAAGGCGTCGAAGCGCCACAGCCCGGACGACGATCCCACCCACAGGCGTCCGTCGACGTCTTCGAGCATCACGCGCGTGCTGCCGGCGCGCAGGGAGGCTGGCAACGCCGGTTCTCGGCGCCATTGCGGACGCTCAGGGTCGGTCCAGTACAGGCCTTCTTCGGTGGCTGCCCACACGCGCCCGGCACGATCCTGCAGCAGGCTCCACACCAGGCGCGCGCCCTCCGGGGCGCCGTCGATGGGTAGCGCCTGGAAGGGCCACGCAATCCCGTCGCGCCGGTCGGCTGCCGCCACGCGCTGCACGCCGCCGCCGTAGCTGCCGACCCACAGGTCCCCACGGCTGTCCTCCAGCAGGGCACGCACGCGGCCCTGCGCCAGTCCTGCGGCGCCCTCGTCGCGGTGGCGTTCGACGTGGAACACCAGGTCGGATGGGGTGAAGCGCACCAGGCCCTCGCCCCAGTGTCCGGCGAAAACGCCGCCACGCTCGTCCACATCCAGCGCCTCCACCAGGAAACCGCGCCCGGCAACCCGCGCCGAGCGCCGGTGGTCGAGCGCCTTGACGCAGTCGCAGACCGGATCGAACCAGGCCAGGCCACGGTCGCTGCCAATGTAGACACTGCCACCCGGGCCGGCAGCGAGCTTCAGGATGCGCCGCGTGCGCAGCCCGGGCGAATCGGGGTTGCCGGGCAGGAAGCGGCGCGTTCTTCCGCTCGCAAGTTCGACGCGATACAGGCCGTGGTTCCAGGTGCCGATCCACAGCGTTCCGGCTGGCACCTCGAGCAGCGAATCGATGTTGAACGGGCGCTCGGCGCCGGAGATGTCGAGCGCCTGCACGCGGTCATCCGCGTCGACACGGAACGCGCCGTCGCCACTGCCCACCCACAGCCCGCTGGGGCCGCGGCGCAGCTCCCAGATGTCGCGGCGCGGTGGGTCGGCGCCGACCGCGATCGGCCTGACCGTGAAGCTCGCGGTCAGCGGGTCGCCCTGCCAGTCAACCCGGTGCAATCCGCTGCGCGAAGCCAGGTACAGCGTGCCCGGCTGCGGCAGGTCGACCGCATTGTAGTGCTCCGCCGGAAGGCCGTCCGCCACGCCAACCGCACGGAAGCGCGCACTGACGCGGTCGAAGATCGACAGTCCGCCGCCATTCGTGGCCAGGTACAGGTAGCGGCCGCCGACGGCGATGTCGCGGATGTAGGCGGAGGCGGTGGCACCCGGGTCGCGATCGGACGGACGATAGACGCGGAACTCGTAGCCGTCGAAGCGGTTCAGTCCGTCTTCGGTCCCGATCCACAGATAGCCGTCGTCATCGCGCGCCAGCGCCAGTGCCGAGTTCTGGCTGAGGCCGTCCGCCACCGTGTACTCGGTGGCCGCAGGCAGCAGCCCGCTCCAGGCGAGCGCCGCACACCACGCCAGCCCGATCCAGGCTGGCGTGCGCGCGACATGGCTCATGGCGGCTCAACTCACGGGCAGGAATGCGCGCTGAAACTCTGCTCGCCGGCGACCGGCGGGCCCTTGGCCTGGATCGTGTTGGCGCCGAGACCCACCGCCTCGTTGCGCGCCAGGGTTTCCAGCTCGTCGGCGACCTTGATCGAGTTGCGTTCTACCCCCGCAAGGCGGTTGGTCACGGTGGTGGTGATATCGCCCTTGAAGGTGCAGCGCGCCATCGATTCGTCGGCTGCGGCAACCCGCACCGCGCCGGCGCCCTGCTCGAGCTTGACCCAGGTGCAGGCACTGGTGGAAAGCAGCGCGGCGAGCAGTAAGGTGGAAGCGAGTTTCATTCGCGGGCTCCGGCAAGGTTTGCGCGCACGTTAGCACGCTGGAGCGCGGGTTTCAGCGGGCGCCCGGTTGTCGGTCAGGGGCGGTTGGCGACCCGCTCCGCTCAGGGAGCGGACTCTGTCCGCGATCTCCCATGCGCGCCGGCACCCGCCTGGCGCCAAAAGGCCGCCGTGCCTGAAAGATCGCCGACGGAGTCGGCTCCCACGGCGCTCGGCCGTGCATCACACCACCCGGGAAAAGCGCGCCTTGGCCGCCTGCGCCTGCTTGTCGCCGCTGACGTAGGCGTCGAAGGCCATCGCGACGATGCGCAGCAGCATCGCACCCGCTGCAGTGATCTTCAGGCCGTCGCCGCGCAGTTCGACCAGGCCGTCCTGCGCCGGCTGGGCCAGGCGCGCCAGCGAGGCGGCGAAGTAGTCGCGGAAATCGATCCCGTGGCGCGCGCAGAACTGGCCGTAGTCGATCTTTCCGAAGCACATGATCTGGCCGATCACCTCGCGCCGCAGGCGGTCGTCGGCATCGGTCATCAGTCCGCGCTGAACCGGCAGGCGGCCAGCGTCGATGGCGCCGATCCACGGAATCTCGTGCTTCTCGTTCTGCACATAGCAGTCGCCCACCTGGCCGATGGCGCTCATGCCGAAGCCGACCAGGTCGCAGCCGCCGTGGGTGGTGTAGCCCTGGAAATTGCGCTGCAGGCTGCCGTCCACCTGCGCCCGCGCGAGTTCATCGTCCGGCAAGGCGAAATGGTCCATGCCGATGTGCACATAGCCGGCCGCGGTCAGCCGCGCGATGGTCAGCTCCAGCAGCGCCATCTTGGTGTCGGCGCTCGGCAGCGTGGCCGGGTCCATCACCGCCTGCGACTTGAACAGCTCCGGCAGGTGGGCATAGGAATAGGCGGCGATGCGGTCCGGCCGCAGCGCGACGACGGTGTCCAGAGTGCGCGCGAAGCTGTCGACGTTCTGGTGCGGCAGGCCGTAGATCAGGTCGAAATTGACCGAACGGATGCCCACCTCGCGCGCCTCGACCACCAGCCGCTCGGTCTCCTCGACTGACTGGATGCGGTTGACCGCCTGCTGCACTTTCTCGTCGAAGTCCTGCACGCCCAGGCTGATGCGGTTGATGCCGAGGTCCACCAGTGCGCGCAGCGCGGCCGGGTCGGCGGTGCGCGGGTCGATCTCGATGCCGTAGTCGCGGCCGTCGCCGCGGTGCATGCCGAAGCCCGCGTGGAGCGCGGCGAAGATCTCGCCGAGTTCGTCCGGCGTGTAGTAAGTCGGCGTGCCGCCGCCGAAGTGCAGCTGGTTGACCGGGCGCGCGGCGTCGAACAGCTCCGCCTGCAGCCGGATCTCGACCAGCAGCCGGTCGAGATAGGCGCGTCCACGCTCGCGGTTGCGCGTGATGATCCGGTTGCAGCCGCAGTAGTAGCAGGACGAGCGGCAGTAGGGCACGTGCAGGTACAGCGACAGCGGCCGCCGAGAAGCATTGCTGCGGCGCGCCTCGCCGGCGTAGTCGTCCGCGCCGAAGCCGGCGTGGAACTGCGGCGCCGTCGGGTACGAGGTATAGCGCGGCCCCGGGCGGTCGTAGCGGCGGATCAGGTCAGCATCGAAACGGGTATCCATGCGGCGCAGTCTATGCGCTGGGCGTGGCGGGGTGGTTGATCGTGGTCAGCGGAGTGCGTGCCGCGAGATTCAGTGGCGATAAGGGCGGGGCAAGGGGCGGGGGTCAAGGGACCGAGTACGTCGCACGGGCGTGCGGTGACGCGATGTCGAGCGCCTTGGCCTTTACTCAGGTGACGACATACGCCGAAATTTCAGAGATTGACGTGGGGCGGATCCCCTGCCCCCCGCCCCCTTCCCCGCTTCTTTGTCACACGGGGCAATCGGCGACCCCGGGCCGTGCCTCACGCCGCCCGCGCCAGTTCGACCGGCCCGGCCGTCAGCGGCGCGGCGCCGAACCAGTGCAGTCGCGTGGCGAGGGCCGCGACTTCGCCGATCACCAGCAGTGCCGGCGATTGCACGCCGTGCGCGCTGGCCAGCGCGGGCAATTCGTCGAGGGTGCCGACCAGCACGCGCTGCTGCGGGCGCGAGCCGTTCTCGATGATCGCCACCGGCGTATCCGCGGCGCGTCCGTGCGCGATCAGGCGCTCGCGCAGCAGGTCCAGGCGATGGCTGCCCATGTACACCGCCAGCGTCTGCCGCTCGGCCGCCAGCGCGCGCCAGTCGAGGGTGTCGATCGAGTCTGCGCAGTGCGCCGTGACCAGGCGCAGCGATTGCGCATGCTCGCGATGGGTCAGCGGAATGCCGGCGTAGGCCGCGCAGGCCAGCGCCGCGGTCACGCCGGGCACCACGCTGTACTCGATCCCGGCTTCGCGCAGCGCCTCCAACTCCTCGCCGCCACGGCCGAACACGAAGGGATCGCCGCCCTTCAGCCGCACCACCACCTTGCCGGCGCGCGCGTGCTCGATCAGCAGGCGATGGATCTCCGCCTGTGCGGTGCTCGGGCCGACGCGGCGCTTGCCGACGCTGATCTTCTCGGCGTCGCGGCGCGCCAGTTCCAGCACCTCGTCGCTGACCAGGGCGTCGTACAGGATCAGGTCCGCCTGCTGCAGCGCGCGCAGCGCGTCGAGCGTCAGCAGGCCCGCGGCGCCGGGCCCGGCGCCGACCAGGATCACGCGTCCGGTGCGCGCCGTCGCCTCTGCTGCCAACGCGCTGCCAATCTCGCGCTCCGCTTCCTCGATCTGGCCGGCACCTACCAATGCAGGCACCCGGCCCTCCAGCAGCGCGTCGTACCAGTCGCGCCGCGCATCCACCTGCGGGCGCGCCGCGCGGATGCGCGCGCGCCAGCGGTCGAGCAGCCCGGCGAGCGTCCCCAGCGACGGCGCCAGCAGGCGCTCGATGCGCTCGCGCACCCGTCGCGCCAGCATCGGCGCCGAGCCACCCGAGGACACCGCGATCACCAGCGGCGAGCGGTCGACGATCGCCGGCACCTGGAATGAGGACAGCGCCACGTCGTCGACCACATTCACCCACACCCGGCGTGCCGCGGCTGCCGCCGCCACGCGCTGATTGAGCGCGCGGTCGTCGGTGGCCGCCACTGCCAGCCAGGCGTGGTCCAGTTGCGCCGGGGTGAACACCAGCGCGCGATGCGCCAGCTGTCCCTGCCGCTTGAGTGCCTGCAGGCCCTCCGACAGGCGCGTCGCCACCACCTCGATGCGCGCCCCGGCGCGCAGCAGCATCGCGATCTTGCGCTCGGCCACCGCGCCGCCGCCGATCACCAGCACGGCGCGGCCCTTGAGGTCGGCAAACAGCGGGTACAGGTCCATCGATGGCTCTTGCGGGAATGCGACGAGTCCAGCGTATGGCCGTATGGACGTCCGTTGAAATGAGCGCGCGGCGTGTGGTTATGCCTGGGGGGCATGTTGGCGTGGGTTTCGCGGCTGTCTGCCACGCTGGGCTCCTGGCCGGTTCTGGGTTCTGGGTTCTGGGTTGTGGGCAGCAGGAGCTCGAACGCCGGGAGCCTGTTTGCCTTGCCGCCTGTGCGGAAGGACGACCCTGTGATTCGGGACGCAAAGGAAGCAAGAACAGCCGTTGCCAGAGACCTGAACGCAAGTCATGGCTGTTGATCTCCTTTGTGTCCTTTGCGTCCCCAGGTACAGTCAAGAATCTTGCAACTCCCATGGTTCGAAGCGCGAGCAAGCTCGCCACCAGGGGCGACCAAAGCTCCCACAGGTCGGCTTGCCCGCTCTGCGGGTTACCCGCATACTTCGGACGTCTAGACGTCTGTATCTGCGCGGGCGGCGGGCGGCCTTTCCCAGAACCCACAACCCACAACCCAGAACCCGCTCCCATGACCCTGATCCAGCTGCGCCACCTGATCGCCATCGTCGACAGCGGTCTCAACCTGACCGTAGCGGCGGAGCGGGTGCATGCGACGCAGCCGGGGCTGTCGAAGCAGTTGAAGGCGCTCGAGGATGAGCTGGGCTTCCCGGTCTTCCTGCGCAATGGCAAGCGGCTCACCGGGCTGACCGAGCTCGGTAGCGAGGTGGCGCAGCGCGCGCGGCTGATCGTGGACCAGGCCAAGAGCATCCGCGCCTTCGCCGCGAACACCCGCGCGGAGACCGAGGGCGAGTTGCGGCTGGTGTGCACCCACACGTTGGCGCGCTTCGTGCTGCCGGATGCGCTCGGTGCGCTGCGCCAGCGCTATCCGCGGGTGCACCTGGCGATCGAAACCACCGATCCGGGGCGGATCGTCGAGGCCCTGGGCGGCGGCGACGTGGATGTCGCCCTGTCCTCCAGCGCCGGACTGCCGCCCGAGGCCGGCCTCGCGGTGCCCTTGTTCCGCTGGAAGCGGGTCGCGCTGGTGCCGAAGGGCCATGCGCTCGCCGAACGCAAGCTGCTCAGGCTGGCGGATCTGGCTGCGCACCCGCTGCTGGTCTACCCGTCCACCGTGCGCCCGGGCTCATCGCTGGCAGCGGCCTTCGACGAACTCGGTCTCAAGCCCGAGTACGCGGTGACCGCGAGCGATGCGGAGCTGATCCGCACTTATGTCGAGCAGGGCATCGGCGTCGGCATCGTCGCCGACCTCGCCACCCGCAAGCTGCCCGACAGCGTACGCGCGATCCCGCTCGACGAGCGCATCGCCGCCTGCACCACTTACGCCCTGCTGCCCGCCAACCGCGTGCCGCGCGACTACACCCTCGAACTGTTGCGCGGCCTTGCGCCCGGGCTCGATCTCGCCGCGCTGCGGCGCGTGCTGGCGGGGCTGGAGAAGGCGGAATTCGCGCAGCCAGCCTGGTTTGCGGCCCACCTGTGAACTGATCAAGCCCGAGCCATGCGGGTTCGCGGGGTGCGGATTTCAGGCAAAGAAAAAGGCGGAGGGGGTACGCTCCGCCTTGGCACAATGGCCTCTCCGGCCTTTTAGTTTTGAGCGCTTCCTGCGCTGGCTGGTAATCGTCACCGCAATTCCGTGTAGGAATAGTAAGTTAGCCGACATTCCTAAGTCAACAGTTGAACATTGTCGCGTAACTGACTCACCTCAGCGCCGGAAACAGCTCACGATGGTCTGCTGGATGGCCAGCGCCGCGGCGCGCGGATCCGCCGCCTGGCGGATCGGCCGGCCGACCACGATGTAGTCGGCGCCATTGGCGAAGGCGGTGGCCACATCGACCGTGCGCTGCTGGTCGTCGCCACCTGCGCTGGCGCGGATGCCGGGACAGACGATCAGCGGTCCGGGTCCCAATTCGGCGCGCAGGCGCGCGGCTTCGAGGCCTGAGCACACCAGCCCCGCGGCGCCCGCGGCCACCGAAGCCTGCGCCCGCGTCAGCACGGTGCGTTCCAGCGACAGGCCCACGCCGCTGGCCTCCAGCTCGTCAGCGCTGATGCTGGTGAGGACGGTCACGGCCAGCAGCTTCACATGGCCGGCGCGCGATGCGGCGGCGGCGATGGCCGCCGGGTAGGCGTGCACGGTCAGCAGGTCCGGGCGGTGGCGTGACATGCCTGCGACCGCGGCCGAGACCGTGGCCGGGATGTCGTGCAGCTTCAGGTCGGCGAACACCCGCTTGTCGGCAGCCTTGAGCTCTGCCAGCAACTCGAAGTAACCGCCGCTGGCGAGCAGCTCCAGGCCGATCTTGTAGTGCGAGACCGCGCTGCCCAGGCGCTCGATCCACTCGCGCGCCTCGGCCACGCTGGCTACGTCCAGGGCGAGGGTCAGGCGGTCGTGATGCGGGATCTCGGGGTGATGGGGGATCATGTTCATTGCACCACGGCATCGACGCTGACGCGGGTGATCGGGTGGTAGCCGGGGCGCGCGGCGGCATAGGCCTCGCGCGCGAAGGCCGCGTGGCGCTGCATCAGCTCGGTGTAAAGCGGGACCACGAACTTGCGCCGGCCGATGCGTTCGAGGAAACCGCGCATCGGCGCGAACGCGGGCTGGTAGTCATGCGCGATGGCCTGCATGTACCAGGCGAAGGCGACTTCGCTGTTGCCGCTGCCGCTGAACTTGAAGCGCTGGTCCAGTTCGGCCATCTGCGCTTGCGACAGATCCGCCGGCAGGCCCTCGATCCAGCGGATCCGTTCCTGGGTGCTCCAGGCCTGACCATCGATGTCGGCCAGCGCGCGCTTGCCTGCCTGCCATTCGCCGCGCAGCGCATCGACCGCAGCCAGGCGCTCTCTGACGCCGTGCGCGGACCGAAGGCCGGATAGCCTGGCTGCTCGATGAACTCGGCGATCTCCTCGCCGCTGACCTTGCCCGGGTGGCGCTCCAGCAGCTCGCGCCGGAGGAACACCAGGAAGGTGTCGGTGTCGACGCTGCCGAAGGCGTGCTCATCGAACCATTTGCGCACGAAGGGATCGAACACCTCGCGGCCAAAGCGCGCCTCGAGGAAGCGCAGGAAGCCCATGCCCTTGGTGTAGGCGATTTCGGTGGTGCCCTCGTCCGGGTCGAGGCCGGCCAGGTTGAGCCGCAGCCGCTGCAATTCGGGCGGCAGCGCCTTCATCTCCTCGTCCATGTCGCGCTCGGCGAGTTGGCGCTCCATCGCCGCGCGTTCGGCGCCGAACACTGCCTCGACGATGCGGTTCTCGACGTAGGTGGTGAATCCCTCGTTGAGCCAGAAGTGATTCCAGGTGCTGTTGGTGACCAGGTTGCCGGACCAGGAATGCGCCAGTTCGTGCGCGATCAGCGAGACCAGGCTGCGGTCGCCGGCGATCACGGTCGGCGTGAGGAAGGTCAGGCGCGGGTTCTCCATGCCGCCGTAGGGGAAGGACGGCGGCAGCACCAGCAAATCGTAGCGACCCCAGCGGTAGGGGCCGTAGAGCGACTCGGTGATCTCGATCATGCGCTCAGTGTCGGCGAACTCGCTGGCCGCCGCGTCCAGCATCGACGGTTCGGCGTAGACGCCGCTGCGCTCGCCGAGCGGCGCGAATTTCAGCTCGCCGACCGCGATCGCGAGCAGGTAGCTGGAAATCGGCTGCTGCATGACGAAGCGGTAATCGCCGTCGGCGGCGTCCAGCGGATTGTTGTCGGCGCTCATCCGCGCCAGCAGGCCCTTGGGGGTGGTGATCCGCGCGCTGTAGGCGAAGCGCACCATCGGCGTGTCCTGGATCGGCACCCAGGAGCGTGCGTGGATCGCCTGCGACTGGCTGAACAGGAAGGGATGGCGCTTGCCGGCGGTGAGTTCCGGCGCCAGCCACTGCAGTCCGCTGGCCTCGGGCGAGGTGCGGTACTGCACCCGCACGCGCGTCGCGCCGTCCGGCAGCGCGATGTGCAGCGCGCGGCCGAGCAGCGGGTCGGGCGCTCCGAAGTGGAAACGCGCCCTGGCCCAGTGCTGCGCGGCGTCCACCGCAAGCACCGATTCGATCGCCAGGTCGCGCGTATCGAGCACCAGCTCGCGCACCTCGGGTTTGCGCCGCTCCAGGGTCAGTTCGACGAAACCAGCCAGCTCGCGGCGCGCGAAGGAGACGTCGAGGTCGATGTGCGCGTGGCGCACCCGCACTGCATCGGCGTTGGCGTAGGAATGCGGATCGGCGGCGGCGTGGGCGGGGGACACGGCAAAGACCAGGGAGGCAATCAGGGCACGCATGGTGGACGCAGGCGCAGCACGGGGTGGGCAAGTATGCCGCGCGACGCGGCCGCTTCGGGCTGACTGGGCGAAACCAATCTTGTCCGCAAAGACGCAAAGACGCAAAGCGCGAGGATGATCGTCTGAAGGCGAGTCGTCACGGGCGCGGGCCCGGCGCTCGCCTGTCGTTGCGGCGTGCACCGCGCAGCCCGGAGTACGCGCATCGCGCGTACTCCGGGTACAAGACGCAAGCACCCGGAGAACCGCTGCGCGGCAATCCGGGCTACGCCAGCTCGCTCAACGCAGCCTCGGCGCCAGCTTCGCCTTCAGCAGCAGCGCCGCGCGCGCATCGTTGCGCTTGGCCAGTTCGCGCCGCTGCTGCTGCACCATCGCGCGCAGGCCCATGCAGACGCGCGCGGGCAAGCCCAGGCCACCCAGCACGCGCGAGACCAGCGCCAGGTCGTTCTCATTGCCCAGGCTCTGCGCCAGGCGCTTCAGAGGCGGGTTCTCCGGCACCAGCGCGCGCTGCTGCAGCAACTGGGTCTGCAGCAGCAGGATGCGCACGCGGCCACGCCAGGCATGCCGGCGCACCGCGCCGCTGGTGCCGGTACATGCCCGCCGTCCCGCGCAGGCGCGCCGGTGCGCGCGCCGCAGCGCGCGGCGTGCCTCGGCCTCGGTCAGTCCTTGCAGCGGCCATTCACCTATGCCGTCGAGCAGTTTCGCCAGTCCCGACAGCAGGCCCTTCCAGGCGCGCCCATGGCGCGGCCGCAGCTCCCAGCGTCGCTCCAGCGCGTCGGCCAGCTTCTGCCGCGCGGCCGCCAGCGGCGTGCGCAGCGGCGCCACATCCTTGCGCTTGCGCAACCGGTCCAGCGCCTCGATGCGCGAATAGCCATCGCGCAGCGGGCCGATGGTGCGCCGCAGCGCGCGCAACTGCGCGTCCACCGGTTGCAGCGCCTTGCGCCGGTGGCGGTCGCCCAGGCGCAACCAGGCGCGCACCCGGCGCACCGACTTGCGCGACTCGTGCACCGCCTTGTCGCGGTCGCCTTCGGGGTCGGTCAGCAACAACAGCGCGCGCGCGAGTTCCTCGCGGCAGGCCTCGCGCAGGAACTCGGCCAGCGTTACCTGCGGTTGCGATTCGGATTCGTCGGCAGCCATCCGGCCAGCTTGCCCGTTGTCGCGCATGAAGGAAAGCCCTCAGGCCGCGCGCCGCTCCACGCACGCGAGCGCCGCATCGAGCACCGCCAGCGTCGCCCCCGGACGTGCCTCCGACAGCGTGCGCCGGAACGCCCGCGCGCCCGGAGCCCCCTGGTACAGGCCCAGCAAGTGCCGCGCGATGTGGCGCAGCTCCCCGCCAGCCGCCAGGTGCGCGCCGATGTAGCCGCGCATGCGCTCCAGCACCTGCGCACGCGAGGGCAGCGGATCCGGGCCGCCGAACAGCAAGCGCTGCCAGAAGGCCAGCAGATAAGGCTCGTGGTAGGCCGCGCGGCCGAGCATCACGCCGTCCAGCGTGGCCACCGCGGACTCGATCTCCTGGTGTTCGCGCAGGCCGCCGTTCAGCACCACCGTCAGCTCCGGGCGATCGGCCTTGAGCCGCCGCACGCGGGCGTAGTCGAGTGGCGGGATCTCGCGGTTCTCGCGCGGCGACAGCCCGCTGAGCCAGGCCTTGCGCGCGTGCACGATGAACACCGTGCAGCCGGCCTGCGCCACGGTGTCGACGAAGCGCCGAAAGAAGGCCTCGCTCTCGTGCTCGTCAACCCCGAGCCGGCACTTCACCGTCACCGGCACGCTCGCTGGCACCACCGTGCGCATCGCCGCCACGCAGTCGCCCACCAGCGCGGGCTCCAGCATCAGGCAGGCACCGAAGCGCCCGGACTGCACTCGGTCCGAGGGGCAGCCGCAATTCAAGTTGATCTCGTCGTAGCCGCAGTCCACCCCGATCCGCGCCGCCTGCGCCAGCAGGGCCGGGTCCGAGCCGCCAAGCTGCAGCGCCACCGGATGTTCCGCCGGATCGAAGCCCAGCAGCCGCGGGCGGTCGCCATGGATCGCCGCCTGCGCTACCACCATCTCGGTGTACAGCCGCGCATCCGGCGCCAGCAGCCGGTGGAAATAGCGGCAGTGGCGGTCGGTCCACTCCATCATCGGCGCCACGCACAGGCGCCAGGGGGAGTACGTGGGTTTGCTCATCGGCAGAGTCTACGCTGGCCGCGTCGAGCGGCTGGTCGGTGCGCGGGATACGGAAAGTCAGCCACGCGAACGCGCGGCTGGCATCGGACCATGTCCATGCTCGGCGGCAACGTCCCGGCCCGCTTGCGGATCAGCGGTCGATCTGCAGTCCTGCTCGGCCACCCTGGCGGCGCTTTCCGTTGGTGCATCCGCTGCACGGTCGAAACATCGCGGTGTACCGCATCGGCATCGGCGCCGCGCTCAGCAGTGCGGCCACCGCGAGCTTCATCGACGGATGCACGCCGGCTGGCAGCCAGGTCCAGTCCAACGGATTGCCCACCAGCGGCGTGTCGCGCAGGCGCGACCCGCGCAAGCGGGTGGAAGCGCGACGATTGCCCGGGCTCCCCGCCCGGGGAGCCTGGGGCTGCCTAGTCCAGATCGAGGAAGCTGCGCAGCTTCTCGGAGCGGCTCGGGTGACGCAGCTTGCGCAGCGCCTTGGCTTCGATCTGGCGGATGCGCTCGCGGGTGACGTCGAACTGCTTGCCGACCTCTTCCAGCGTGTGGTCGGTGTTGAGGTCGATGCCGAAGCGCATGCGCAGCACCTTGGCCTCGCGCGGGGTCAGGCCGGACAGCACGTCCTTGACCGTCTCCGACAGACCGAGGTTGGTCGCTTCCTCCACCGGCGAGACGATGCTGATGTCCTCGATGAAGTCGCCGAGGTGGGAATCCTCGTCGTCGCCGATCGGCGTTTCCATCGAGATCGGTTCCTTGGCGATCTTCAGGACCTTGCGGATCTTGTCCTCCGGCATGTCCATCTTGACCGCCAGCTCTTCCGGCGTCGGCTCGCGACCCATTTCCTGCAGCATCTGGCGGCTGATGCGGTTGAGCTTGTTGATGGTCTCGATCATGTGCACCGGGATGCGGATGGTGCGCGCCTGGTCGGCGATCGAACGCGTGATCGCCTGGCGGATCCACCAGGTGGCGTAGGTCGAGAACTTGTAGCCGCGGCGGTACTCGAACTTGTCGACCGCCTTCATCAGGCCGATGTTGCCTTCCTGGATCAGGTCGAGGAACTGCAGGCCGCGGTTGGTGTACTTCTTGGCGATCGAGATCACGAGGCGCAGGTTGGCCTCGACCATTTCCTTCTTCGCCTTGCGCGCCTTGGCCTCGCCGATGGCGACCGCGCGGTTGATTTCCTTGATCTCGCCCGAGGACAGGTTCAGCGAGCTTTCCAGCGCCACGCGGCGCTCCTGCTCGGCGATCACCTGGTCGCGCACGGTCTTCAGGCCGTTGGTCCACTTCTGCTTCTGCTGCAGCTGGTCGTCGATCCAGCCGAGGTTGGTCTCGTTGCCGATGAAGCTGCGCACGAACTGCGCCTGCGGCATCTTCGCGCGGTGCACGCAGAGGTCGCGGATGGCGCGCTCGTGCTGGCGGATGCTGGCGACCACTTCGCGCAGCTTGCGGGTGAAGCTTTCGATGATCGCCGGCGGCAGCTTGAGCTTGAGGAACTCGGCACTCATCTCCTCGCGCACCGCGAGGGTGGCCTGGTGATGCGGGCCGTACTTGACGTGCGCCTGGGCGAAACGGGCGTACAGCTCGCGCAGCAGGTTCATGCGCCGCGCCACTTCCTCCGGATCCGGGCCGGTGTCGGGCGTGGTCGCCTCCTCGTCCTCGGCGACCTCGCCAGTGGTGGCGACTTCGTCTTCCTCGACCTCGGCGTCCTCGTCGAGCACTTCCTCGGCGATCTCGTCGAGGTTGGCCTGCTCGATGTCGGCGAAGCCGATGACGATTTCGGCCAGGCGCTTGCCGCCCTCCAGGTGCACGTCGTAATCATCGAGCAGGATCTGCACCGACCACGGGAAGCTGGCGAGCGCCTGCTGCACCTGCACCAGGCCTTCCTCGATGCGCTTGGCGATGGCGATCTCGCCTTCGCGGGTCAGCAGCTCGACGGTGCCCATCTCGCGCATGTACATGCGCACCGGATCGGTGGTGCGGCCGACATCGCCATCCAGCGCGGAGAGTGCGGCGACCGCTTCCTCGGTGGTGTCCTCTTCCGGCGCCGGGGCCGGCGTCTCGGGCACGATCACGCTCTCGGTATCCGGCGCAACTTCGTGCACCTCGATACCCATGTCGTTGATCATGTTGATGATGTCTTCGATCTGTTCGGGATCGACGATGTCATCGGGCAGGATGTCATTGACCTCGGCGTAGGTCAGGAAGCCCTGCTCCTTGCCTTTGACGATCAGCAGCTTGAGTTCAGACTGCTGGTCCTGCGGCGGAGTGAGCTGATCGGGATTTTCCATGCGCTGAGCCCGGACAGGGTTGGAAGAGGAACCCGGCAGTATAACGGAAGACCGCCGGAGCGCCTAGCAAGTTTCCGCGTGCCTTGCAAGCGTTCAGCACGCGTGGTGGAACGGGGCTTGCTTGGGCGGAGAAGCGGTGAGTGTCCTGCGCCGCCGGAAGGCAATCAGCCCATGTATTGAGGGCATGGATGGCTGTGTCGCAACCGGGAGGCGGAAGCAGGACGCGAGAGAGCTTCCTCGCCACAGCAACTCACCACTCACAGCTTCTCCGGCCTGACCTGCAACCAGAACGTGACCGGCCCGTCGTTCACCAGATGTACCTGCATGTGGGCGCCGAACTGACCGGTTGCAACCACCGCCCGTCGGGCGCGGGCCTGGTCGACCAGGTAGTCGAACCAGCGCCGCCCTTCCTCCGGCGACGCGGCCGGGGTGAAGCTGGCGCGGGTGCCCTTCTGGGTATCGGCGGCGAGCGTGAACTGCGAGACCAGCAGCAGATCGCCGTCGATGTCGGCGAGCGAACGGTTCATCCTGCCCTCGGCGTCCTCGAAGATGCGGTAGCCGAGGATCCGCTCCAGCAGGCGGTCCGCCTGTGCTGCGCCATCGCCCTTCTCCACCGCCACCAGTGCCAGAATCCCGCGCCCGATGGCGCCGACGGTTTGTCCATCGACTTCGACATGGGCATGGGCGACGCGTTGGATCAGGGAGATCATGGGGTGCCATGGGTGGTGGGTGCGGTGATTCTGCCCTGACGCCTGGCGCGTCAAACGTAAAACGTGAAACGTCAACGCGCCGCGGGGAAAGTTGACGTTTCACGTTTCACACCTGACTGCTTCACGGACCGCTGGCGCCGCGCACCCCAACGCGCCCACAATGCCCCATGGACGCCAACGGCAGTTGCCTGGGTGTGGTGCTGGCGGGCGGTCGCTCGCAGCGCATGGGTGTGGACAAGGCGCGGCTGCTCTGGCGCGGCCGGACGCTGCTGGAGCACGCTACGGCGATGCTCCGCGATGCGGGCTGCTCGCGGGTGCTGGTCAGCGGCGACTATCCGGGCTACGCCTGCGTGCCGGACCAGTTCCCGGACCGTGGGCCCTTGGGTGGTCTGGCGAGTGTGGTCGCCCACGCGGGCGAGGCGCGCTGGCTGGTGGTGGCGATCGACCAGCCGCTGCTCGATGCATCCATGCTGCGGGCACTGCTGGTAGGCCTGGAGACGGGCATGGAGATCGCGCGCGGGATCTGCCGCTACGGCGAGGAGCCGCTGCCGATGGCGCTCAGCGTCAGCGACGACACGCGCCACTGGATGCGTCACGCGGTCAGCGGGGACGCCGGGCACCGCGCACTAAAGGCTTGCAGGACCGGCTGCGGGTGCACTCGCTCAAGGCCGACGCCAGCGTGCGCGCGCGGTTGCGCGGCGCCAACACGCCGGCCGAGTGGCAAGCGTTACTTTCGATGGGTTGACGCCGCCTTCGCGGGTCAACGATAAGCATCGGCCGACCGCGCGCGCCAGCCTGGCCAGCGCGGCGCATGCCTGACCGGGGAGTCCACATGAAAGCCACCCACGCGCTCGCCTGGGCGATCGTCGCCGCGCTAGCCGGCAACGCCCATGCGCAGATCTCGACCACGCCGCAGCAGGGCCTGGCCGAGCACACGCCGCGCCACGCCAGCATCGTCGGCGCGCGCATCGTCGTCGCACCGGGCAAGGTGATCGACAACGGCAGCATCGAGATCCGCGACGGCCTGGTCGCCGATGTGCGCAGCGGCCGCCATGAGGCGCCCGGCGCGGTGGTCATCGATGCCCAGGGCAAGACCGTGTTCCCCGCCTTCATCGACGTGCACGGCAGCTACGGCTATGACGCCAGCGCGCGCTGTCGCACGCCGCCGGCGCCGGGCAACGCCGGCCCAAGGCGCGGACCGTTCGCCGGCATGCGCGGCGGCCCGGAGAGCGCACCGAGCGCGCCGTCAGCGCAGCACTGGAACGACCGCATCTGCCCCGAACGCGATGTCAGCACTGCGCTGGCGCTGGATGCGGAGAAGGCGAAGACCCTGCGCCGGATCGGTTTTGCGGCCAGCACTGCAGCGCCCGGCACCGGCGTACTGCGCGGGCAGAGCGCGCTGCTCAGCCTGCGCGACGGTCCCACGCCGCAGCAGAACCTGCTGGCGCCGCGGGTGGCGCAGCACGCCGCCTTCGAGGCGGACTTCAGTTTCGGCGGGGTCTATCCCGGCTCGAAGATGGGTGCGATCGCACTGATCCGCCAGGCGCTGTACGACGCGCGCTGGCACCGCGATCTGGCTGCCTGGCAGGACCGGCACGGCGGCGAGCGCGCCGAGGCGAATGCCGCGCTGGATGCGCTGGAGCCGGTGCTGGCCGGCCAGCAGATGCTGGTGTTCGATGCGGACGACGAACTGGACGTGGTGCGCGCCGCGCGCATCGCCAGCGAGTTTGAGCTGACCCGCGCGGCGGTGCTCGGCACCGGCACCGAGTACCGCGTGCTCGACCAGATCCCGCAGGGCGTCGACCTGATCCTGCCGCTGAACTTCCCGAAGACGCCGACGGTGGAGGATCCAGAAGCCGCGCTGGAACTCAGCCTGGCGGAACTCGAGCACTGGCGCTTTGCGCCGCAGAACCCGGCGCGCGTGGCCGCCAGTGGGCGCGAGTTCGCGTTCACCCTGAGCGGCCTGGAGCAGCCGGAGAGCGCCTTCTGGCCGGCATTGCGCAAGGCGGTGAAGAACGGCCTCAGCGAGGCGGATGCACTGGCGGCGCTGACCACCGCGCCGGCCGGGATGCTCGGCGACACGCGCCTGGGCACGCTGGAACGCGGCCACCTGGCCAACCTGCTGATCGCCGACGGCGGCCTGCTCAGCGCCGACGATGCGCGTATCTATGAGGTCTGGGTCGACGGCGCGCGCGATGAGATCGTCGCCCTGGACGCGCCCGAGATCGCCGGCCGCTGGACCCTCGCCTGGATGGGCGCGGGCGGCCCGGCCGAGTGGACCATCGAGGGCAAGGCCGACGCGCTCAAGGTCAAGGCGGACAAGCACGAGGGCAGCGGCAAGCTGGTCGACGGCCGGCTGCTGCTGACGCTGCCGGGCGAGATGCTCGGCGGCAAGGAAAAATCCAAGGCCACCCTGGAAGCGGCGCTGGTCGGCACGGCGCTCAGCGGTCGCTGGCTGGGCGACAACGGCCAGGTGCGCAACTGGAGCGCCACGCGCGCGGGCGACGTGCCCGCCGAACCGGCCAAGGACGGCGACAAGCCGGCCGAAGCCGCGAGCGCGTCCGCGCCGCCTGCCCTGACCGCGCGCTACCCGGCGGGCGAGTTCGGTCGCAGCGGCCTGCCACCGGCCACGACCGTGGTGGTGCGCGACGCGACGGTGTGGATGACCGGCGGGGCCGAGCCGCTGACCGATGCCGATGTGCTGATCGAGGGCGGCAGGATCCGCGCGGTCGGTACCGACCTCAGGGCACCGTCCGGCGCGGTCGAGGTGGACGGGCGCGGCAAGCACCTGACGCCCGGCCTGATCGACGCGCATTCGCACATCGCGATCAGCGGCAACGTCAACGAGCCCAGCCACGCGATCACCTCCGAGGTGCGCATCGGCGACGTGATCGATCCCACCGACATCAACATCTATCGCGAACTGGCTGGCGGCACGACGACCTCGCATTTGCTGCACGGATCGGCCAACCCGATCGGCGGCCAGTCGGCCTTGATCAAGCATCGCTGGGGCGCCGGGGCCGAGGCGCTGAAGTTCGAGGGCGCCACGCCGACGATCAAATTCGCGCTCGGCGAGAACGTCAAGCAGTCCAACTGGGGCCCGGTGGCGGTGCCGCGCTACCCGCAGACGCGCATGGGCGTCGAGCAGTTGCTGAACGACGCCTTCGTGCAGGCGCGCGCCTACGCGCAGGCGCGGGAGTCCAAGTCCGGTGCGCCGCAGCGGCGCGACCTGCGCCTGGAGGCGCTGGCCGAGATCCTGGCAAAGCAGCGCTTCGTGCACATCCATTCCTACCGCCAGGACGAGATCCTGATGTTCGCGCGGCTGTCCGCGGCGCTCGGCTTCCAGGTCGCGGCCTTCCAGCATGTGCTGGAAGGTTACAAGGTGGCGGACGCGCTGGCCGAGGTCGGCGCCGGTGCCTCCACCTTCGCCGACTGGTGGGGTTTCAAGATGGAAACGGTCGACGCGATTCCGTACAACGCGGCGATCATGCATCGCCAGGGCGTGGTGACGTCGCTGAACTCCGACAGCAACGATCTCGGCCGCCGCCTCAACACCGAGGCCGGCAAGGCGGGCCGCTACGGCAAGCTCAGCGACACCGAGGCGCTGGCGATGGTAACCCTGAACCCGGCGCGCCAACTGCGCATCGACAGCCGCGTCGGCAGCATCGAGGCAGGCAAGGACGCCGACCTGGTGCTGTGGAGCCACCACCCGCTGTCCTCCTATGCGCGAGCGCAGAAAGTGTGGATCGACGGCCGCGAGTACTTCGACCAGGCCACCGACCAGGCCGAACAGCAGCGCGTCGCGCAGGCGCGAAGCGAACTGATCCAGGCTGCGCTGGCCGAGGCACCCAAAGGAGGCGGTCCCGGCGGGCCCGGCGGCCCCGGACGCAAGCCGCGGATGCTGATCGATCCCACCCGTTACCACGTGCTCGACTCGCGCCTCGCGGCGCTGCGCGGTGCGTACCACAACGGCGAAGCCGTGCATTACTGCCAGGGGGAGCACTGAGTCATGAGCGTGAGCAATCGCTGGCTGGCGGGTGGTGGGGCTGGAGGGCACGAGGGCACGAGGGCACGAGGGCACGTGGAGGCGGGTCCTCGCAAGAACGTGTCCCGAAGGCTATCTGTCACCTCCCTCACTGCTCCTGCCTTTTCGCTTTTACGTGCCCTCGTGCCCTCGTGCCCTCGTGCCCTCCCAGGGCTCCTGGCAACCTCGGCGCTCCTCGCCCTCGCCACCACCGCTCCCGCCGCAACCCTGTTCACCGGCGCGAAGATCCACCCGGTGTCGTCGGCGCCGATCGACAACGGGCAGTTGCTGATTGACGGCGAGCGCATCGTCGCGGTGGGTGCGGACCTGTCGGCGCAGGCGGCCGGTGCGGAGCGGGTGGATCTGTCGGGGCGCTGGGTGGTGCCCGCGTTCATCGCCGCGAACACGGTGATGGGCCTGACCGAGATCGAGACCGTGCGCGGGTCGGTGGACGTGGCCGAGACCGGCGCGATCAACCCGAACGCGCGCGCCCAGGTGGCGGTGAACCCGGACAGCGACTTGCTGCCGGTGGCGCGTGCCAACGGTGTGCTCTATGCCCACGTGGTGCCGCAAGCCGGCCAGGGCGGCGTGATCTCGGGCCAGTCGGCGCTGATCCGCATGCATGGCTGGACCTGGGAGGAGATGACCGTCGCCGCGCCGGTGGGCGTGCACCTGATGTGGCCGTCGACGCGACTGCCGCCCTTCCTGCCGGCGCCGATGCGCGAGGAGGCGATCAAGGGCGCCGCCCGTTCGCGCGAACTGATCGAGCAGGCCTTCGATGACGCCGCGGCCTACGCCAAGGCCGCCGCCGCGGGCACCACCGGCGGCACCGACGCGCGCTGGGAAGCGATGCGCCCGGTGCTGGCCGGCGAGACCCCGCTGTTCATCCACGCCATCGACCTGCAGCAGATCCGCGAGGCGCTCGATTTCACCCAGCGCCGCGGCCTCAAGTTCACCCTGGTCGGTGGCCAGGATGCCTGGCGCGTCGCCGACCAACTCAAGGCGCGCGCTGTGCCGGTGATTCTGCACACCCCGTTCGAGTTGCCGCTGCGGCGCCACGAGAGCGTCGACGCGGCCTACGCGAATGCCGGCAAGCTCGCAACGGCCGGCATCCCGTTGGCGATCGCCTCCGACGCGAGCGGCTTCGCCGCAACCCTGGAGCGCAACCTGCCCTACGCCGCGGCCGCGGCGGTGGCCTATGGCCTGCCCTGGGACCAGGGCCTGCGCGCAATCACCCTGACCCCGGCCGAGATGCTCGGCGTCGCCGACCGGCTTGGCTCGCTGGAAGCCGGCAAGACCGCCAGCTTCCTGGTCAGCGACGGCGACCCGCTCGACGTGCGCAGCGAAATCGTCGCCGCCTGGCTGGATGGCAAGCCCGTGGACCTGTCGAGCAAGCACACCCGTTTGCGCGACAAGTACGAGGGCAAGTACCGCGATCGCTGAGTGACTGGCCCCGTTAAACGCGGAGAGCGCGGAGAAAAGCAGGAGAAAGCTCTTCTCTGCGTTCCTCTGCGTCTTTGATGCTTGAGTGGCTTGACGAATCCACGTCAAGGATTCCGATTCCCATTGAGACGCAAAGACGCGGAGAATCGCAGAGGAGAAGCTTTCTCCGCGTCCCTTTGCGTCCTCCGAGTCTCTGCGTTGAACCGACTGTCAGTCCTCGCGATGGTCCTCGTGCCGGCGGTGGCCGCGGCGTTCGAGGTGGTCGGCGATGCGCTGGCGGCCTGCGGGGCTGACCTTGGTGGCCAGGTCGAGCATGAAAGCGTGCATCGCCTGGGCGGTGCCGGCTTCGGCGCCGCGCATGCCTTCGAAGGCATGCTGCATGGCGGCGGGGTCGAAGGGCTCGGCGCGCAGGGCTTCGGCGAGCTGCCGGCGCGCCAGGCCGAGCGGGCGGAAGTGCGCGCCGAGCGCGGGCCGGTGGGCTTCCAGGACCTCCATCAGCACCTTGCGGTCGGCCTCGTCCAGCGTGCGCGCGAACATCCGCGGGTCGGGGATGCGCGCCCAACGGCGCTCGGCCGTCGACGGCTGGTCCGGGTGGTGGTGCCAATGACTGGCCACCAGCGCGGCGCCGAGCCCCAGGTTCAGCGCCAGCGACAGCAACAGCAGGTAACGATAGGCGCGGGGCAGTGCGCTCATGGGCCGAGCTCCGGTAGTTCATCGATCAGTTGCATCGCGGCGATCAGGTCCTCGTCCGGCAGATCGCTGCCGCCCTGGTCCAGCAGCGCCGGCACGATGGCGCCGAGCGCCAGGCTGGCCGCGAACGCGGGCCCGGCCAGGCGCCAGCCGCCGAGGTCGCGCCACAACTGGCGCAGCCAAGCGCTGCGCTCGGCACGCTGCGCATGGGCCGCGAGCAGCCGTACGCGCAGCTGCGGATCCGGCGGCGCGACAGCGTAGTCGTCGAGCGCGGCGTCCAGCGCCTCGGCCTGCGATTTGAGCGCGCGCGCGGCGGCCGATTGGGCCAGCAGACGCTCCGCCGCGATGCGCTCGTCCGCCGGCCAGCGGCGCAGATCGCCCCCATGGCAGTCGAGCAGCGTTTCCAGCCGTTCCAGGCTCAGTTCCTGCATGTTCCCACTCCGGTGGATTCCCCCTGGCCGAGCGCGAGTCGCAG
Organism: Rhodanobacteraceae bacterium; assembly: GCA_016713135.1. NCBI lineage: Bacteria > Pseudomonadati > Pseudomonadota > Gammaproteobacteria > Lysobacterales > Rhodanobacteraceae > Rhodanobacteraceae bacterium. The sequence goes on along the minus strand of JADJPR010000012.1, from coordinate 184,617 downwards.
CGCGCGGCGTCCGCGTCCCAGCAGCGATTCCAGCGCCTCGACCGACAATCCCATCACCTGCGCCGCCTCTATATTGCCCATGCCCTGGTAATGGCACAGCAAGACCGCCTCGCGCTGGCGCTCTGGCAGCGCCTGCAACGCCGCATGCACCTGCGCGGCGCGATCGGCGCGCCCGCGCATGCGTTCGGGCGTGTCCTCATCGACCGCTTCCGCCACCGCGTCCAGCGGCAGCGATTCGCGGCGCCTGCTGCCAGGCGCGCACGAAGGTGTCCTGGCAGACCTCGTCGGCATCCGCTGGGTTGCCGAGCATGCGCGTCGCCAGGGCATGCAGCCGCGTGAGGTGCCGGTCCAGCAGCAGGCCGCAGCCGCGCGTATCGCCACGGGCGATGCGCTCGATCAGGGGCAGGTCGGGGTCGGCGTCGGTCACGGCAGGCTTCTGTAGGTGCGCCCCAGCGGGCGCCAGGGACCGCAGGGGCGCTGGATGCCCGTCCATGGGCGTTCGACTCAGTTCCGCTGGCGCTCGTCGCCGTGACGGTAGCCACGCGGATGGTCATCGGCATCGAGAATGCCATCGCCGTTGCGATCGAAGCGCGCCAGGCGCTCCGAATGCACCGCGGCGAACTCCTCCACCGACACCGCGCCATTCTTGTCGGCATCCATCGCCGCCAGCCGGGCCGCGCGGCGCTCGGCGCGCATCTGCTCGCGATGCGCCTGCAACTCGGCCGGCGTGATCGCGCCGTCCTTGTTGACATCGATCGCCGTCGCGCGCTCGAGCACCTTGGCCTGCGCTTCCGCCAGCGTGGTCTGGCCATCGCCATTGGCATCGGCCTGCTTGAGCATCTGCATCCCGCCCTGCTGTCCGCCCCAGTGACCGCCATGGCCACCGTGCCCGCTGCCTGCGTGCGCCACACCCATCGCCAGCGCCAGCACCGCGGCGCCCGCCATCCAACGCGTCCTGTTGCTCATGTCCGTTCCTTTCGAAGTGCGAGGCCCGCTTGCCTCGACCCCTTCAACGGGCGCACTCACACGGTTCCGTCGCCGCGTGGGCGGAAGCGTTCAGATGGAGGCAACGGGCAAGCAGCGCGTAGCGCGGTGGCACGCGCGCAGCGCGTTCCCCGGCATTGCGGCAGCACCCGCGAGCCGCTGCGCCCGACCACAACGCACCGCGCGGAGCGCTCGGCGCTTGCAGGCCACGCCTCAGCGCGCGATGCGCTCCAGCGCGATGCGGGTGTTGCCGGATCCGGCGGACTCGGTCCAAGTGAGGTAGTGGGCATCGCGGTACCAGGCCAGGCGCGGATTGCCGGTGCTGCGGCCGGGTTCCAGGACGGCGACATCCCGGGTGGTGAGCAGCTTGCCGTCGGCATCCAGGCGGGCGAGCTTGAGGGCGGCGACGCGCTTGCTGCCGGCGCCGATCCAACTGATCGCGAAGCCGCCATCGACGTCGGGCGCGACGTCCACCCGCCCGAGGGTCTGCGGCGCCTGCTCCAGGGTCTGCATCGGCGACCAGCCGTCGCCAATGCGCACGCGGTAGCGCAGGGCCAGGGCGTCGTCGACCTGGGTGGGCCACACGACGAGCGCGCGATCCCCATTGGCGGCAATTGCCGGCCCGTTGACCGGGCAGGCAGCGATCTTCCAGTTGTCCGCATGCACCGGTTCCGGGGAGGACCAGCTGCCATCGCCGGCGCGCTCGACCAGGTAGATGTCGCGGATCTCGTCCTCGCTGCGGTCGCGATAGACCAGCAGCGCGCGATCGCCGATGCGCGCGACATCGGTCTGGCAGCAGCTGCAGGTGCGCGCGTCGATTTCGACGGGATCGAGGATGCGGCCGCGCCAGTCGAGGGTGGCGCCGCGCAGGGTCATCGGGCCTTCGTCCGCGTGGCCTTCGGCGTGCCCTTCCGCGGCGCCGCCGCTGTGGCGGCCATCCAGCCACAGCAACTGCACGCGCGAATCGCCCAGCGGCAGCATCGAAGCGAAGCCGTGCTCGGTGGGCGTGCCGTCATCGTGCGGGGTGAGCGCCTCGCCCCAACGGCCGCCGCCGTTGCTGGAGCGCAGCACGCGCAAATCGTAAGCGTAGGCGTCCGGCGCGGACTTCTGCAGCCAGTAGGTGACCCAGTCGTTGTTGTCCAGCACGGTCAGGCTGGGAAAGTCCGCCCAATTGACGAACCAGTCGCTGCCGCTGGCGATCACGCCGCGGCGCAGCTCGCGCCCTTCCGCAGACAGCAGGGCATAGTGCAGGCTGGACTCGCTGCCCTGGCGCGATTGCCAGGTGATGATCAGTCCGCGTGCCGGATCCACCGCCAGCGAGGGTGTGCTGGCATTCGGGCTGGCCTGGAAGTCGACCCTTTCCGCATGCGCATGCACCGCCCCCCACAACGGGGCGAGCAAGCAGGTCAGGCGGGGCAGGATCGACATGCGGGCATTGGTCGGTCAGGGGCAACCGCGCACATTAGCACGTCACACGCGTGTACATTGTCGAAGCCGGGAAGGCGCGAGGATCGGCAAAGTTTGCATCGCGGCGATGGCCTGGCGGCCGCCCGCGCGGCGCAGGCGCATCATCGGCGGCATGCGCTCGATTCCCCCGAATGCCCTGATCGCAGCCGGCGTGCTGCCGCTGTTCTATCTCGCGGTCTACCTCGACTACGCCATTTCGCGCGCGCAGGGCCGCCAGGACTACGAGCGCAACGACACCGTGACCAGCCTCGGCGTGTCGATCATGATGAGTGCGCTCGGCACCGTCATGATCGTGTTGCGCACCGGCATCTACACCCTCGCCTACAGCCATCTCGCGCTGGCCGAATGGTCGCTGGCCAGTCCCTGGACCTGGATCATCGGCCTGCTGCTGTACGACTTCACCTATTACTGGCAGCACCGCATGGGCCACGAGTGGAACCTCTTGTGGGCCTCGCACGTGGTGCACCACTCCAGCGACCGCTTCAACCTGGCCACCGCGCTGCGCGTGCCGTCGGCGTCGATGCACCTGTGGACCTGGATGTTCTCGCTGCCGCTGGCAGTGATCGGCATTCCCCCGGCGGTGTTCGCGGTGGCTGCATTGCTGAACCTGCTGTACCAGTTCTGGATCCACACCGAGCGCATCGGCTCGCTCGGCTGGTTCGACCGCTGGTTCGGCTCACCCTCCAACCACCGCGTGCACCACGGGGTCAACGACCGCTACCTCGACAAGAACTACGGCGGCATCCTGATGTGCTGGGACCGGATGTTCGGCACCTTCGAGGACGAGCGCGCAGACGACCCGGTGCGCTACGGCACGCGCGCGCCGGTGCGCAGCTGGAATCCGCTGTGGGTCAACCTGGACACGTCGTGGCAGTTGCTGCGCGACGCCTGGCGCGCGCCGCGCTGGGCGGACAAACTGACGATCTGGCTGCGCCCGCCCGGCTGGCGCCCGGCCGGGCTGGCGGCGATCGACCCCAAGCCGGCCTTCGACCTCGCCCGCCACACGCATTACGCCAGCGACACACCCGCCGGCCTGTCGGCCTATGCACTGGTGCAGAGCGCGCTGCTGGTGCCGCCGCTGATCCATCTGATTTTCGTCGCCTACCGCGTGCCCTTCTGGCCGGAGCTGGGCTATGCGCTGTACCTGTCGGCAGCGTCGGTGGCGCTCGGCCTGCTGATCGATGGGCGCCCGGCGTACCGGCGCTTCGGGCTCTGGCTGGAACTGGCGCGGCTGACGCTGACGACGGCGCTCGCGTTCGCCGGGCAGTGGTTTGGCGAGCTGGCGCTGCCCGCCTGGGCCGCGGCGGTGCTGGCGGCAGTCGCGGCGGCGAGCGCCGCCTGGCTGCTGTGGACCTGGCGCCAGCCGGCCGCACCGGTGAGAGCAAACGATGTCCCCGGAGCGCCAGCCTCTCCGTGAAGGAATCGTGCAAACAGCACATTCCTTGGGGGGAAACCATGAAACAGCTCACAGTTTCGCTGATGGCGCTTCTGGCGCTGGCCGGTTGCGGTGGCGAATCGTCCGCCGGACCGGCATTGACCGTCGAGAACATCAGCCTGGCCAGTCCGGATCTGCGTATCTGGGGCGTCGAAGCCACCAGCGCGGTGCGCCAGGGCAGCACCACCAGCAACGAATCCGGCAGCGTGGACGTCAAGTGGAGCGACGGCACCACCACCACCCACGACGCGAATTTCAAGGTCGAGAGCGGCACCCTGTTCCAGGACGGCAAGGTCTGCCACAACTACGGCCCGAAGTGCTACTGCGGCACCACCACCTTCCGCCTGGAATCCGGCATGAAGCTGTGGAAGTTCGGCACCCCGAGCAACAACCAGCCGGTCGAATGCCCCAGCGGCGTCAGCCCCACCGGCGACCCCGAGATCCGCAAGAGCATGAGCCGCGAGGAACTCGAAGCGCTGAAGCAGAAGATCCTGAGGGAGCGGGCGGCGGGGAAGAAGCCCGGGTAATGGCTCGGGTTGTGGGTTGTGGGTTCTGGGTTGTGGGCAGCGGCGGCGCGAGACCGCTGACCGCCCGCGGAAGCCCGGCTTTGCTGCCCACAACTCACAACCCACAACCCACAACCGTCGGCACGCTGGCGCGAAGACAACCGTCCGCGCACATCGCACGAGCGACATCCTCACCTGAATACGGTTAACATCCCGGCCCTTTTTCCGGGCCCTATCCCGCGTTCATGGCCAAGAATCTCCTCATCGTCGAGTCGCCGGCGAAGGTCAAGACCATCAACAAGGTCCTCGGCAAGGACTTCCAGGTGATGGCCTCCTATGGCCACGTGCGCGATCTGCCGAGCAAGGATGGCTCGGTCGACACCGAGCACGATTTCCACATGGCCTATGAGGTCATCGACCGCAACGAGAAGCATGTCGACGCGATCGCCAAGGCGGCGCGCGCAGCCGATTCCATCTACCTGGCGACCGACTTGGACCGCGAGGGCGAGGCGATCAGCTGGCACGTCTACGAGATCCTGCGCGAGAAGAAACTGCTCGCGAACAAGGACATCCACCGCGTCACCTTCGCCGAGATCACACCGAAAGCGATCAAGGAAGCGATCGCGCATCCGCGTGAGCTGTCGCTGGACCTGATCAACGCACAGCAGGCGCGCCGCGCGCTGGATTACCTGGTTGGCTTCAACCTCTCGCCGCTGCTGTGGAAGAAGGTCCAGCGCGGGCTGTCCGCGGGCCGCGTGCAGAGCCCTGCGCTGCGCATGATCGTCGAGCGCGAGGAAGAGATCGAACGCTTCATCCCGCGCGAGTACTGGACCATCGAGGCCGACTGCTTTGCCGGCCAAGCGTTCACCGCCAAGCTCTCGCAGCTCGGCGGCAAGAAGGTCGACCAGTTCGACCTCAACGACGAAGCCAAAGCCACCGCCGCGCGCGAGCGGGTGCTGGCCGGTGCGAAGGCGCACAAGCCGAAGGGCGCACTCAAGGTCGCCGACATCCAGCGCAAGGACCGCCAGCGCCGCGCGGCGCCACCGTTCATCACCTCCACGCTGCAGCAGGAGGCCGCGCGCAAGCTCGGCTTCGGCACCCAGCGCACCATGCGCATCGCGCAGGGCCTGTACGAAGGCGTGGACGTGGGCGAAGGCGGCCAGATCGGCCTGATCACCTACATGCGTACGGATTCCGTGCACCTGTCGAACGACGCGCTGGCCGAGCTGCGCCACGCGATCGAGCGCGAATTCGGCGCCGACAAGCTGCCGCCCGGCCCGCAGTTCTACAAGACCAAGAGCAAGAACGCGCAGGAAGCGCACGAGGCGATCCGCCCGACCAGCGCGCTGCGCACGCCGGCCTCGATCGCCAAGTACCTGACGCCGGACCAGCTCAAGCTGTACGAGCTGATCTGGAAACGCACCCTGGCCTGCCAGATGAAGCCGGCGCTGCTGAACACCGTGAGCGTGGACCTGGAAGCCGGCAAGGGCGACATCCTGCGCGCCAGCGGCACCACGGTGGTCGATCCGGGCTTCCTCGCGGTCTACGAGGAAGGCCGCGACCAGAAGAACGAGGACGATGAGGCCGGCGCCAAGCTGCCGCCGATGGAAGTCGGGCAGCTCGTCGATCTCAACGAACTGCGCGCCGAGCAGCATTTCACCGAGCCGCCGCCGCGCTTCTCCGAAGCCAGCCTGGTCAAGGCGCTGGAGGAGTACGGCATCGGCCGTCCGTCCACCTACGCCAGCATCATCCAGGTGCTGCTCGCGCGCGAGTACGTGACCCTTGAGCAGCGCCGCTTCCAGCCGACCGATGTCGGCCGGGTGGTCGCCAAGTTCCTCGCCGGGCACTTCAACCAGTATGTGGATTACGAGTTCACCGCGCGCCTGGAAGACGAGCTGGACGCGGTCGCGCGCGGCGAGAAGGACTGGGTGCCGGTGCTGCGCGAGTTCTGGGTGCCGTTCAAGGCCCAGGTCGAGGAAAAGGACAGCTCGGTCACGCGCGCCGAGGTGACCCAGGGCCGCGTGCTCGGCCTGGATCCGAAAACCGGCAAGGAGATCTCGGTGCGCCTGGGGCGCTTCGGGCCCTTCGTGCAGATCGGCACCAAGGACGACGAGGACAAGCCGCGCTTCGCCTCGCTGCGCGCCGGGCAGAAGATGGACAGCATCACCTTGCCCGAGGCGCTGAAGCTGTTCGAATTGCCGCGCCAGCTCGGCAAGAACGCCGAAGGCGAAGAGATCAGCGTCGGCATCGGCCGTTTTGGCCCCTTCGTCAAGGCGGGCAGCACCTATGCCTCGATCCCGGCCGGCACCGATCCCTACGAGATCGACCTCGACGCCGCGGTGGAGTTGGTGCGCGCCAAGCGCGAGGCGCTGGCCAACCGGGTCATCGCCAGCTTCCAGGATGGCGCGATCCAGATCCTGCGCGGCAAGTTCGGCCCGTACATCACCGACGGCAGCAAGAACGGCAAGATTCCGAAGGATGTCGCCCCCGAGGACCTGAGCGAGGCCGATTGCGTGGCGATCCTCGCCGCCGCACCGGCCAAGGCCGCCGGCAAGGGCCGCTTCGGGCGCAAGGGCGGCAAGCCCGAGGCACCGAAGAAGACGCGCACGGTGAAGGCCAAGGCCGAGCCCGCCGCGGGCGACAAACCCGCGCCGAAGAAGAAGGCCTCGGCCAAGAAGGCCAGCGCGAAGAAGCCGGCGGCGAAGAAATCGAGCGCGGCGAAGACCACCACGCGCAAGGCCAAGGCACCGGCACTCAAGCGCGCCTGAGGCTGCCCGACCCGCGCCAGGGATGCTCCTGGCGCGCGAGCGGTAACCACCCGGATTCTCGAATGAACGCCCGCCACGCCGGCTGAAAGCCGCGCGCCGGTTTACCGGTCCACATCTCCGTGACACACAACGCGCTTCAATGGGAGCGCGGGATGAACGGGATGGACGATCGATGAAACGCAGGACGTTGCTGGCGTCGGCCCTGGGGCTCGGCGCGGGAGGAATCGGGATGGCCTTGTGGAGCCGCGGGGCGCCTGCCGAGACAGGCGAGAAATTCGAGTTCGAACTGACCGAGGCCGAGTGGCGCGCGCGGCTGTCGCCGCAGGCCTATGCGGTGCTGCGCGAGGAAGCCACCGAGCGCGCGGGCTCCAGCCCGCTGAACGATGAGAAGCGCCCCGGCGTGTTCCATTGCGCCGGCTGCGACCTGCCGCTGTTCGACATGCAGACCAAGTACGAGTCCGGCACCGGCTGGCCGAGCTTTTACGCGCCGCTGCCGAACGCGGTGGGCACGCGCGAGGACCGCGGCTGGTTCATGGTGCGCACCGAGGTCCATTGCCGCCGCTGCGGCGGCCACCTGGGCCACGTCTTCCCCGACGGCCCCAAGCCGACCGGGTTGCGCTACTGCATGAACGGGGTGTCGCTGAAGTTCGTACCTCGATAGAGCGGGTGTTGGTTGTTGGTGTTGGTGTTGGTCAAAGCGAAAGGCCCGCACGTCGCCGCTTTTCGCTCCTTCCAACACCTACAACCAATACCAACACCGGTGTTATTCGTTGGTGTTGGTCAGAGCGAATAGCCCGCACGTCGCGTCGCACCGCTCCTTCCAACACCAACAACCAATACCAACACCAGCTTTCATGCTTCGCGCAGCGCCACCGTCACCGGCATGCGCGCGGCGCGCAGCGCGGGGAGCAGGCCGCCGATGAAGCCGATGGCGAGCGCCAGTTGCAATCCGGTGGCGACCAGCGCCGGGCTGACCTTGAAATCGAACACGAGCTGGGTAAAGGTGCTCCCGCCGAGGGTCGAGACGGTCATGCCGTTGAACAGCACATAGGCGAGGAATGCGCCGATCACGCCGCCGGCCAGCGCCAGCAGCATGGATTCGACCAGCACCGATGCGACCACCGGCAGCGGACCAAAGCCGATCGCGCGCAGGGTGGCGATCTCGCGGGTGCGCGTCGAGACCGAGGCATACATCGTGTTGAGCGCCGCAAAGATCGCGCCCAGGCACATGATCACGGCCACCGCGCTGCCAAGCACGCGCACACCCTGGGTGGTCGAGGCGGTCTGCTCGGTGAAGTAGGCCACCTGGCTCTTGGCCTCCAGGTTCACGCGCGGGTCCGCATCCAGCGCTTCATGCAGCGGCTTGACCCCGTCCGCGCTGTCGAGGCCGACCAGCGCCACCGAGTAGTAGTTGGGGCGACCCCAGGCCGTCTGCGCCGTGGCGCTGTCGGTGAAGATCTCGCTGTCGAAGGAATCGCCGCTGGCGAACATGCCGACGACATCCCAGTCGGCGCCGCGCAGGCGGATCTTGCCGCCCACCGCCAGGCCCTCGAACTGCGCAGCGGCGCCCTTGCCCACGACCACTTCCTGCAGGCCCGGCGTGAACTGCCGGCCTTCGACGATCTTCAGGTTGGGCCGCAACGCGAACCCGGCCGGCTCGATGCCGCGCAGGGTGATGTTGGCGCCGAGCGTCTCGCCCTTCTTCGGCAGCTCCGCGATCACGATCAGCTCGCCGGACACCAGCGGCTTGCCTTCGGCGTCTTTGCGGATGCCCGGGCCCTGGCGGACGATGTCGATGGTGTCGCGGTCCATCGAACTGTTCAGCTCCGCCTGCGAGCCGCCGCGCAACACCAGGGCATTGCGCGGATCGCCGCTGGACTTGAGGGTGGAATCGATGCCACCAGCCATCGCGAACAGGGCGGTGAACACGCCGACCACGCCGGCGATGCCGATCACGATCACCAGCGAGGCACCGAGGCGCTGCGGGATGGTGCGCAGGTTCATCAGGACGATTTCGAGGATCTGCTTGAACATGGCGGAATCTCAGAAGCGGGGCACGGGGCAGCGGGCACGGGGCAGGGGATCAGCACTCTTCGTCCGGGACTCCGGGTGTTGGGGCTTGCGCCTCTCCCAGTTCATTACCTTCCCGCCAGCGCGTCGACGATGCGCAGACGGCCGGCGTGCAGCGCCGGCGGCAGGCCGACGGCGAGCGCCAGCACCAGCATGGCGATGACAGCCTGGACCCACACGCGCGGGTCGGCGCGCATCGCACCGAAGAACATCGGCGCCGCCTTGGCCAGGCCGCCCATGGCGAACTCGGCCAGCAGCATCCCGCCGAAGCCGCCGATGGCGCACAGCAGCAGGGCCTCGGCAAGCACCAGCGCGGTGACCTTGCCGTCGCTGAAGCCCAGGGTCTTGAGCACCGCCAGTTCCGGGATGCGCTCGCGCACGGCCTGGGCCATGGTGTTGCCGGTCAGGATCAGGATGGTGAAGAACACCGCCAGCAGGATCAGGCTGACGATCAGGCCGATGTCGCCGATCTGCTTGAAGAAGCCCTTGTTGAAGTCCTTCTCCGACTGGGTCTTGGTCTCGTTGGGCGAATTGGCGAAACGCGCGTCGATCGCCTGCGCCACCTCATTCGCCTTGTCCGGATCGTCCAGCACCACGGCATAGACGCCAGCGAGCCGGCCGAACTGGTTGGCCTCGGCGAAATAGGCGTGATTGATGTAGATGCCCATCGTCTGCGACTGCCAGGAAGCGTCCTTGCCGTCGTAGATGCCGACGATGTCGAACTGCCAGTCCATCGACCCGTCCTGCTGCGGGAAGATGTTCGACTTCAGCGGCAGCTTGTCGCCCACCTTCCAGCCGCGCTGGTCGACGACCACGCGACCGACGATCGCGCCGGTGCGGGTCTGCTCGAAGGCGCGCCATTGTTCGTCCGGCATCACCCACTCCGGATACGCCGCGCGCAGCCGGGCGGGGTCGGAGGCAAAGGTGAAGACCTGGTCGTTCTCACCCACGTAGCCGCCGAACCACTGGTCATGGCTGACGATCTTCACTCCGGGTACTGCCTCGATCTCGGGCAGCAGGCGGATCGGCAGGGAATCGGTGAAGGACACGCGCGATTGCACGATCAGCCGCGAGGCGCCGACGAAATCCGCGCCGGCGGTGAAGAACACGCTGAGCGACTGCAGCAGCCCGAACAGCAGGAAGGCGCAGACCAGCGACAGGAGCGTCAGCAGCGCGCGCGTCTTCTTGCGCCACAGGCTTGCCCAGACGAAACGGAAATATCCCATGACGGGCCTCCTCAGGCCGCTGCCAGCGTGTCGGCGAGCAGCGTGCCCTTGTCGAGGTGCACGGTGCGCGCGGCGTACTCGGCGGCCTTGGGATCGTGGGTGACCATGACGATGGTCTTGCCGTGCTCGCGGTTGAGCCGCTGCAGCAGGGTCAGGATCTCGTCGGCGGTCTTGCGGTCGAGGTCGCCGGTCGGCTCGTCGCAGACCAGCAGGGTGGGATCGGACACCAGCGCGCGGGCGATCGCCACGCGCTGCTCCTGGCCGCCCGAGAGCTCCTTGGGCTTGTGCCGCGCGCGGTCCTTGAGGCCCACGATCTCCAGCGCCAGGTTGGCGCGCTTGAGCCGCTCGGCGCCGCCCATGCTGGTCAGCAGCAGCGGCAGCTCCACGTTGCGCTCGGCGGTCAGCACCGGCAGCAGGTTGTAGAACTGGAACACGAAGCCCACATGCCGCGCGCGCCAGCGCGACAGCTCGGTGGAGGACATGCGGTCGATCCGCTGGCCGTCGACGATGATCTCCCCGCGTGTCGGCTGGTCGAGGCCACCGATCAGGTTCAGCAGGGTGGTCTTGCCGGAACCGGACGGCCCCATCAGCGCGACGAAATCCCCCTTCGGGATGTCGAGCGTGATCCCGTGCAGCACCTCGACCACCTGCTTGCCGCGGGTGTAGTGCTTGACGACGTTGTTGATCTGGACGAGGGCTTGGGTCATGGGGTGGTCCTGGTGAATCTTGTGAGTAGTGAGTGGTGAGTAGTGAGTAGCAGGAGCGGTGGGTGGCAGCGTGCCGGCTTTGGCCACTCACTACTTCCTACTTCCTACTCACAAGTACGGTGAATAGTGAGTAGCAGGAGGGGTGGGTGGCGGCGTGCGGCTTTGGCCACTCACTACTTCCTACTCACCACTCACTTCTGCCCCATCCGCCAATTCCGGCGGCGGCGATACGACCACGGTCTGGCCGGCCGCGACGCCGCCGGTCAGGTTGCGGGATTCGGCGATAGTAACCCCGGCGGTGACTTCGCGGCGGCTGGCGCGGCCTTCCTCGACCACGAAGACGTAAGCCTTGCCGTCGCGCTCGACGACCGCCGTCTTCGGCACCAGCACGCCGGCGAGATCCGCCTTCTTCGGCGCGGGCTCGGTGCTGCGCGCTTCGAGGAAACGTACGCGCACGCCCATCTCGGGGACAATGCGCGGGTCCTTCAGGGCCAGCGCCACGCGCACGCGCACGGTGGCCTTGGCCCGATCGGCCGCCGGAATCACGGCGATCACCTCGCCGGGGATCTTCCAGTCGGGATAGGCGTTCAGCATCGCCTCGACCGGCATCTGGCTCTGCACGCGGCCGATGAAGGATTCGTTGACGTCGACCTCCACCTCCAGCGAATCCATGTCGACGATGGTGCCGATGCCGGTGCGGGTGAAGCCGCCGCCGGCGCTGATCGGCGAGATCATCTCGCCCGGCTGCGCCGCCTTGGCGATGATCACGCCGGCGAAAGGCGCGCGGATGGTGGTGTCGTCCAGATCCACTTGCGACAGTTGCAGCGCTTCCTCGGCCACCGTGACCTGGCGCCGCTGGCTGGCCAGGCGCGCGGCGAGCGATTCGGCCGCGGCGCGCGCGGCGTCCAGCTGCGCCGCGGTGCCGAGCTTGCGCGCAACGATCTCCTGCTGGCGCTTCAGGTCCGCCTGCGCCTGGCGCAGGGTGGCCTCGGTCTCGGCCAGGGCCGAACGCGCGCTGGCCAGCTGCGCCTGCGACAGCGCCAGCTGCGCCGCCTGCTGGGTGTCGTCGAGCGTGGCCAGCACCTGGCCTTCCTCGACGCGCATGCCCTCCTCGATCAGCACCTCGCGCACCTTGCCGGTGACCTTGGCCGACACCGTGGCCTGGCGCCGCGCGACCACGTAGCCGGAAGCGTCCAGCACCGAGGCAGACGTCGGCACGCTGGCCGCGGCTTGCGCCACCGCAGTCTGCACCTTGAGCGATGCCGGCCCGCGCCCGCTCAGCCACCAGACGCCGCCGCCGACCAGCAGCAGCGCGCCGACGAACAGCCACCAGGGCACGCCCCCGCGCGGCGGCGGCGCCTGCGGGCGCGCGTCGCGGTCGATGCGCAGTTGTCCAAGGAGGTCGGGCTGGCTCATGGCTCGTGTTCGGGCGTGTCGGTTGCTGCGGATGCTCGCACAGCCGTGGTCACCCGGCCGTGCATCGCCAGTGCAGACTGCGTGTTTCCGCTGACCGGCATTAGTGACGATCGTCACCCGCGTGGGTGTGACCATCGGCAGGGGGAGCGGAAGCAAGAAGCGGGGAAAGGGTAAAGGGGCAGGGGACCAGCCTTGCCGCGCTGCCGGGGCCTGAGGCGCCGGCTGGACAGGGTGGGCCAAGGACGAGAAGCGGGGCAGGGGGAAGGGGGCAGGGGGCCCATCTTTCCGCATTGACGGGTCTCATCGCATCCGGGTGCCCCTGTCCAGCCGACGCCTCAGGCCCCGGCAGCGCGGCGAACCCGGTCCCTTGCCCCCTGCCCCTTTCCCCGCTTCAATAGCCCCTCTCCCCCTGCCCCGCTTCTATGCAGCAGGCCCCGGCCCCGCTTCAACACTTCAATACGGCGGCGCCAGCCGCCTCAGCCCCTGCGCCAGCACCAGGGCCATGAACAGCGGGCTGCGCAGCCACAGGCCGGCGCGGAAGCCGGTGGACACGCGCACCGGCGCGCCGTCCAGCGCAGCGCCGAGCTGGCGCAGGTAGGCGGGGCTGTGCGGCCAGTCGGCGATGCCATCGACCAGGCCAACGCTCGCGCCCAGGTCGGTCGCGGACAATGCCGCCAGCGAGCCGGCCACCGCGCCCACGGTGTCGGTGTCGCCACCGGCGCGGACGACCGCCTCCAGCGTGGCGACGCTGTCGCCGCAGTGGGTATGCCAGGCGGCCAGCGCGAACGGCAGGGTGTGCAGCGCATAGCCGCTGATGCCGCCCGGGCCGCCGAAGGCCACGCGCGCTGCCGTGCACGGATCGCGCGAGGTGAAGCAGTCGCCCAGGCGCAGCAGCATCGCCTTCCACTCGGGCTCGTCGCCGGCGGCGCGCAGCAGCGCCTGCAAGGCCGGCCAGCCCGGCGCCCGCGCGAACTCGCCGCGGGTGATTGCTGCAGCCACGTCCGCCAGCGCGCGCGCGGCGGTCAGCACCTGCGGGTCGCGGTGGGTCATGCGCGTGGAGGCATCGACGAAAGCGCGCCGACGCCCGGCATCGCTGGCATACATGCATCCGATCAGCGGTGCGCGCATCAGCGGGCCGTTGCCGGCCGACCACACGCCGCTGCGCGTGGGCGGCACGCCGCACCACAGCAGGACCAGGCTGCGCAGGGTCGCCAGGCCAATGCCAGCGGGCAGGGTCAGCAGCCACAGGCGCATGCGCCAGGCCAGCACGCGGCGGAAGCGCGCCACGTCGCCCTGCGCGCGCAGCAGCGCCTGCGCGGTGAACACCGCGTGGTCGGTGTCGTCGCTGAGCATGCCGCGACCGGCGACGAAGCTCTGCCCAAAGGGCCGGCGCCGCAGCCAGCGCGCAATGCGCCGCGGCGACACGCCCTCGAAGGGCAGGCCGAGCGAATCGCCCAGCGCGCCGCCGAGCAGGCAGGCGGTCGCGCGTTCAGTCCGCATCCGGCGGTTCCGCCGCGAGCAGCGGCAGCAGCGCGTCGAGCAGGCGGTCACCGCCAATGCGCAGCCGCGCCGGCACCACGCGTTCGCGGCCGTAGAGTCCGCTGGCCAGGGCGATCACCGCGCTCGCCTGGGCCGGGGTCTGCACCCCGGAGACCTTGAGCCCCAGCGGCCGCCCGGCTGCCGCGATCGCTTCGACCAGCACGCGCAGCCGCGCGCTGGTCGGCATCCCGGCGGCGTGCAGGTAGTCGGCGCCCGCGGCGATGGCCGCGTCGGCTGCGGCGCGCAGCGTGGCGTCGTCCGCCAGCGCGTCACCGCGCAGCATCACTTTCAGCGTGCGTGTGCCGCAGCGCGCCTTCACCGCGGCCAGCAACTCGCGCGCCGCATCGCCGCCCCGCGCGAAGGCGCGGTGCGGGAAGCTGAGTTCGATCTCGTCCGCGCCGACCGCAAGCGCCCGCCGCGCCTCCGATTCCGCGCGCGCCGGATCCTCGCCTTCAGGGACATTGACCAGCGCCGCCGTGCGCACCTGCGCGATGCCCTCGCGCATCAGGCTCATGCGCGTGGCCAGCAGCAATTCGGGATGGACCACGATGGCCGCCGGCGTGCCGTGCGGCGTGTGCGCACGGCGCGCCAGGGTGGCGGCGGTAGCCGGAGTGTCGTCCTCGCTGCAGGCATCGAGGTCGAGGCAGGCGAGTGCGATGCGCGCGTCCGAATGGCTCATCGCAGCAGCGGGGTGTCGAGCGACTTGAGCTTGCGCCCGGCGACCTTCTCCGCGGCGGCGATGAACTCGTCGGTGCTGACCTTGCGCTCGCGCATCAGCCGACGGGTCACGTCGTCCAGGCTCTGGCGCCCGCCAGTGGCCTTGCGGATCTCGCGGTCCACTTCCAGCAACAGCAGCGCCGCGCGCGCGGTGGTTTCGGCGCTGGAGCGGTCCTTGCGCAGCGATTTCACCCGCTTGCCCCAGTCCGCCAACCACGCCAGGGTCTTGTCGTGGCGCGCATCGGTCATGCCGCCGCTGCGGTAGAGCAGTTCCACCGCGTAGAACTCGGCCAGGCCCTCGGCCAGCCAGTCGTCGTCATCGCCCTGGCCGCGGATGCGCGTGGTCACATGGGTCAGTTCGTGCAGCAGCGTGCTGGTCGCGTTTTCCGAGACCATCGGGCGATCGAGGTGCAGGTACAGCGAGCGCGGTGCCGAGAGCCCGCCGCGCCACATCGGATCGGGCGCGGAGACGATGAAGATCTTCGGCGGCAGGGTGCCGAAGGCATCCTTCATCGCCGGCAGGGTGTAGTTGAGGAAGGCGAGCATGTCCATCCGGCGCATGCCCTCGTCCTTCGGCGCGCCCAGGGCCACCTCGGTGCCGGCAATGACCTCGCGCCGGGTGCCGATGTCGCCCACCAGCATCCAGCCGACCGGGCGGTCGAAACGGCGGTCGGGATCATCCACCCGGTAGCTGCCATCCGCTTCGACGAAGTACGGCGTGTCCTGGTGCCAGGACTTGGGCACGTCCAGCACCAGCCGTGCCCGCGACTGTGCGCCCTTGGCGGCGCGCACCTTGGCCGACGGGAACACGCGGTCGCCGCGGAAGATCGCCCAGTCGCCGGGGAAATAGCTGCGGTAGGCGCCGTTGGCGCGCTGCTCATCGATGCGCACGCGCCACCGGATCGTGCCGCCCTTGGCATGCGGCGTCCACACGGCGCGTGCGCCCTTGCGCTGCAACTGGCCGTCGGCGCTGATGTCCGAATAGGCCGCGGGGAAGCTGAAGTCGATCGACTTCACTTCGCCGGCGCCCTTGCCCAGGGTCAGCGAGCCCTGCGCGGACTTGGTCTTCGCATCGAAAGCCAGACGCCATTCGAGGTCGTAGGCGGCGGCCGGCAGGGTTGCAGTGGCCAGCAGCATCAGGGTGGCGACAAACAGTCGAAGCATGGGCGGCGAACCAGAGCAGAAGGGCCCGATTCTGCCAGCGCGCGGGTGAATGCAGCGCCTGCCCCCTAGCCCGAACCGGCAAGCGCGGGCAGACTAGCGCCACTTCCCGCCCGGAGCGGCATGGTGTTGGAAACGGCGCAGAACCTGTGGCCGCAGGCCCCGATCGACGACGGCGACGCCGCGCACTTCTGCACCACCTGCGTGTTCGGCAAGCTGTGCCTGCCGGATGGCTACGACAAGCGCGCGCTCGCGGACCTGCATTGCCTGATCGAACACGTGGGCCCGTATCACGCAGGCGACGAGATCTTCCGCACCGGCGACGCCTTCAGCGCGATCTTCTCGGTGCGCGCCGGGCTGGTGAAGACCTATGTGCTCGACGACAAGGGCCGCGAGCAGGTACTCGGCTTCTACACGCCGGGCGAACTGGTCGGCCTGAACGCGATATACCCCTCGCGCTATCCCTGCCACGCGGTGGCGGTAGACACCGTGATGCTGTGCCGCTTCTCGTTCCCGGCGATGGCCACGCTGGCCACGCGCATTCCGTCGATCCAGGAAACCCTGTTCCGCCTGATCTCCAAGGACATCGGCACGGCGACCCTGGGCAAGGGCGACTACAGCGCCGAAGAGCGACTGGCGGCGTTCCTGATCAACTGGTCGGAGCGCCTGTCCAGCCGCGGCTACTCCGCGCGCCGCTTCATCCTGCCGATGCAGCGCACCGACATCGCCAACTACCTCTCGCTGGCGCCGGAAACCGTCAGTCGGGTGATCCGCCGGATGACCGACGACGGCCTGATCGCCATCGAAAGGCGCGAAGTGGAACTGCTCAAGCCCGAAGCGCTGGAGGCGCTTGCCGCCTCGCTGCTGCGCCGCGCCTGAGCGCGTAGACTCGGCGTACCGCGAGCGAACGAGGGGGACGCCGATGCAACGCTGGATACGACTGCCCGGTGGCGGCTTCCTCGATGCTTCGCACGTGATTTACATCGGCAAGATCGAGTCCTTCGCCCGCCTCGATGACGAAGGCCACAACGTCGGCACCGACTACGCCGTCGCCATCGGCACCGGCCTCAACCGCGACCAGCAGCTGATGATCACCGGCAGCAAGGAGGAGATCGCCACCCTGGTGCGGCAGCTGCTCGGGCAGGCCGCGGCACAGTAGAGAGGGTTGTGGGTTGTGGGTTGTGGGTGTGGGTGTGGGTTGTGGGTTGTGGGTTGTGGGCGGCAAGGCGCGCACACCGGAGCCTGTGGGAGCCGACTCTGTCGGCGTGACGTGCGTAGCCCGTTGTGCCGCGCAGCGGCTCAGCGGGTACTTGTCGCAAGCACCCGGGGAACGCGCTGCGCGCGTACCCCGGGCTACGCGCCCCCGGTTCGATGCGCAAGTGAGCGCGCCGACCCGGAGCGACGAGAACTCCCACCAACGATATGTCACCAACCCCCGCCCGAAATTTTCCCGAATCTGTTAAATTTTCGTCATCCGGCAGTCAGCGAACTGCCCGCACACTCCGTTGTCATACGATTGACCCGGCAGCAGACCGGGGCCCCGCGGCAGCGACGAAGGAGACGGGACATGCGCTTGATGATTTCAGTGGGCATCGCGGTGTTCATGGCCGCGCTGGATTGGGCGTCGACGTCCTCGGGCGTGGAAGGCGCTGAGGGCTGATACACGGGTTCTGGGTTCTGGGTTGTGGGCGGCAAAAGCCAAAAGCCCGCAATCTGGCGGCTCTTGCTGCCCACAACCCACAACCCAGAACTCACAACCGGCCGTCACCAAGGCTCGCCGCTAGACCACCACCCCATCCCACCGCGCCCGCCATGCGCTGGGCGTGAACTCGGGGATCGGTCGCGGTCGCAGCAACTCGGTGCCGACGCGCCAGAAGCCCTTGAACGGGCGCTTCTCGGCGGTCTTGTAGAAGTGCACCAGGTATTCCCAGTCGCAGTGGAAGAAGTCGGCCAGCCACTGGTCGAGGTCGTGCACGCCGGCGTCGTGGAACAGGGTCAGGCTGAGTTCGGCCGCCTCGCGCTCGTAGTGGTACAGCTCGGCCATGCGCTCGGCGGACAGGTTCGGGTCCGGCTGCTGCACGCCGAGCGTGCGTCCGCGTTCGGACAGGTTCCACTGCACCGTGTGGCCGAACAGATGGACCAGGATGAACAGCGCCTCTTCGGCGTCCAGATCGTGGTCGATGTGGATCTCGGCGCCGTCCAGGTCCCCGGTGAAGGGATCGGGGACGTCGCGGATGCGCACCGGAATGCCGTAACGGCGCTCGATCAGCGCCTCGATGGTGTTGAACACCGCGCGCATGCGGGTGTCGTCCGGGTAGCCCGGATCGCGCTCAGAAATGATGGACACCTTCGATCTCGCACAAGAGTTCCTGGCGGCAGACATCGCCCTGCAGCACCGCGAAGGCGGCGCCGGGGAACTGCTCGCGCAGGAACTGTTCGGTGGGCAGGAAATGCTCTTCCGAGCGCACATAGGCGCGCAGCACGGTGCCGCGGCCGTACTGGCTCTCGCGTCCGGTGGCCTCGTTGGCGACCTTGAGCAGGCTCTCCAGGTTGCGCTTGGTCTCCGCCAGCTGGTTGTCCAGCCGCCCTGGATGGCGCGAACTGTGCCCGACCACGCTGGCGGTGCCGGAGATCAGCATCACGCCGCCGCGCGCGCCCTGCCACAGCGCGGCGCGCGAGAAGCGCGGCGGCTCAGGGCCGTATTCGGGCGGGTAGTTGCGCGGCGTCATCTGGCGCGGATTGTCGAGCATGCGCCCCGGCGTCTTCGAGGCCAGCCAGAGCACGCGCAGCTTGGTCGAGCGGTCCGGCAGGCCGATCACGGTGGCGGCGGGGTCGGCCTCGAACCAGGCGCGCTCCAGCGCCAGCTGGCGCCCCACGCAGAACTGGCGGTAGCGCTCGTTGTCGCCCTCGCCTTCGTTGATCCGCGAGAAGTAGCTCCAGATGCGCAGCACATACGGGTAACCCGAACCCGGCACGTAATCGAGCAGTCGGCGGTAGGCCTCGTGCGTGGTGGTGCCGATGCCGCCGAAATCGCGCTCGGACAGCACCAGCTCGCCGATCATCAGATCGTCGTCGCCGGCAAAACGCGCCGCACCGAGCTGCCCGCCACGCAAGCGCCCGTGGCTGCGCCAGGTTTCGCTCAGCACATGCAGCGCGGGCATCGGCAGCTCGAAACTGGCGCTGCCGGCGCCGCGCAGGCCCAGGCTCCAGGCGGCGAAGGCGTCGTCTGCGGGTTCTTCGGCCAGGTCGACCAGCCAGCGCGCGTCGGGGTGTCGGGTGTCGCTCATGCGATACGTCGGAATCGGGTTTGAGGCGCGCACAGCCGTGCGCTGCGAGCCGCCTATCATACGCAGCCCGCCGCCCGCTCCGGTCGGCCCCTGCGCAACCATTCCAGACCTGATGAACGTCGACACCGTCCGCTCCTTCCTGCTTGGCCTGCAGGACCGCATCTGCCGCGAGATCGAGGCCTTCGAGCCGCAGGCGCGCTTCGCCGAAGACGCCTGGCAGCGCGCCGAGGGCGGCGGCGGGCGCACCCGTGTACTGAAACGCGGTGAGGTGTTCGAACAGGCCGGCATCGGCTTTTCCGACGTGGTCGGCGCCCGGATGCCGGCCAGCGCCACCGCGCACCGCCCGGAACTGGCCGGCCAGGGCTTCCGCGCGATGGGCGTGTCGCTGGTTTTCCACCCGCGCAACCCCTACGTGCCCACCACCCACCTCAACGTGCGCCTGTTCACCACCACCGGCGAGAACCCGGCGTGGTGGTTCGGTGGTGGCTTCGACCTCACGCCCTACTATCCCTTCGACGCCGACATCGCCCACTGGCACCGCGTGGCCAAAGGCGTCTGCGAGCCCTTCGGCGCGGAGCTGTACCCGCGCTGGAAGCAGTGGTGCGACGAGTACTTCTACCTCAAGCATCGCGGCGAGACGCGCGGCGTCGGCGGGCTGTTCTACGACGACTTCAGCGCGCTCGGCTTCGAGCGCAGCTTCGAGGTGATGCAGGCGGTCGGCCAGGGCTTCCTCGATGCCTACCTGCCGATCGTGCGCCGCCGCATGGACACGCCGTACGGGGATCGCGAGCGCGATTTCCAGCGCTACCGCCGCGGCCGCTACGTCGAGGTCAACCTGGTGTGGGACCGCGGCACCCTGTTCGGGCTGCAGAGCGGCGGGCGCACCGAGTCGATCCTGATGTCGCTGCCGCCCGAGGTGCGCTTCGAATATGGCTACGCCCCCGAGCCCGGCAGCGCCGAGGCGCGCCTGTACGACTACCTCCGCCCACGCGACTGGCTGGCGGAGTTCGCCGATGTCGAGTGAGCCGCTGACGCTGCTGGCCGACAACCCGCGCTGGATCGCGGTCGACAAGCCGCCCGGCATCGCCGCGATCCCGGCGCGCGACGAGGCGCCCGAGGAATCGCTGCGCCACCGGCTGCAGCAGCAACTCGGCGTGCCGCTATGGGTGGTCCACCGGATCGACCGCGAGACCAGCGGCGTGATGATCTATGCGCGCGACGCCGAGGCTCATCGCGCGCTCAACCTGGCCTTCCAGCGCGGCCAGGTGGCCAAGACCTACCTCGCCTGGACCGCCGGTGTGCCGGACCCGGCCAGCGGCCAGATCGGCGTGCCGATGCACGCCGCGCGCAAGGGCAAGATGCGCCCAGCCCAACCCGGCGAGCCCGGCGCGATCTCCGCGCGCACCGATTACGCCGTAGAGCACACCTGGCCGCACGCCAGCGCAGCCATCGCCCGCGTGCGCTGCCACCCGCGCACCGGCCGCCAGCACCAGATCCGCGTCCACCTGCGCGCGATCGGCTGCCCGATCCTGCGCGACGGCTACTACGGCCTGGCCACCTTCAAGCCACCCTACGACGGCCTCCCGCTGCAGCGCCTGGCCCTGCACGCCGCCGCGATCGAGCTCCCGCGCGTGCTGGAGCAGCCGGCGCAGCGGGTGGAGGCGGCGGTGCCGGCGGACTTGCGGGAGCTTGAGTCACTGCTGGGTGAACGCGGCTAGCCGAGTCAAAGGTGAAACGGGAAACGTCAATGGGGCGGCGCGGGGCGGAACCGAACCGGGACGGCGGGAGGAGTGAAAAGTGAAACGTAAAACGTCAATGGTGCGGCGTGCGGCGGAACCGGCCCGGGACGGCGGGAGGAGTCAAACGTGAAACGCAAAACGTCAATCGGAGCGCGCTTCGGTTGACGTTTTACGTTTCACGTTTGACTTTCCCCTTTGACGTTTCCTGATTCGTACCAATCCTCATCGCGGGAGCGCCCCAAGAGCAACAGCGTTTGGACAAGGTCCAAACCCACGCACAGCAAGCTCGCGGCATCTGTGGGTTCGGACCTTGTCCGAACGCTTTTCGCATCGCCGGTCCATCGGCGATGAGGATTGGTACGAATCAGGTGACGTTTCACCTTCCAGCCGCGCGCCATCCGGACGCGCCCATCCTGTCGGCCCATGCCCAAACCCGAGATCTACCTCTCCACCGACATCGAAGCCGACGGCCCGATTCCCGGCCCGCATTCGATGCTGAGCTTCGCCAGCGCCGCCTACACCGCGGACAAGCAGCTCATCGGCACCTTCAGC
The DNA here is from genome assembly GCA_016713135.1 of Rhodanobacteraceae bacterium. Lineage (NCBI taxonomy): Bacteria > Pseudomonadati > Pseudomonadota > Gammaproteobacteria > Lysobacterales > Rhodanobacteraceae > Rhodanobacteraceae bacterium. Next base: position 163,043 of record JADJPR010000012.1, on the reverse strand, counting down.
GCCAACCTGCAAACCCTCGAAGGCGCCAGCGGCCACCCCGACACCATGGCCTGGTGGGCCACCCAAGCTGAGGCCTGGGCCGCCTGCCGCGTCGACCCCGAACCGCCCGCGCAGGCGATGGCGCGTTACCTTGCATGGGTCGAATCGCTGCCCGGCAAGCCGGTGTTCGCCGGCTACCCGGTCGCCTACGATTTCATGTTCATCACCTGGTACCTCTGGCGCTTCTGCGGCCGCACGCCCTTCAGCCACTCCGCGCTCGACATCAAGAGCTACGCCATGGCCCTGCTGCAGCAGCCCTACCGCCACATCAGCAAACGCACCATGCCCCCCGAATGGTTCGATCCCCTGCCACACACGCACGTGGCCCTGGACGACGCCAAGGCGCAGGGGACGTTGTTGTGCAACCTGCTCAAGGTGCGGCGCTGAGAGCTTCGATCCACCGCCGCAGCCCCGGGCCCCGCGGCGGATGACTGGCGCGGATCCCGCTCACGGCTTCAACCGGCAAACACCGCCAGCAGCGACATTGCCACACCGTAGAGTGCGATCAGCAGCGCGCCGCGCAGGCGGCCCAGCAGTTCCGTGCGGCCCGGCCAGGTGCAGGCCGCTGCGAGTGCGCCGGCGCCAAGGGCGATCCACAGCGCGGCGCCGGAAACCGGGATCGGCGTGATCACCGCGGCGAGCCCGACGATGAACAGCGCGTTGAACACATTGCTGCCGAGCAGGGTGCCGACGCCGACCTCGTCGTGGCCGCGCAGAACGGCCACCAGCACGGTGGCAAACTCCGGCATCGAGGTGCCGAGCGCGACCAGCGTCGCGCCGATCAGGAAGGCCGGCACCCCGAAAGCCTCCGCAATGGTCTTTGCACCGCCGACGACCAGCGTGCCGGCCGCGATCAGCAACCCCATGCCGACGACACTCTGCAGCGCGATCAGCGAGGTCCGTTCGCCGGCAGCCAGCGGCTCGGGCTCGCTGCGCTGGCGCGCGGCGGAGCGGATGTGCAGGCCCATCCATGCGCAGAAGGCGGCGATCAGCACGGTCCCGTCCAGGCGCGAGAGCACGCCGTCCAGCGCCATCAATGCGATCAGTCCGCTGCCGCCGATGGCGACCGCGTAGTCGAGTCCGATCGTCGCGCGCTTCGTCGCCAGTGGCCTGATCAACAGCGCCACCGCCAGGATCAGCGCGATGTTGACGACGTTGCTGCCGGTGGCATCGCCAAGGCCGATGGCGGGTTCACCCCGCGCCGCGGCGATGGTCGAGACGAACACTTCCGGGCTGGACGTGGCGAAGGCACCGAGGGTCGCTGCGGCAATCGCGGCCGGGATACGCAGGACGCGGGCGAAGCCGAGCACGCCGCGCAGGAACAACTCGCCACCCAGGCCAGCCAGCACGACGCCGGCCAGCAGCGACAGCACCGCCATCGTCATGATTCAGCCACCCTTCTTCTGGAAGATCGCCAGGCCCTTGGCTGCTTCCGCCTGCACCTTGGCGCGCAGGAAGCCGCTCCAGCCGAGCAGCAGACCGGCCGGTCCGAGCGCCTGGCGGCTCCAACGCCAGAAGTCGAAGCGATCGTCGTGGCTCACGATCAGGCCGTCCCGGAAAGCGAACTCGGCGTCGATGATGTTGTGCACCTGGCGCCCGGTCTTGCTGAAGAGGTATTTCGCCTCCCAGTGCGCGGATCCGCGCTCTGCGTCCGCCTGCACGTCGCGGAAGGTCAGCGAGAAATCCTGCGCGCGCTGGCACAGCATGGTCCACATCGCGCCGATCTGCGCGCCGCGCAAATCCGGGAAGGCCGGATCCGAGAAGCGTGCCTCGGGGTGGTAGCAGGCCGCCATCGCCGCGCCATCGCGCCGGGCGAAAGCCTCATAGAAGCGGGTGACCAGCGCGCGGTTCGTTTCGGCGGACATCGGCTTCCCTCGACCTGTCAGAGTCCGCCGAGCATACGCGGCGCCGCCTGTGGGCGCGGGCTCCGCCTGCGATCATTGCTTCCCGACCGTGCGGATTTCCGGCCCTGTGATCGAGGACGCAAAGGGGCGCAAATGACGCAAAGACGGCAGCTGCCAGAGATATCTCGGCAGGCCGTCGCGTTTGACCTCCTTTGCGTACTTGGCGTCCCTTTGCGTCCTTTGCGTCCGGAAATACAGACCGCATTCTTGCGACGGCCACTGTTCGATGCGCGAACAAGCACACCCGCAAGGCGATACTGCGGCGCAGACCCGGAGACCCGTCCCATGACCACCGCCCCCGCCGACTGGCTCGCCTCGCAGCCGATCGATCAAGCCCACGGCCTGCCCGCCTGCGCCTACACCGATCCGGCGCTGCTGCAGCGCGAACGCAGCGCGATCTTCGCCCGCAGCTGGCAACTGGTCGCGCACCGCGCGCAACTCGCGCAACCCGGCGACCATGTGGTCTGCGCAGTGGCCGACACGCCCTTGCTGCTGCTGCGCGGCGATGATGGCGTGCTGCGCGCGCTGCACAACGTCTGCCGCCATCGCGGCGGCCCGCTCGCCATCGCCAGCGGCAACGGCATGAAACAGCTGCGCTGCCGCTATCACGGCTGGACCTACGACCAGGCTGGCTGCCTGCGCGCAGGGCCGGAGCTGGATGCGATCGCAGGGCTGGACCGCGCCAACGTCCGCCTGCCGGCAGCGCGCGTGGCCGAATGGCAGGGCCTGGTGTTCATCGCGCTCGACCCGGCCACCCCGGACTTCGCCGGGCTGGTCGCCGGCATCGACGCGCGCCTCGCCGGCCGCGGCATGGGCGACTACGCGCACCAGCGGCACGTCGAGTACATCGCCCAGTGCAACTGGAAGGGCTATGTCGACAACTACGCGGAGGGCTACCACGTCCCGCACGTGCATCCGGCGCTGAACGCGCTGCTCGACTACCGCGCCTACACCACCGAATGCATGCCCTGGCACACCCTGCAAGCCAGCCCGCTGGACGACGCCGCCAGCTTCTACGGCAGCGGCGAGGGCCTGTACTACCTGCTGTGGCCGAACACCATGCTCAACATCCTGCCTGGCCGGCTGCAGACCAACCGCGTGGTGCCGCTTGGGCCGGACCGCTGTCGCATCGACTTCGACTACTTCTATGCCCCGGGCCTGGCGGACGCGCAGGCCGGCCGCATCGCCCAGGACCAGGACCTCGCCGAAATCACCCAGCAGGAAGACATCGACATCTGCGAGCGCGTGCAGCGCGCCTTCGCCAGCGGCTCATACACCGTCGGCCGCGTGCATCCGCTGCGCGAGCAGGGGATCCATTGGTTCCAGGAGAGGTACCGGGCCGCGCTGACTGGCGCCGGCTGACGCAATTGCGCCAGCCACCCGCCTCGCCCACACTGCCGCCAGTCCAGCCCGGATCCGTCATGCGCCTGCTCGTGCTCCTGCTGCTGTTCCCCGGTACGCTCCCCGCCGCGCCGCGCCAGGTCGATGCGTATCGCTGGGAGGACGTCGAGCGCATCGTGGCCATCGGCGACATCCATGGCGACTACGACGCCTACATCGGCGTGCTGCAGGCCGCCGGCCTCGTCGACGCGCGCGGGCGCTGGCAGGCGGGGACGACGCACCTGGTGCAGACCGGCGACATCCCGGACCGCGGGCCGGACACGCGGCGGATCATCGAGCACATGGCCGCGCTGGCGAAGCAGGCGCAAAAGCGCGGCGGGCGGGTGCACAACCTGATGGGCAACCATGAGGCGATGAATGTCTACGGCGATTTGCGCTACGCGGTGGCGGGCGAGTTCAGCGCCTGGGCCGACCAGCGTTCGGCCGAGCGCCGCGAGCGCCACTACGCCGCTGCGATGGACGATCTGAAGCAACGTGATCCGCAGCGCTTCGCGGCGCTGCCGGCGGATTTCCGCACGCAGTGGGATGCCGCCCATCCGCTCGGCTGGATCGAGCACCGGATGGCCTGGGATCCGCGCTTCGATTCTCGCGGCCCGATGTTCCGCTGGGTCATGGACGCCGAGGTCTCGATCCAGCTCAATGACGCAATCTTCGTGCATGGCGGCATCAGCCACGCCTATTGCGGCAACAGCCTGGAATCGCTGACGGCGATGGCGCACGCGCAGCTGCGCGAGGGCGACGATGGCGAGCTCGGGATCCTGACCGACAGCGCCGGGCCGCTGTGGTATCGCGGCCTGGCCGGGGTGGCGCCAGCGGCGCCGCGCGCCACGGTCGACGCGATCCTCGAGCGCCACGGCGCGCGCCACATCGTGATCGGCCACACGGTCAGCGAGAGCGTGGTCTGGCCGCGGCTGGATGCGCGCGTGATCCAGATCGACACCGGCATGAGCCGGGCCTATGGCGGCGCTGCGGGCTGGCTCGAGATCCAGGGCAACCAGCTCAGCGCCGGCTACCGCGGCGGGCGCGTGCCGCTGCCGGCGGACGATGCGGGGCGGCTCGCCTACCTCGACGCGGTGATCGCGCTGCAGCCGGCGAATGCCGCGCTCGCCGAGCGGCGCGCGGCGCTGGCCGCGGGCGCGCTGGATGCCGCGCAGGCGCAGGCGGACGCCGCCGCGGCAGATCCGGCGGCTATCTGCAGCACTTCGCGCTGATCTCGCGCTCGAAGCTCGGTCGCTCGCTCGCCTGGTCGCCGCGCGCGGGTCGAGGAATCCCGTGCGCGAGACCGCCGGTGTGCGGACGCATCGATGACCGGGCTTGCCTGGAATCAATCCTCAAGCCGCGCGATAGGGTATAGCTCCGGCAGCCGCAGCAACAATTGCGCCACCACCGAGGCGTCGACTTGCCCATCGTCGCGCTGCCTGGCCATGAACTCGGCGACCGCCTGCGGACTCAGACCCGGGCGATAGGGCCGGTCCTGCACCATCGCCTGGAAGATGTCGGCCACACGCAGGATGCGTGCTTCCAGCGGCAGCGTGGCGGCGTCCACGCCGAAGGGATAGCCGGCGCCCCCCGGCGCCTCGTGGTGATGCGCGGCCCAGGCGGCAATGTCCTCGAAGCCACGGATCTGGCGCAGGATCTGCCAGCTTTCGAAGCTGTGGCTGCGCATCACCGTACGCTCCTCGTCGTCCAGTCGCCCGGCCTTGTCGAGGATCCCGTCCGGCACGCGCAGCTTGCCGAGGTCATGCAGCAGGCCGGCGATCTCGAGCTCATCGCAGCGCCCGGCCGGCAGCCCGAGATGCTCGGCCAGCCGCCGCGCTACCCGGGCGACACCGCGCGAATGTGTCACCGTAAACGGGCTCTTGGCATCGACGATGCGGGCGAAGATCTCGGCCAGCGCGCGGAACTCGCCGTTGCTCGCCTGGTAGGGCTCGGCGATCGACTGCATCGCCCGGAGGTAGCCGTGCAGCCCGCGCGATTCGAGCTGCAGCCAGAAAGCTTCATGCGCGGAGACGGAAAGGAACACTTCGACCCAGCGCGGGTCGAAATAGCTGCCGGCGCGCGCAGCGATCTCCTGCTGGATGAGCGCGCGATGGCGCAAAGCGCGGCCTGCGCCGTGGTACTGCCCGGCGACGGCGTCGACGCGGTCGGCCAGGAACACCAGATTGGCCAGGGTTGCAATCTCCGGCGGCACCGCGTGCGCTTGCATCGCATCCCAGCGCACGTGGTGATACCGGATCGGCAGCGCCATCCGCGCGAGCGGGGCGAAATCGCACAGCAAGGCATGCCCGGCTTCTGCATGGCCCTGCGAACCCGCCCAGTCGAACTCGCGGACCAGGTGCTGGTGCATCGCCGTGGACGACACCCCGATGTCGTGCAGCAGCCCGAGGTCGAAGGCGAATTGCACCTCGGCATCCGGCCAGCCGATCCCGCGTGCGCACTCGGCCGCCATGACGCCGACACGCTTGCCGTGGGCCACGTCGTCCACGCCGACCAGGTCGAGCGAGTCGGACAGCGCATAGATCGCCTGCCGCAGGTCCGCTTGTATCGGCATGGATCCGCCATCGGCTCCGATCGAGGCCACGCTGGCCCCGGGACGCCGATGTCAGCATTTGCGGCGGCCGCCGTAAATCCGACCTCTGGGCTATCCGCGACGGACTCCGGCGATGGAATGCGGCTCAGCCCTCGCCGATAGCATGGCGCGCCGCCAGTTCGCGCGCCTGGCTCGCCGCTTCGAAGCCCGGGTCGGCCTCCGCCCAGGCCTCCAGCAGTGGCGGCAGTTCGCGCTGAAGGGTGTCCTGGTCTCCGCGCAGATCGGCCAGGCGCGCGTTGCGCCAGCGTACTTCCGGGCTGCCCGGGCGCGAGCGCAGCAGCGGCTCCAGCCAGCGCTGCGCGGTCGCCGCGTCGCGGTTCGCCAGCGCCTGGTCGATCACCTGCAGTTGCAGGTCGAGCAGGCTCTGGCCGCTGCCGGCCGCCGCCACCCGCTTGCGCTCGTTGCGGAACGCCGCTTCCAGGGCGGCCAGCGATTCGGCGTCGCCGCGTTGCCCGGCGACCGCGACAGCGCGCATCAGTTCGAAGGCATTGGTCGGCATCAGGGCTCCGCTGGCGCGCCAGACCTGCTCGGAGCGCTCGATCGCGGCGGCCAGGCCGTCGAAATCGCCCAGCGCGAGCGCAATCCCCAGGTCGATGCGCGCGGCTGCGTAGTCGGCCTCCTGCGGATGGTTGGTCTTCAGCTCCGCGAGCGCCCAGGCGCGCGCCGCGGAGGCGCCATCGGAGAGCGCGCGCAGTCCGACCTGCGCCGCCACCACGTTCTGGAAGAACATGGTCGGCGACTGCCGCGCCCGCTCGATCGCAACCAGTTCGTCGGCGACGGCACGCACGGCCTTGAGGCGACCCAATCGCTCCAGCACCAGCATTTCCAGGCGGAGGATCCCCGTCAGGCGCATCGGGTCCTGGCCCGCCGCACGCCGCAATGCTGCGAACTGTTGCAGGCTCCCGCGCCAATCGCCCAGGCGCAGCGCGTGCTGCGCGCGGTAGGCCGGCCCCGATTGCAGGTCCGGCCGGCGCAGGGCGACTTCGTCGATCAGCGCCAGGGCTGCGTCCAGCCTGCCATAGGCGTTCTCGATGTCTGCCGCGATCAGCAATGCAGTCGCGTCACCCGGGTCGCGCTCGCGCGCCAGCGCGACCAGTTCTGCCGCCTCGTCCAGCTCGTCCATCTGCAACCAGGAGCGCGCCAGTGCTGCGAGTTCGGCGGCCGATCCCCCGTCGACGGTGGCTTCGCGCAGCGCGCGCCAGGCCGCTTCGTTGCCCGGATCGTCCTGCAGGTCGAGCCGCGCCAACGCCAGCCGTGGGTCCCGATCGGCCGGCCATTGGCGCGCCCAGATTTCATACACCTGGCGGACCTGGCTCGCCTGCCCGCGCGCGCGCGCCAGCCAGACCTGGGTGGCGTAGCGCATCCGGTCCGGCAGCACACCGAGGCGCGGCTCCAGCGCCTCCATCCCGGCGCGCGCGGCAGTGGCCTCGCCGAGCATCGAGCGCGCCGACTGAAGCAGGCTGTCGGCGAGCACGAATCCCGGATCGAGCGCCAGCACACCTTCGAGCAGGCCGAGTGCGCGCGCCGCATCGCCGTCCATGCCCAGTGCGCGCGTGGCGGCAGCGTAGTCGCGCAGCGCGTCGGCGGACTCGGTGGTGACGCTCTTGAGCGGCGGGTCCGGCGCGGCACGGCTGTCGCCCGCCACCGCAAGCAGGGTACGGACACCGGCCGCCACCTGGTCGACCGCCTCCCAGGGATCGGCCGCCTGCTTCTCCACGCGACCGGGCGGGTCCAGCGATCCGAGGCGGTGGACCTCGGCGACCACCCGGTAGCTGCCCGGCGCGCCGTCGACGCTGCCGACCACGATCCCCTGGAAGCCGAGCGCGCGCGCCGCCTGCAGGCGCGCGGCCAGCGGCGCAGACTCGATGTCGCGCGCACCGCGCAGGGTCAGCTGGCTCTGCAACTGCCGCCCCAGTGAGCCGAGAGCGGACACGGCGCGCAGGCGCGGGTCGTAGGCCAGGTCATATTCCGCGAGTGCCGGCAGCGCGGCCGGCAGCCAGTGGTCCGATTCGGCCAACGCCGCGCCGGCACTGAACGGAAACACGATCACCCACGGCGTTGCCGGCTGCGCCGCGGCTTTCGGTGCCGGCGCGGGCGCCGGCGCGGCGGCCGCCTGCGGTGGCGTGGCCGGCACGCGCAGATCTGTCTTCAACACGACCAGGCCGGCGATCGCGAACAACAGCACGGCCAGGCCGATCCGGCGGCGAGTCCAGTGCGTGGCCCCCGGCGCGCCGATCCACCAGGTCAGCAGGGCCACCAGCGGCAGGAAGGCCCACATCGCGACGAACAGCAGGTCGATCAGCCGCTCGGGTGCTCCATAACGCCCGGCAAGGAACCCGGCGAACTCCACCAGCGCCCAGCACAGGCCGAACCAGCCGGTCAGGACGGGTAGCAGATGGCGTTCGCGCATTCGGGCGTACAGCGTGGGGGCGGATGATCGCGACAACGGGGCAGCCTGCGCGTGTAGGGGTGCGCGAGTCTAACCGCCGCCCCGCGCAGCCGGATGTGATCGCCCGTTGAATGCACGGCATCGCCTCACAAGCCAAGTGCTCCGGCGGCCCCGAGCAGGGTCGCCATTCCGATTACCGCGAACAGCGCAGCCGCAATTCCGTGCACCAGTTTCGCCGGCAGCGTGCGCGCAGCGCGCTCGCCGAACAGCACCGCCGGGACATTGGCGATCATCATGCCCAGCGTAGTGCCCAGCACCACCGCCGTGAGCGCTTGGTACTGGGCGGCGAGGGCAATGGTGGCGATCTGCGTCTTGTCGCCCATTTCGGCCAGGAAGAAGGCGGTCAGCGTCGTCAGGAATACGCCGCCACGGGTCTTCGGAGCGTCGTCCGCGTCCAGCTTGTCGGGTATCAGGATCCAAAGCGCCATCCCGATGAAGGACAGGCCGAGGATCCAGCGCAGCGCCATCGGGCTCATGACCGTGGTGATGAAGCTGCCGAGGGCGCCGGCGCCCGCGTGATTGGCCAGCGTGGCAACAAGGATGCCGAGCACGATCGGCCACGGCTTGCGGAAGCGCGCGGCGAGCACGAAGGCCAGCAACTGAGTCTTGTCGCCGATCTCCGCTAGGGCGACAACGCCGGTCGAGACGAGGAAAGCTTCCATGAATCACTCCGGGGCCGGCGGACACCTGACCACGCCACGCCCCGGCCCAACCGGAGCGGCATGGTCGATGGTCTTGCCAGATCGGGATCGCATGCGCCACGGCCGGTTGGCCAAGTGTGTTGACGCATGCCCCTGCAGCGCAGGTCGGCTACTCCCCAAGGACGTCGGGGACGCTAGCACGTCGAATTGGAAAGGACACGCCCAGGATCGCAATGGATTGCGCCGGGATCCATGTGGGCAGGGCAGCCGAGTGAGCGACGCGCTGGCAGCGGACATCGATGAGCCTGGGTGTCCGGGTCACCGCGATGGGACACCCCTTGTTTGCCCGCGACCGGGACCAGCAACCGCGCCAGCCGGCTGCATCCGCCGGCTGTCTCAATCCCTGAGACGGAGGCCCCTGAATCTCTCGCCACCTACCCGACGCGAGGATCCACCATGAACCTGCACGCAAGCTTCGAAGCTCTGCCCACTCGCCTGCGCCGTGCCCTTTGGATCTGGCTCGGACTGTCGCCCCTGGCGGCCGCGCTGCCGGCCTCCGGGAGTGAGGCGCTTGGGCTCCTGGCGCACCCGGGATTCTGGTGCGGGCTGCTGCCATTGATCGCCCTGGCGCCGTTTGTACCCGGACTGCTGCGCGAACTCGCCGCGCATCGTCGCGTCCCCCGCCGCAGCGCAAGCCGGCGCCAGGCCCGTCGCCGCGGCCGAGCGCAGCAGCGCACGCCACTCGCCGCCTGACGACGGGGCTCTCGGCCGACTGCGGCCCGTCGTCTGCGCGCGTCTCTACAGCGTCGGGAACTCGCGCCGCGACCAGGCCACGCGCGCGGCCGGGTCCGGGTCCGGGGATTCGATCGCCTCGATCTTCTTCAGGCGATGCACCAACCCGTTGCCATTGGCGATCTGGATGGCAAGACCGGGGCGGGCGTTGGGTTCCAGGATCAGCGGGCCGAGGTTCTTGTCGAGCACCAGGTCGACACCGACATAGCCCAGGCCGCTCATCTCGGAGGCGCGCGCGGCGATGTGCAGCAATTCCTCCCAGCGCGGGATCTGCAGGCCGATGATCGAGTGCTCGGTGTCCGGGTGCTCCTTAACCGGCTCGTTGCCCCAGACGCCGCGGCGGGTCAGGCCGGTGGGGATGTCGATGCCGACGCCGATGGCGCCCTGGTGCAGATTGGCCTTGCCGTCCGACAATCGCGTCGGCAGGCGGATCATCGCCATCACCGGGTAGCCGCGGAACACGATCACGCGCACGTCCGGCACGCCCTTGTAACTGACGTGGTCGAAGATCGGGTCGAACTGCACGCAGTACTCGATCAGCACCGCGTCCGGCTGGCCACCCAGGCTGAACAGGCCGGACAGGGTGTTCGACAAATGGTGCTCGAAGTCCTCCTGGTCCATCAGCTGGCCGTTGCTGCGGCGGTACTTCGCGCCGCGGCGGCCGGTGATGACCAGGATGCCGTCGCCGCCGGAGCCGTGCGCCGGCTTGGCGACGAAGGCCTCGCGGTCCTTGATCTTGGCGTGGAGCTCCTCGATCTCGTGCTCCTCGCGGACCACCGCGTACAGTTCCGGCACCGGCAGCCCGGCGGCAATCGCCAGCTGCTTGGTCAGCACCTTGTCGTCCACCCGCGGGTAGAACTTGCGCGGGTTCCAGCGCAGCACGTAATCGGCGTTGCGCTGGTTGATCCCGGCCAGGCCGATCTCGCGCAGCCTTTTCGCGATGGTGAAGGGATTGATCATGGCGCTGGCGTCCCACCGGTGCCGCCCGGCGGCACCACCTTGCCCTGGTCGATGGCCGCCTGGCGTTCACGCGCCAGCGCGCGGAAGCGGAACAGTTCGAGCAGGCGGTAACCGGAGTAACGGCCAAGCAGCAGGGTGCAGCCGAGCAGCACCAGCAGCAGCTCCGGGAACACGAACACCAGGTGCTCCAGCGGCGCCCAGGTCATCACCAGATAGGCCAGCGAGGCGACGATCAGGGTGCCGACGCCTTCCTTGATCGCGGTGCCGGGCCCGCGCTCGTCCCAGGCGATCGACATGCGCTCGATGGTCATGGTCATGATCACCATCGGGAACAGCGCAATCGACAGGCCGACCGGAATGTCGAGCTGGTGCGCGAGCACGCTGACCATGCTCATCAGCAGGATCACCAGGATCAGCACGCTGGTCAGGCGTGGCACCAGCAACAGTCGCAAGCGTTCGAGGTAGAAGCGCGCGAGCAGGCCGAGGCTCACCACCAGCGAGAACAGGATCACGCCGGACAAGATCTTGGTCTCGCGGAAGGCCAGCGCGATCAGCACCGGCATGAAGGTGCCGAAGGTCTTGAAGCCGATCACATTGCGCAGCAGCAGCATGACGAAGGCGCCGATCGGCACCGTCAGCAGGATCTTGTAGACGCCCTGCATCTCCACCGGCAGGCCGAGCAGCGAGTACTTGACCAGGTTCTCGCTGCGCACCTCGGTGCGGCGGGTGGCGATGGCCACCGCGTCGGCGAGGTTGCGCTGCACCGCGAACTCCACCTTCGGGCGCTTGTCGCTCTCCACCACCAGCAGATCGCGCGGGCTGCGCGTCCACAGGAAGAAATTCTCCGGCAGGCCTTCCTCCGCGGTCGCCAGGTCCATCACCACCCAGCCCTGGCCGTTGTGCACCTGCAGGAAGGGCGAGAGCTGCTGGAAGGACTTGGGTTCACCCAGCGACATGCCGTGCAGCACGCGCGCCGGGATGCTGCGGATGGCCAGCGCACGGGCGATGAACTGTGCGCGGTCCTCTGCGGTGTCCAGGCCATCCAGCAGTACGCGGGCCTCGTCGCGCGGCTCGTCGGCGATGAACTCGCGGATGAACTCGCGGGTGAAGGTGACGATATCGGCCGAGCGTTCCTTGACGTCCTCGAAGATGGTCTCGATCGCCGCGGTCTGCGCTTCGCTCAGTTCCGGCGGCGTGAGCACCTTGGGCTCGCCGGTTTCCACCGGCGGCGCGGTGTCGCGCACGATGTTGGCGCGGTAGTACAGCACCTGACGGCCGGAGGCGCGGCGCACCACCCACTCCACCTGGCGGCCTTCCTTGCTCTTGGTCACCTGCTCGCTGTAGCCGCGCGAGATCAGGCGTTCCTCGATCACCGCGAAGCCCGGCACCGCGCCCGGACCGCGCGAAGGCAGCTGCAGGCGCACCTTGTTCGGCCCGCCATTGCCCTGGAACTCCAGGCGCGCCTCGATCGACCAGACCTCGACCTCCTCGCGCGGGCTCAGCGGGAACTGCAGCACCTGCCACTTGTACCAGGCCCAGGACAGGCCGATGGCGGACACGATCAGTGCCAGGAGGTAGAGCTGGGTCTTTTTCATGCGGATGCACTGTCAGGGTGTGAACCCGGTCTCCCCGTGACCAGGCGAGCGGCCAGTATAGGCAGCGGCGGGGTGCGCGGGCACGGGCCCCGAGGGCACGAGGGCACGAGGGCACGAGGCCCAGGGGCACGAGGAGCTCACGCGCCCAAGCGCCCAGTCAACAACTTGTGTCAACAAACGCCGCGGTCAGCGCGCTGGCCCGTGGTCTGCCCGTGCCGCGTGCCCGCTCCTGCTCCGCCCAAGCTACCGGTATTTCGCCGCCTCCACCTCGCGCCCGGCAGCGGTGTAGAGCTCCGCCAGCGTGGAGCGCGTCTGCCGCCGCAGGGTCTCGTCCGCGGCATCGCCCAGGCCGGCGTCGAACTCGAGGAGCAGGCGCTCGGCCTCATCGAAGCGCTTCAGGCCGATCAGTGAGCGCGCGTGGCGCAGCGGCGCCATCCGCGCGTGCTGGGCGTTGGGATCACTGGCCTGGCCGACTTCCGCCATCAGCCGCGTGCTCAGCACCTCGGCATCGGCGTACCGCTGCTGTCGCTGCAGCGATCCGGAGTACTGGAACAGCACGCGCAAGCGGTCGCTGTCGCCCGGCGGGAGCAGGCGCTCGGCCAGCGCCCAGGCCTGCGCGAACTCGCGGTCCGCCTCGACATAGCGCGCACGGTCGCGCAGCACCGAGGCGTACTCCGAGCGCACGTCGATGGTCTGCCGGTGATCGTCACCGAAGCGCGCGATGGTGCCGTCCAGCGCCGCACGCATCAGGCGTTCCGCATCGTCGACTTTCGCCGGATCGGTCTTGGCCTGGGCGGCGTACATCACCGCGAGGTTGCGTGCAGTGGTCAGGGTAAATGGATGCGCGAGGCCGAGGCGGCTGACGCGGCGAGCGTAAGCATCCGCGAGCAGCGAGACCGCTTCGTCGACACGTCCCACGTTGAACAGCAGGTTGCCGAGGTTGGCCTTGATCGTCGCCAGCTCCGGATTCTGGGCGTCGAGCGCGCTCTCGGCGATGCCCAGCCAGTGTCGATACGTTTGCTCGGCCTCGACGGACTGCCCGTCGTTGGCCAGGGCCTGGGCCAGGTTGCCGGCGGTCAGGATGGTCTGCCAGTGGCGATCGCCCAGCAGCTTCTGGCGGATCGAGAGCGCCTCCTGCAGCAGGGCGATTGCCTCCTTGTGACGTCCACTGGCTTGCAGCGCCATCGACGCGTGAACCACCGCGACCATGGTGTACGGATCGCTCTCGCCAAGTGCCTCCTTGGCAATCGCCACCGCGCGCTCTGTGCTGGCGAGCGCTGCGTCGGGCTCGCCGACGTCAACCTGCAGGACCGATTGCCGCGCCCTCGCCCATACCTCCTCGCGCGCAGCCCATTGAGGCAGGCATGGCTTGCACGACATCGCACCGACGCGCCCGAGCAGTTCGAAACCACGCGCAAACTCGATGCTTGCGGCTTCGTTCTCGCCCATTGTGGCCAGCGCCACGGCGAGATGCAGCCGCGCCATCAGTCGCCCCGGAGATGCATCGTCACCCGTCGCTGCGAGCAACGGTTCCAGCTGCTGCCTCGCTTCGCGAACGCGCCCGGTCTCCAGCAGCACACGGGCGGCACCGACGGCGACCAGTTCCGGCTCAAGCCCCTCGGATCCGGCGGCTGCGAAATCGGCGCGTGCCGCGTTGTAGTAGACCAGCGCCCGGTCCAGTTCGCCCAATGCCTTGAAAGTCTCCGCCAGCGTCGCACGGATCCGTCCGCGCGCTGCGGGTGCGTTCGCGAGGTCGCGCTGCAACTGCGGTTCCGCCTGCTCGATCAGCGCGCGCACGCTGACATCCTCGCCCCGCGCGAACACCGGGTTGGCGCCGGAGAACATGCGCCGCATGTAGTCGACCATCGCATCGGCCTCGATACGCTGCGCCTGCTCCTCGATGGCAAAGCGCGTGCTGACCGCGACCGCCACGACCAGCGAGGCCAGCACCGCCAGCGCCGCCCCGACCAGGATCTTGTTGCGCCGGGCGAAGCGGCGGATGTCGCTGAACACACTGGGGCGGCGGGCGAGGATCGCCTCGTCCGCGAGGTAGCGGCGCAGGTCCTCGGCGAACTCGGCGGCGTTCTGGTAACGCGCCTCCTTGTCCTTCGCCAGCACCTTCTGGAAGATGGTCTCCAAGTCACCGCGATAGCGCCGGTCATGCTGTGACAGGGGCGTGGGCGCGGTGTCGCAGATCTGCTGCAGGGCGCGCGCCAGGTTGTGCCCGGTGACCTCGTAGGGCATGTCGCCGGTGAGCATGCGGTAGCCGATCATGCCGAGCGCATAGACATCCGAGCGGATGTCCACCGCGCCCGGCTCGCCCTGCGCCTGCTCCGGGCTCATGAAGGCGATGGTGCCGATCACCATGCCGGCGCTGGTCAGCTCGGATGGCCCCCGGTCCTCGCCGGTCAGCCGCGCGACGCCGAAATCGAGCACCTTGGGCTGGCCGTCCGGCTGCACCAGGATGTTGCCCGGCTTGAGGTCGCGGTGGATCACGCCGCGGATGTGCGCGTGTTCCACCGCCTCGCAGATGCGCATCAGCAATTCCAGGCACTGGCGCATCGGCAGGGTGCCGCTGTGCTCCAGCAGCGGCACGCCCTCGACGAACTCCATGACGATGTAGGGCACGCCGCCGAGCGAGGCATCGGTGCGCCCGCTGGCATGGATCTGTGCGATACCCGGATGCTTGAGGCGCCCGAGGATCTCGGCTTCCTGCTGGAAGCGCGCCAGCAGCTCGGCCTGGTGCAACCCGGCATGCAGGGTCTTGATCGCCACCAGCCGCTTGGGGTGGCGTTGCTGCGCGAGGAAGACCACGCCCATGCCGCCAGCGCCGAGCACGCGCAAGATGCGGTAGTCGTCGATTTCGCGCCCGATCCAGGCTGCCGGCCCCGCGGCCAGCGGATCCGGCGCCGGGCGCGACGAACCCACGCGCGAGGGCAGCGAGTTCGGCGCGACGATGGTGGCACCGAATTGGCTGGTCGCCGGTTCCTCGTCGCGGCTCATTCGAAGCCGTTGACGAACAGCGGCAGCGCGCGCACCGGCGCGCCGACGAACAGGATCCGTCCGGGCTCCCGGCGCAGATCGCCCGGGCTGTTGTCCGTGAGCGTGAAGCTCCAAATGTTGCCATTGCGCGTGGCGGCCTGGTTCATCCACGCCAGCGTCAGCACATTGCCGGCATTCAGCGGACCGTAGCGGCGCAAGCGCCAATCGGCCCCGAACATCTCGTCATGGAAGCGGAGTTGCACACTGATCGAGGTGCAGCCGATGAACTCGAAGCGCACGACGCCCGCCTCGGCCGCAAAGCCTGGATCGTCCGGCAGCGCCAGCGGGTCGATGGCGGCCGTGTCGTAGACCTGGGAGCAGCCGCCGGCCGGCGCGCGCAAATCGGTATTGCTGACGGTTCCCTCGCGACTGCCGCCGCGCTCCGCCAGAGGCAACAGCTCCGCCGGAATCTCGAAGCTCGCGACCCCGGCCTGCAGCCGGTCCGGCTGGCCATCGAAGTTGCCGTCGCCGGCATTCGGGGCCAGGTTCTCGATTGCATCCGGTGGGCCGTCGACATCGCCGTCGGGCACCCGCGTGATGCTCCACACGCCTTCGTCGGTGCCGGCGTGCAGGGTGGGCGGGCCGGAACCGGGCAGCGACAGCGCCAGGCTCTGCGCCGAGTCCACCGGCAAGTCGATGCTGATCGAATCCCAGCTCGCGCCGCCGTCCTCGCTGAGGAATACGCCGCCGGGCGTGAGTTCGAAACCAGCCACTCCGGCGTAGACCCGGTTGGGTGCGGTTGGGTCCACCCGCAGCGTGCGCACGTCCAACCCGACGATGCCGTCGTCCGACGGGCTCCAGTTGGCGCCGCCGTCGCTGGTCTTGTAGACCCGCCCGGCATCGTCTTCCACTGTCGGATCGTTGAGTGCGGCGTAAAGGGTACCGGGCTGGCCCGGCACCGACACCAGCGCGACCACGTCGAGCACGCTGCCACTGCCACTCATCCGAGGCAGGCCGTTGGTCACCGCGGTCCAGCTCAGGCCGCTGTTGTTGCTGCGGTAGACGCCACTGGCGACGGTGGGCACCGGATCGCCGCAGTCGGGGCAATAGCCCTGCACCCGCAGGCCCAGGTACAGCGTGCTTGCACTGGCCGGATCGAAGGCGAGCGAGGTGGGAGCGCCCCACTGGGTGCGCGGCGTGCACACGCCGTTGGGCAAACCGTCGCGCGGCACCCATGTAGCGGAGGCGTCATTGCTGCGCCAGATCCGCGCGACCTCCACATTCGGCACGCCGCCGATGCAGCGCACCAGGCCGCGCGCGGCGAAGTACAGCACCTGCGCATTGCCGAGCGAGACGCTGGTGGGGTCCACCAGCAGCGCGCTGACCTCGCCGGTGGCGGCGGGGCCACCGGTAGGCAGCGGTACCAGGTTGTCGGCAGCCTGCCAGGTGAGGCCACCATCCAGGCTGCGGTGCACCCCGCCGCGGTAAGCGGTCGGCAGCTGCCCGGTGGGCGCGAAATCAGCGCCGCCGGCGTAGATCCGGGTGGTTCCCGGCACGCTCACGGTGCCGGGATCGAAAGCGATCGCATTGACCGTGTCCAGCACCAGCGCGGAGTTGAAACGCAGCCAGCTCTGGGCGGTGTCGTCCGACTGGTACAAGGCGGGCGAGGTCGCCTCGCTGCGCAGATTGCGCAGCCCCGCGAACACCCGCTGCGGGCGCGCGGGATGGACCGCGACGGTCTGGATCGCAGTACCGCGCAACCCGGCGCTGGCGGCATTCCAGCCGAGCCCGGCATTCAAGCTGACGAACACCTCGCCGGCCAGAGAGAAAGCCAGCCAGCGGTTGGCGTTGGCCGGATCGATGAGGATCGGCCCGATCGACGCCGGATCCCCATTGGCGACGGTGAGGCCCGTATTGCGTGGGACGAAGTTCGCGCCGTTGTCGACCGAGAGGAGCACGCCATCGGAGGTGCCGAACAGCACGCGCCCGGCCACGGCGGGGTCGATCGCCAGGCTCTGCAGGCGCTGGCTGGCGCCGAGCGGCAGGCTGGGCAACGCGCCAAAGCTGGCACCGCCGTTGACCGAGCGGAAGTTGCCGAAGGGTCCGGACAGAAAGACCGTGCCCGGGGTGTTGCCGGCGAAGGCAAGCAGGCTGAGCGGCTCGCGGATCGGCCCGCCGCCGTTCCACGGTCCGTTGACGCCGGTGAAGCTGCTGCCCCCATCGACACTGAGGTAGAGGCTGGCGGGGAAATCGCCCTCGTTGCGGTTGAGGGCCCAGGCCAGCACCCGCAAGGGGTTGGCCGGGTCGACCGCAATCCGGTCGAGATCGGTTGGCAGGCTGCTGGTCGCCACCGCGGCCCAACTCGCGCCGCCGTTGGTGGAGCGGAACAGGCCGTCGTCCTCGCTCGCGAGATAGATGCGGTCGGGGTCTCCCGGCGCGAAGGCGACATCGACGGTGCGGAAGCCGCCGCCGTTGACCGGAAGTCCGGTGTCCCGGCGGATCCAGGTGCGTGCGCCATCCTCGGTCAGGAAGACGCCGCGGGCGCCGGCCAGGACCAGCGTTCCGGTGCGCGATGGGTGCGCGGCGAGCACCGTCTCACCGGGGGTAATGGTCGACAGACCGGCCGATGCCACCCGCCAGCTGACGCCGGCGTCGACCGAGCGGTACACGCTGCGATGCGCGCTGGCGTACACCACGCCCGGCTCGCCGGTTCCGAGCACCGCGCTGTCGACGCGCCCACCGTAGGGCCCGGCGCTGCTCCAGCGGCCGTCGGCCGCGCGCGCCGTGCCGACGCACAGCAGCGCCAGGATCCCGGCGGTCACCGCACGGATGGCGGTGAGCTTTGCATGCAGCATATCCACGTCCCCTCCCCGAGCGTGCAATTTACCTCAAGGTTGGGCGAACGCGACGTCATCCGCGCGGACCCGCCGGCGATCAGCGCACGCGGACGATCCCCGCCCAAGAAACGGAAACGGGCTGGCCCGGAGGCCAGCCCGTCGCAACAGCCCGCCAGATTCGTTCAGAACGAGTACTTTGCGAGGAAGTGCAGCCGCGTCAGCGACCCGTCGACGCCACTCTCCATTTCGCGCTCTGCATAGCGCAACTCGGCGCCGAGATCGAGCTTGGGCAGCGGCGAGTAGAACAGGTTGGCGGCCACCGAGTAGTGGCCCTTGGTCACGCCGGTGCCGGTCAGCGCGGTGTCGTTGTCGTAGTTGGCCGCGGCGTAGTACAGGTTGCCGCGCAGCTTCGGGCTGAAGTTGTGGTGGAAGCCAACGAAGCCGGCCACGCCGTCGAGTCCGTCGATATCGCCGTCGGCATCCAGGACCGCGTCGCTCGCAACACCCAGCGCCACGTAGCGGCCGATGCCACTGCCGGCGTTGATCGCAAAGCGGAGGTCGTTGTTGGCATCGAAGTTGTAGCGTCCCGAGAACGTTCCCGCGAGGGCGAAACTGGAGTCGTCAATGGCGTTGGCACCGGTGGTCTCGTACGCCAGCTGGCGCACCATCAGGGCGCCGGACAAATGACCCCAGGCAGCCTTGTGGGTGTAGCGTGCGGTGACATCCGGGAGGTTGTTGTCATCCGTGGTGATACGCGTGCCGCCGCGGAAGGGCGTGATCGTGGTCTCGGGATTTTCCAGCGAGAAGGACCACGGGCCGCTGGTGTAGCGGATCTGCGGCTGGCGCACGAACACCGTTCCATCGAGCGGGCCGATGAAGTCGACCGCTTCGGTCAACGCGGCCGGATCCATGAAATTGGACCAGGTCTGGCCGGCCAGCCACTGGTTCCAGCCGACGAAGGCGTGGCGGATGGTGGTGCCGTAGGTGTTGGTGGATACCTCGTTGCCCAGCGCGCCGCCGAAGAAATCGATCTCCACGCGCGCGGTGACCTTGTCGCCGGCGTCCGACACATTGTCGATGCCGAACCACAGGCGCGAGAACTTGATGTGGCTGTCGAAGTCCGTGCCTTCGTCGCTGCCGCCGACCGGGATCTGGCCGGGCAGGTAAAGGTCGCGTCCGGTGGCGCCATCGGCGATCTCGCCGCTGTCGGTGTTGCTGTACAGCATGTCGGTGCGGACGAAGCCGCCAACGGTGAACTTGGTGCCGGCCACCGCGCCCGGCGTGATCGTGGTCTGCTGGATCGGCGGCGGTGGCGGCGGAGCGCCCGGCGGGGCAGGTGTCGCGGCAGGCGCCGGTGCAGGCGCGGCCGCGGTGTGCTGCGCATGCTGCGCGACGACCAGCGCCTTCAGCTCCGCGAGTTGCGCCTCGAGCTGGGCGATGCGGCCTTCGAGCTCGGTTTCCTTGGGCGTCTGCGCGCTGGCCATCAGTGGCGCAGACAGCGCCAGGGTCAGCGCGATGATGCGGGCCAGCGGGCGCCGCTTCGCTTGTTGCGTGGTCATGGTGAATCCCCTCCCGGATTGGAATGTGCGGGTGTTGCCGACGAGCATTCGCCTCGCCGGCGGCGCCGCCCATGACGCCAGTCAAGTGCGACGCACACCGCCCGCTTGTGCGGCGCAGGCATGGTGCGGCCGCGCGACTTTCACCCGCCATTCACCATTGGTCGAAGCGCAGCCGAGGTTTGCGCTCCGTCAGCGATTCCCCGGGGCGCATCGCGCAGACTGCCCACCCGCCGGATTGCGGCTGGAACGCAGGGGTGAGTGTGACGCTGACGCCAATCGAAGTGCCGTCGCCGTTGGTGCTGTCAGCGGGCGCCCTGGCGTTGCTGGCGCTGGCCGCAGCCCTGCGCGGCATCCAATGGTCGCGGCTGCGGGACTTCGAAGCGCAATCGGTCTACGCGGTGATGCTCGCGGTGGCCGTGGCGGCGCGGCTGGCACGGATCGAACTGCAACCCGGGCTGGACCTGCACCTGTTCGGCGCCAGCGCGGCGGCGCTGATGTTTGGTTGGCGCTTCGCGCTGCTGCAGCAGGCGGCTGCGGTAGCAACGGTGGCGCTGGGCTGGGGTCACTTCTGGCTCCACCCGGTGCTGGATTTCGTCTACACCGGGGTCATCCCGGTACTGCTGACCACCGCGCTGCTCGACTTCGCGCAGAAGCGGATGCCGCTGCACCTGTTTGTCTACCTGCTGTTCAACGGCTTCTTCGCCGGCGCGCTGGCGATCGCCCTGGTCCAGCTGGCCAAGCTCGCGACCCTGCTGATGCTCGGCACCTATGCGCTGGACACCCTGGGCGAGAACTTCCTGCTCACCGTGCCCGCCCTGATGTTCCCCGAAGGCTTCGCCACCGGCGCCCTGCTGACCATGTTCGTCGCCTACCGCCCGCGCTGGGTGGCAACCTTCCACGATGCGAGTTACCTGGGGGTGCGCGGGGCCGGGTGAGGCGAGGTTGTGGGCGGGTTGTGGGTTGTGCGTTGTGGGCAGCGAAGCTGGCATGCCGGGGGAGCGTGGGAGCCGACCCTGTCGGCGATCTCTCGGGCGGCCGCCAGGGAATGAGCGCGGCTGAAGCCGCTCGCACTGGGCTATCGGCACACCGGCTCTTGCCGCCCACAACCCACAACCCAGAACCCACAACCGGCCTGGGCCATGGCGGCGCAGCTACCGTCGCTCCACCGCCCGCCAGCGCCGGAACAGATCGAGCAACCCGTCATGCGCGAGGTCGCGGAACTCGCCGGCGTCGAAATAGCGGCCGTAGCAGACCGGGCAGCTCTCGAACCAGATGTGCGGCTGCTGCGGATCGACCATGCGGATCAGGGTGGTGTTGGGGCACACCGGGCAGCGGATGCGGTCGATGCTGTTCTGCTGTGCGCCCTTGGCCGCGCTTCCGATGTCGATGATCTCGGCATCCGCCTTGAGGTCCTGGTCTTCGAGCAGGTCGAACCACAGGCCCAGGCACTGGGTGCAGCGGTCGACCACCCCGTGCGCGGTGGCGACCTTCTCCATCTCGGCCTGGCATTTCGGGCAGTGCATGGCTTGGGCTCCGCAGTGTCGACGGTGCATCAGACGCTACGGCAGCGCGGACTCATCGGCAACGGCGATGGGTGTTGGTGTTGGTTGCTGGTGTTGGTTGCAGCCGAAGCGCCGCAAGAGTCGATCCCTACCCGGACAGAACCCACACCAACACTGCTCTCAAGCGTCCGGACGCCGTCCGCCCGCCGTCCGCGCCGGACTGTCCGTGCACTAAATCCATTTAAAACAATAGCTTGCAATCTGGCACGCGACATGCATCCGGATCAGCAACCCACCGCCGCGTGCGAGCCCCATGATCCGCGATACCTCTGCCACCGACCGTCCGCTGGAAGCCCGTGCCGTCGTGTCGCGCAAGACCTGGCTGGTCGGCGGGGCGGTGCTGGCGCTGCTGGTGGGCGCGGTGTGGCTGGTCGGCCCGTCGATCACCGCCGAGCGCACGCTGCCGCGTGAGCGGGTGCGCATCACCGAGGTCAAGCGCGGCACGCTGGTGCGCGATGTGTCGTCGCAGGGCCGGGTGGTCGCGGCGCGCTCGCCCTCGCTGTACACCTCCGCGGCCGGCATCGTGAAGTTCGCGATCGAGCCGGGCGCGATGGTGCAGAAGGACGAACTGCTGGCAACCGTCGACAGCCCCGAACTGGAGAGCGAGCTGAAACGCGAGCAGTCCGCGCTGGCGCGTGTCGCAGCCGAGCGTTCGCGCCAGGAGATCACCAACCGCCGCACGCTGCTGGAGAAGCGCCGCGCGATCGACACCGCGCGCATTGCCGAGATGGCCGCGCGGCGCGAACTGGAGCGCACCGAACGCGCGTTCAAGCTGGGCGCGCTGCCGGAGGTCGACTTCAAGCGCGCCCAGGACTCGGTCGAGAGCGCGCGCATCACGTTGGCCACTGCCGAGGCCGACCTGGCGCTGGAACGCGACGCGCTGGCGCTGGAATTGAAGAGCTTCGACGAGCAGCTGGCCAGCCAGCAGGTGCTGGTGACCGAATTGCAGCGCCAGGTCGCCGCGCTGGAAGTGCGCGCGCCCTTCGACGGCGTGGTCGGCAACTGGCTGGTCACCGACCGTGCCAATGTCGCCGCCAACCAGGCGCTGATGATGGTGGTCGACCTGACCGAGCTGGAGGTCGAGGCCGCGGTGGCCGAGGTCTATGCCGAATCGTTGCTGCCGGGCCAGAGCGCCGAAGTCACCGTCGGCAGCGAGAAGCTGCGCGGGGAGGTGCGCCTGGTTTCGCCCGAGGTGCAGAACGCCCAGGTGCTGACGCGCATCCGCCTGACCGATGCGAACGTCGCCGCGCTGCGCCAGAACCAGCGCGTACAGGTGCGCGTGCTGCTGGAAGAAAAGCCCGACGTGATGCTGGTCGAGCGTGGTCCCGCCTTCGAGCGCGATGCCAGCTCCGCCTGGGTGATCGACGGCGATGTCGCCCGCCGCCACCCGATCCGCCTCGGCGCCAGTTCGGTCTCCGCCTTCGAAGTCGTCGACGGCCTCGCGCCCGGCCAGCAGGTCATCGTGGCCGGCATCGACGATCTGCGCGGCGTGGAGGAGGTGTTGTTGACGCGGTGAAGAGCAGTGAGTGGTGAATGGTGAGTAGTGAGTGGCAGAAGCAGCGAGCGTCCAGGTTGCGGCGTCTGCGACTCACCACTCACCACTGAGCGCGGCGCAGCCGCGCGGACCACTCACAAAGTAGACGAAGCCCAGAACCCCCGAAGGAAGCCCGACCATGCTGCACATGCAGAATCTCCGCAAAGTCTTCCGCACCGCGCTGGTGGAAACCCATGCGCTGCGCGACCTGACGCTGGACGTCAAGGCCGGCGAGTTCGTCGCCGTGACCGGACCGTCGGGCTCGGGCAAGACCACTTTCCTCAACATCGCCGGGTTGCTCGAAGAGCACACCGACGGCGTCTATGAACTCGACGGCATCGACGTCAAGAAGCTGGACGACGATGCGCGCTCGAAGCTGCGCAACGAGAAGATCGGCTTCATCTTCCAGAGCTTCAACCTGATCGCAGACCTCGACCTGTACGACAACGTCGACGTGCCGCTGCGCTACCGCGGCTTCCCCAAGGCAGAGCGCAAACGGCGCATCGAGCAGGCGCTGACGCGCGTGGGCCTGGGCTCGCGCCTGCACCACTACCCGAACGAGCTGTCCGGCGGCCAGCAGCAGCGCGTCGCGATCGCCCGCGCGCTCGCCGGCGAGCCCAAGCTGCTGCTGGCCGACGAGCCCACCGGCAACCTCGACACCGTGATGGCGCGCGGCGTGCTGGAGCTGCTGGAGGAGATCAACGGCCAGGGCACCACCATCGTGATGGTCACCCACGACCTCGAACTCGCCCGCCGCGCACGCCGCCACGTGCACATCGTCGACGGCCAGGTGGTCGACCTCGCCGAGCACGATTTCGCGCCGGTGCGCGGGGTGGAACGGGTGCGCGCAGTGGCGTGAAGAGCGGGGCAGGGGGCGAGGGACCGAGATCTTCGGATGTCCTCAGCCCAACGCAATCCGGTCGATGCCGAACCGATTGCAGGTGCCCCGGTGTCGATTCCCCTGCCCCCTTCCCCTTGACCCGCTTCAACCGATCCGGATCTCCAAGGACTCACCATGTTCACCTACTACCTCAAACTCGCCCTGCTGGCGCTCAAGCGCACGCCGGTGCTGTCGACGCTGATGGTGCTGGCGATCGCGCTCGGCCTGGCCACGGCGATGACCTCGTTCACCGTGCTCTACCGGCTGTCGAACAACCCGATTCCGCACAAGAGCGATGTGCTCTACGCGGTGCAACTGGACAACTGGGATCCGCAGTCGCCTTACGACCGCGAACGCGGGCTGCCGCCGGACCAGCTGACGCACGGCGACACGCGCCGGCTGATGGCCGATGCCAAGGGCCTGCGCCAGGCCGGGATGTACCAGTCCTCCGTGGTCGTGGTGCCGGCAGATCCGCAGGTGCGCCCGCGCAACGCCTCGGTGCGCGTCACCGGCGGCGACCTGTTCGCGATGTTCGACGCGCCCTTCCTGCACGGCGGCGGCTGGTCGAAGGAAGACGAACAGCGCGAGGCGCGCGTCGCGGTGATCACCCGCGAACTCGCCGAGCGCGTGTTCAAGAAGACCGATGTGGTCGGCCAGCGCATCCGCTTCGACGACGAGGACTTCACCATCACCGGCGTGCTCGACACCTGGGAGCTGCGCCCGCGCTTCTACGACACCACCAACAACACGCTCGACGATCCGGAAGACGTGTTCCTGCCATTCACCGTGGCCACCGCCAGGGAAATGGACATCAACGGCAACATCAATTGCTGGCAGCCGCCGTCGGCGCCCGGCTACCGGGGCCTGATGGACTCCGAGTGCATCATGACCCAGTACTGGGTGGAACTGCCGGATGCCGCCGCTGTGTCCGCCTACCAGGCCTACCTTGACGCCTATGTCGCCGAGCAGCGCAAGGCCGGTCGTTTCGGCCGCCCGGACAACCACCGGATCACGCCGGTGATGGGCTGGCTGGCGGTCAACAACGTAGTTCCGGACGATACCCGCATCTTCGTCGGTGTCGGCGTGGCTTTCCTGATCGTGTGCCTGCTGAATGCTGCCGGCCTGCTGCTCAGCAAGTTCCTGCGCAAGAGCGGCGAGATCGGCCTGCGCCGTGCGCTCGGCGCCAGGCGCGGCGCGATCTTCGCCCAGCACCTCACCGAATCCGGCCTGATTGGAGCGCTCGGCGCGGTCTGCGGCCTGCTCCTGACGCTCGGCGGCCTGGCCCTGGTGCGCAGCCTGATGCCCAATTTCGACGACGTCGCGCGACTCGACGTCGGCCTGTTCGGGATGCTCCTCGTCACCGCGGTGGCCGGCGCAGTCGCCGCCGGCGCCTATCCCGCCTGGCGCGCCTGCCGGATTGAGCCGGCGTCGCAGCTCAAGACCCAGTGAGCCATGTGCGATGTCCATCAAAGCGGGGCAAGGGTCAAGGGGCAGGGGACCTGCCCTGCGGCTCGGACGAATGCTGTCGCGGGCTGGAGATGGCGCGGTTGCATCCCTCCCGAGCCACCTCGACGTCCGTCCCTGCCCTGATGCCCGACCCCTGCCCCTTGCCCCGCTCTCGCTTCCCCGGAGTCCCAAAATGGAAATCCGCCCCATCCTCTCCTCGATGAAACGCAATCCGGTGGCCGCGGTGTTGATCGCCGCGCAGATCGCGCTGACCCTGGCGATCCTTGCCAATGTGCTCTTCATCGTCACCGAGCGCATCCGCATGATGGCCATCGCCAGTGGTGTCGACGAGCCCAACGTCTTCGTGCTCGGCAACCAGAACATCGGCAACACGCGTGATCCGGTGATCGCCAACGAGGAGGACATCAAGGCCATCCTCGCGATCCCGGGCGTGTTGGCCGCAAGCCCCGGCTTCAGCTTCCCGCTGGTGCGCAACGGCTGGCAGACCGCGGTGACGCTCACGCCGGGCGAACGCATCGAAGGCCCGGAACGCGCCGCGGCGTTGTATTTCGCCGACGAGCGCCTGCTGGATTCGCTGGGCGCCAAGGTCATCGAGGGTCGCTACTTCACGCCCGGCGAGATCACCCCGTTCAAGCAGGGCGACCAGCCCAACCCGCCGGTGGTGCTGATCAACAAGGGCCTTGCCGAGCGCCTGTTCCCCGGCGAAAGCGCGATCGGCAAGATGATCAACATCACCGGCAACCAGGGCGAGCTGTCGCAGCGCGTGATCGGCGTCACCGAGCACATCGCCACGCCGTGGCCGCGCTCACGCAACCCGGACCGCGTGGTGTTCGTGCCGCATGCCTCCGTCGGCCTCGGTGGCTTCATCGTGCGTACCGAGCCCGGCGAGCGCGACCGCGTGATGAAGGTGGTCGAGGAAACCCTGTTCAAGGTCAATCCCAACCGCATCGTCAGCAACATCCGCGCCTTCGAGGAGATCCGCAGCAGCGCCTTCCAGAGCGATCTGGCGATGGCCGTGCTGCTGGCGGTGATCGGCATCTCGTTGCTGGCTGTGACCGCCTTCGGCATCGTTGGCCAGGCCAGCTTCTGGGTCACCCAACGGACCAAGCAGATCGGCACCCGCCGCGCGCTCGGCGCCCGGCGCAAGGACATCCTGCGCTACTTCCAGACCGAGAACGCGCTGATCGCGCTGATCGGCATCGCGATCGGCTCGGCGCTCGCCATCGGCGTCAACGGCTGGCTGGTAAAGAACCTCGGCTTCGACCAGCTGCCGCTGTCCTGGCTGCCGATCGGTGGCGCGCTGGTACTGATCCTCGGCCAGCTCGCCGTGCTCGGCCCCGCGCTGCGCGCGTCGCGCATCGCGCCGGCGATAGCTACGCGCTCAGCGTAGCTGCGCGCGGGCAAATAGAGATTGGTAACTGGCGATTAGGGCGCATGTACAAGCTATCGAGGAAGGGTGCACGTCTGCCCGGATCGGAACTTGCCGACGGAAGCCGAAGTGCGCGCTAAGCAGCAGGGGAGTTCCCCCGGCTCTGCCGGGGTGGCAGTAGAAGTTTGACGTTTGCTGGAGTCCATCGCGGAGACTCCCGTCGTGAGCCGCCAAGCACACGATGAGGAGAAACCGCGGGGGATACTTACTCGCCACCCGTCAGCTGCCAGTTGCCGCTTCGATGAGCTACCGCGATCTCGAGGTTTGGAAGAGAGGGATGGATTTGGCAGAGGCGGTTTACGACATCGCCCGCCAGCTACCGGAGTCGGAACGCTTCGGATTGGCGCAACAGATGCGACGCTCTGCGGTTTCGATTCCATCATGCATCGCTGAAGGACGGGCAAGGCTGTCAACGCGGGAGTTCGCGCGATTCATCGCGATGGCGTTGGGTTCATTGGCGGAGCTCGAGACCCAGCTGTTGCTCACGGCTCGCCTGCGTCTGACCAAAACGGAGGTCGAATCCACACTGGCAGCTGCCGATCAGTTGGGACGAATGCTGCAAGCTTTGAGAAAGACGCTCGACCGGAAACTGGATGCCGGCGACGGGACTGCAACCGAGCGCCCTAATCGCTAGTTGCCGGTTGCCATCACCTGATTGCCCACCACTACTCCCCAAGCAAGCGAAGAACCATGTCGGCAATCCTGATCATCGACGACAACCCCGCCATCGGCACCGCGCTGGAGCTGCTGCTGGGCCTGGACGGGCACACGGTCAGCACGGCGCAGAGTCCGCGTGCGGGGCTGGACCTGCTGGCGCATGAGGCGATCGACCTGGTCATCCAGGACATGAACTTCTCCGCCGACACCACCAGCGGCGAGGAGGGCGTGGCGCTGTTCCGGCAGATCCGCGAGCGCCATCCTGATCTGCCGGTGATCCTGCTGACCGCGTGGACCCATTTGGAGCAGGCGGTGGACCTGGTCAAGGCGGGTGCCGCGGACTACCTGTCCAAACCTTGGGACGACCAGCGCCTGCTGACCACCGTGCGCAACCTGCTGGAGTTGGCCGAGAGCAACCGCCAGGCGCGCAAGCTGGTGGTGCGCGAGTCCGAAGGCCGGCGCTCGCTGGCGCGCGAGTACGATCTGCGCGGAATCGTCTACGCCGCGCCGGCGATGGAACGCGTGCTGCGCCTCGCCTGCCAGGTGGCCAGGGCGGATGTGCCGGTACTGATCACCGGTCCGAACGGCGCCGGCAAGGAGCGCATCGCCGAGATCATCCACGCCAATTCGCGGGTCAAGGACGGCCCCTTCGTCGCGGTCAACTGCGGCGCGCTGCCGGCCGACCTGCTGGAGGCCGAACTGTTCGGCGCCGAGGCGGGCGCCTACACCGGCGCCGGCAAGGCGCGCGAGGGCCGCTTCGAAGCCGCCGACGGCGGCACCCTGTTCCTCGACGAGATCGGCAACCTCTCGCCCGCCGGGCAGATGAAGCTGCTGCGCGTGCTCGAGACCGGGCGTTTCGAGCGACTAGGCAGCAATCGCACGCGCGAGGTCAAGGTGCGCGTGCTCTCCGCCACGAATGCGGACCTCGCCGCGATGATTCGCCGCGGCGATTTTCGCGAGGACCTGTACTACCGACTCAACGTCATCGAAGTGCGCCTGCCGCCGCTGGCCGAACGCCGCGAGGACATCGTGCCGCTGGCGGAGCACTTCCTCGCCGGGCAGGCGCGGCTCTCCGATGCGGCCCGGCGCGCACTGGAGGCGCATGCCTGGCCGGGCAATGTGCGCGAACTGAAGAACGCGATCACCCGCGCCAGCCTGCTGTGCCGCGATGGCGTGGTCCAGGTCGACGACCTCGGCCTGCCGCCCGCCCCGGCCGGCACGACCGCTGCCGACGCCACCTTGCGCGAACCCAGCCGCGACGAGATCGAAGCCGCCCTGGCCCGCGCCGGCGGCGTCGTCGCCGAAGCCGCCCACAGCCTCGGCCTGTCGCGCCAGGCGCTGTACCGGCGGATGGAGAAGTACGGCGTGGATGTGCGGCGGGAGTAGGGTCTTTGCGGCCGGTTGTGGGTTCTGGGTTGTGGGTTGTGGCAGCAAGGGCCCCCGCGCGCCGAAGGCCGGTGGGGCGGCTTCAGCCGCGATGATTTACCCGCGGCCGGTGGAGAAGATCGCCGACGGAGTCGGCTCCCACAGGCCCTCGGTGTGCGGGCTTCGCTGCCCACAACCCACAACCCAGAACCCACAACCGTTCCCCGCACCCGCTACGATTCCCACATGACCGAAGCCACCCGTCCCCTTGCCCGATTGCGCCGCTTCCCCGGCTGGGCGGCATGGGCGACGCTGTTCGCGCTGCTGGTGGCCTGGGCGACGCGTTCGCTGGAGTGGCCGCAGGTGCTGGCGCTGGCGCTGGCCCTTGGCCTGGGTGCGGCGTTGGTGGCGATCCGCCGCGAACGGGCGCCAACGGCACAGCACCTGCGCGCCATGTCGATGCTGGTGTCGGCCTGGTCCGACTCCGACTTCGCCACCTCGATCCGCGAGCCAGGCGATCCCGACCTGCTGGAGCTGACGCGCGCGCTGAACGCGCTGGGCGGGCAGTTGCGCAATGAGCGCCAGCGCCTGGTGCAGCGCGAGTTGCTGCTCGACACCGTGGTGCAGAACACACCCACCGCGCTGGTGCTGACCGATCCGCGCGAGCGGGTGGTCTACGGCAACCTCGCCGCACGCGAGTTGTTCGGAGTCCCGGGCAAGCTGGAGGGTTATGCCTTCGACGAACTGGCCGCGCGCCTGCCCGAAGCGCTGGCCGAGCCGCTGCGAACCGGCCAGGACGGATTGGTGACGCTCGCCGTCGAGGGCGACGAAGATGTGTTCCACCTGACCCGCCGGACCTTCGAACTGCATGGCCGACGCCACCACCTGACCATGCTGCGGCGGCTGACCCGCGAGCTGGCGCGCCAGGAAGTGGCGACCTGGAAGAAGGTCATCCGCGTGATCAGCCACGAGCTCAACAACGCGCTGGGTCCGATCGCCTCGATGGCGCACACCGGCAAGGTCTATGCCGAGCGCGGCGACAAGGACAAGCTGCTGAAGATCTTCGCCACCATCGACGAGCGGGCGCGGCACCTTGAAGGCTTCATTGGCGGCTACGCGCGCTTCGCCAAGCTGCCGAACCCGCGCCTGATGCCGGTGCCCTGGGAGGCCTTGCTGGACAGCGTCGCCCAGGCGCAGCCGGTGCGCATCGCGCGCCCGTTGCCCGAGCAGATGGTGCACGTGGACCGCGCCCAGATCGAGCAGGTGCTGATCAACCTGGTGAAGAACGCGGTCGAGGCCGGCTCGGCCCCGGAGCAGGTGGAGATTGCGGTGCAGGACGCCGGGCCGATGTTCTTGCTGCAGGTGCGCGACCGCGGCAGCGGCATGAGCGAGACCGTGCTGGAACAGGCGCTGCTGCCCTTCTACTCGACCAAGCGCGCCGGCACCGGCCTGGGCCTGGCCCTCGCGCGCGAGATCGCCGAGGCGCACGGCGGACGCATCCGCCTGGCCAATCGTCCGGACGGCGGGCTCGCGGTGAGCATCTGGCTGCCGAAGCCGCGGGGCTGAAGCCGTGCCCCGTGCCCCGCTTTTCACCCCACCAACGCATCCACGAACCGCCCGGCACTGCCCTCCGCGTGATCGAAGAACAGCGAGGGCTCAGTCAGTTCGAGCTCCAGCAGCACCGGGCTGCCGTCCTCGGCGCGAAGCAGGTCGACGCGGGCGTACAGCAGCGGGCCGCTGAAGGGCACCGCGGCGAGGATCCGGTCCGCCAGCGCGCGCTCGTCGGCGCCGGGTTCGCGGGCGACGATCTTCTCCGGGGCGAACAGCTTGTCGGTGGCGCTGGCATTGGCGGCCAGCAACGGACCCTTGCGGATGGCGTGCGAGTAGCGCCCGCCGAAGTACAACAGCGCGGTCTCGCCCGCCTGGTCCACGCGCGCCAGGTATGGTTGCAGCAGCACATCGCGACCGCGCGCCAGCATCTGAACGAGGTGCTCGCGCGCCGCCTGCGGCTGGTCGCGGAAGCGTCGCGCATCGCGCGAGCCGGCTCCGATCGCCGGCTTGACCACCCATTCGCCAGGTCCGATGTCCGGCAAGGCATCGCCGGGGCGCACCAGGGTGGTCGGCACAATCGGGATTCCGCGTGCTGCCAGTTCAACGAGGTAGCCCTTGTGCGTGTTCCAGCGCACCACCTCGGGCGGGTTCAGCAGCCGCGTCAGTGGCGCAATGCGCTCGATCCAGGCGCTGAATTCGGCGTAGCGGTCGATGTAGTCCCACGTCGAGCGCAGGATCGCCGTGTCGAAACGCCGCCAGTCGACCGCCGGGTCGTCCCAGTCGACGATCTCGTGTTCGATCCCGCGCGCGCTGAGCGCCGCGGTCAGGGGTGGCAGGTCTTCATCCAGCGGGCGCGCGGCGGCGACGGAGATCAGGGCGAGCATGGGCGGGGTCCGGGGTGGTTGCGGGGGCGGTTGTAGTGGATGGGTTCCTCGGGCTGGTTGCGAGTTGTGGGTTCTGGGTTGTGGGCAGCAGGCCGGCTGCCGGCAGGGTGCAGAGCGCCGCCAGCTAACAGGCCCGCAAGCAGTCCGCAGGACGGCACACTCCCACGACGCAGCGGTCCGCGCTCTTCGCTGCCCACAACCCAGAACCCACAACCCACAACCAACATCAGCCCTCCGGCGCGCGCTGGATTATGCTTGCCTCCACTGACCCGTCGGGGGAGCACGTCGTGAGTGACCTGATCAGGCTCTACAGCTACTGGCGTTCGAGCGCGGCTTTCCGGGTGCGCATCGCGTTGAACCTGAAAGGCCTGCGCTACGACTACCTTGCAGTCAATCTGGTGGAGGGCGGCGGCCAGCAGCATGCCAGCGACTTCCACAAGCTCAATCCGCAGGAGCTGGTGCCGGTGCTGGTGGACGGCGAGCGCGTGGTCCGCCAGTCGATGAGCATCATCGAGTACCTCGCCGAGGTCTACCACGGCGCCGGGGTCGCGCTGCTGCCGCCGACCGCGCGCGAGCGTGCGCGGGTGCGCTCGATCGCGCAGGCCGTCGCCTGCGACATCCACCCGCTCAACAACACTCGCGTGCTCGGCTACCTCGGCGAAAAGTTCGCCGCCAGCCAGGCGCAGAAGGAAGACTGGGTGCGCCACTGGATCGGGATCGGGTTCGACGCGCTCGAGGAACTGCTGGGCGGCAACCCGTCTACCGGCGAGTTCTGCGAAGGCGACGAACCGACCATGGCCGACTGCTGCCTGGTGCCCCAGGTCTACAACGCCCGCCGCTTCGGCCTGGACATCTCGCGCTATCCGACGATCGACCGCATCAACGCACGCTGTCTGACCATGCGCGAGTTCGGCGATGCGCTGCCGGAGAACCAGCCGGATGCGCCGCGGTGAAGCGTATCGGCGGCTGAGGTGATGTCACCCTTGAATCCTCGCGTCGGCGGCTCGGGAGGGCGCGAGGGCACGAGGGCACGAGGGCACGCCAAAGCCGGCACCGCGCTCGCTCGAAGACGAACCGCCGAACGTACGACATCCCAGCCCGAGAAGGGTTTGCACTGGCGGGTATTGCACGTGCCCTCGTGCCCTCGTGCCCTCGTGCCCTCGTACCCATGATCCCCGCCTGGTTGCTGTTCCTGGTTGCCATCGGCTACCTCGCCGCGTTGTTCTCGGTGGCGGCCTGGGGCGACCGGCGGGTGGGCCTGGTGGGCCAGCCGCCGCTGCGGGCCTGGGTCTACAGCCTGGCGCTTGGGGTTTATTGCACCACCTGGACGGTGTTCGGCGCGGTCGGCACGGCCAAGGCCAGCGGCTGGGGTTTCCTGCCGATCTACCTCGGGCCGATCCTGGTCTTCCTGTTCCTGCCGGGACTGCTGGAGCGGCTGGTGCTGGTGGCGCGGCAGCAGAACGTGGGTTCGCTCTCGCACCTGATCGCGGCGCGCTTCGGCCGTTCGCGGCCGCTGGCGGCGCTGGTGACGGTGATCGCGCTGTTCGCCGCGGTGCCCTACATCGCGCTGCAGTTCAAGGCGATCAGTGCCAGCATCGACGTGCTCTCCCCGCCAGTGGGCAACCACGGCCCGCGGCTGGTCGAGGACACCGCGCTGTACGTGGCGGTGATGATGGCGTTGTTCGCGATGCTGTTCGGCACCCGCGAAGCCAGCGCAACGGCACAACGACGCGGCCTGCTGGTGGCCGTCGCGCTGGAATCGGTGGTCAAGCTGGCGGCGCTGCTGGCGGTCGCGGCGCTGGCGCTGGTGCTCGGCGATGACGCCTGGCACGCCGCGGTGGGCCGCGCCGCCGCCGATCCGCGCTGGTCGCCGCAGCAGTTCGGCACCCTCGGCTTCCTGACCCAGACGCTGCTGGCCGCCTGCGCCATCGTCTGCCTGCCGCGCCAGTTCCAGGTGGCGGTGGTCGAATGCACCGATCCGGCCGACCTCAAGCTCGCACGCCGGGTGTTCATCGGCTACATGGTGCTGATCTCGGCCTGCGTGCTGCCGGTGGCCTGGCTCGCCGACACCCTGGTCGCCGGCGGCAATCCCGACCATCTGCTGCTGCGCCTGCCGCTGGAGAACGGGCACCCGGCGATCGCCCTGCTGGCCTTCGTGGGTGGCCTGTCGGCGGGCACGGCGATGGTCATCGTGGTCAGCGTCGCGCTGTCGACCATGATCAGCAATGACCTGCTGATGCCGCTGCTGATGCGCATCCGCCGGCTCGGGCTGCCGGAGCGCGACGATCTGTCGTCCTGGGTGCTCGGCTGTCGCCGTTTCGCGATCGGCCTGCTGGCGCTGCTCGCCTTCACCTTCTACCGCGCCGGCGGCGGCAGCGAGACCCTGGCCAGCTACGGCCTGCTCGCCTTCAGCGCCGTGGCGCAGTTCGCGCCCGCGCTGCTGGCCTCGCTGTACTGGCGCAACGCCAGCCTGCCGGGCGTCGCCTGGGGCCTGGCCGGCGGCTTCGGCGTCTGGCTGTACACCCTGCTGCTGCCGCAACTGGCGGCGGCCGGCTGGTTCGCCGGCGAGTTTGTCAGCGCAGGGCCCTTTGGCATTGCCGCGTTGGCACCGCATGCGCTGCTCGGCGCCGCCGGTCCCGACCCGCTGACGCATGGCACGCTGTGGTCGCTGCTGGTCAACTGCGTGCTGCTGGTCGGCATGTCCTGGCGCCACCGGCCGCATCTGGGCGAGCGCCTGCAGGCGGCGGCCTACCTCGATCCCTACGCGCTGCACGCCAGCGCCGCGGCGGAGCTGGTGCCGCATGTGCAGCAGCGCGAGCTGATCGAGCTGGCGCAGCGCATCCTCGGACGCGAGCCGGCGAATGCTGCTTACGCCGAGTTCTTCGCGCGGCAGCAGCGCGCGCCGGCGCCCGAGGCGCAGGCCGACCGGCGCCTGCTGCAGTTCACCGAGCGCCTGCTCGGCGGCGCCGTGGGGCCGGGCTCCGCGCGCCTGATGCTGACCAGCGCGCTGCGCGGCAGCGGGCTGGAGCTGGGCGAGGTGGTGTCGGTGCTGGACGAGACCAGCCAGGCGCTGCGCTTCAACCGCGAGCTGCTGCAGACCACCTTCGAGCACATGAGCCAGGGCATCAGCGTGGTCGATGGCGAGATGCGCCTGGTGGCCTGGAACCGGCGCTACGCCGAGCTGTTCGAGTATCCGGACGGGATGCTCTACGTCGGGCGACCGGTGGCGGACCTGATCCGCCACAATGCCGAGCGCGGCCAGCTCGGGCCCGGCGATGTCGATCAGCAGGTGGCGCGGCGCATCGGCTACATGCGCGCCGGCAGCTCGCACCGCTATGTGCGCGAACGCGCCGACGGGCACGTCATCGAAATGCGCGGCGAGCCCCTGCCTGGCGGTGGTTTCGTCATGAGCTTCAACGACATCACCGAGTTCAAGCGCGCCGAGGAAGCCCTGCGCGAGGCGAACGAGACCCTGGAAGACCGCGTCGACCAGCGCACCTTCGAGCTCAAGCAGTCGCTCAAGGCGCAGGAGGAAGCGCGCGCGCTGGCGCAGGCAGCGCAGGAAACGCGCACCCGCTTCATCGCGAGCGCCAGCCACGACTTGCTGCAGCCGCTGTCCGCAGCGCGCCTGTTCCTGTCCAGCCTGCGCCAGGAGCCGCAGATGCCGGCACCCGCCGGCACCCTGGTCGAACGCGTCGATTCCTCGCTGTCGGCGGCCGAGGAGATGCTCGATGGCCTGATCGATTTGGCGCGCCTGGACGCCGGCGTGCTCAAGGCCGAGATGCAGCCGATGGGCTTGGGCGAGCTGTTCGCGTCGGTCGAGCAGCAATTCGCGCCGATCGCGCGCGGGCGTGGGCTCAAGTTCGCGGTGGTGCCGACCCGTTTGTGGGTGCAGAGCGACCGCAAGCTGCTGCGCCGGATCGTGCAGAACCTGGTCTCGAATGCACTGCGCTACACCCGCAGTGGCGGTGTGCTGGTCGGCGCGCGGCGGCGCGGCACCGAGGTGCGCATCGAGGTCTGGGACAGCGGACCCGGCATCGCTGCCGAGGTGCGCTCGCGGATCTTCCGCGACTTCGAGCGCGGCCCGGGGGCCTCGCCCTGGGGCGAGCGCGGCCTGGGCCTGGGGCTGGCCGGTTGCCTGCGCCTGGCCAAGCTGATGGGCGCCACCCTGGACCTGCGCTCGCAGCCGGACCGCGGCACCTTGTTCTACGTCACCGCCGCGCGCGCATCGGCCGTCCGCGCCAGCGGCGAGCCGAGCGCGGAGGGCGCGACGCCCGGCGCCAGCGTCGGCCTGCGCGTGCTGGTGGTCGACAACGAGCCCGAAGTGCTCGCCGCCACCAGCGGCTTGCTGCAGCGCTGGGGCCATGCGGTCGAGATCGCGGGCGACGGCGCCGCGGCGCTGGCACTGCTGCAGGCGCAGAGATTCGACGTCGCGCTGGTGGATCACCAACTCGACGCCGGCGAGAGCGGGCTGGCGCTGATCGCCGACTGGCGCGCGCGCGGCATCGCGCCGGCGGCCCTGTGCATGGTCAGCGCGGATCGTCGCGAGGAGTTCCTCAAGGCCGCCGCCGCGGCGCAACTGCCGGTGCTGCACAAGCCGGTGAAGCCAGCGGCGCTGCGGGCGTGGCTGGCGTCGGTGGCGGGGTAGGGGGCTCATCCTGCGCCGCAAGGTTCGCAGGTCCCGGATCAAAAAGACTGTAGGGAGTGTGCTGGCTGCCAATGCACTATCGACCCGAGATTGATGGCCTGCGTGCGATCGCCGTCGACTCCACCAGCTTTTTCTGCGACGACGAGCGCTGCCCGGTCATGCGCGACGGGTATGCGCTCTACTGGGACGACGACCACATCTCGTCGACCGCGGCGCGGGCGTTTGCCAGGCGCTATCTCGCCGAACCAGCGAGCTATGCCCCGCCGCCGGATCGATCCGGTCGACCCGCCCGCGATCGGAAGTGACCGTCGAACTACGCCCTGGATTCGACGCGGCAGCCGCCTCGTGTCTGAGCAACCGCCGGTCAATTGTTTCATCTGCCGCAAGAGTGATTATCAGATTCAGCGGATAGTGCTCACTGAGTACCAGAGATAGCCTTTCTCCACCGGGCAATGCCCACCCACGAAGTCCATCAGGAGAAAGATCATGTCGCGTATCGCCATCCCCGCCGGTATCGAGTCCGCCCCGACCGCATCGCAGCCGCTGCTCGAAGCGGTGAAGAAGCAGATTGGTGTCGTTCCCAACCTGTTCCGCCTGGTCGCCAACAGCCCGGCGGCGCTGGAGGGCTACCTCGGAATGTCGGGTGCGCTGGCCAAGGGCGCGCTGCCGGCGCCGACGCGCGAGCGGATCGCGCTGGCGGTGGCCGAGATCAACGGCTGCAACTACTGCCTGTCGGCGCACACCTACCTGGGCAAGAACCTGGCCCGGCTGGACGATGCCGAGATCGCCGCCAACCGCGCCGGCACCTCCAATGACCCGAAAGCCGACGCCGCCGTCCGCTTTGCCGCCAAGGTCACCCAGCAGCGCGGCAAGGTCAGCGCCGAGGATGTGCTCGCGGTGAAGTCGGCCGGCTACAGCGAGGAACAGATCGTCGAGATCGTGCAGCACGTTGCGCTGAACACCTGGACCAACTACATCAACGAGGTGGCCCGGACCGAGATCGATTTCCCGGTGGTGCAGGCGCGCCTGGCGGCCTGATCGCGGCGCATGATGGAATGTCGGCGCGGCCCGCTGCCGCGCCGACGCCGCACCTTCGATGACCTGGAGTGCATGCGATGAGCCGTCCCCCATTGCCGCCGTTCACACTGGAAACGGCGACGCAGAAAGTACGCCTGGCCGAGGATGCGTGGAACTCCCGCGACCCGGCGCGGGTGGCGCTGGCCTACACCGAGGACAGCCGTTGGCGGAACCGCAGCGAGTTCCTGCAGGGTCGCGCCGAGATCGAGGCCTTCCTGGCGCGCAAATGGCAGCAGGAGCGCGAATACCGTCTGATCAAGGAGCTGTGGACCTTCGGCGGCAACCGTATCGCCGTGCGCTTCGCCTATGAATCGCACGATGCGGCGGGCCGGTGGCAGCGCAGTTACGGCAACGAAAACTGGGAGTTCGACGAGCACGGATTGATGCGCCTGCGCATGGCCAGCATCAACGACCTGCCGATCAGCGACAGCGAGCGCAAGTTCCACTGGCCGCAGGGTCGCCGTCCCGACGATCACCCGTCGCTGAGCGCGCTTGGGCTGTGAGAGTCCTGGTCGCCATTGGCGGTACGCTCGTTCGTGCATCGAACCGTCGCGTACCCTTGCGTGCATTTTTGTCCGCAAAGGACGCAAAGGACGCAAAGAAGAGCGTCGTGGGTTGCGCAGCATCCCCATGCCCCGCATATCCGGCAGTGGATTTGGCTCCACTTTGCGTCCTTTGCGTCCTTTGCGTCCTTCGCGGACAAACGCCTTGTATTTCATGGGTGTGAATCAGGATCGGTGAGAGGAGCCTTGCCATCGACCGCTTCGAGGAAATGGCCGTCTTCGTGGCTGTCGCCGAGGAATCCGGCTTTGCGGCCGCGGCGCGGCGCCTCTCGCTGTCGCCACCCAAGGTCACGCGCGCAGTGGCGTCGCTGGAGCAGCGTGTCGGCACCCCGCTGTTGCTGCGCACCACGCGCAGCGTGCGCCTGACCGAGTCCGGCCAGCGCTACCTCGCCGACTGCCGGCGCATCCTGGCCGAACTCGCCGAGGCCGAGGAAGCGGCGGCCGGTGCGCACGCCACCCCGCGCGGGCTGCTGTCGATCACCGCGCCGGCCCTGTTCGGCCAGATGTTCGTCACGCCGCTGGCAACACGCTATCTCGACCGCTACCCGGAGGTGCGCCTGCGCGCCTTGTTCGTCGACCGTGTGGTCGGCATGGCCGACGAAGGTATCGACGTCGCCATCCGCATCGGCGAGTTGCCGGATTCCGCGCTGATCGCCCTCAGTGCCGGCCACGTGCGGCGAGTGGTCTGCGCGGCGCCGGCGCTGCTGGCGCGCGAGGGCATCCCGCAGCACCCGGCGGAGCTGGAGCGCTTTCGCATCGTGCAGGCCGCCAACGTCACGCAGACGAACGAATGGCGCTTTGCCACCGGCGGCGACACCCTCGCCGTGCGCATCGCGCCGACCCTGTCGGTGAATTCCAACCGTGCCGCCATCGTCGCGGCCGAGCGCGGCTTCGGCCTGACCCGCGTCCTGTCCTACCAGATCGCGCCGCAGCTGGCCGCCGGCACGCTGCAGATCGTGTTGCCGGGGTTCGAGCCGCCGCCGTTGCCGATCCACGTGCTCTACCAGCAGGGCCGCAAGGCCTCGGCCAAGGTGCGCTCCTTCGTCGACTTCTGCATCGCGCAGCTGCGCGCAGACCCTGCCATCAACTGAATCCGCCTGCATGGATCGACACCAGCAGATGTGTGTGTTCGTGGCGGTCGCCGAGACCCAGGCATTCGCCGCGGCGGCGCGGCGATTGGGCATCTCGGCAGCCGCGGCGACACGCGCGGTCGCGGCGCTGGAGGCGCGCATCGGCGCGCGCCTGCTGGTGCGCACCACGCGCAGCGTGCGCCTGACCGATGCCGGCGGCCAGTTCCTGGAGGACTGCCGGCGCATCCTGGCCGATCTCGACGGCGCCGACGAGATGGCGTCCGGTGCGCAGATGCGTCCGCGCGGACTGCTCACGCTGGCCAGTCCGGTGCTGTTCGGCCAGTGCGTGCTCAACCCGGTCGTCCTCGACTACCTTGAACTGAACCCGCTGGTGACGGTGCGCGCGCTGTTCGCGGACCGCACGCCGAATTTGCACGAGGAGGCGATCGACATCGCCGTCCTGATGGGCGAACCCAGCGACAGCGCGCTGGTGGCGGTGCCGATAGGAAGCATCCGCCGGGTGGTCTGCGCGACGCCCGGCTACCTCGCCGAACGCGGCACGCCACGCCACCCGGACCAGCTCGCGGCGCATCGCATCGTGCTGTCGAGCGCCGACTCGCCCACGCCGGAATGGCGCTTCGTGGACGGCGCCGCGGCGCTGGCCGTCCGCCTGCAGTCGCGCCTGACGGTGTCGAGCAATGAAGCCGCGATCGAGGCGGTGCGCGGCGGTTGGGGCCTGACCCGGGCGATGTCCTACCAGGTTGCCGCGCAGCTGGCGGACGGCTCCCTGGTCAGCGTGCTGGATGAGTTCCAGCCGGCAGCGCTGCCCGTGCACCTGGTCTATCGCGAGGGCCGCAAGGCCTCGGCCCGGGTGCGCAGCTTCATCGATTTTGCGGTGACCCGCCTGCGCGGCGAGCCGGCGCTGCTCAGCCCACTCGGGTAGCCCAGGCGTTGCCGGCGACGCGCCCAGGTGCCTTTGCCATCCCGATCGTTTCTTCTTGCGCAAGAATGGATTGCCTCCATCGAGGATTCTCGACGCCGGTGTCGGCTCGCACACTGTCTCCACCCCAACGCACACCGGAGACACCGATGAACCAGCAACCTGCCCGATCGATCAAGCTCTATCGCCACCCGTGTCCGGGCATTCGCACCGGGTGCAGCTGCTGCTGTCCTTGCTCGGACTGCCCACCGAGCTGATCGACGTCGACCTGATGAAGGGCGCGCACAAGCAGCCCGAGTTCCTCAAGCTCAACGGTTTCGGCCAGGTGCCGGTGATCGACGACGGCGGCACGCTGGTGGCCGACTCCAACGCCATCCTGGTGTACCTGGCGACGCGCTATGCCGATGCCTCCTGGCTGCCGCGCGATGCCGCCGGCGCCGCCGCGGTGCAGCGTTGGCTGAGCGTGGCCGCCGGCCAGATCGCCTTCGGTCCGGCCGCGGCGCGATTGATCACGGTGTTCGGCGCCAAGTACAACGCCGACGAGGTGATCGGACGCGCGCATGCCTTGCTCAAGCTGATGGACGCCGGTCTCGCGCGCAGCGCCTTCCTGACCGACGCGCAGCCGACGATCGCCGATGTCGCCGCCTACAGCTACATCGCCCACGCGCCGGAAGGCAATGTCGACCTCTCCGGCTACCCGCAAGTACGCGCCTGGCTGGCGCGGATCGAGGCGCTGCCGGGCTTCGTGCCGATGGTGCCCACCCCGGTTGGCCTCGCCGCCTGAGCGCGGCCCCTGGACGTGATCATGCGCAGCGAATCTCCCTGGCACGACGGCGAGCGCGCCATCCAGCAGCGGGTCGGTGTCGCCGAGCGCATGGAGGTGTTCGGGCGCAAGGTGATCCGCAGTTTCATGCCGGATCAGCATCGCGCCTTCTACCCGCAGTTGCCGTTCCTGCTGGCCGGCGCCGTCGATGACGCCGGCCGGCCGTGGGCGACGGTCATCGGCACGCCCGGCTTCATGCACTCGCCCGATCCGCAGACGCTGTCGATTGGCGCCAGGCGAGATGCCAATGACCCGGCGCTGGCGGGCTTGCGCGCCGGCGCCGCGATCGGCCTGCTCGGCATCGAGTTGCACACGCGCCGCCGCAACCGCCTGAACGGTACGGTGGCCACGCTGGCCGACGACGGCTTCGCCGTGCGCGTCGGCCACGCTTTCGGCAACTGCCCGCAGTACATCCAGACGCGCGGATTCGAGTTCGCGCGTCCACCCGGGATGCCGCATGCCGCGACGGCCGAGCGCCTGAGCGGGCTGGACGCCGAGGCGGTGGCAGCGATCGCGGCGGCCGATACCTTCTTTGTCGCCAGTTATGTCGACGTCGGCGGCGATCCGGCGCAGCGCCAGATCGACGTTTCCCATCGCGGCGGCAAAGTTGGCTTCGTGCGTATCGACGGCAACACGCTGACCATCCCGGATTTCGCTGGCAATCTGCACTTCAACACACTCGGCAACCTGCTGAGCAATCCGCGCGCCGGCCTGCTGTTCATCGACTTCGCCAGCGGCGATTTGCTGCACTTGAGCGGCCGCACGGAGCTGGTGTTCGACGGCCCGGAGGTGGCGGCATTCCAGGGTGCTGAACGGCTCTGGCGCGTGCATGTCGAGCACCTGGTGCGACGGCCGAACGCGTTGGCCCTGCGCTGGCGTTTCGGCGAGTTTTCGCCCAATTCGCTGATGACCGGTTCCTGGGACGATGCCCACGCGCGCCAGCGCGCCGAGGCCTTGCGCCAGAGCTGGCGGCCATTTCGCGTCAGCCGCATCGTCAGCGAGAGCCGAACCGTCAAGAGCTTCCACCTGGAGCCGGCTGACGGCGTCGGCGTGCCTTCGTTCCAGGCCGGCCAGCATCTGCCGATCCGCCTGCACACCGGCAAGGCGACGCTGCTGCGCACCTACACGATCTCGTCGGCGCCGTCGGATGCCGGGTTGCGCATCAGCGTGAAACGCGCGGGCGCGGCGTCGCGCTGGCTGCACGATGAGGTCAAGGTCGGCGATCGGATCGAGGCGCGCGCGCCGGCCGGTCGCTTCACCATCGACGCCAGCCTCCGCCGCCCGGCGGTGCTGTTGTCGGCCGGTGTCGGCGTAACGCCCATGCTCGCGATGCTGAGGCACCTGATCTTCGAGGGGCGGCGCACCCGCGGCATGCGCCCTACCGTGTTCGTCCACGGCGCGCGCTCACTGGCGGAGCGGCCCTTCGACCTCGAACTGGCCGAACTCGCGGCGGTCGCCGGCCGCACGCTGGCGCTCGTGCGCGTGCTGAGCCAGCCCGAGGCGCATGCGG
Source organism: Rhodanobacteraceae bacterium (assembly GCA_016713135.1). Lineage (NCBI taxonomy): Bacteria > Pseudomonadati > Pseudomonadota > Gammaproteobacteria > Lysobacterales > Rhodanobacteraceae > Rhodanobacteraceae bacterium. The sequence goes on along the minus strand of JADJPR010000012.1, from coordinate 121,334 downwards.
CACTCGGCGTCGACTACGACCATCGCGGCCATGTCGATGTCACGCTGCTGAAGAATCTGCTCGGCTTCGACGACTACGATTTCCATTTGTGCGGCCCGGCGGCGTTCATGCAGTCGCTGTACGACGGGCTGCGCGCGCTGAATGTCGCCGATGCCCGCATCCACGCCGAGGCTTTCGGGCCGTCGACGCTGCAGCGCCGGCCGGATGCCGGCGCGCCGGCAGCCTCGCCGACGCCCGCCGCGACCGCGACGGTGCAGGTGATCTTCGCGCGCTCCGCGAAGGAAGCGCGCTGGTCGCCGGGCGACGGCAGCCTGCTGGATCTGGCCGAGGCGCGCGGCCTGACCCCCGCCTTCGGTTGCCGCGTCGGCAGTTGCGGCAGCTGCCGCACGCCGCTGCTGGAAGGCAAGGTGGCGTATGCCGCCCCGCCGGTCGCCGACACCGACCCATCCAGCGCGCTGATCTGCTGCGCGGTACCTGCCAGCGGCGAGCGCCTGCTGCTGGAACTGTGAGTTGCCCGCCGCAACCCGCGGCGCTGGCCCTTGCCCTGGAGTCCGTCATGTTGCTCGAGTGGTTGCGAACGTACCTCGAATCCCGCCCACCGGCACCCGCGGCGACGCCCTGCGCTGCCGTCGAGCTGGACCTCGCGCCATCCGCGCACGAACTCGCCGCCGAAATGCACGATTACCCGTGTCCAGCAGGCTGATGGCACGCCGGTCTGCGCGTTCGGACGCAACCAGCAGTTGCGCGAGACGCGCTAGGCGCTGCGCCGCAACGAGGGCACGAGGGCACGAAGAGGCTCGCAACTGGGTGACACGTTGCAAGTGACTGATTTTCTAGATTTTACAACCACCCTCGCAGTGTCGCGCCAACCCGCTTGACCCTGACCCTCGGCGCGACCGTCAACCGCTCCGGCGTGGCCGCGTTGCAGCAGGGATTCGGCCTCGAGAAAAATGCATGCGCTGGATGTTTGGCTGCTGGGTGGCATTGCTGCTTGCCGCGGGTGCCTGCCCCGCGCAGGCTGTCGACTACACCGAAGTGACCCGGCGGATGCAGGCAGTGGTGACCGAACAGGCACTCCCGGGCGCCTCGCTGCTGGTGATCCGCCACGGGCGGGTCGAGTACCAGCAGGCCTTTGGCGGCTACACGCTGGAGCGCCGGGTGCCGATCGCGTCGGCCAGCAAATGGCTCTCCGGCGCGGTGCTCGCGCGGCTGGTCGAACGCGGGGTGATGCACTGGGACGATCCGATCGCACGCTGGCTGCCCAGCGCGCCGGCGGACAAGCGGGCGATCACCCTGCGCCAGTTGTTCTCGCACACCAGCGGGCTTCCCGCCTTCGAGGCGAGCTGCCTGGTCGATGCGCAGGCGGCGCTGCAGGCCTGCGTCGACGAGATCCTGGCGCAGCCCCTGCGGTACCCGCCTGGCACCGGCTTCGCCTATGGCGGCAACTCGATGCAAGTCGCCGGACGCCTGGCCGAGATCGCCAGCGGCCGCCGCTGGGACGATCTGTTCCGCGAGGAGGTGGCCACGCCGCTCGGGATGGTCGCCACCGACTACGCCTTTTCCAGCACCCAGCCCGGCTACGTGGAGACCTGCAATCCGCGGATCGCCGGCGGCGCGCGCTCGACGCTCGCCGACTATGGGCGCTTCGTCCAGGCGGTGCTGGAGCGCGGTGTGGTCGATGGCAGGGTGTGGCTGTCGGCCGGAATGATCGACCAGATGGCGGAGGACCAGACCCGCGGCGCGCCGGTGATCAGCACGCCGCTGCCGAGCGCGCGCGGCTACGGCATCGGCCAGTGGCGCGAGCGCGTCGACGCCGCCGGCCGCGCGAGCTTCCTGTCCAGCCCCGGCGCCTTCGGCTTCTATCCGGCGGTCGACCGCAGTGCGCAGTACGCCGCGGTGTTCCTGACCTTCGACCAGTTCGAGGACGTCTATTTCCCGCTGCAGGGCATCCTCGGCGAACTCGGGCGGCTGTACGCGGCGGCCCCGGTCGATCCGCCCAGGCTGCTGGTCGCCGGCGGCTACGGTGGCGGCCTGCTCGCGCCCGGCAGCGCGCGCGATGCCTTCGCCGAGGCGCCCGGCAGTGCGCGCATGTTCGTCCGCTGGCATGGCGACACGGCCCTGCTGCGCGATCCGCGCGCCTGGCACGCGCCGTTGACGATGCCCGCGCGCGGCGCCAGCCTGGCCGCCGAATTCACGCCCGTGCCGGCGCTGCCCGCGCTGGTGGAGGGGACCGCGAACGGCGCCCGCTGGCGCGCGCTGCTGCCGCCAGCGCCGCGCGGCCTGGTGCTGTCCTTCCACGGCAGCGGCGGCAGCGGCGACCTGCCCTTCTCCAAACCGGAGGCGCAGGTGGCGACGCGCCTGCTGTACCAGCGCGGCTTCGGCGTGGTCGGGCTGGACAGCAGCGATCGCGTGGCGCGCCAGTGGAACCCGCAGTTCTCGCTGTCCAATCCAGACATCGTCAATGTCCAGGCGCTCCTCGCGCAGCTGCGCGCGGCTGGCGCGATCGCCGCCGACACCCCGGTGTACTGCGAGGGCACCTCGAACGGCGGCGGCTTCTGCAGCCGCGCGAGCGCGCTGCTCGGGATGCGCGGACAGTCGCTGATGATCGCGGACGGCAACGAGGCGGTGCTGGCGCAGGCCAGCGTGCCGACCATCTGGACGCTCGGCCGCAACGACCCCACGCTGGCGCCGGGCTACCTCGACCGCGCCGCCGCCAGTGCCGCCGGCTTCGCCGCGCGCGGCGTGCCGCAGGAGCTGAACATCGTCGAGCCCTCGCCGGTGTACCCGGAGCGCTTCGCGCGGGTCGACGGCGTGTCCGTCGACCAGTCGCGCGCGCTCACCGAGTCGCTGCGCAGCACGGGGTTCCTGGATGCCGCCGGCTACGTGATCCGCGACCCGCGCGGCGATGCGATCGACGCGCTGGTCCCGGCCAGCCTGCGCAGCGTGCAGGGCTACCTGGTGGCCGAGCTGGAGATCGCGCATGCAGCCCACGAGTACTACAGCGATCACGCCCATCGCATCGTGCACTTCTTCGAGGCGCAGCTGGCGCCGAACCTGACCGGCCTCTGGTGGAAGCCGGACGAACCCGGCTGGGGTATCTCGCTGGCGCAGCAGGACGGGCGCCTGTTCCCGGTCTGGTACACCTACGATGCGCAGGGCCGGCCGGCCTGGTATGTCGGCGGGCTGCTGGAGCCGCAGACCGACGGCAGCTACAGCGGGCCGCTGTATGCCAGCCGCGGCGTGCGCTTCGACGCGATCCTCGGCGAGGCCGGGCTCGGGACTAGCGAGGTCGGGCGCATCGCCGTGCGTGCGCGCAGCGATGGCGGCCTCGACCTGTCGACCACCCTCGGCGGCGTGGTGCAGAGCCGCCGCATCGAACGCACCCGCTTCGGCCGCCTGCCCGCCTGCCGCGCGCGCGACGGCAGCCGCGCGGACGGCGCCAACCGCAGCGACATCTGGTGGAACCCGCGCCAGCCCGGCTGGGGCGTGCAACTCACCGAACAGGACGCCACGCTGGTGCTCAGCTGGTACACCTACGCCGCCGACGGCGCGCCGATGTGGGTGCTCGGCGCCCTGACGCGCCCGGCCGATGGCAGCTTCGCCGGGCCGCTGACCCGCCCGGTCTCCGGCACCGCGTTCTCCGGCATCGCGGGGCCAGCCACCAGCTTCCCGGTGCCCACCGTCGGCGAGGCGCGCATCGAGTTTCTCGACGGCGAGCGCGGCGTGTTCCGCTACACCCTGGACGGCATCTCGCAGAGCCGCGAGATCGAGCGGCTGCGCTGGGCCACGGCCGGCTACAGCGATTGCCAATGAGTTCGTGATCGTAGGGTCCGGCCCGCGCGCGATGACGCCGGTGCGCCAGCGTCAGTCCGGATCCTGGCGCGGCCCGCGCGGGAGCGAGGCCAGGTAGGCGGAGATCGCCAGCATCTGGCCGGCATCGAGCCGGGCGACCACCGGCTGCATCAGCAAGGCCATGCTGCCGTCACGGGCGCCGGTCTTGAAGCCGTGCAACTGGCGGACGGCGTAGCTCGGCGACCGCCCCGCGATCGGCGGCGCCTCGCCGGCGCCGAGCAGGTCGGCGCCGTGGCAACTGGTGCACGGCAGCGTCACCGGGGTTGCGCCGTCGGCATCGCGGCCGGTCTCGGCCAGCGCGCGGCCGCGCGCGAGGCTGCCGGGCGGCACGTAGGCGATGTGACCGGCACGCGGATCGTCGAGGAACAGTTCGCCGTCGAGGTGCTCGGGCACCTCGAGGATGCGCTCGCCCAGCGGCTCAAGCGGTTCCAGCGCGGTGCGCACGTACAGGTTGTTGCTGCGCAACCGGGTCGGCGGCACGCGATCGGTCTCGATGACCTGGATCGGCGGGCCGCCGTCCTGGCGCGACCAGAACTCGGCGACCGCCCGCGCCTCGTCCTCGCTGAGCGCCCTGGCCATCGCGATCATGGTCGGCAGGTTCGGCTTGCGCGGGTCGGCGGAGTGGCGCCGGCCGGCGCGGAAGTCGTCCATCTGCCGCAGGAAATAGGTCACCGGCAGGCCGTAGACCGGCGCGTTCTCGGGACGCCCGCCGCCGTTGATCCGGTGGCAGCCGCCGCAGGCGCGGGTCTGGTCGCCCAGGCTCGCCGGCCCGCGCGAGATCGCGGCGGGCACCGGTCCGTGCTGCTCCGGGAACCAGTCGGGCGCGTGCTGCTGGTCATACAACTGGGCCAGCGAGTACCACTGCGTGCTGCCTTTCACCTGGCGCAGCCGGGTCTGCTCCTCGATCGGCAAGTCAGGGTTGACCCAGGGCCCGGGCGCGCGCTGCGGCACCGCGGTGTCGCCCGGCTGCGGCAGCGTCGTGATGCCGTAGGCCCACATCGGCCAGTCCGTCGCTGACGGCGTTTCGACCGCCGCAGCGATGCTGGCCGCAGCAGGCGGAATCGGCGTCGAGTGCAGCAGGGCGACCCGCCAGTGGCCATCGACCTGGCGCAGCACCACGCTCTCCAGCCAGCGCCGGCTGCGCGCGCCGCGCTGGTCGTCGTACAGCTCCGACGCCAGGAAATACACGGCATGCGCGCTGCCGCCGTCCACCTGCACCTGGCGGAAATCGAAACTGTCCGTGCGCGTCGGGTGCAGTGCCTCGGCCGGCATGCCGGCGATGTCGCCCTCGATGTCGAGCAGTTCGCCGCTCTCGAGCAGGCGGTAGTCGTCTGTGACCAGGGTGCGCAGGCGCGCGTGGTCGCGCCCGCTGTAGGCCGCGTAGAAATTGCGCACCGTGGCGCGGATGCTCTCTTCAGGATCCTCGGCGACCGCTGGCCATGCCACAAGGCAGGTGAGGAAGACCAGGCCTGCGACCACGGTGCGACACGCCATGCGATCGGCCTCCGGCGGGGTGGCAAGAGTTTCCGCCAATGGTGCGGCGCTGTCGATCAGAGGGCGCGCCGGGAGAGCGCAGCATCCGTCCTTGCGCAGGCGCGCATCGATCCCGCCGCGACCTCGTGTAGGCTGCGCTGCAAGGTCAGCCAGTCGGCGTGGACGTCCACCGCGCGGAAGACCCCGGCTCAAAGGCCCTCGAAGCCCTCGCGGCGAAGATCATCCAGCGCCGGCTCGTCGCGAACGCGGGCGCGGAAGGTCGCATCGAGGGTGATCGCCTCGGCGAACCTCGCCGGCTCGATGCCGAAGCCGCAGGGATGCAGGCTGTCGCGGATCATCGTGGCCACGATTACCTGGTCGCCGGTGCTGGCGTCCTGGATATAGCTGGTCCAGGTGCACAGGTCCTGCGGCGCGAAGCTGCCGCCTTTGCCGCCATAGCGCGAGAAGGCCGTGAATCCCGGCTCCGCCAGGCGCCACTCCAGGTGCGGACGCGCGATCGCCTCCACCGCCGGAGGCAGGCTGCCGGCGAGGATGTCACCCATCAGTCGCAGGTAGGTGCGCGTATTGGAGCGAGTGAAATGGCGCCCGAGCAACTGCCGCCACATCGCGGTGGTGTTGGTCCAGCCCGGCGTGCATGGCGCCGGCGCGGTTGCCCACGGCAAGGCCAGGCAGGTGAAGTCGCGGACCATCTGGACGAAGACCGGATCCTGCATGCGGGTCTCGAAAAGCTCGCGTACTTCATTGCGATAGGCCGGATCGGCATATCCCGACGGGTACTGCGCGAGCACCCGCGCTCCGGTATTCGGATCCTCCGGGTTGCCGTCCATCGTCACGAAGATCGTGTTGATGCTGTCGGGCACATCGTGCAGGCCGCGGATGTAGCTGTCGACCGCTGCCTGCATCGCCGGGCGGCCGAGGTTCTGCAGCAACCAGTCCGGCGTCGCGTTGTCGCTCTCGCGGATCATCGCCCGCACCATCTGGTCCAGGGTCACCGTTGCCGGGGACCCGAGCCGGGTATAGGCGGCCGCGAGCGCGCCGCCATCGCGCAGCACCGAGTAGCGCGCCCAATCGTCGCGGGTGACCACCGTGGCCGGCAACGCCGGATTCGCGACCGCGGCGGTGGCGTAGGCCAGCAGCACCGGAATCTTGAAGGTGGATGCGGTGACCTGCAGCCGGTCGGCGTTGTAGTGCCGCTGCCAGCCGCCCTGGACATGCTCGACCGAAATCGCGCAGTGCGCGGGCCAGGACAGGCAATAGCGCAGGAAAGACTCTGCGGACGGACCACGGAACAGCGCCAGGTCCATACGCACTGCCAGGCCCGCGGTCTGCGACCATTCGACACCGCGGGCATAGGTTGCGAAGACCACCGGAATGCTCGCAGCGAATGCATCGCCAACCGCGAAGTTTCCCAGCCCGGTACGCGCCGATGTGTCGCCCTGATTGAACAGGATCACGCCGCTGGCGCCGGCGGCCACCGCATTGTTCAGCTTGATCAGGAAGGTGCAGGTCCCGCGCTGGATCAGCGCGATGTTGCCGGCCGGGAATCCGGCGAAGTCGGCAGCCTCACAAGCGCTGGTCGAGGTATTGCCCGCGCCCAAGCTGAGATCCACCGCGGTGACCGCCGCCATCGCGGTGCCCGGCCGGGACTGGTTGACCACGGTGAAGTCGAGCGTGTCGCTGTAGGCCACGGTCGAGGGCACGGTGCGTTCCAGCACCAGCGGGCCAGTGCGGACGGTGGTCTCGGTCTGCGCCTGCGAGGGCGCCGCGGCGCACACGGCAGCAGCGAGAAACAGGGTCAGGGCCGGGAGATGCGCGCGCTGCATGGACTGTCCTCCGGAGGCGTGGGAACCTGCGTAGCCACAAGCGGGTCTGCGCCGCCTGTTCAACGTGCCGAGTACGCCCAAGCGTCATCCAGCGGCGCGCGTGCAGCTGCGTCAGATCAGCGCGCGTGCGGCCGGTCCGGATGCTCCAGGATGCGCACGCTCGCGAACCGTTCGACACCCGCGTTCGCGCACCGGCACAAGGGACATCACCGTCGCGTCGAGGTCAATCGCCCGGGCAGCCGGCCGACCGGATCTGTGGCATCAGGCGAGGCTGGACAGCGCGCGGTGATGTGCGGCGAAGGTCCGGGCTTCCAGGATCCGGCGCTCGCGCAGCGCCCTGTCGCTCCGGCCGCTGGCGACGTACTGCTCGCCCAGGCGCTGGATCTTTTTCTTGCAAGCGGCCATCGCCCGTTGGTGGTAATGCCGCAACGCGGAAGCATTCGCGGCCGTCGAGCCGGCCATCGGCAGGGCGACAGCGGCGGTCGCCATCAAGAATTCGCGTCGATTCAAGCAAGACTCCTTTCCGACGGATGCGCCAGAAGCAGAATAACACTGCGGCCTGAGAGCGCTGCGGAGAGCCTGTGCAAGACCCGACGTCGCGCGTATCAGCCACCCACCCACTCAGCTCCCTGCAAGACGACCGGCCGGGGCCAGAACGGCCCAGCCCCTTGGCAAGATCGATTGCGAGCGACCCCTAAAACCCAAGCTCCGCTTTCCTGGCTTCGGCGCCTGGCAGCTGGCCGCCGTTGTCGGTAATCGGGGGCTCGCCATTGTCTTTCGCCTGCAATGCACGCTCGGCATTGAATGCTGTGGCGGATGCAAATCTCTCCGGCACATCAGCTTCGGCATAGATTGCCTCGACCGGGCATTCCGCGACGCAGGCTGAGCAATCAATACATTCTTCCGGATCGATGACGACCTGGTTGTCCAAGGCATAAATACAGTCAACCGGGCACGGCAGTACACAATCCGTGAACCTGCAGCCGACGCAATTGTCGGTCACGACGTGAGTCATCGCATCCCCCAAACGGACGGAAATCCAGTGTCGCTTCCTGCGTCCAGCTGCCATCGGCGCCGAACACCGGATCATCGCCTTCGATGGCCTTTGGCGGGTCGCTGGACGCCCTCCATACTGCGCGGGTCAGTGGCCACCGACAAGCCTGACGCCGGAACACACGAAGACGCCTTGCCGGTGCCGTCTACAACCGCGCCCGGTTGACCGCGAGCGCTCGGCCGGACTCGCTGCACGCGCCCTGGCGCAGGCTCTGGACATCGTTGAGCTTCAGCGCGCATATGCGCGGTCGAGGTGCTCCAGGATGCGCACGCTCTCGAACAGTTCGACGCCAGCGTTCGGATCGATCAGATACGGCACCTGGGCCTTGCCGGTCTCCGCCAGCATGCGCTCGCGCAGGCCGCCGGGGCGCGGTTTCCAGGGCTTCAGGCTGAGCCGCAGCTGGGGCGGGCCCCAGTCGGCGATCTGCTCCTTGCCGAAGCTGCGCAGCACCCAGGCCAGCTCCAGCTCGCACAGGCGCTCGCGTACCAGGCGGGTGTACGGGCTGGACTCGAAGCCATACAGTTCGAGCGGCTTGCGCGGCGCGCGCGCCGGTTGTGCGTGCAGGCCCGCGCTGCCGCGCAGCGCGCTCGCCAGGCGCGAACTCATGCGCATCGGCCAACTGCCGAGCAGGCGCGCGCCGCGCTGGAGGCCGGCGTACTGGCGCAGCACGTGGTCGAGACAGGCGTTGAGGCCGTCTGCCTGGACGCCGTGGTCGCGGTCGATGAGGTACGGCAGCTCGGCGCCCGCTGGCAGCTTGCGCGCGAAGCGCTGGCCGTCGATCGGGCAGGGCCGGATCAACACGTCCAGTCGCAGCTCGGTCAGCAACTCGCGCAGCAGCCGGCAGCGCGGGTCGTTCTCGCGGTCGTAGACGATCAGCAACTGCTTCGGCGCCGGTGCTGCGCGCAGGATCTGGGTGCCGCGCCAGAGGCGTGCGCTGGAGGCCAGCAGGGAACGCAGCAGGGTGGCGGCAGGCGGTTGCGGCATGGCGGCGGGCTCGAAGGAGTGGGGCGGGAATGGACTCGAATGCGATGGCGGGATCTGGTCAGCGACCCGCGTCATCCGGCCCAGCGCCCAGCTCCGCGCGCTGCAGGGCTTCGATCGCAAGCCCGATCCCGAGTATCCGCTGATCGGCGCCTGCGGTACCCGCGATCATCAAGCCCACCGGGGCCTCGCCCGGTGCATGACAGGGCAGCGCCAGCGCGCAGCCATCGTACAGGTTGACCAGCGAGGGGTTGCGCAGCATCCGCGAGTTCCAGCGGAAGTAGGCCTCGTCGCTGGCACTGACTTCGGCGATGGTCGGCGCCGTGTCGGGCGTGACCGGCATCAGCAGGGCGTCGAAACCGGCGGCCGCGGCTTCCACCGCGGCGATGAAGCCACGCCGCCGCTGCAGCATCTCGATGTAGTCGGCAGCGCTGATCGATTCGCCCGGACGGATGCGCGCGAGCACCCGCGGATCGTAGCCATCGGCCTGCGCCGCAATCATCTGGCGGTGGAACCAGAAGGCTTCGGCGCTGCTGATCCCGCCGCGCGGGTTGACCTCGGGCACCCGCGCGAACTCCGGGAAGCGCGTGTCGACCAGCGTTGCGCCGGCCGCGGACAGCCGCGTCAACGCGGCGGCGAAGGCTGACGCCACGGCGGGCGCGAGGTCGTCCTGCACCACCGTGGTCGGTATTGCGAGGCGCAGGCCGCGCAGCGGCAGCGCGGCGGGCACCCTCAACGGCTCTCCGGCGAGCACCGCGTCGAGCAGCGCGCAATCGGCCACGGTGCGCGCGATCGGGCCCGCCGAGTCGGCCGACAGCGACAGGGGCATGGTCCCGGTCAGCGGCACCCGGCGCGCCGTCGGCTTGAAGCCACACAACCCGTTCAGCGCCGCCGGGATGCGCACCGAGCCGCCGGTGTCGGTGCCGATGGCCGCGGCCGCCATGCCGTCGGTCACCGAGATCGCCGCACCCGAGGAGGAGCCACCGGGAATCCGCGCGGCGGCGCGGTCGAAAACGTTCCGCGGCGTGCCGTAGTGCGGGTTGATCCCCAGCCCCGAATAGGCAAACTCGGTCAGGTTGCTGCGCCCGAGGATCACCAGCCCCGCCGCGCGCAACCGCGCGACCACCGCGGAGTCCCGCTCCGCCGGCGGCGCGCCCACGCGCACTTTCGAGCCGCCCAGCGTGACCACGCCGGCCTCGTCGAACAGGTCCTTGATCGAGATCGGGATGCCGGCAAGCGGCGGGACGTCTGCTCCTGCCTGTCGCAGCGCGTCGATGCGATCGGCCTGCGTGCGCGCGGGCTCCCGATGGACCGCGAGGAAGGTCCGCCCACCTTCGCCCTGCGGATCGTCGATCGCTGCAAGACAGTGCTCGACCAATTGGCGGCTGGTGACTTCGCCGCGGGCGAGACGGTGGGCGAGGGTGTGCAGATTCATCCGGCGGATCCCATCGTGGATCGACGAGTAGGCCAAACTGGTGGGGCACTGCACAAGCATCGCGAGCCGCGGCGTGAAGCCGCTCACCGGCTCTTGCCACCAGAACCAAGCAACACCAGCACCCGCCTTACAGCTCGGTGTGCAGCCCACATTCCCGCTTCACCCCGCCAAACCGGGTGTCCTCGGCGCGCATGCCGCTGCCGAGGGGGACGGTGGAGTGGACGTCACCGATCGACACATAGCCGCGCAGCCAGAGCGGATGGTAGGGCAGGCGATGGCGGCGGAGGTAGGCGTGCACGTCGCGGTCGCTCCAGTCGGCGATCGGGTGCACCTTGGCGCGGCCCTTGCGCCAGCCGAGGAACGGGGTGTCGGCGCGGGTGCTGGACTGGCCGCGGCGCAGGCCGGCGAACCAGGTGCCGACGTTCAGCTCGTCCAGCGCGCGCTGCATCGGCTCCACCTTGTTGATCTGGTTGTAGCGCTCCAGGCCGGCAACGCCCTGCTCCCACAGCTTGCCGTAGCGCGCCTCCTGCCAACCGGGACTTGCGACGGCACGGTAGACCTTGAGGTTGAGCTTGAGCCTGTCGCTCAGCTGGTCGACGAACTGGTAGGTCTCCGGAAACAGGTATCCGGTGTCGATGAGCACCACCGGGATGCCTGGCGCGCGCTCGTTGACCAGGTGCAGCATCACCGCGGCCTGCGCGCCGAAACTGGACGACAGCACGTGCGCGCCGGGCAGCGCGCGCAGCGCCAGGTCCACGCGGGCGCCGGCATCCAGCGCGGCGAAGCGGGCTTCATCCAGCGGCAGTTCGGCGAGCACCGCGTTCATGCCGCCAGCTCCGCCAGCAGCACGCGGTCGGCATAGTCGCCGAAGGTCTCGGCGCCGGCGCGTTCCAGCCGCCAACGCGCGAAGCCGCGGTCCAGCGTGGCCAGGATCTCGGCCTCGTCGATGTTCTCGCGGTAAAGCCGGTTCAGGCGCACGCCGAAGCGGTCGCCACCGAGGTGCAGGTTGTAGCGGCCGGGCGCCTTGCCGACCAGCGCGACCTCGGCGAGATAGGGCCGCGAGCAGCCGTTCGGGCAGCCGGAGATGCGGATCGACAGCGGATCCTCCGGCACGCCGTGGCGCGCCAGCAGCTGCTGCACCTTCGCGCTGAACGCGGCCACGTAGCGCTCGGCCTCGGCCATCGCCAGCGGGCAGGTCGGCAGCGCCACGCAGGCCAGTGCATCGCGCTCGCTGGCGCTGGTGTCGAGCGCCGTGAGCAGCCCGTGTTCCAGCGCCAGGCGCTCGATCTCCGGGCGCGCGTCGGCATCGATCCCGGCGACGATCAGGTTCTGGTTCGGCGTGATGCGGAAATCGCCGGTGTGCAGCTGGGCGATCGCGCGCAGGCCGGCGAGCAGGCGCGCATCGCCGCGGTCGGCGATGCGCCCGGCGACGATCCGCAGGTTGAGGTGCCAGCGACCATCGAAGCCCCGCGTCCAGCCGAAGCGGTCGCCGCGCGCGCTGAAGCGCAGCGGGCGCGCGGGCGCGAACTTGAGCCCGCTGCGTGCCTCGACCTCGGCGCGGAAGGCGTCGATGCCGACCCGGTCGATGGTGTACTTCAGCCGCGACAGCCGGCGGTCCTCGCGGTTGCCCCAGTCGCGCTGGGTGGTCAGCACCGCCTTGGCCACGGCGATCTGCTGCCCGCGCGGCACGTGGCCAAGCACGCTGGCGGCGCGCGCATATGTGCGTCCGTCACCGTGCGTGGTGCCGAGGCCCCCGCCGACATAGACGTTGTAGCCGACCACCTCGCCGCCCTCGATGATGGCCGCGTAGCCGAGATCGTGCGCGTACAGGTCCACATCGTTCTGCGGCGGCACCACGAACACGGTCTTGAACTTGCGCGGCAGGTAAGTGGCGCCGTACAGCGGCTCGGGCTCCGGCTCGCCCACCAGCGGTTCCTCGTCGAGCCAGATCTCGTGGTAGGCGCGGGTCTTCGGCAGCAGTGCCTCGGACAGCTCCACCGCATCGCCGTAGACCACCGCATGCGCCGCGCTCTCGACCGGGTTGGCGCTGACCAGCACATTGCGGTTGACGTCGCCGCAGGCGGCGATGGTGTCGATCAGCGACTGGTTGATCGCCTGCATCGTGGCTTTCAGATCGTGCTTGACCACCCCGTGCAGCTGGATCGCCTGGCGCGTGGTCAGGCGCAGCGTGCCGTTCGCATAGGTCTGCGCGATCCGGTCGAAGGCCAGCCACTGCGCCGGCGTGACCACGCCGCCCGGCGTGCGCGTGCGGATCATGAAGCTGTGCTTCGGCTCCAGCTTCTGCTCCGCGCGCTCCTCGCGCAGATCGCGGTCGTCCTGCTGGTAGCTGCCATGGAATTTGATCAGCACCAGGTCCGGCTCGCGCAGCCCGCCCGTATGCGCATCGGCCAGGCTTTCGACCAGGCTGCCGCGCAGGTTGCGGCTGGCGGATTTGATCTGCTCGACGGAGAGCGCGCTCATTGCGACGCCCCATTCGCGGGAGGGCACGAGGGCACGAGGGCACGAGGGCACGGCAGAGCCAGAGCTCGCTCGGGGCTGCTCTCGCGTGGCCTCGTGCCCTCGTGCCCTCGTGCCCTCCAATTCAGCATCGTCGTCATTCGCATCCCCTCAATACACATCCCGCTGCCAGCGCCCGCTCGCGGCCAGCGCATCCAGCTCCTCGCCCGCGGCTTCCGCATCGATGCCGCGCACGCGGGCGATGGCCTCGGTGAGGGCCTGTTCGACGTCGCGCGCCATGCGTTTGGCGTCGCCGCAGACGTAGAGGTGCGCGCCGGCGTCGATCCAGTCGACCAGTTCGCGCGCCTGTTCGGCGATCAGGTGCTGCACGTAGCGGCGCTGCGCGCCATCGCGCGACCAGGCGACGCTGAGCTTGTGCAGCTGGCCGCGCTTGAGCGCCGCCAGCCACTCGGTCTGGTACAGGAACTCGCGCTGCAAATGGCGGTGGCCGAAGAACAGCCAGTGGCGGCCCGCGGCCCCGTCGGCCACGCGCTGCTGCAGGAAGGCGCGGAAGGGCGCCACGCCGGTGCCGGGGCCGATCATGATCAGGTCGCGGCTGCCGTCGCGCGGCAGGCGGAAGCGCGGGTTCGGCGCCAGCTCCACCTCGATCTCGGCGCCCTCGGCGAGCGCTGCCAGTTGGCCGGAAGCCAGCCCGGTGCGCTCGATGCCGGCGCCGCGGCTGCGCTTCAGCGCCACGGTCAGGTGCACCTCGTCGCCGACGCCGGCCTGCGCCGAGGCGATCGAATAGGCGCGCGGCTTCAGCGGTGCCAGCGCCGCGACCCAGCGCGCGGCATCCCACTCGATGCGCCCGGCCGCCAGCACATCGACCACCTGGTGGCTGTCCAGCAGCGCGTGGCCGATCTCGCTCAAGGGATGTCCCGGGTGCGTGGCGAACAGCGCATCGACCAGCGGCGCGGTCAGCCGCGTCAGCTCGCGCCGACGAGTCAGCCAGTCGCGCAGGCTGAGGCGTTCGCCCGCGTGCTCGACGTTTGCGTCGCCGGAAAGGCCGGTGCGCGTCAGGAACTCGTCGACCAGCGCCGGCGGATTGCTCACGCGCACATCGAGCGCATCGCCTGGCTCGTAGCGCAGGCCGTCGACGGCCAGCTCGATGTGGCGCACGTCGACCTCGCTGTCGCGCGCGGTCAGTCGCTGGTTGGCGAGCAGGGTGGCGCGCACCGCGCGGTGCAGCGGCGCGGCGACCGGACGCAGCACGGTGACATTGGCAGGCGCGGCGCGCCCGATCGCCTCGGCCGCGGCGCTCAGGGTCTGCCGGCGCCAGGGTGCGGCGGCGGCCTCGATGTCGAGGTCTGCATCCGCGCTGGCGGCCAGCCGCTGCGCGCCGAGCTCGGCCAGGCGCGCATCCAGCCGCCGGCCGATTTCGCAAAACTTCGGGTAGCTGGAATCGCCCAGCGCCAGGATGGTGTAGCGCAGCTCCGCCAGCTTCGGCGCGCGCGCGCCAGCCAGCTGCTTCAGGAACAGCCGTGCGTCATCCGGCGGATCGCCATCGCCCTGGGTGCTGATCGCCACTGCGAGGTAGCGCTCGCGGCCGAGCTCGGCCAGCGAGTAGTCGGCGATGTTCACCAGCCGAACCGCCACGCCCTGCGCCTCCGCCTGCTGCGCCAGCGCCGCCGCGGCGGCCTTCGCATTGCCGGTCTGGCTGCCGTAGACCACCGTCAGCCGCGCGGTGGCGGCAGCGACAGGCTTGAGCTGCGGCGCCCCGCCGCGCGCGGCCGCCTGGCCTGCGGTGTAGCCGGCAATCCACCACAACGCGGCATCGCTGATGCCGGCGGTCAGCTGTTGCAGCGTCTGCAACTGCTCCGGCGACAACGGGTTCGCGGGTGCATGAAGCGCTTCGGGAACACTGCTCACGGCCGTCTGGACGTCTGTTCGTGCACGGAAGGCCACGGTAGGACGTCATGCTGCGGCGCGGAAATGACGCGAGGGAATAAGCAAAGAGCGGGTGCTTGCCCGGCGGCCGGTTGGATCCCCCGCGCCCGCTCGCACCAGCGCGGACTCCTCAGGCCTCGGCATGGGTTGCGGGCGCAAGCCCGGCCGGCCTGCGGTCCAGCGGCAGCGCATGCCTGAGGATGCGCCAGAGCACGCCGAGGTACTGGCGCCAGAAGCCGGCCGAGTTGTAGCGCACCCCGTAGCGAGCGCAGATCTCGCGCACCCGCGGCGCCATCTCGGTGTAGCGCGGCGCCGGGATGTCCGGGAACAGATGGTGCTCGATCTGGTGGCTCAGGTGGCCACTGAGCAGGTGCAACCAGCGCCCGCCCTCGAGGTTGCCGGAGCCCTGGATCTGGCGCAGGTACCAGGCACCGCGCGATTCGTCGGCCACCTCCGCCTTGCTGTAGACCTGCGCGTCCAGGGTGAAGTGGCCGCAGAAGATGATCGCGTTGGTCCACAGGTTGCGGATCAGGTTGGCCAGCGCATTGCCCGCGAGCACCCGCGGCCAGTTCCAGAAGGCGAGCAGCGGGAACAGCAGGTAATCCTTGAACAACTGGCCGCGCGCCTTGCGCAGGAAGGGCGCGGCGCGCTGGCGCAGTTCGCCGGGTTGCATGCGGCCCTTGAACCAGCGGCCGAGCTTGAGGTCCTGGATCGCCACGCCCCACTGGAACAGCAGCGCGAGCAGCAGATACGACAGCGGCTGCAGCGGCGTGCGCCAGGTCCAGCGCTGCTCGCCGGTCATGCGCAGCAGGCCGTAGCCGTAGTCGTCGTCCTTGCCGAGGATGTTGGTGTGGTTGTGGTGCTCGACATTGTGCGTCTTGCGCCAGTCGCGGCTGGCGCAGACGATGTCCCATTCGTAGGTCTGCGAGTTGAGCGTGGGATCGCCCATCCAGTCGTACTGGCCGTGCAGCACGTTGTGGCCGATCTCCATGTTCTCCAGGATCTTGGCCTTGGCCAGCGCGAGCACGCCGGCGGCGAAGCTCAGCGGGTCGAAGCCGAACATCAGCAGCGAGCGGCCAGCGACAGCGTGCGCGCGGGCGCTCGCGACCACGCCGCGGATGTGCTCGGCGTCGCGCTGGCCGATATCGCCGGCCACCTCCGCGCGCAGGGCGTCGAGTTCGCGCTGGAAGGCGTCGAGTTGCGCGGGAGACAAATGGGCCTTGGACATCGGGGTTCTCCTTGTGATCTCGGTGCGGCCCCCGGAATGTGCGGGTTCACGCGTGGAACGTGGATCGAGCGTAGCCCGGTGTGCGGCGCCAGCCGCTCACCGGGTACTTGCGGCCAGCACCCGGTGAACGCGCGGCGCGCGTGCACCGGGCTGCGCGGATCAGAGCGCCAGTTCGAGTGGCGATTGCGCCACGCTGACGCACAGCTGGATCAGTTCATCGGGCTCGCTGGAGCGCTCGCCGGTGCGCAGGTTGAGCACGCTGCCACTGCGCTTGCGGCACTGGCAGCTCATGCAGATGCCGATGCGGCAGCCATGCGCCGGCTGGAGCCCGGCGGCCTCGGCCGCCTGCAGCAGGCTGGTGTCGGCGCCGGCAGTGAACACTCGTTCAGTGTTTGTGCAATGCACGGCATGGGCGCTGGCGGCGCCATCCGCGGCCGGCAGCACGCGCCCGCGATAGCTCTCGCTGCGCACCCGGCCGGCCACGCCGGCGGCACGGTACAGTGACTCGACCGCCGCCACGAGCGCGCGCGGGCCGCACACGCGCGCCTCGCAATGACCCGTTCCTGCGAGCAGCCGGGTGAGTGCGACCGCATCCGGGCGGCCGGCGACGGCGCTGAAGTGCACCCGCAGGTCGAATGCCGGCCAGCGGCTCGCCAGCTCGCGCAGGCGCGCGCCGAAGATGAAGTCCTCCTCGTTGCGGCAGATGTGCACCAGCACCAGCGGCGCGTGCCGGCCGCCGGCGCGCAGCTCCTCGACCATCGCCATCAGCGGGGTGATCCCGCTGCCGGCGCCGATCAGCAGCAGCGGCGCATCGTCCGCCGGCGCGAGGAAATCGCCCTGCGGCGCGCTCAGGCGCAGGACATCGCCCGCGCGCAGCTGCTGGATCCAGGCGCTGACGCGGGCGCCGGGCTGACGCTTGAGCGTGATCCGCACGCGGCCGTCGGCGGTCGGCGCCGAGGACAGGCTGAAGCTGCGGTGCAGGCGCCGGCCGTCGATCTCCACCTCGACCACCACGTGCTGCCCGGCGCGATGCCCCGGCCAGCGGGCGACCGGCTGCAGCCAGAGGCTGCGGGTGTCCGCGGTCTCGTCGATCACCGCCAGCACGCGCGCCGGGTAGTCGCGGCGCGACCACATCGGGTTGATCGCGCAGAGCATCTGCTCCCAGGCGACAGCATCGTTCAGCG
Organism: Rhodanobacteraceae bacterium; assembly: GCA_016713135.1. Classification (NCBI taxonomy): domain Bacteria; kingdom Pseudomonadati; phylum Pseudomonadota; class Gammaproteobacteria; order Lysobacterales; family Rhodanobacteraceae; species Rhodanobacteraceae bacterium. The sequence goes on along the minus strand of JADJPR010000012.1, from coordinate 103,879 downwards.
GATGCAGCCAGCGGCTGCGCAGCCATCGGGCGAGTGGTTTCGGTTGTGTCTGGCCCTGGATCTGCATCTGGAATCTCCGATACGGTGAACACACGTTCACCGAATATCAGAGGGCTGTCAACCCACCCACAGACGCCCGGCCCGGAGGCGGTGCCGCACCTATACTCCCGCGATGTCCACAAGCTCCGCCCCCACCGGTCCCCAGGGCGCATACCGCGCCGAGGCGGACTCATCGATCACCCGCGGCGACCGCAAGCTGCGCACGCGCGCGCACCTGCTCGCGGCGGCGCTGCAGCTGATGGGCGAAGGCCGTCCCTTCGGCGCGCTCAGCCTGCGCGAAATCACGCGCGTGGCCGGGGTGGTGCCGGCCGCGTTCTACCGCCATTTCCGCGATCTCGACGAGCTGGGCCTGGCGCTGGTGGAGGAGTCCGGCGTGACCCTGCGCCGCCTGCTGCGCGAGGCGCGCCGCACCGGCCTGCCGCCCAGGGACATCCTGCGCCGCTCGGTACAGATCTTCCGCGACTACATCCACGCGCACCGGCTGCACTTCATGTTCGTCGCCGGCGAGCGCAGCGGAGGCTCGGCGCTGATCCGCGCCGCGGTGCGCCGCGAGGAGCGCCACTTCGTCGACGAGATGAGCCAGGACCTGCGCCAGCTGGGCCTGATGCCGGGCCTGTCGCTGGCCACCCTGCAGATGACCTGCGGACTGGTGGTGACCACGATGATGAACGCCGCCACCGACTTCCTCGATGTGCCCGCCGGGCAGCCGCAGCAGGAGCGCGAGGTCACCGAAAACTTCGTGCGCCAGCTGCGCCTGATCTTCCTCGGGGCGCGCGCCTGGAAGGAGTGAGCGTTACGGTGCTGATGCGCGACGCGCAGGCCGGTGTAGCGAGCAGCGCCTCACCGGCAAACAGGGCGCAAACGCACCGGGGAGCCGGAGCGTGGCACCCCGGCCTACGCCCCGTGGTGGTCGCCTCCATGCCATCGGGCGCCGATATCCCGTGCGCTCCGGGCGCGTGGTAGCAACCCGCCGGTTCAACCACCCAGCGGCAGATACAGCGTCAGGACCGCTTCTGCAGTCGGCCGGAACCCGAATGCGGTGTAGAAGCCTGCGGCCGCCGCATCCTTGGCATCCACCACCAGCACCCGGATGCCGAGTTCCGCGCGAAGGTCCAGGCAGCGTTTCACGGCGTCCTGCAGCAGCGCAGCGCCCAGTCCGCGACCGCGTTCACCCAGCGCCACCGCCAGGCGTGCCAGGCGCGCCGCAGGGATCGGGTAGCGCGGCAGCCGTTGCCGATCGACCGCTGCGAGATCGGCCAGTTGCACCTGCGCAGCGGCGAGCGAGTAATAGCCGAGAATCCGCGCTGGCTCGGCATCCGCACACAGCACGTGGGTCGTGGCGATTCCGCTGCGGTGGTGCTGCGCGGCCTGTTCGCGCAGATAGAGGTTCAGCGCCGGCACACCGCACTCGAAACCGGAGCGATCGTGCCGGCGGCCATCCAGGCGGACGACGTGCAGCACGGCTCAGCGCCGAGTGAGCCCGCGCTTCATCGCCTGGGCCAACCGTGGGTTGGGCTTGAACGGCTGGTCCAATGCGGCGAGGAACCGACGGGATTCCTCGGGAGACAGCGTGACGTTGAGCTCGGCCGCCATCGCAGCGTCTGCCTCTCGCAAAACGGCGTCGCGCACGAAGGCAGACACCGGCAAACCGCGCAACGCGGCGGCGCGGGCGATCCGCTCCTTGTCGCGCGCGTTCAGCCTCAGGTCCAGGCGCGAGGCGGTCGTGGGCATGTGATTCTCCAAGGGGTTGGCACGGGACCAAACTTCAGTACGGAACTTTACCGTACAGGTTCGGAACGCACCATGACCAACTTGCCTGCTTGCTGGAGGATCACGTCGATTGCCGAGCCTGCCGGTAAACCGCGCGCCCTACTTTGCCCGGCCGCATTCGTGGAGAATCGTCGGCTGACCGACGAATCCGCTGCCGATGACCTCACTGCCCCGACTGCCCTTTGGTTTTGCGCGCAAGCATGGCGTGGCCGTGCTGGGCCTGGCCAATGGCAAGGCGCGCATCGCCTGCCGGCCGGACGTCAAGCCGGAGGCGCTGCTGGAGCTGCGGCGCTTCCTCGGCACGCCGCTGGCGCCGGAGAAGGTGGCGGGCGAGCGCTTCGAGGCGCTGCTGCAGGAGCTGTACGAGGGCGGCGGCGAGGATTCGCGCTCGATGGCGGCGGACATCGACCAGAAGCTGGACCTGAAACAGCTGGCCGACGAGCTGCCCGAGCCCACGGACCTGATGGAGAGCGAGGACGACGCGCCGATCATCCGTTTGATCAACGCCTTGCTCGCCGAAGCCGTGCGCGAGAACGCCTCGGACATCCACATCGAGCCCTACGAGAACCGCCTGGTGGTGCGCTTCCGCGTCGACGGCGTGCTGCGCGAGGTGCTCTCCCCGCAGAAATCGATCGCCTCGCCGGTGGTCAGCCGCATCAAGGTGATGGCCAAGCTCGACATCGCCGAGAAGCGCCTGCCGCAGGACGGCCGCATCGGCCTGCGCATCGCCGGGCGCCCGGTGGACGTGCGCGTGTCGACCATTCCGGCGAGCTTCGGCGAGCGCGTGGTGCTGCGATTGCTCGACAAGCAGGCCGGCCGACTCAACCTGACCGAGCTCGGCATGGACGAGGCCACCCGCGGGCGCCTGGATGAGTTGATCCACCGCCCGCACGGGATCCTGCTGGTCACCGGCCCCACCGGCTCGGGCAAGACCACCACGCTGTATGCGGCGCTGATGCAGTTGAACGACCGCAGCCGCAACATCATGACGGTCGAGGACCCGATCGAGTACTACATCGACGGCATCGGGCAGACGCAAGTGAATACAAAGGTCGACATGACCTTCGCCCGCGGCCTGCGAGCGATCCTGCGCCAGGACCCGGACGTGGTGATGGTCGGCGAAATCCGCGACCTGGAAACCGCCGAGATCGCGGTGCAGTCCTCGCTGACCGGCCACCTGGTGCTGTCCACCCTGCACACCAACACCGCGGTCGGCGCGGTGACGCGCTTGCGCGACATGGGCATCGAACCCTTCCTGCTGTCCTCCAGCCTGATCGGCGTGCTCGCCCAGCGCCTGGTGCGCATGCTCGATCCCATCGTGCGCGAACAGTATCCGGCCACCCCGGCCGAACTCGCCGCCCTCGGCCATGCGAAGGAGCGCGGCACCCTGTTGTGGCGGCCGGGAATGGACATGTTCCACAAGAGCACCGGCTACAAGGGCCGCACCGGCGTCTACGAACTGGTCGCGATCGACGAAGCCATGCGCCAGGCGATCCACGACAAGGCCGGCGAGATGGAGCTGGAAAAGATCGCCCGCCGCAGCAGCCCCGGCATCCTCGAGGACGGCTGGCGCAAGTGCCTGGCCGGGATCACCTCGGTGGAGGAGGTGTTGAAGGTGACCCGGGAAGACTGATGAACTGGTTGTGGGTTGTAAGTTGTGGGTTGTGGGCGGCAAGAGCCCGCAATCCGCGACAGCCCGCTCTTGATCCTGCTGCCCACAACCCACAACCCAGAACCCACAACCGGCGCCGGTTCTCTGCAACCCTGCTGGCCCTGTTTCTCGCCGCCTGCACCCCTGCGCCCACGCCGCTCCCGCACGAGGCCTACATCTGGCAGCGCCAGTGGACGCCGGCGGTGGTCGGCGCGGTGCAGGCGCAGGCGGGACAGTTCAGTGGCTGGCGGGTGCTGGCGCTGCAGGTGGTGGGCGAGCGGATCATCGAGGTGGCGCCGGATCTGGTCGCGCTGAAGGCGACGCGCCTGCCGCTGCGCATGGTGGTGCGGATCGAGGGCGCGCGGCTGCGGCCGGCGGCGGGTGCGCTGGCGACACGGATCGGCGAACTGCGCCAGCGCTGGCTGGCGGCGGGGCTGCGCATCGACGGGATCGAGATCGACCACGACTGCGCCAGCGCGGCGCTGGGCGAGTATGCGCAATGGCTGCGCGATCTGCGCGCGGCGCTGCCGGACACCGGCCTGTGGTCGATCACCGCGCTGCCGGCCTGGATGGAAAGCCCGGACCTTGAGGCGCTGCGCGAGGCGGTCGATGAGAGCGTGCTCCAGGTGCACGCGGTGGACCGGCCGCAGACCGGCCTGTTCGACAAGACCGGCGCCTGGTACTGGATCTTCGACTGGGCGCAGCGCTCGCCGCAGCCCTTCCGGGTGGCGCTGCCGGCCTACGGTGTGCGGGTGGGCGTGGATGGCGGCGGCAAGGTGCGCGTGGTGGATGCGGAGGGCATCGAACGCGTCGGCCCCGGCGGCAGCGAGTTGCGCGCCGACCCGCGGGAAGTGGCCGCGCTGATCGAGACCATCGCGGAGGAGACGCCCGCGGGGATGCGCGGCTGGGTCTGGTTCCGCCTGCCGGTGGCCGGGGACGCGCGTGGCTGGAGCGCGCAGACACTCGCGGCGGCGATCGCTGGCGAACCGCTGCAGGCGGAGTTCTCGGTGCAGGTCACGCTCGCGGCCAACGGCGCCAGCGACCTGGTGCTGCGCAACGACGGCAATCTCGACAACCCGCTGCCGGCGATCGACCTGCCCGCACACTGCCGCCTGGGCGATGCACTGGGGCGCTATCGTATGGACGATGCCGCTGCGGGCCTGAGGCTGGTCCCGGCCGATGACGCCTGGCTGCCCGCTGGCGGCCGCCTGGTGGTGGGCTGGACCCGCTGCGCGCAACCCCTGGAACCACGATGGAGCATCCAATGACGCACGCCCGCGGCAAGCGCACCCCCAGGGCCCTGCGGTCAGTGCTCGGACTGGCGCTCGCCGCCCTGCTGGCCGCGCCGGCCTGGGCCTGCGGCCCGGACTTCCCGACCACCCTGCTCGAGCGCCGCGATGCGGTGATGGGCCTGCTGCCGGAGGGGGTGTTCGACTTCGAAGCCGAGCGCCTGGTGCCCCGGCCCGCCGATGCGCTGGTGCCGGTGGAACGGGGCTACTGGGACGAGGGCTCGGAGACGCGCACCGAGGCGGAGACCGCCGGATTGCCGGCCGGCGCCGCCGAGGCGATCGCGGCGATGCGCGCGGCGGGCAACGTCGACGAGGCGATGGGACTCGCCGGCGCGCTGCCGCGCGATGTCGCCCTGTACACCGCCGGCGCGCTGGCCTTCGGGCAGGGCGACCACCAGACCGCACTCGAGTATTTCCGCGAGGTCTCGGCGCTGCCCGCGGCCGAGCGCAGCCACCGCGGCCTGTGGGCCAGCTACATGGAGGGCCGCGTGCTCGCGCTCGGCGGCGACCTGGTCGGCGGCGTCGAGGCCTTCGAGCGCACGCGCACCCTGGCGCGCGAGGGCGCGGCCGATCCGCTCGGCCTGGCGGTGGCCAGCTACGGCGAGCAGGCGCGCATGCTGCGCGAGGCGGGCGACGTGGCCGGCGCGGTGCGCCTGTATGCCGAGCAGGCCGCCCATGGATCGACCTCCGGGCGCAACTCGCTGCTGTTCGTCGCGCGCGCGGTGGTGCAGGACCCGGCGCAGGTCGATGCCCTGCTGGCGGATGCCACCGGCACGCGGCTGCTGCTCGCCTATCTCTACACCCGCTACAACGAGCTGATCGAGCCCGACCCGGAGAACGAGTACCCGAGCTTCGACGCGCCCGCCGACGGCCCGCGCGCGCTGGCCCTGCTCGACCGCATCAGCCAGGCGCCCGGCGTGCCGGATCCCGATCGCCTGGCCGCCGTGGCCTATCGCGCCGGCCGCTTCGAGCAGGCCGGCCGCCTGGCCGCGCAGGCGCAGACCCCGCTGGCCGCCTGGGTGCGCGCCAAGCTGGCGCTGCGCGCGGGGCAACTGGACGCCGCCGCGCAGGCCTATGCCGAGGCCGCAAAGGGCTTTCCCACTGGCGAGCACTGGGGCCTGATCCGCCTGGAAGGCGCCGAATGGGGTAGCGACGACCTCCGCCCGCGCTGCCGCGTGCAGGGCGAGGCCGGCACGCTGGCGCTTTCGCGCGGCGATTACCTGCAGGCGCTGGAGCTGCTGTTTGCGGCCGAGACCTACTGGACCGATGCCGCCTACGTCGCCGAGCGCGTGGTCAGCGTCGACGAGCTGAAGGCCTTCGTCGACCGGGTGGCGCCCAAGGCAGTCGCCACCGAAGCGCGCGATGCCAGTGCCGAGGATGACGAAGGCGGCGTCTGGCACGATGTGCCACCGGCCAACCAGCTACGCGCCCTGCTCGCGCGCCGCCTGATGCGCGAGCAGCGCTTCGACGCCGCGCCAACCTACTTCGATGACGCCGCGGTGCGCGAACAGGCCGAGCGCTACATCGCCGCGCGCAAAGCCACCAGCGCGTGGACCCGCGTGGCCAAGGCGCGCGCGTGGTTCGAGGCGGCCGAGGTGGCGCGCTGGCACGGCATGGAAATCATGGGCTACGAGGGCGATCCGGACTACTACATCTGGGGCGGCAGCTTCGACCTCAACAGCCCGATCACCTGGGACGAGAACTACAACGCGATCGAAAACCCGCGCAGCGATCTCAAGATCGAAGGCCCGTGGACCAGCGACGGCGAACGCGAGCGGGTCGCCGCCAGCCGCGCGCAGCCGCTGGAGCGCTTCCACTACCGCATGGTCGCCGCCGCGCACGCCGGCAAGGCCGCCGACGTGCTGCCGCCGCGCTCGCAGGCCTTCGCCGCCGTGCTCTGCGAAGCCACCCGCTGGCTGATCGACCGCCAGCCCGACGAGGCCCAGGGCATCTACAAGCGCTACCTGCGCGAAGGCCCGTTCGTCCCCTGGGGCGCGGAATTCGGCCGGGAGTGCCCCGCGCCGGACTTCGCCAAAGTCGAGCGCGAGATCCGCGACGGCTGGATCCGCAGCATCGGCCGCTGGGCACTCTACCTCGGCCCGATCCCGCTGCTGCTGCTCGGCCTCTACGCCTGGCGCCTCCGCCGCCGCGCCCGCGCACCTGGCGCCTGAACGCGCAGGTCACCCGAGCTTGCTCCGCTGCCAGGCTGGATCAGCCCATAATTGCCGACATCGCGACCGACTCCACCCGCCATGCAGCCCGACCCGAACAACCGCCCGCAACTACGCCCGAGCTTCCTGCCGAAGAACCTGCCGGCGGAGCGCTGGGGCCTGCTGATGCCCGCCGCCGTCGCGCTCGCGCTGCTGCTGATCCTGGCAATCGTTTTCGTGCGCATGACGTCGTGACTCGGTGAGCGTAGGCCGGAGTACCGCGCAGCGGTTCTCCGGCGCTCTGCCGGTGAAGCGCTGCGCGCTACACCGGCCTACGCCCGCAACAGCGCGCTGGCATGCCGCGCCGCATCGCCACTACCAACACCAAAAACCCACACCAACACCCGCCTCACCGCTTCAACCGCCACCAGAACCCCGCGGCCAGGGTCAATTCGATCGCCAGCGCGACCCACAGGAAGGTGGTGGCACCGCCGTCGATCAGCATCCCGAGTGCGCGGGCGAGGCCGACGGCGCCGTAGCTGACACAGCCCAGTACCAGGCCGGCGCGGCGGTACTGCACCTTGTGCACGGCGGCCAGCAACAGCGCGCCCAGGCCCAGTTCCAGGCCGCCATAGAAGGCGCGGATCTCGGTCGCGGGCGCGCCATCGGGCAGGGCGATCCCGACCATCGCCATCGCCGACTGCGGCGCGACGAGCATCCACGCTCCGAAGGCGAGGAAGCCGACACCACCGATGACCAGCCAGAGGTTGTCGCTACGCATGGGTCAGGTTCTCCGGGAGTGTGTAGAGGCTATCGCGTCTTGCGTGGATCCGGCGTGCGCGGCGCATGCCCGACGCGGGCGCGCCGCCGCGGCGGCAGCAGGGATTTGGCGAGGCGCCAGGCATCGCAGCCGTCTTCGTAGTAGCCGGCGCGCTCGCCGAAGATCTGGTAGCCGCGCCGCTGGTACAGCGCCAGCGCGCCGGCATTGTCCTTGCGCACTTCCAGGCGCATTTCCGTCAGTCCGTGCGCGCGCGCGGCGGACTCCAGGCGCTGCAGCAGGCGTGCGCCCAGGCCCTGTCCGCGCGCCGCATCGGCCACGGCGATCGAATACACCCGGCCGACCCGGCTGCCGGCGCGGCGGAACAGCAGCGCGTAGCCCAGCAGATCGGTCCCGCTGCGGGCGACCACCAGGTCGCTGCTCGTTGCGGAGAGGTGATGGCGGAACTGGCGTGGCGCCATCCGGGCGCCGCTGAACACCGTTTGCTCCAGCGCCGCCAGCGCCGCCAGGTCGCGCGCGGCGGCGCGTCGCAGGCGCACCAATCCGGTGCGTGGCGCGGGGCGCGCGGCGGCGGCAGGCAATCGCCCGCGATTCGCCCCACGCCGGCTGAATCGACGCTCCGCCATCCCGTGTAACCCATCTGCGACGCTGTGCCAGACTATGCGCCCTGCGCCGCCCGGAATGCCAAGCCGGGCTACGCCGCTGCAGCGGCCGGTTGCCGCTGCCCCCTCGATTCCGCCCGACGACGCGCAGGCCCGCCCTGCGGCGCGCAGGCGTGCAGCAGGACAGCATGAGTCGTCTCGTCATCGTCGTCGAAAAAGCGTCGGACTGGGGCAGCTATTACCCGTCCGATAACGTGGTCACCGCGATGGATTACTTGAAGGAGCCGATCCGCTCCGACGAGGAACGCACGCAGGTGATCAACCTCTGCCGCAGCTACAAATACCTCGGCGCGGGCTACTACGTCTCGCTGCTGGCGGAGGCGCGCGGGCACAAGGTGATCCCTTCGGTGCGCGCGATCAACGACCTGCGCCGCCGCTCGCTGTACGGCCTGGACATCGAGGACCTCAACCAGAAGCTCACCAAGCACCTGGCGCAGGACCGCGACACCACCGACTTCGGCATCCTGGTCTACTTCGGCGAGACCAGCTACGAGCCGCTGAAGGACCTGGCGCGCCAGGTGTTCGAAGCCTTCCCCTGCCCGATCCTGCGCATCGAGTTCGAGCGCGACCGCAAGTGGGAGATCGAGGCGATCAAGCCGGCCGGTCTGCACACCCTGACCGACGCCCAGGAAGACGGCTTCGCCGCCGCGCTGGACCGCTTCAGCAAGAAGCTCTGGCGCAGCAAGCGCACGCCGAAGAAGTTCCGCTACGACATCGCCATGCTGCAGGACCCGGCCGAGCAGTGGCCGCCGTCCAACAAGAAGGCGCTCAAGGCCTTCATCAACGCCGGCAAGGACCTCGGCATAGAAGTCGACCCGATCACGCGCAACGACTACGCGCGCCTGGCCGAGTACGACGCGCTGTTCATCCGCGAGACCACCGCGCTGGACCACCACAGCTACCGCTTCGCCAACAAGGCGGAGAAGGAAGACATGGTGGTGATCGACGATCCCACCTCGATCCTGCGCTGCACCAACAAGATCTACCTGTCGGACCTGCTCAAGAGCCGCAAGCTGCCCACCCCGCGCACCGAGATCCTGTACAAGGACGAGCCGAAGAAACTCGCCGAGCTGGGCGACACGCTGGGCTTCCCGCTGGTGCTGAAGGTGCCGGATGGCTCCTTCTCCCGCGGCGTGGTCAAGGTCGCCGACGCCGAATCGCTCAAGCGCTCGGCCGACGAGCTGTTCCAGCAGACCGCGCTGGTGCTGGCGCAGGAATACATGCCCACCGAATTCGACTGGCGCATCGGCATCCTCAACCGCGAACCGATCTTCGCCTGCCAGTACTTCATGTCGCGCGGCCACTGGCAGATCTACAACCACGCCGCCAAGGGCGAAGCGCGCAGCGGCGACTTCAAGACCCTGCCGATCCGCGAAGTCCCGTCCGAAGTGGTCAAGCTCGCCCAGCGCGCCACCGCGCAGATCGGCGACGGCCTCTACGGCGTGGACCTGAAGCAAGTCGGCGACCGCGTGGTCATCATCGAAGTCAACGACAACCCCAACATCGACTGGGGCGTCGAAGACGCCTACCTCGGCGAGGACCTCTACCGCCGCGTGATGGGCGAGTTCCTGCGCCGGCTGGAGCGGAAAAGGCTGGGCGTGGGGGATTGAGAGGCGGGTTGTGGGTTGTGGGTTCTGGGTTGTGGGCAGCTACAGCCGCGAGCCCGTGACGGGGTGCGAGCGGGTGTTGGTGTGGGTTGTGGGTGTTGGCGTAGAGCCGAGCTTGCTCGGCTCAGGGGACCCAACGGCGAGCTGAGCTTGCTCGGCCGCAGGCGTCGGCAATGGGCACGCGACGATTCGAGTCAACCTCAGCTTGCAGCCCGCGGAACCGCTACAGGGTGAGGTCTCGCAGTAACCGCGAGCCATGCAGTACCGCGATCACTTCAACCTCGTGCGCATGCACCTGGAAAATGATCCGGTACTGACCTTCGAACACCTCGCGAACGTCGTCGCGGTCCAATTCCGGGACCTTTCTATGCTTGTCTGGATACCGTGTCGCCTGTTCTGCCCGCTCAATCAGCGTGCCACGAACCGATCCGCGTTGGTCGGCTGATCCTTGGCGATGTAGCCATGGATATCGTAAAGGTCGTACTCGGCCGCAGGGTTCCAGCGCAGCTTCATGCGGCGTTCGAGAGCCCAAGCCGCTGGCGAAGCGTCGCTGTATCGATTCCGTTTGTCTCGCCCTGCGACAATCGTTGCTCCAGCAGGCCACGCACACCGAAGTGGTAGGCCAGGCGATGCCAGGACAGATCGTCATCCGGCAGTCGATCGATCAGCGCATGCGCCTCACGCTTGAGCTCTTCGACGTTCATCGATATGGCCTTGGATCTGGACTCGATATCCATTCTAACGCTCCTCCTTGTGCGTCAAACGCGCCCCCGGACGGTGACTGCGCTCTCCGCAACCGCGTACATCGAGTTGGTCGAAGACACCGGCCGCCGGTGCCCGCAGTGAACCATTGCACTTCCATCGTGGTCGACAACAGCCTGCCCAGGACGGATTCCAACCGATGACTCGACGCTTCCTCAGGTTGGCGCTGACGAGCCTGCTCTCGGCGGCCAGCTTCCCGGCGCTGGCGACCGAGCCATTGCAACTGTTGGCGCCGCCCCTCCGCCGCCGGTGCTCATGAGTCCGCTCGCCTGCGAGGTCTGGGAGTTGGATCGGCAGTTGGCGCTGGCGGTCGAGCGGCATGACGAGGCCGCGTTCGCAGCGTTGGTGCACGCGGGCGCGTCTTCGGCAGCGGGATGCACTTCGCCGGCACCAGCGGGCGAGAGAACATCCTGCGCGACTGGCAAGGCACGCTGGCCGGGAAGACCTTCCGCCTGCGCTGGAGACCGGCCGTGGCCGCCGTCGGCGGCGATGGTCGCACGGCGATCGTGCACGGCTTCACCTGGGAGGAAGACACCCGCCCGGAGACCGAAGCGCGCTGGAAGTGGAACAGCGCCGAATACACCTCGGTCTGGACCCGGGACGACGATGGCGAGTGGCGCGTGCTGTTTCGAAACGACGATCTCAAGTTCGCCGCGCCGCCGGAGGACCGGGATCAGCGCCTGATCGAGAAACGCCTCGATCTGCTGCCCGCCAGCTGTCCGCAAGGCACGCCATAGTTCGCGTTCTGCGGGTGACCTCGTCGCACCCCCACCAAAGAAAAAGCCGCTCGCGCGGCTCTCTCCTTGACCTCTTTGCAGCGTGAGCGGCTACGCCGCCTTGCGCTCCGGCCCCGCTTCGCCGGATTCGCCCTTCGGCGAGCGCCGGCCGCCGGAGAACACGCCGGACAGTTCACGCCGCAGCGTCTCCATGCCTTCACCACGACCGGTCAGCTTCAGCAGCCCGTAGGCCTGCAGGGCCACCGCCATGATGTCGTTGCCGAGGGCGGCATCGGTGTCGTTGCCACGGTCGCACAGACGGGTCAGCCGGGTCAGCCAGGGACGCAGCTGGTCGAGCAGCTTGATGTCCGCCAGGGCATCGCCCACCGGGATGTTGGCCGGCACCATCTGCGGGTTCTGGCTGACCACCTGGAGGGCCTGGCGGCTGAAGCTCTCGTTCTTCACCCCCATCTTGTGCATCCGGCGCTTGTCCGTCTGGCTGAGCGAGATCAGCCCGGCCAGCTCGGTTTCCAGCGTGACGAGGGCGGTTTCGATGTTCTGGGCCTGGGCTTCGCTCAGGGTCAGGTTGACGAGGTTACGCATGGTCATGGCTCATTCCTTCTTGGTTACTGCGAGGGAGCGTCCTGGCCTTCGTGGCTTCGGATCGCGGTCCGGACGGTGCGTCCGGGGTGAGGCCATGAAACCCCCGCGCACATTCACCCGATGAATCCGAGGTTAAATTCAACTGAACGCATGATTGCGACGGATTCACGTGCGATGACCGCGAACCCGTCGACCCATCGCCGCGCATGCACCGTCGGGCTCCCGTGACTGCGCCCAGCCGTCGACCGGCACCGGCGCGCGGATGGTTGCGCATCGCCATCGGGCTTGGCGCACCTCGCAGCCGGGTGGCGCCGTACCCATCGACCGGTGCCGGCACACCCGGCTGCGCGTACCCGCGGACCGGCGCGCCGGTAGCGCAAGACCAGATCGCGCATCGCCGCCATGCGCCGGCGGGTGACAGGCAACCCGGCGACGCAGACCCGCCAACCCATGCTCGCGTACCGCGGAACCCAACCGCGCGTGCGGGTGACCCGCTCACCCGTTCCGCCGCACCCGATCACGCAAGCCAACCCACCCGCGCGCCGGTGTCGGACCAGCCGCGACCGCGCGCCGGCGATCTGCGCAGCCGCAGCGCCGTACTCGGCCGCGGATGCCGCAGACCCATCGCCGGGTGCTCGTCGACGCGCACACGCGCCGTTGCCCACCCGGCGGCGTGCACGCAGCATCTCTGCAGTCCAAGCCAGCGACGCACGCGCCCATGGAACGCACCGAACGCATCGCCCTGCTGCACGGCCTGCTGAGCCGCCACCGCTACGGCCTGAGCAACGAGCGCCTGATGGAGGAAGCGCAGTGCTCGCGCTCCACCCTCTACCGCGACCTCCATTTCATGCGCGACACCCTGGGCGCGCCGCTGGAACTCGAAGGCGATCCCGCGCGCCTCTGGCGCTACGTCCAGCGCGACGCGAGCGCCTTCCAGCTACCCGGCGTCTGGCTCAGCGCCGAAGAGCTGTATGCCCTGCTGCTGGCCCAGCAACTGCTGCAGCGCGGCGACAGCGGCATGCTCAAGGAAGCCCTCGGCCCCCTGCAGCCGCGCATCCACAAATTCCTGGGCGACAAGGCCCGCCGCCTGGACCGCCTGCGCGTGCTGCGCACCCAGGCCCGGCGCGGCAACCCCACCACCTTCCGCCTGGTCACCGAAGCCGTCCTCGACGGCCGCCAGCTGCGCTTCCACTACCAGTCCCGCTCCACCGGCGAAGACCGCGAGCGCCAGGTTTCACCGCAAGCCCTGACCCACCACCGCGACAACTGGTACCTGGACGCCTTTGATCCCACCGCCGCCAGCCTGCGTCGCTTCGCCGTGGACCGCATCCGCAAGCCCGAACTGATCCCCGAGCCCGCCCTGGAACTCCCCATCGAGCAACTGCAAGGTATCCGTCCGACCGCGCCCATTCTTCCGTCCATCTCGGATGGCTGCGAGGCTGACGGCTTCATCGGCATCGGGGTCCTGCCGTGGCCCGTTCCCTCGGTTCGTTGGTCTGGTTCATGCGCATCTGCGCCGCTTCGCGCAGTCGCCTGAGCGCTCGGGTGTATTGCCGGGCGCAGGGTTGGTCGTATGCAACCTTCATGGCCTGGCGTCGGCGGTTGCTGCGTGAGCTGGTTGGCGAGCCACTGCGCTTCGAGCGTCGGCGCTGATGGTTGGCGGCCTTCCGGTCTGGGTATGTGCCGATGCCGTGGATTTTCGCCTCGGGATCGACGGCCTGGCGCTGCGGGTGCAGGCGAGCCTGGGACCGCAGCGGGCGTTGTCGAGTGCACACGTGTTTTTCAACCGCGGCCGCGACAAGGTCAAGATCCTCTGGTACGACCGTCATGGCTGGTGGCTGATGTACAAGCGTCTGGAGCGTGGACAATTCTCGTCGGTGACGGCGGGGGCGCTGTCGGAGAGCGACCTGCGGCTGGTGCTGGAAGGGATCGATCTGTCGGTGCGCAGGCTACGCCCGGTAACCGCGATGCGGGTGGCTTGATCGATCTGTCTTTTTTGACGGCATATCAGTTACTGCATTGCTTTCCGGTGCTCGCTGGGTAGCCTGCCGGAATGGTCCTGGCAAGCACCGACGTCGTCCCACGCGCCGATTACGAGGCGGCGCTGGCTCGCGCCGAGAGCGCCGAAGCGCGCTCGCCGCCCTCGAACAGCAACTCGCCGCGCTCAGGCGGCAGCGTTTCGGGGCGTCCTCGGGGAACGCCGATCAGCTGACGATGTTTGGTAATGCCGACATCGAGCTGATCGAGCAGGAGATCCAGTCCGAGCAACCGGTGGCGCCGAAGAAGACTGTCGTGGAACGCCAGCGTCTGGTGCTGCCCAAGGGCTTGCCGGAAGAGCGGGTCGAAGTCGATCTGCCCGCGTCCGAGAAGGTGGCCTCTGACGGCACGCCGCTCAAGAAGATCGGCGAGGAAGTGACGGTCAAGCTGTGCTTCGCCGGCGGCCTTCTTCAAGAAGCTGATCGTGCGCCCCAAGTACGCCGATCCGCGGCAGCCGGAAGCGGGCGTGCGCTGCGCCAGGCTGCCGGCGCAACTGATCGACGGCTCGCACCTGGACGCGAGCCTCGGCGCGCACCTCCTGGTGTCCAAGTACGCCGATCACCTGCCACTGTTCCGCATCGAGGAGATCTATCAACGGGGCGGCGTGGCGATCCCGCGCAGCACCCTGTCGGACTGGGTGATCGCGTTGTCGGGGTGGCTCAAGCCCTGGTGCTGCGCCTGCAGGCGGCGCTGATGCAGCAGTCGGTGATCCACGTCGACGAGACCGTGCTGCCGCTACAGTCGGTGGGCCGCACGATCAGCGCACGGGCCTGGGCCTATGTGGGCCGCGATCCGGCCATCGTGGTGTACGACTTCACGGCCGACAAGGCCGGCCAGCATGTGCGCGACTTCATGCGCTCGTGGAAGGGTGGTTGGCTGCAGGCGGACGCGGCGAGCAACTACGACGAGCTGTACCGCCAGCGACCCGAGATCCGTGAGGTGGGATGTTGGGCTCACGCCCGGCGCAAGTTCTTTGAGATCGCCGCATTGGCCGACAAGAGCGGCCAGCGCGTGCTGGCGCACGAGGCGGTCGAGCGCATCGGCGAGTTGTTCGCCATCGAGCGGGCCGCGAGCGAGGCCGGAGAAAGCCCGCCGGAGCGCGGCAAACGGCGACAACGCGATGCACGACCGATCCTCGACGCGTTCCGGTCTGGTGCGAGGACAGCTTGCGTGAGCTATTGCCGAAATCGCAGACGGCATTGGCCATCGGCTACACGCTCAAGCACTGGGTTGCGCTGACGCGTTATCTCGACGACGGGGCGATCGCCATCGACAACAACGCCGCCGAGCGCGCGCTCAGAGAAATCGCGGTTGGGCGCAAGAACTGGCTGTTCGCAGGAAGCGAACGCGGCGGCGAGGCGTGTGCGATAGCCACCAGCCTGATCGAGACCGCAAAGGCGCATGGCCACGACCCACTGGCCTATCTGACTGATGTCCTGGAGCGCCTGCCGACGACGCTCAACCGGGACATCGACGGGCTGCTGCCGATGAACTGGGCACCGAGATCGGGGTAACAGATCCTCGCCGGCAGAGCACCAATGGGCGCTGTCGGACGCTTACACTCCCCATCGAGCAACTGCAAGCCCACCAGGAAGCCGGCTACGGCATCTTCGCCGGCCCCACCGTCGCCACCGCCATCCTCCACTTCACCCCCCACGCCGCCCGCTGGATCGCCGACGAGATCTGGCACCCGAAACAACGCCAACGCCTCCTCCCCGACGGCACCCTCGAACTCAGCGTCCCCTACACCAACCCCCGCGAACTCCTGATGGACGTCCAGCGCCACGGCGCCGACGCCGAAGTCATCGCGCCCCCGGAACTGCGGGAGCAAATGCGGGAGATGTTGGTGGGGGCGTTGGGGAGGTATGGGTGAGGGTCCCTGCCGTACCAATATCGACTTGACGGGGGAGCGTGTGTCCTCGCCTTCCCTAAGTCGCATTCCCGATGCTGGGAAACGCAACTGCTGCTTGAACAGGCTGACCCAAAACGCGGTCCAATAACTGGTCGGTGGCGACGCCTTCGTAACGATTAGCAAGAACAGTGCGGAGTTTCAGGAGGCGGGCGTTTGCCGTATCCACCAACGAACCGAAAGTTGTTGCCCGAACCCGTCCATACTCAGGTGAGCCCAATTTTTTGTCCCGTTCCACCCCTGCCGCAATCTTCTGACCAACGACCCACGCGCAGACAAAGGGGGTGCCGGACATCGCTCCAGACTTGGCAATGTCCTGAACGTAGCCATCGGCCTGATTGACTTCTTTGCGCGTGAGTTCGAAGCCACCATTCTTTAGTTCAATCACCAGAACCTGTTGCATCCGGGTAATCGTGGCGTCCGCGGGATCGAAAGACTCGATACCCGTCATTTGCCAACTGGTGTTCTCCGACAAGACGACAATGTCCGGGCGATTTCGATCATTGATGAACTGTGCGTCGGTGTTCTTGAACAACTCGCTGGCCACGGTCTTGAGCGTGGCATTGGAGCAGTACTCCGGTGATTCGAATTCGGGACCGAACAGCCACCGGGAACGCAAGATCAAGGGATGAAGCGTATGGAGCTCGTCCGTGGCCGGGTCATCCGCCAATCTCTGGACGGTCTCTATCACGCCGATGCGGCTGTCGATCTCATCAAGCACACGCAGCGCATCCTTGATCGACCATTCAGCTAGCAGCCTGTCCAGCCCCTCAATGTCATAGGCGGGTAACATCGACAGTTTCTGTAACAATGCCGCTCCGCTCTTTGATTTCTCAAGGTGGATGACGGCCTTGACGGCCGTGGCCAAGAAGTCCGGGGATATTGTTGGATGCGCTTGGGCGACGAGCTTGGTGAACTCGGCAACCTCTATGCGGGCGCCTTGCCCAAGCGTGGACAGCTCGCCGCGGTTCTGAGTCAGTGCGTCTTCGGACGTCGCCTCAACGACCTCAGCCGCCAGTTCCTGCGCTACCTTGCCTATGTGTTCTGCGGTCGCGCGAAAAAGATCACGCACCGAGTCGGTCGGGCGGAATGCAGTCCAATCCTGTTCGACGTCTGCGTCGTAGCCTTGCGTATCGACAATCACTTTGTATCGCCGTGCAAATCGTGTTCGCCCGTCGAATGATGCAACGTGTCCAATGGACCAAGACGGTGTTCCCACAAGCCGTCGTTGTACCCAGAAGGCAACGCCCTGGTGGACCGAGGAATGGTTGAGTCGAGTCGAGTCAATGACGATGACATTCGCGCTCCGGCCGTTGCCGAGGTCAATCGACTTCTCGCTCACCTTGCCGTCAATCTCTGCGAACGAACGTTGCCTGCCATTGACTCGAATCTCGAACTCCGGGTCGTGGATGAATCTCGCTGCAAGAACGGTCAAGATCTCTTCGAGGTCTGGCAAATTGCGCTCGACCTGCACCGAGAGTCGCGTGCCGGAGCCGTCTCGACCAGTGACAACTTCATTGCGCAACACAAAGGGGCTGGGGCCGGATTCTGTGCCCACGATGAAAGTCGCGAGGACGCCCTCCCGCCACGTTTCCACCTGATACTGATCCGCAAAACAAAGTAATCCGTGCCGGCCCACGCCATTGCGTCCGTAGGCCCTTCGTGGACGTCCCGACCGACCCGAAGGAAACTCGACGCTCAGACCTTGATGCCTTTCCCGGTTGTAGCGCAAGGTCATCCAGCGCTTCTTAAACTGCGCAGGCGTCATCCCATGGCCATCATCAGCAATCGTCAATGTTCCGCCGATGTCGGCGGGTAGGGTCAAGTTCACTTTCGACGCGCCCGCATCCCACGCGTTGGCGACAAGCTCCGTCAACGCCACCTGCGGAACATGGGCTACCTGCCCCAATTCCCGGAGCAGGTAGTCGTCTTCGAACAGCGCAGTTTGGGAGGTCACCTTGGCCATGGTCTCATCCCAATCCAAAAATACCGATCGAAGACTCTGGTGTCCTCCCTCTTCTTCTACAATGGCGCCCTTGCCGTGTCTCGGATTACCAGAATTACGGACCTCGACTGATCGACAACGCTTGATTTCGCTCAAAACGGGGAATCAACCGGCGGCTTGAAAATGGTATGGTGATCCTCAGAAGTGAACCTCGCATACAGTTCAACCATTCGCCCGTCGGTTAGGCTGGCGATAAAATCAGAAATGGCACGGGCCCCGCGCAATCTTGCCTCGCCTTCGAGGTTAGTTGGCGGAAGGTGGGATTCAGTGGTTGCCTTATACCACTCAAAAAAATAGTCCGGCATTAGTGCCGGTTGTTTCGCGATCACGTCGAAGACATGCTTGACGATATCAAGTCCGCGCCGTTCATAGATCCGCAATCGGTGTGAGCCGATAACTAGGCGATAGGTCAGATTCTTTAGAATCTCCAGTACCAGACGACTAGACCGATCTAACCAAACCTTGCTGAAGGCCGGATTTGGGCGGTTCAACGAGAATTTCACCTTGTTAACGAAGAACCCGACAAACGAAGACGTTACGAAAGTCCGATACACCGAATCTTCATGCAGCGCGTTTCCCGCGAGCGCTTGGAGCGATGCTCGAACTGCCGCCTTTCGGTCACTGTGCGTGTTTTGAGAATGTTGTGGCCAACTCCGAGCCGCTACTATTTGCTCGACTTCCTGCTCCATGGCTGCTGGATCGCCATTCAGCATGTGGTAGATATCAATCAACCCCTCAAAAACCTCTTCCGGCGTGAACGGTTCAAAGCTCTTCTTCAGATACTCAGAATCCTTCCTTAGCGCTTTGTTCGCATCTCCGCAAAGCACTTCTGCGAGTTCGAACGCGTCTCTGAGTATATCGTTAGGGTTCAGGAGGCCGCTTTGGAAAGAATCTTCCAGGTCATAGGTTGAATAAGCGATGTCATCCGCAATATCCATTATCGCGCATTCAACGACCTTTCCCCCAAGCTTAGTCCAATCATCTTCAGAACCTGCGGCTGCGATCTTGGCATTTCGAATCGCCGCCGCATCGTCACTATAAAATCCCTTGATGACATAGTCTTTCTCTCTATGCGCCGCGATATCCTCATCGCGGATGCCAACCACACTTGAACTTATTTCCTTGTCATACTTCAGGACAGAAGCTATCGCACGGTTCGTATTGTTGAGACCCCACGAGAATCTCCCTTGACTTGAGACCTTGCGCTCCAGAAAGGTCAGGATCCTAATGGTTTGCGCATTGCCTTCGAAACTGGCCTTCATGCCGGTGAGTTTCGCCATGCATTCGGCCAAGGCTTTCTCACCAGTATGCCCAAACGGGGGATGCCCCAGATCAGGCGCCAGTCCAGCGAACTCCAAGAGCGACTCGCTGATCAAGCCGGGCTCGCCGTCCTTCTGCTTCTTAGCAAGCCCAGCATTGATCCGCAGGACAATGCACCGCGCAATCTGGGCGACTTCGATTGAGTGGGTTAGTCGATTGCGAAAGAAGTCGCTGTCTAGGCCTGGATAGAGCTGTATCTTTCCCTGCAATCTTCTGAAACAACCACTGTGAACCAGGCGCCCTACGTCCTTCTTAAACGGATCGCGGTATCCGTTGGACTCACCGCTACGCCCCGAATGATCGTCAACATGCGGCCTTTCATAGTCCGCTGCTTGATAGAAGACGGGGCGCACGGCAGGCATTCGGTGCTACGACGCCTTCTTGACGGAGTGCTGCGCTTGGTTGACTTGTTTTATCGCGCCGGACTGCGACCGGGCGAGCGCATTTGCTTTGGCCTTCGCAACTTGTGTTGCCGCTGCCCGGATTGAACTGAAAACAGGTTCATTGCGGAATGCAGTGCTCTTGTTAGGAATGCTCATGCTGGTCTCCGTTGTCTTGTTGCGCGACGTCACTTCGCCACGTGCCGATCCGCTCAGGCTACTCCCACGAGAGCATTAGAACAACGATCTTGGTTGCAGTTCCGCGCCCTCGCATCGACTTTGCTACCTGTTAACGTAGGTTGTTCGGAATGTCCGCTAACTGCATGATAACTTAGGACGAGGAGCCCAACAACCGACCTACTTCTGGCATGTCCCGGCCAGGAAGACCTTCGCCACGCGCAGACGGCCGGTCAAACTGCCGCCCTGCTGCCGACCCTCAGCACCTGTGGCCGGCTGGTGACCTGCGTTTCCACGCGGGAGTACATCGAACTGGTGGATGCCACCGGCCGCCGGTGGCATCCCACCAAGCGAGGGCGAATCACCGGAAGACCGCCGTCGGTGCTGGGTCAACTGGGCATCGACGCCGACCAGTAGGTGAACCGGGTCGAAAAGCTGGGACATCCATCGATTCCACAACCAACGAACGCGGAGGCACGCGCCATACGCTGCTGAGTACTTCTTGGTTTCAATGGGTTGGGCCGGCGCAAGCCAACGCCCCCAGGCGCCCGCGGCGCCGAAAAGGATGGCCTGTCGCGCTCAGTTCGAGAGCGAACGAGCCACGCCCAGGCCGCGCAGCCAGCGCTGACCGATCTCGGCGGCTTTGTCGAGGAGCGCACTCTCACTGCCGATCACGCGACAGATGCCGTGCTCAGACTTGACCGCGCGCACGCTGTGGGTCCACATTCGCGCGCCTGGCGATGGGCTCACTGAGTGACTTCATGAACCACGAGAGGCTGCAGAGCCGCGCGCGCAGCACCGCCAGCCGGGCATCGTTCGCGACGATCTGCGCCTTCGTCGCTTCGAATTGGCCTTCCTCTGGTGGATACAGCCCCAGCCAGCGAGTAGCGACATCGTTCGGACTCCAGGACCGGGCGATGTCGACGTGCATCTCGATCACCACATGCAGGTGATTGCTCATCACGGCATAGGCCCAGATCGAGACGGCGTAGAGATCGGCCAACTGCGCCAGGCGGTCTTCGACCCATTGCCGGCGATGCTCGTGATCGGCGCCGGTCAACGGATCCTGCCCGCAGAGCCAAGCGCGGCGTACACAGCGCGACACGCAGTGATAGACGCCGTGAGCGTTGGCAGGGACCAAGAGAGAGCGGGCTTGCGTCATGTGCGGAGCATGCGCGGCCGGATTGGCGTGGGCTGTCGGAAATTGCTGACGCGCGCGTCCGAAAGCTCCGATTTGTGCGTGTCCTCGCTTTGTGGTGCGTGTCCTCGCTTTGTGCTCGCTTTGCGCTCGCTTGTGCGTGTCCTCGCTTTGCTTCCTCGCTTTGCTTACGGCCCGCTTGCCGGATCCTTGACGGCACGAGTTCGCTGCGTACACTGCGCGAAAAGTGGCTTTGGAATTCCTACCCCTTGATTTTCGAATGAATGTGCACGCACCTGTCGCGCTTGCTGTCGTCCTCGTGGGTTTGGTCGGTTGCGCCGGTCCGTCGGCGCTGCTGGTCGACGCCGCAGGAAACCCGTCCGGGTCGTTGAACATAAGTGACGAACGACCCGGCAATGAGCTGAAGTTCAACTCCCGCTGCCTGGCCGTGCCGGGGCGTGAGATCGGCGAGGCGGCATTCAGCCCATCGCGGATCGTGGCGCTGCAGACGCGCCTGGAGCATGCGATGCCCACGCGGGTATCGGGCAATGCCATCCTGGTGCATCGGTTCCAGGCCTGCATTGAGGAAAACGGGTTCAATCCGGCCGGGTTGGCAGGGGTGTCCTACGCCGCCGCCGTAGTCGCCGACGGCAGCGCCAAGCGTGGCGTTGACCTGGCGTCGGTGGACCTGGAAATCGAGATCGACGGCGTGCGATACCGGAGCAGAAGGGCGCTGAACTGCCACGTTGGCTATGTCACCACCTACGCATTGGAGAGCCAGAGCGTTCAGCAGGCAATCTGGAAATCACTGGATGCTGCGGTCGAGGACATCGTTGCGCAGGTCAACGCGGCAGGTTAGCGGGCTGCTGGGGTGGCAGCGCGTGGAAGTCTGCGTCAT
This sequence comes from Rhodanobacteraceae bacterium, assembly GCA_016713135.1. NCBI lineage: Bacteria > Pseudomonadati > Pseudomonadota > Gammaproteobacteria > Lysobacterales > Rhodanobacteraceae > Rhodanobacteraceae bacterium. The sequence continues at coordinate 81,967 of JADJPR010000012.1, read as the reverse complement.
GTGAGGAGCATGGCGCGGCCGGATTGGCGTGGGCTGTCGGAAACCGCTGACGCGCGCGTCCATTCGTGCGTGTCCTCGCTTTGCCGGCTTTGCCGCTCCGTCCGTGTCCTCGCTTTGCCGCTCCGTCCGGAAGAAAATCGAGCACACTGGCAGCCGGCAGATCTAAGGACACCGTTGCGCTCCCGGGCGGCCACCCGGCCACCATGAGGCACCTCATGCATCCAGACACCCACCTCTACAACCAGCGCCAAGACCCGCCGCATCGTGAGGTTTGCGTCCTGCTTGGGGAAGCGATCGACCGATACCTGCCCGAGGCCGCGAACAAGGTCTGGCATGGGCATCCGGTGTGGTTCCTGGATGGCAATCCGGTGGCCGGGTACAGCCGGGAGAAGCCCGGTATCCGCCTGATGTTCTGGAGTGGCGCGGACTTCGGGGAGGCAGGGCTGAATGTGCTGGGCAAGAAGTTCAAGGACGCCTCGGTGTTCTACAACGCTGCCGCGGAGGTGCTCGACGCGGACTTGCGGCGTTGGCTGGAGAAGGCGCGCGTGATCCAGTGGGACTACAAGAACATCGTCAAGCGCAAGGGGCGGCTGGAGCGGGTGCCGGCGCGTTCACCCTGATGGGGAAAACGAGGACACCCGCAGATCCTCCGTATTCTGACACCGGCGTCAGCGATTCCCGCGTCGCCAAGGTCTTGGGCCGGACGGCGCCACCACGCGCCAGCTGGGGCCGATCTACCCGCGTCTGAAGTCGGCGGCAACGCGGTTCAGCTGCAGCGCGCCTGGCCCAGTCCTTCCAGGTCCGATGGCATCAGCTGACGGTAATCGAGCACCGTGATGATCTCGATGCGCTCGGCGGTCACGCGGTAGATCAGCCGATACGGTCGTTCGAGCAATTGCCGCACATCGGCGTTCACGTATCGCCGCAGCCGTTTGCCGGTCAGCGGTGGCTGCTGCAGGGTCATTGTGCGCCGGATCAGCCGTGCGGCCTCGCTGCGCGCGATCTCTGGCGAACCGCGTTCGGCGATGTAGGTCTCGATCTCCTTGAGACGCCGACGGGCTCCGGGTGTCCAGTACACCCCTCCTGCCGTCAACCCGTATTCCTTCAGCAGTTCCTCGACCGGGATCAGTTTGGCCGCATCGGCCTCCGCCAGCCCTCGCTCGGTGCATCCGCCGAGTCCTGCAGGGGCGGGATCCGCCGAGTGGCGCGGATCATGAGCGTCGCCGCCAGTGGGTGGAGGAGCGCCCGGCGCAAGGGCATGAGGTCGTCGAGATACACGCCAGCGTCTGCCATCGGACCTCCGCGGAATGGGACTATGCTCGTCCCGACACCAGGCGGAGCCCCAGCCATGCGGATTGCGCGTTTGCTCGTCCTTACCCTCGCGGCCCTGATCGCGCTGGCGGCTCCAGTGCTCGCGCAGGACACCGCGGCGCCATTGTCGTACAAAGGCAAGACGGTGCTGGTCACCGGCTCCACCGATGGCCTTGGGCGGGAGCTGGCGCGTGCGCTGGCGGCGCAAGGTGCCCATGTCATCGTGCACGGACGCAACGCCGAACGCGGCCAGGCATTGGTTGCCGAAATCACCGAGGCAGGGGTTGGATCGGCACGCTTCGTCGGCGCCGATTTCGCCTCGCTGGAAGGCGTGCGCGCGTTCGCCGACACCATCGCGAAGGACTATCAGAAGCTCGATCTGCTGGTGAACAACGCCGGCGTCCTGATCACCGGCGCGCAGCCGCGCCAGACCAGCGCCGACGGCCATGAGCTGCAGTTTGCGGTCAACTACCTCGCCGGGTGGGTGCTGGTGCATCGATTGCGCCCGGCGCTTGTCGCCGCGGCGCCGTCGCGCGTGGTCAATGTCGCCTCGCGGAGCGCCGCGCCGATCGACTTCGACGACGTGATGCTGGAAAAGCCCGGCGCGCATGCGCGCGGCTACGGACAGAGCAAGCTGGCGCAGGTGTCGATGACCGTCGAACTGGCTCCCGCTTTCGCCGCCGACGGCATCACCATGATCTCCCTGCACCCGGCCACGATGATGGACACCGCCATGGTCCGGGGCGCCGGCGCGCAGCCGCGCACCACCGTGGACGAGGGCCGCGATGCGGTCATGCGCCTGATCACGGCACCCGATCTCGTGGCCGGCGCGTTCTACAACGGCGCCACCCTGGCCACACCGCATCCCCAAGCCAACGACGCCGCCGCGCGCGCAAAGCTGATCGCCTTGACTACTGAATTGACCGGCGTGCCGATGGCGGCCGGGAAGGTCCGCGGCGAAGGCAATTCGACCGACTAGCCGCCGCAGAAATGAAGGAGCCGAGCCTGCTCGGCTGGCGCATCGCAGCAAGCTCCGCTCTACGGTATTGCAGCGGAGCAAGCTCCGAGCTACTTCTTGATCAACCCCGCCAACGCCGCGAACGGGTTGTGGGTGGCCGCGGCCGGCTTGGCGGCGCCGTCGAGCAGGCCGCCGCCACCGAGCGCGTGCTCGATCTGGCGCTGGTGCTCGTTGTCATGGCAGTACAGGCACAAGAGTTCCCAGTTACTGCCGTCGGGCGGGTTGCAGTCGTGGTCGTGGTTGCGGTGGTGGACGGTCAGCTCGGTGAGGTTGATGCGGGTGAACTCGCGGCCGCAGCGGCCGCAGATCCACGGGTACATCTTGAGCGCCTGCTCGCGGTAGCCGTGCCCGCGCTCTTCGGCGGCCTTGCGGCTGGCGGCGACGATCTGGTCGAGCTTGGCGTGGTTGGGGCCTTTGGCGGACATGGGGCGGGACGGTCTGGGCGATGACGCGGATTGTAAGATGGCTCCGACCGGGCCGGTTAAACGCGGAGGCGCGGAGGACGCGAAGAAGAGCAAAGCCTGAACGGCGCGATGGCATGGGCGTGCCGCCGGATCAGCCCGCGACAGGCCGACATGCACCTGGCTTTTCTCCGCGTCCTCCGCGTCTCCGCGTTTAACCAGCCCCGGAAAGCCTCAGGCCGCCTCGGCCTCGGCTTGCTGCAGGGCCCAGAGCTTGGCGTAGGCGCCGTCGTGCGCGAGCAGCTCGTCGTGGGTGCCGCGCTCGACCACGCGGCCGGCGTCCATCACCAGGATCTGGTCGGCGCCGACGACCGTCGACAGCCGGTGCGCGATGACCAGCGTGGTGCGGTTCTTCGCGATCGCGTCCAGCTGCGCCTGGATCTCGCGCTCGGTGGCGGTGTCGAGCGCGCTGGTGGCTTCGTCGAACAGCAGGATCGGCGGGTTCTTCAGGATGGTGCGGGCGATCGCCACGCGCTGTTTCTCGCCGCCGGAGAGCTTGAGGCCGCGCTCGCCGACCACGGTGTCGTAGCCGTCCGGCAGGCGCTCGATGAACTCATGGATCTGGGCCGCCTTCGCCGCCGCGATGATCTCCTCGCGGCTGGCCTCGGGGCGGCCGTAGGCGATGTTCGAATACAGGGTGTCGTTGAACAGCACGGTGTCCTGCGGGACGATGCCGATGGCGTGCCGCAGCGAGTGCTGGCTGACCGCGCGCAAATCCTGGCCGTCGATGCGGATGGCGCCGCTGCCGACGTCGTAGAAGCGGTACAGCAGACGCGCCAGGGTACTTTTTCCCGCGCCGCTGGCGCCGACCACGGCGATGGTGTGGCCGGCCGGCACTTCGAAGCTGACCCCGTGCAGGATGCTGCGGCGCGGATCGTAGGCGAAGCCGACGTCCTCGAAGCGGATCGAGCCGCCCCGCACCGCCAGCGCCGGCGCGTCGGCCACATCGACGATCTCGCGGGTCTCGCCGATCAGCTCGAACATGCGCTGCATGTCGGTCAGCGCCTGCTTGATGTCGCGGTACATCATGCCGAGGATGTTCAGCGGCACGAAGAGCTGGATCAGCAGGGTGTTGACCAGCACCAGGTCGCCGATGGTCATGCGCCCGGCGGCAACCTCGCGCGCGGCCAGGATCATCAGCACGGTCAGCCCGGTGGCGATCACGATCGCCTGCGAGGCATTCAGCACGCCGAGCGTGAACCAGCTCTTCTCCGCCGCCGCCTGCCAGCGCCCGAGCTGCTCGTCGTAGCGCTTGGCCTCGTACTCCTCGTTGGCGAAGTACTTGACCGTCTCGTAGTTCAGCAGGCTGTCGACCGCGCGCGCGGCCGCTTCGTTGTCGGCCTCGTGCATGCGCCGGTAGTAGCGCGTGCGCCACTCGGTGATGACGATGGTGACCACCACGTAGATCGCCAGCGTGACCAGTGTGGCCACCGCGAAGATGTTGGGGTAGGCGTACAGCAGGAAGGCGGTGGCGATGGCCACCTCGAACAGGGTCGGCGCGATCGTGATCACGCAGTAGTAGAGGAAGTCCTCGATCGCCCCGGTGCCGCGCTCGATGATCCGGCTCAGCCCCCCGGTGCGTCGCTCCAGGTGGAAGCGCAGCCCGAGGTTGTGCACATGGCGGAAGGTCTGCAGCGCAGCCTGCCGCCGCGCGCCGATGTGCACCCGCGCGAACAGGATGGTGCGCATCTCGCCCGCCACCGCCGCGGAGAGCCTGAGCAGGCCGTAACCGAACAGCAGCGCCACCGGCACCGCCAGCGCCTGCTCCGCGGGACTGAGCGCATCGACGATCGCCTTGAAGCCGATCGGCACGCCGAGATTGGCCACCTTGGCCAGCCCAAGCAGGCCCAGCACCAGCGCGATGCGCCAGCGGTGCTGCACCGCATACGGCCAGAGTTCGGCGAACACCCGGCGGGCGGTGGCGCGGTTGGGGGTGGCTGGGGTCATGTCGTCTGGCCGCACCGGGGGACTGGTCTATCTGGGTGCGGGCTGGCGGCGATCAAGGTGGCAGGAGCTGCATGCCCGATCGCTTGGCTGGCAGGCGATCGAAAGTGACGGTGGCGCTGGCACCGAGTGACCGGTGACGCTCGGCTATGAGGCAATCGGCGAGGCCGCAGTTCTGGCGGCGCCAGCGATACAACGCGCGCGCCAAAGCATCTTCGTCCTCGATCAGCAGGGCCTCGGTTTCCAGCAGCGCGGTGAAGGCGTCGGCGATGCGCTCCTTCGGCAACTCGTAGCGGCTGCGCAGCACCCACTCGGTTTCCAGCATCACCAACAGCGACAGCAGCACTGGGCGGCCGGTGGCCTGTTCGGTAGAGATCAACTGCTCGGCGCGCCGGGCTTGCGCGGCATCGTCCGCAACCAGCAGGCGGACCAGGACATTTGTGTCGAGCGCGAGCACGCTCAGCGCCGCAAGGCGCCGAGTGGCTGGCGCTTGTCGGTCTTGAGCAAGCCGCGGAGGCTGCTGACCGGACGTTGCTTCGCGCGCACCAGCATGCTGCCGTCGTCCAGCACGGTGAATACCAGGCGCGTACCGGCGACCAGGCCCAGTTGCTCGCGCAATTCGCGCGGAATGGTGGTCTGGCCCTTGGAGGTCAGGGTGGCTTCGCTCATCGCATTCTCCTTACGTTCGCACGAAGCGTAAGGAATGGTCAGGCGAGACACGCAGGGTGTCAAGCTCGGTCGGGCGCCAGCCCGGGACCGGTCAAACGCGGAGACGCAGAGGACGCAGAGCAAGGCAAAGGCCCAGGTTCGCAGCGCTTCTCTGCCTTTCTCGGCGTCCTCTGCGTCTCCGCGTTGAACCGATCCGCCCGAAGCGAAAACCTCAGCGACGCGACCCCAGCAAGCTGACCGCCGCCGAGCCGCCGACCACCGCGAGCGCGCCGATCCAGCCGATGGCGCCGATGCGTTCGGGGGCGACGAGGCCGGGCATGAAGGCGGCGAAGGCGCTGACGGTGGCGACCGTGAGCAGCGGGGTCATCGCGAGGATGGCGCTGACGCGCGAGGCTTCCCAGTGCGCCAGGGCCTCGGCGAAGGCGCCGTACGCGCCGATGGTGTTGAGCGCGCAATAGATCACCGCCACCCAGTGCGCGCCGTCGACCGCGAGCAGTTTCGACGGGCTGGCGAGCGGCAGCAGCAGCACCGCCGCGGCGGCGTAGATCACCCACAGGATGACTTGCGAGTCGAGCCGCCGCAGCAGCTGCTTCTGCACCAGCGCGTAGGCCGCCCAGGTGGCGGCGGCGCCGACGATCAGCCAGCCGCCGAAGGCATAGGTGGACGGCGCCGCGGCGCGGCCGTGCTGCTCGACAAAGAACAGCGCCAGCCCGCCCGCGACCGCCGCGTAGCCGAACCACTGCGCGCGGTTGAGTCGCTCCTTGAACACCACCACGCCGCCGGCGGCCATCAGCAGCGGCGCCAGCTGGATCAGCAGCTGGGCGTTCGCCGGCGAGGTGTAGTTCAGCCCGAGCAGGTAGCCGAGGTAGTTGCCGATCAGCCCGAGCGCGGCGATGGCGAGCATCCACCAGGCCCGCCGCGGCAGCCCGCGGAACTGGCGGAACTGCCCGCGCCAGGCGATGAAGGCGCCGAGCGCGAGGGTGGCGAACAGGAAGCGGAACCAGGTCAGCGTAAAGGCGTCGACCACCTCCAGCGACACCTTCAGCGCCACTGGCAGGGTGGCCCAGAACAGCGCGGTGGCGATGGCCAGCGCGAGGCCGAGGCGCCAGCGGCCGGAGGGGGCGTGGAGGGGCATGGGGGGTCAGCCAAAAGTGAAAGGTGAAAAGTGAAAAAGAGCGAGCGACGACGCCTCGCCCGCTCTCCCTTTCACTTTTTCCTTTTCACTTTTCACTGCCGGCGCATCGCTTCCCGCGCCGCCCTGAACTCGGTCCCCTCGTACCAGTTCGGCCAGGCGTTGCCGTCGGCGATCTCGCGCGACACCGCGTACAACAGCTCCGTGTCCTGCACATTGCCGGACAAATCCCAGCTCGGGTCGAACTGGTCCGACGGCTTGTGGTAGCGCTGCGCGACGTAGTCGGCGGCGACCTGGCGGCCGTAGGACTCGCCCATCTCGACGTGGTCGATGCCGTTCTTCGCGTACAGCGAGGGCACGCCCGCGCGGGCGAAGTTGAAGTGGTCGGAGCGGTAGTAGAAGCCGTTCTCGGGGGTCGGCTCGGGCACGATGATGCGGCCCTGTTCCTCGGCGTGGCGCTTGAGGATGTCTTCCAGTTCCGAGTTGCCGTGGCCGATGACCACCACGTCGCGGGTCTTGCCGATCACCTGGATCGCGTCCATGTTGACCGTCGCCACGGTGTCCTTGAGCGGCATCAGCGGCTGCTGCACATAGTGTTTGGAGCCGAGCAGGCCGGATTCCTCCAGGGTCACCGACAGGAACATCAGGCTGCGCTTGGGCGGCGTGGGGGACTTGGCGAAAGCCTCGGCCAGTTCCAGCAGCGCGGCCACGCCGGTGGCGTTGTCGACCGCGCCGTTGAAGATGCCGTCTTCCTTGCTCTGGAAGCTGCGCCCGAGGTGGTCCCAGTGCGCGGTGAAGATCACCACTTCCTCGGGACGCTCGCTGCCCGGCAGCACGCCGACGACGTTGGCCGACTCGGCGTGGCGCACCCGGCTGGTCACGCCCATGCTGATCTTCGCGTCCAGCGGCACCGCCTTGAAACCGGGCTGGTTGGCGGCCTTGCGCAGCGCGGCGTAGTCGTGGCCGAGCTTCGCGAAAACGCGCTGGGCCGCGGCGCTGGTCAGCCAGCCGCGGATCGCCAGCGGCGCCGGATCACCATCCACGTGCGGCAGATCGAATTCGGCGCCGGCGAAACTGTTGCGCACCACTTCCCAGCCGTAGGCGGCGCCGGCGTCGTCGTGCAGCACCAGCGCGGCGGCCGCGCCCTGGCGCAGGGCTTCCTCGTACTTGTAGGTCCAGCGGCCGTAGTAGGTCATCGCCTTGCCGCGGAACAGTTCCGGATCGCCGGTTTCGAATCCGGGATCGTTGACCAGCACCAGCACCGTCTTGCCCTTGACGTCGACGCCGGCGTAGTCGTTCCAGCCGAGTTCCGGCGCGTTGACGCCGAAGCCGACGAACACCAGCTCGCTGTCCTTGACCGCCGACGCCGGGTCTTCGCGCAGCGTCTGCACCACGGCCTCGTCGCCGATGGCCAGGCTGTCCGTGCTGCCGTCGGCATAGCTGATCTGCACCGGGCCGGTGGCCTCGGAGACGATCTCGACCATCGGCACCTGCTGGGTGTAGCTGTCGCCGTTGCCCGGCTTCAGGCCCAGGCGCGCGAACTCGCGCGACAGGTAGGCGACCGTCTTTCGCTCACCCGGACCACCCGGCTGGCGCCCGGCGAACTCGTCGGAGGCGATGATCTGGATCTGCGCGGCGAGGTCTTCGGCGCGAATCGCGGCATCGGTGGCCGGTGCGTCCGGCAGCTTGACCGCGGCCTCGGCGGCCGGTGCGGGGTCGGCCGCGGGCGCAGCGGGCGGCGTGGCGGGCGCAGCCGGCGGCGGCGCCTCGCCACAGGCGCCGAGCAGCACCGCGGCCACCGCGAGGGGCAGGAAGGAACGGATCATTCGAGCTCCAGCAGATTTGCGAGCCCGCGAGCATAGCCCGGCTGGCGCGAGGGGCTGGTCAACGATGGTGCCCGGGACGAGGATTGTGGGTTGTGGGTTCTGGGTTGTGGGCAGCAAGAGCCGGCGGTCCGTAAGTTGGTGGGAGCGGCTTCAGCCGCGAGCTTTTCCTCAGGGCCGCGGGAGAAGATCGCCGACAGAGTCGGCTCCCACAGGAGCCTCGGCGCGCGCGCTTCGCTGCCAACAACCAACAACCAACAACCAACAACCGACAACCAGCCCCCAGCCAGCGCCCCACCCCTATACTCCGCGCCCATCTCCGCAGCCCAAGGCCACACCCATGGACATTTCCGATCTCGCCGACATCGCCCGCCAGATGGTTGCGCCCGGCAAGGGCATCATCGCCATCGACGAGTCTTCCAAGACGATCAAGAAGCGCTTCGACGGTGTCGGCATCGAGTGCACCGAAGAGACCCGTCGCGCTTATCGCGAGATGTTGCTGACCACGCCGGGCCTGGGCGATCACATCTCGGGTGCGATCCTGTACGACGAGACCTTGCGCCAGTCGACCAAGGACGGCCGCCGCTTCGTCGACGTGATGCGCGCTGCGGGCGTGCTGCCGGGGATCAAGGTGGACCTGGGCACGGTCGGCCTGGCCGGTTTCCCGGGCGAGCTGATCACCGAGGGCCTGGATGGCCTGCGCGAGCGCCTGAAGGAATACGTGGCGCTGGGCGCCAAGTTCGCCAAGTGGCGCGCGGTGATCACCATCGCCGATGACAAGCCGTCGGCCGCCTGCATCGACGCCAACTGCCACGCGCTGGCGCGCTACGCCGCGCTGTGCCAGGAAGCGGGCATCGTGCCGATGGTGGAGCCGGAAGTGCTGATGGACGGCGACCACGACATCGAAACCTGCTTCGACGTGACCGAGGCGACGCTGCGCTCGCTGTACAACGCGCTGTACGAGCACAACGTGATGCTCGAGGGCACCATCCTCAAGGCGAGCATGGTCATCGCCGGCAAGGACTGCGACGAGCAGGCGGACACCGAGGAAGTGGCCGAAGCCACCCTGATGTGCCTGCGCGCGGCGGTGCCGGCCTCGGTGCCGGGCATCGTGTTCCTCTCCGGTGGCCAAAGCGATGATGCCGCCACCGCGCATCTGAACGCGATGAACCAGATGGGCCCGCACCCGTGGCCGCTGTCCTTCTCCTACGGCCGCGCGATGCAGACTGCAGCGCTGAAGCTGTGGGCCAAGGACATGCAGGGCAATTTCGCCGCGGCGCAGAAGACCGTCGCCCAGCGCGCCCGCGAGAACGGCCTCGCGGCGCTCGGCAAGTGGAGCGCGGACGCGGCGGGCTGAGCCGTGTCGATCGGGAGCGGCGTCTGCCGCTCCCGATCGGGTTGCACTGCTTCAGTTGCTGCTCGGCACCGCGATCAGGTCGCGCTGCTGCGCATCCTGCATGCGCAGCCGCAGGTCCTGAGCACCGGCAGCACCGTAGGTAGGTTGCGAGAGCACGCGAACGCTGGTGCTGTGCGGCGTCGCGAGGCAGAAGGCGGCAAATCCGCTGACGCCGCCGAAGGGGTGGGTGGCGTGGTAGCCGCCAACCACCGCGCCGCCCTGGAACCCACCGCCGGGACGGCCGATGAAGCTGGTCGTCAGACCGAAGAAGAACTGGCCCTCCGGCGCGCCACCCGCGGCACCGCTGGTCGGCGCCACGGTGGCCTCGTAGAAGCCCGGCGGCAGGTCGATGCTGGTGTTGAACGGCGCGCTCAGCGAGATCGTCTGGGTGCTGTCGAAGACCACGTCGGTGGTGGTCGCCGTGCGCCGGGCGATGCGCACGCGCACCGGGTAGCTCGCCGCCGCATTGCTCGATGGACTGCCGGTCAGCGACAGGTTCAGGCGCTGCGGTTCGTTCGCCGCATTGGCGAAGTTGAATGCGGCGAAGCCCACCTGGCCCACATCGATCAGGCCACCGAAGTTCAGGCCGCCCGCGAGGACCCGGGTTCCCGGATCGTCCAGCAGCAGTTCCACGCCGAAGGTGCCCGGCGTGACGCCTGCGCCCGGACCGTCGTCCACCACCGCGGAGAAGAACCCTGCCGGGCAGCTTGCATTCGGCGGGTTCGGCGTGGGCAGCGTGAAGCGCACCAGGCCGGGCTCGTCGCGCGGCAGGCTGCTCTGGATGCCGGAGGTGAACACATCCGCGGCGCCGTTGTTGTCGCCGCCGGCGACGTTGGTCGCGAGCGTGCAGAACCCGAGCGTGCTGCCGTCGCCGGAGATCGTCGGCAGCACGGTCAGCCCATTCGGCTCCTGGCCATCGGTCGTCTGCGACATGCGCAGCACGTCACCGCTGACCATCGACTTCACCATCACGTCAGGCTGGCCGTTGGTATCCGGAGGCGCCAGGTTGGTGGCCTCGGTCTGGAAGGTCACCAGTTGGCCATCGTCGCTGATCTGCGGCAGGAAGCTGTTGCCGTTGGGCTGCTCGCCGGTCTTGGTCAGGGTGACGCGGTCCATCCGCACCACCTGGTTGTTCGAGATCTCGACGCGGTAGATGTCGCTGACATTGTTGGTATCGCCCGTGACCAGGTTGCTGGCGAGCGACTGGAACACGGCCCAGCGGCCGTCCGGCGTGACCTTGACGTTGGTGCTGTCGCCGTTGCCAAGCTCGCCGCTGGCGAGGTTGCGGCTGAGGTAGAAGCGACTCTGGCCGAAGCCGCCGCCGCGCATCATCGTCGCTTGCTGGATCGTGCCGGCCTTGACGCCGGAAGGCAGCTTGGTCGCCACCGAGCCCGGCAGCGACAGATTGGTCGAGGTGATGTTGTCCACATGCACTTCACCGCCGCCGACCGAGGTGTCGGTGGCGGCACGCCAACGGAAACGCACGCTGGCACCGCTCGCGATGTTGCCCGGCAGGCGGTAAGTGGTGGTCACATAGGAACCGGTGTTCCCAGTCCAGGCATTGCGCCCGCCGATCGGACTCAGGAAGCTGTTGCTGATCACGCCGTTGTAGCCGCCGGCGGTGAAGCTGCCACCCGCGGTGACGGCGTCGCTGTAGCCACCGCCGTTGACCGAGATCTCCAGCACCAGGCCATCGAAGTTGGATTCCAGGTTGTGCAGGCGCTGGAAGGACAGGGTCGCAGGCTGGCCGACGACGGTCAGCAGGGCGCTGTCGAGCATCTTGTCGGAGACCACGCCTTCCTCATCCACGTAAACCGAGTTGGGCGCGCTCGGCGCGGGTGGGGCGGAGGCGGTGGTGGTCTGCCAGCGGAAGTTGTTGCCGGTGGTGGCGTTTAGCGCAGTCCATCCTGCCGGCAGCGAGGGTGCCGTCACGCCATCGAAGTTCTGGCTGAAACCGGTTGGTGTGGTGCCGCCGGGGACGATGTTGGTGGCCAGCGTGTGGAACACGATGGTCTGCCCATCCGCAGAGGCCGATGGGGCCGCGCTCGGGCCGTCGGCCGGGCCGCCGTTGGGATCGCGCGAAATCAGCGTGACCGAATCGTTGCCGAGGTTCTTGACGAAGATGTCGTCCATGCCGCCATTGCCATCATTGCCGCTCAGCAGGTTGGTGGCACGCGAGTCGAAGAACACCAGCGAACCATCGCTGATGGGGAAGGCATTCGCGGAGGGGGCGTTGCCCAGGCTGCCGCTTGCGTTGGCGCTGATCTTGCGCGCGCTGCTGCCCGCGGTCGCATAGACCTGTCCGGAAGTGCCGGTGAAGGCCACCGTGTTGCCATCGGCGGAGATCGCCGGATCGTCGTAGCCCTCCTGCATGCCGGGGTTGAGCGCTTCGGCGAGCTGGCTGACCCGCGTGGTGGTGTTGAACACGCGATCGCGCAGGAAGATGTCGGGACGCGTGTTCGGATCGCCGGAGACGATGTTGCTGGCGTCCGAGGTGTAGGCGATCCTGGCGCCGTTGCGCGACAGCACCGGCGCCTGGCTGTTGCCATTGGGCAGGCCGCCACCGATTGCGAACGCTTCCACCAGGGGCGCGTTCAGGCGCGGCGGCGTCGCTGCGACGCTGGCCGGGCAGCTCAGGGTCCAGGTGCGCTGCGCCGGCGTGCCGCCGGAACCGCGGGTCTCCAGGCAGCGCAGGCTTGCGGTGGCGGTAGCAGCCTGCGGCACGCAGGCGGGCAGGGTGATGCTCGCCGGCGACGGCGCTCCGCTGCCCACGGCGCTGATCGCCGGGTTGAACGATGTCGTCGGGAAAGCCGCGCCGCCGGTGATGGTGCAGGTGGTCAGCGTGGTGGTGCCGGCTGGACCGCCGCCGCTGCCGCCGCCGGCGTTGCTGACACCGATCGCGCTGGCAGCGCCTGCAGCGTTGTAGCTGATGGTTGACCCGGTGCTCGGGCTGAATCCCAGCGCCGGCGGCGTGCCGCCGATGGTGCAGCCGGAGGTGAGCGTCGGGAAGAAGGGGTCGATCAGGATCAGGCCGCCGTCGCCACGGGTCTCACCGACGTAGATGCCGATGCCGGGCGCGACCTGGCCGACTCGACCGGGGTATTCGGCGACTACCTGGAACTGGCGCGACTGGCCCACCGGCGCGGAGAAGGACTGTGCGAACTTCTCCTGGTTGTCGTCGAAGATCGTGAACCAGATGAGATCGTTGCCGCCGCCATCGTTGTTGGTGCCGAACATGTTCAGGATGGCGCTGTAACGCACGCCGCCGCAACTGTCCTCGACGCTGGTGACATTCGTCAGGAACACGCTGGTGGCCTTGGGCCTGTCCGCGAGTTGCGCCGGATCCGGGTGGTTGCCGGCAATGGCGCTGCCTGCCGCGAGTGCCATCAAGGCACACAAGGCGGTGGTGGCGATAGTGTTCATGGCTTGCTTCTCCCTCGGTGCTTCGCGTCGGGCCGGCGCGACCCAGCTTGGTGACCACTGCCGCGCACCCAGCGGGCAGCCCCACGATCCCCTGTGGCGCAAGCATGCACCCAGCGGCGTTTGATTTGCACAAACGCTGTTTCGGGGCCTTGCGGGGCCTTCACGCCGCCTGCACACGGCGGATTCGCGACCGGGATCACATGCCTGGATCAACCGGCAGGCACCACCACCAGTTCGCGTTGTTGCGCGTCGCGCAGCTTGAGACGCAGGTCCTGCGCGCCGGCCGGACCGTAGCTCGGGCGAGACAGCACGCGGATGCTGGTCGCGTGCGGGGTGGCGATGCAGAACGCGGCGAATCCGCTGACCCCGCCGAAGGGATGCGTTGCGTGGTAACCGCCGACCACCGCGCCACCCTGAAAGCCGCCGCCCGGACGGTCAACGAAGCTGGTGCTGAGCGCGAAGAAGAATTGCCCCTCTGGTGCGCCGCCGGGGCTGCCGCTGGTCGCGCCTACGGTCGCCTCGTAAAAGCCTGGCGGCAGGTCGATCTCGCGCTGGAATGCGCTCGCCAGTGAGATCTGGGCGGTCTGCTCGAGTACCGTTTCGCTGGAGCTGGCCGTGCGCCGCGCGATGCGGATGAGCACCTGCAGGCTGCCCGCGCTGTCATCCGCCGGGCTGCCGGTAACCCGCAGGTTCAAGCGCTGCGGCTCGGTCGCCGCGTTGGGAAAGTTGAACCCGGCGAAACCGACCTGGCCGGCATCGATCAGGCCGCCGAAATTGAGACCACCGGCCAGCACGCGGGTGCCCGGAGCGTCCAGCAACAGTTCCACGCCGAAGATGCCCGGGGTCAATCCCTGGCCCGGACCGTCGTCCACCGCGGCGATGAAGAAGCCGGCCGGGCAACTGGCGTTGGCGGGATCCGGCGCCGGCAGCGCGAAGCCGGTCAGCGCGGGCTCGTCCTGCGGGCCGCTGACCAGCGTCGGGGCACGTTCGCGCAGGGCCACGCTGAACACGTCGGGCGCGCCGTTGCCGTCGCCGGGCGCCAGGTTGCTGGCAGCGGAAGCGAATGCAATGCTGGAACAGTCGCCGCTGATCGATGCGCCGCCGCTGGCACCGTTGGGCTGGTTGCCGTCCGCGGTGCGCGACAGGCGCACCACCTCGCCGGTGACCAGCCACTTGACCAGGATGTCGCTGGTGCCATTGCGGTCCAGTTCGACCAGGTTGCTGGCGTCGGTCTCGAAGCCGACGAACTGGCCGTCGTCGCAGATCGTCGGATTGCGGCTGGCGGCGTTGGCCTGCTCGCCGTAGCGCGAGGTCGACACCCGCTCCAGGCGCACCAGCTGGTTGCCGGAAATCTCGAAGCGGAAGACATCGGCGGCGTTATTGCTGTCGCCGGGCACCAGGTTGCTCGCCAGCGATTCGAACACGCCGTACTTGCCGTCCGGCGTGACCCGCACGTTGGTCGAGTGCCCGTTGCCCAGTTCGCCAGTGGCCAGGTTGCGGCTGACGTAAAAGCGGCTCTGGCCGAAGCCACCGCCGCGCATGATCGTGGCCTGCTGCACCGTGCCCGCCTTGAGCCCCGGCTGCGCCGCGCTGCCCGGCACGATGTTGCTGGCCAGGGTGGAGAAGGCGATGGTCTGGCCGTCCTGTGAGGCCCACGGCGCGCTGCTGGGGCCGTCGGCTGGCTCGCCCGCGGGCCCGCGCGAGACCAGGGTGACCGCGCCGGTCGCCAGGTCGGTCACGAAGATGTCGGCGACCGCGCCATTGCCATCGGCGGTTGCCAGCAGATTGCTCGCCTGCGACTCGAAGAAGGCCAGCGCGCCGTTGCCCGGCAGCATTGGCCTGCCCGAGGCGCCATTGCCGGGCACGCCCGCGGCGCTGCGGCTGAGCACCCGCGCACTGCCGCCGATGTTCGCGTACAGCTGGCCGGACGAACCGCGATAGGCCAGTCGCGCACCGTCGGCCGACAGCGCCGGCTCGGAGAAGGACTCGGCCGCTCCGCCGTTGATCGCTTCGGCCAGCGCGCTGGCGCGCAGCGTGGCGCCACTCGCCGGATCACGCAGGAAGATGTCGCTGCGCCCGTTGCCATCTCCCGCGACCAGGTTCGACGCGAGCGAGGCGAAGGCCAGGCTGCCGCCGCTGCGCGAGGTCACGGGCTCGCTGCTGGCGCCGTCGGCCGCGCTGCCCGCCAGGGATCGGCTCTGCAGGTCCGGCAGCGGCGTCTGGCTCAGGCCGGCGCCGCCCGCGTACAGCGAGCCGCGATCGACCACCATCGCGCGCACCACCTGTGGCGGGGCGTCCACCGCCAGCCCGTGCCATGCGCTGCCGTCCCAGCGTGCCAGGCCGTTGGCCGGTTGCCCGCCGGCAGTGGTGAAACTGCCGCCGACGTAGAGCTCGCTGCCGCTGACGGCCAGCGCGCGCACGGTGCCGTTGACGCCGTTCAGCTCCAGCGTGCCCAGCGGTTGCCAGGCGCTGCCATTCCAGCGCGCCACGCCCTGGATCGGCTGGCCGCCGGCCTCGCTGAAGCCGCCGCCGGCGTAGACATCCGAGCCGATCACCGCCAGCGCATAGACGATGTTGTTCATGCCGCTGCCGAGCGCGGACCAGGCGCTGCCGTTCCAGCGCGCGACGCGATTGGCCGGCTGGCCGCCTGCGGTAGTGAAATCGCCGGCCACGATCAGGTCGCTGCCGAGCGCCTTGATCGCGGTGATCGGGATGAAATCGGTGTCGCTGACGCCGTTGGCGGCGCCGCTGCCGAGCGCCGACCAGCTGCTGCCGTTCCAGCGCGCGATCTTGTTGGCGGGCTGGCCGCCAGCGACGGTGAACTCGCCGCCGACGTACAGATCGCTGCCGACCGGTTCGATCGCCAGCACGCTCGGAAAGCGCCCGGCGACGCCACTGCCGAGGGTGGACCATGCGCTCCCGTTCCAGCGCGCGATCAACGCCGCCGGCTCGCCACCGGCGTTGCCGAAATAGCCGCCGGCATACAGCTCGCTGCCCTGCACCGCGAGCGCCAGCACGCGCGCGTCGGTGCCGTTGGCCGTGCCGCTGCCGAGTGAATTCCAGACGCTGCCATTCCAGCGCGCGACATGGTTGGCCGGTGCGCCGGCCGCCTGGGTAAAGGCGCCGCCGACGTACAGATCGTTGCCGGAGATCGCCAGGGCATCGACCGTATTGTTCACGCCATTGCCGACCCCGCTGCCCGGCGCACGCCAGCCGCTGCCGTCGAAGCTGGCGATGAAGCTCGCCGGCTGGCCGCCGGCGGCGTCGAACTCGCCGCCGACGTAGAGCCCGTCCGATCCCTGCGCCAGCGCCCACACCGTGCGGCTGGTGCCATTCGCATCGCCGCTGCCCAACGACGCCCAGACGCTGCCGTTCCAGCGCGCCGTGTTGTTTGCGGGCTGGTCCCCGGCCTGGACGAAGAAGCCGGCGACGTAAAGTTCGCTGCCGGAGACCAGCAACTGGAGCACGCCGCCGCTGACGCCGTGCGCTGCGGCCGTGCCCACCACCCGCCAGGCCGTGCCATTCCAGCGCGCAAGCGCATTCGCGGCCTGCCCGCCAGCGTTGGCGAACTGGCCACCGGCATAGATCTCGTTGCCGAAGGCCGCGAGCGTGTTCACCGGGCCGTCCGTGCCCGCACCGAGCGCGCTCCAGGCGCTCCCGCTCCAGCGCGCGATGTTGCTCGCCGGCGCCCCGCCCGCCTGGGTGAAAAGGCCGCCGACGAAGAGCGCGCCGTCCGTCCACTGCAAGGCATAGACCGAGGCGTCATCGCGCCCGCCGACCCCGCCGCCGAGCGCGGTCCAGGCGCTGCCATCCCAGCGTGCGATGCTCGCCGCCGGTACCCCGCCGGCGCTGCTGAACAGGCCGCCAGCGTAGAGATCGGCCCCGTTGACCGCCAGGTCGTAGACCAGGCCGGCGACGCCCTGCACCTCACCGTTGCCCAGGGTCGACCAGGCGCTGCCGTTCCAGCGCGCGATACTGTCCGCTGGCGCGCCGCCAGCCGCCGTGAACGAGCCGCCGACGATCAGATCGCTGCCCTGCAGCGCCAGCGCATACACCCCGCCGAAAGCCCCGGCGCTGACCCCGTTGGCGGTGCCGGAACCGAGCGCAAGGAACTGCCGCGTGCGCGGATCGTAGGCGGCGACATTCGACGCCAGGACATCCTCGCAGGCCGAGAAATCGCCGCCGAGATAGACCAGGCCCGAGGGCGCGGTGACCATCGCGTAGACGAAACCATTGCAGCCACGAGGCGCTCCGAAGAGCTTGGTTCGCGCGGGGCGCAGCGCGCGTTGGGCTACCCGGGAGCCCTCCATCGCCGCATCGGCGTGCCCGGGCGGCACCGCCTCCCGGAGATCCCCTGCCTGCGCCGCGACTGCCATCGCCAGTCCGCACACCCAAGTCCACACCTGCCGCATGCCGCGCATGAAACCTCCCGTGGAGGATTGCCGTGTGCTGCGGATACCAGTTTACGCGCCGGCAATGACAGCCGGGGCGAGTTTCCGGCGGATGGCGGGACACGCCCCGCAGGTCGGCCATCGAGGCCAATGCCAATGAATGTGACGATTGACGCCACCGGCAAGCGCTCGCAGACTGCCGCGACGATCACACCGGCAAGTCCGGACCAAACGAGGGAATCCCATGCGCCATACCCATCTTGCCCGTGCACTGCTGGCTGCGCTGACCCTGGCGCCCGCGCTGGCATTCGCGATCACCGATGACGAAGTGAACACCGGTGTGCAGTTCAACTTCTCGAATCCTGGCGCGCGCTCGCTGGCGCTGGGCGGCGCCTTCACGGGCCTGGCCGACGATGCCACGGCGACCTACGCCAATCCCGCCGGGTTGACCATCCTGCGCACCCAGGAATTCGGACTGGAAGTGCGCCATACCGGGTTCGACACGCCGTTCCCGTCCGGGGGAACGGTCAGCAACAACCCCTTCGACACCAGCAATGTGGGCACCGGACGCGCATCCGACACGGTGACGCGCCCGGTGTTCGCCTCGTGGGTGATCCCGACCGAACGCGCCACTTTCGCGCTCTACTATCACCGCGTGGGCGACCTGGAAACGGATTTCGACGGCGCTGCGATCGAATTCGTGGATGCCAACGGCAATGGCACCGACCAGGCGCTGCGCAAATCCACCCAGCTGGATTACAGCGTGGAGAACCTCGGCGCCTCGGTGGGCTACAAGGTCAGCGACACCTTTTCGCTGGGCCTGAGCGTGGCCTATTCGGATTTCTCGATTTCCTCCTACACCGCGCGCTTCTTCGGCGACGAGAACACGCCATTCAACCAACAGCGCCAGGATGGCAGCGACAACGACATCGTCTACACCCTGGGCGCGTTGTGGAACATCAATCCGCAATGGAACCTGGGCCTGGCCTACCGCACCGGCGGTGACTTCGAGTACGACGCCTCGAACGTGGTGACGGGGACCACCTTGCGGCTGGATCTGGAACCTGAATTCTCAGTGCCGAACGTGTTCAGCCTGGGGCTGACCTATCGCCCGAGCGATGCGCTGCTGTTCACGCTCGACGTGAACCGCATCGAATACAGCCGCTTGTCGGATGGCATCGAGTCGATCTTCGCCAACCCGGACACCCCGCTCAGCATCGACGACGGCACCGAGATCCACCTCGGTGTGGAGTACGCCTTCCTGGAAATGGCCACGCCGATGTTCCTGCGTGGCGGCATCTGGCGCGACCCGGACCACCGCCTGGCCTTCGATGGCCAGGCACCGGCGAACTGCAATCCGGACACCTTCAACGCCTGCCTTGCGGCGGTGCTGTATCCGGAGGGTGACGACGAGATGCACTACAGCGTGGGCCTGGGCTGGTCCTTCCAGAAGTTCCAGCTGGACCTCGCGGCCGATCTCTCGGACCTGGTGGATACCTACTCCGTCTCCGGCGTCGTACGCTTCTGAGCCCCACATAGCCCGGTCCCGCGAGCAGCGGGGCCGGGCGATAATCGGGGATCCGCTGCCAGGCCCCGACCCCATGCACTGCATCGTTTACCGCAGCTCGCGCCGCCCGGACACCTATGTCTACGTGGCGGATGCCGCGGCGCTGGCGAAGCTGCCGCCGCCGCTGCAGCAGGCGCTCGGTCCCTTGAGCGAAGCGCTGCGTTTCGAGTTGACGCCTGAGCGCAGGCTCGCGCGGGAAGACGCGCGGCGGGTGCTGGAGAACATCGCCGGCATCGGCTACCACGTGCAGTTCCCGCCGGCCGAACGGGTTCCGCTGCCCGATCCGACCGCCTGAACGGCCCTTCTGCCCCGTGACCTTGGACACGGGCCGGAACTCGGGCTTTCACGCAGTGTCGACGATTCCTCCTCCCTGTGCGTCGCCCGCCGTGTCGATCGCTCCGCCCTGCGACTTGCTGTTGATCGCCGGCACCCGGCCGGAAGCACTGAAGCTGGCGCCGTTGGCGCAGGCCTGGCGCGGCAGCTTGCGCTGGTGCTGGACCGGACAGCAGCCCGAGGTGCCCGCCGACGCCGCGCACTGGCCGTGGCAGCGGCTGCCGCCGCCGGCGCATCCGCTGCGTCGAGGCGAACTCGACCGCGCGCTGCAGATGGCGCTGGCCGTGTTCCTGCATCGCTGCCGGCCCCGCGCTGTGGTGGTCCAGGGCGACACCGCCAGCGCGCACGCCGGCGCCCAGGCAGCGCGCGCGGCCGGCCTGCCGCTGGTGCACCTGGAGGCCGGGCTGCGCAGCGGCGACCTGCGCTCGCCGTTTCCGGAGGAACCCTACCGCCGGGCGATCGCGCGCATCGCCGACCTGCACCTGGCGCCGAGCGCGCGCGCGGCGGCGCAGCTGCTCGCCGAGGGCGTCCCGGCCCAATCCATCGAACAGATCGGCAGCACTGCGGTGGATGGCCTGCGCCAGCCGGCGCTGGCGAGCACCCTGCCGCGCTGCGACCTGCTGGTCGACGTGCACCGGCGCGAGAACGCCGGCCGCGCGCTCGACCGCCTGGCGTTGGGCCTGCGGGCGCTGGCGCGCGGCGGCTGGCGCATCGGCATGGCGGCGCATCCCAACGCGTGGTGGCAGCGGCGCTGGTCGCTGGCTCTGGGCGAGGACAGCGGCATCGCGCGCCTGCCCGCGCTGGAGCGCAGCCGCTGGCTGGCGCTGGCGCGCAATGCACGCGGGGTACTCAGCGATTCCGGCGGCGCCGCCGAGGAACTGCCTTACCTGGGCGTGCCGCTGCTGGTCTACCGCCGTCGCAGCGAACGCATGGAAGCGCTCGAGAGCGGCCATGCGCGCCAGATCGAACCGCTCGCCGCAGGCGAGCTCGATGCGCAGATCGAGCGCGCGCTCGGCGTCGCGCATTGGCCGCCGGCGTGGCCGCTGGCCGCCGACAGCCCCTACGGCGATGGCCACGCCGGCCTGCGCGCGGCCGAGGCCATCGCGCGCTGGCTTGCGCTGCAGCAGCAAGCACGGCTGGGGGCACGCGCGTGAACGCGGTCGCGGCGCGCGGCAGCGCTGTCGAGGACGCGCTGGCTCGGCTGCGCGCGGAGCTGGGCGCGCGCGGCGGAGCGGCCTGGCCGCGCGGTGTGGTCGGCGCGCACGCGGCCGATGGCAGCGCCCTGTACGCCTATCCCGAGATCGCCGGCTACTGGCTGCAGTGGGCGAGCGCGCGGGCGGACGTCGCTGCCGGACACGCCGATTCGGTGCTGGACTGGCTCGCTGGCGCGCGCCTGGGCGGCGGCGCCTGGCCCACCCGCGTCGGCGCCGCGGCGAGCGATCCAGCCTACGCCAGCGCCGACTACCTCTACGATCACGCGATGCTGTGGCTGGGGCTGCGCCGCTTCGGCCTGGCGCGCCAATCGCAGCGCGCGCTGGCACTCGCCGATTCCGTCTGGGAGGCGCTCGGGCGCTACCTCGAGGACGGTCGCCTGATCGCCGGCCGCGGCGCGCTGCCGCCGCGCTGGTCCGGGCAACTCGGGCCCTTCCTGCTCAAGGCCTGTGCGCACTTGCGCCACGGGACCGGTGGGGTGGCGCAAGCGGCCGCCGCGGCAGTGCCGCAGCTGGCCGCGCAGACCCTGGCGCAGCCGCATCGCGAGGCGCACCCGCAGCTCTATGCCATCGAGGGCCTGCTGCTGCTCGGCCAGCGCGAGCCCGCGCGGCAGGCGCTGGACGCCCTGCTCAGGGCGCACGGCGGCGTCGCGCGGCTTTGCGAATCGGTGGACGGCGGCGCCCGCCGCAGCGATGTGCTGGCGCAGGCACTGCGTGCCGCGCTGCTGCTGGGTTTCCCGCGTAAAGCCGACTGGGTGAATCTGGCCGCCGAGCTGGCGGCGCGGGTGGACGTGCGCGGCCGCCTGCCCTTCGTGCCCTTTGCCGATGCCCGCCCGACCTGGGCGGCGTTGTTTGCCGAGCAGGCGCTCAGCCTGTGGTGCGGCGAGGCGCTGGCCGCGGAGGACCTGGTATGAGCGACGCCCTGCTCGCCGCGCGCACGCTCGCGATGCCACGCGTGCTGTGGATCGAACTGACCTCGCGCTGTCCCTTCGACTGCGTGTTCTGCACCCGCGCGAGCCTGCGCGGTGCCGGCGAGCATCTGGATTTCGAGCTGTACCGGCGCGTGATCGGCGAGCTCGACCTGCCGCGCATGCGGCGCCTGAACTACGCCGGCGAGTCCGGCCACTATCCGCGGCTGGCCGAGGCCGTTGCGCTCGCCGCCGGCACCGGCGCCGAGGTTGAACTGGTGAGCGCGCTGGCCTCGCTCAAACCCGACCGGCTGCAGGCGGCTCTGGAGGCGGGCCTCGGGCGCCTGACGGTGTCGCTGCACACCCTGGACGCCGCGCGCTTCGAGGCGATCTACCGCTTCGGCTCGCTGGAAGCGATGCACGCACGCATCCGCCAGCTACTGGACTGGCGCCAGCGTGCGCCGTGGCCGTTCGCACTGGACCTGGCCTTCGTCGCGATGGATCGCAACCTCGACGAGCTGCCCGCGGTCGCCACCTTCGCCGCGGCGCACGCGATCCCGGTGCTGGCGGTGCACCCCTTGATCGGGCGCGATCCTCTGCCGCTGGGACCGGCCAGCGAGCACACCGCCGATGGCCAGCTCGATCCCGGCTTCAGCGCACGCCTGGCGCGCGCGGTCGCCGCCGCGCGCGCGGCGGCGCCGGAGCTGGCGATCCAGCTGTCCTCCTTCGAACTGCAGCCGGACGTGTCGCTGGCGGCACACCCGCAACCCTGGCCGTGGCCATTGCCGCCCGGCGCGCGCATCGGCGATTGCGACCAGAGTCCCTTCGACAGCGTGCACGTCCTCGCCGACGGCCGGGTGGTCGCCTGCGAGGTCACCGAGAAGACCGCGCTGGGCGATCTGAAGCACGCCAGCCTGCGCGAGATCTGGCATGGCAAGGCCTATCGCGACTTTCGCGCGGCGCACCTGGCCGGACTGGCCGCGGCCTGCCGCGATTGCGTCTACAAGACCGCCTACCGCCCGATCCGCCCGCAGCCCCGCATCGAGGGCGCGCGCCCGCCGGCGGCACAACTGCTGCGCGGCTGGCATGCGGACGACGGCAGCGGCGCGCGCTGGTGCGGCAGCGGCGCCGCGCTGGTGCTGCCGCGACCGCGTTTCCGCCGCCACCTGCGCCTGCGCGGACTGCTCGCGCACGCGCCGCCTTCGGCCACTTTCAGAGTTCGCGTGGATGGGCACACGCTGCACCAGCAGGCCGTCGCCGGGCCGGAGAGCATCGATTTGCGCCTGCCCCTGCCGGCCGCCCGCGGCGACCAGATCGTGGTCGAGATCGATTGTCCCGGCGCGCGCAGTCCGCAGGCACTCGGCGCCGGCAGCGATGTGCGCGAGCTCGGCTTCGCGCTGATCGCCGCGGAGCTGGTGTGGTGAGCGCGGACGCGCCCTTCGCGGTGCTGATCCCGGAGCGCGGGCGGCCCGACGAGCTGGCGCTCACACTGGCCGCGCTGCGCGCCGCGCGCGAGCGCATCGACACTCCGCACCGCGTGCGCGTGCTGGTCAACGGCGCGTCGGCCGCCGACTACTGCGAGCTGCAGGCCGGGCACGCCGACGTGGAGTGGCAGTTCCATCCGCGCGCGCTCGGCTACCACGGCGCGATCGAACGGCTGGTTGCTGCCAGCGCCGAGCCCTGGCTGTACCTGCTCAACAGCGACATGCGCCTGGCACCCGATGCGCTGGCCGAATTGCTGCCCTGGCGCGCCGCGGACGTGTTCGCGATCGCCAGCCAGATCGAGTTTGTCGACCGCAGCCGGCGGCGTGAGGAAACCGGCTGGACCGTGCCGGCGCGCGCGCCCGACGGCCAGCTGGAACTGCACGACCGCGAACCGATCGACCTGCAGGCGCGCGGACACCTTTACGCCGGCGGCGGCTCCTCGCTGTTCCAGGCCGCGCCGCTCAAGCGCTACCTGGCGCGCAGCCGCGCCTATGCGCCGTTCTATTTCGAGGACGCCGACTGGGGCTTGCAGGCCTGGGCCGAGGGCCTGAGCGTGCTGTACTGCCCGGCCTCGCGTGCGCTGCATGCGCATCGGGCGACCATCGGCCGCTATGTGGCGCCGCGCACCGTCGAGCGGGTGGTGCAGCGCAACCTGGCGCACCTGCGCTGGCGCTATGGCGATCTGTTTGGCGCGCCGCGCTGGCACGGTGGCAAGCTCGATCGCCTCGGCGCGCTCTGGCGGGCGCTGGATCGCGAACATCGGGCCGCGCGCCAGCGGCTGCGCGCCAGCGCGGCGGCCGCCTGCCTCGATCACCTGCACCACCAGCGCCATCCGCACCCGCAGCGCTGGCGCACCGGGCGCCCGCGCGTGCTGCTGGTGTCGCCGTTCGCGGTGCTGCCGCCCAGCCATGGCGGTGCGCGGCGGATCGTCGAACTGGCGCGCGCCAGCGCCGATGCCATCGACTGGATCCTGCTGCACGACGAGGCCAGCGCGCAGCCGCAGGCGGCGACCGCCGACGACCCGTGTTTCCGCGCGATCCACCCGGTCGGCGGACGGCCCGACGTCGGCGATGAGGTGCTCGCGCGCTGGGATGCGCACGCGCACCCGCGCCTGCGGGCGGAGCTGAAGCGCCTGATTGCGGCGGCGCGGCCGGATGTGGTGTGCTTCGAGCACGTCGAGTGCGTCGGCTTGATCGAGGGCCTCGCCTGCGATGTCCCGGTGGTGTGGACGCTGCACGATGCCGGGCGCGCGCTGCCACCCGCCGCGCAGGCGCGCGTCGGCGCCGCGCTGACCCATGTCGTCGCGCTGGTGCTGACCACCGCGGTGGACCTGGGCTACTGGCAGCATCCGCACGAAATCCTCGTCGAGAACGGCGTGCGCGTGCCCGACGCGGCCGCGGCGCCATCGCCGCAGGACGGCCCCTTGCTGCTGGTCGCGCCGCTGCGCTACCGGCCGAACCTCGACGGTCTGCGCGACTTCCTGGCGCTGGCGTGGCCGGCGCTGCGTGCGCACGACCCGTCGCTGCGGGTGCGCGTGCTGGCCGGGGACGGCGGCGCCTCGCGCTGGGGCTCGGCGCCGCTACCTGCGGGCGTGGAACTGGTCGATGGCCATGTCGACCCGGCCCCGGAGTACGCCGCCGCGGTGCTGGCGCTGAATCCGCAGGGCGAGATCGAGGGCTCCGCACTGAAACTTGCCGAGGCGCTGGCGCACGGCCGCACGGTGGTCAGCACCCGCAGCGGCGCGCGCGGCTTCGAGGCGCTGGATACGTCGGGGCTCGTGCGCGTCGCCGATGTCGCGGGCATGTCCGATGCAATCCTCGCGCTTTTGTCCGACCCAGACCGACGCCATCGCGCCGAGGCGCAGGCGCGCGCGGCCATCGCGCCGTGGTCGTGGACCCTGCGCGTGCAACCATGGGTGGACCTGCTGACCCGCTTGGCGCGGCGCCGATGAGCGCCGCGTACGACGCCATCGCGTCGATCTACGACGCCGACATGGGCGCGAGCATGGCCTTCGACGACATCGGCTGGTACCGCGCGCTGGCACGCGCCGCAGACGGGCCGGTGCTGGAACTCGGCTGTGGCACCGGGCGCGTGCTCGCGGCGCTGCTGGCGGCCGGGGTGGACGCGGTGGGCGTGGATCGTTCCGGCGCGATGCTGCAACAGGCGCGGCTGCGCTGCGGGCCGGCGGCGTCGCTGCTGCGGATGGACATCCGCCGGCTCGCGCTGCGGGGTGAGTTCGCGCTGGCGCTGCTGCCGTATTCGCTGGCGACCTATCTGCTGGACGAGGATGACTGGTCGGCGCTGGCAACCGGCCTGCGCGCCACCTTGCGGCAGGGCGCGTGCGTCGTCGTCGACGCCTTCATCCCGCAGCCGCGCCTCGCCGGCAGCGGCTGGCTGCGCGACTATGCGCGGCGCGTGAACGACCAATGGCTGGTGCGGCACAAGCGGGTCATGCGGCTGGCCGACGGCTGTCACCGAATCGAGCGGCGCTATCGCATGCGCGGCGCTTTCGGCGGGCGCACGCTGGTCACCCGCGAGGTCGTCCGCCCGCACACCCCGGAGCGGCTGGTGGCGCAGGTGCGCACCCACCTCGGGCCGGTGCTGCGTGTCGATTACGACTATGCCCCCGGGCGCAGCGCCGCCGGTGCGCGCTTCTGCAGCGTCGTCGCCGGGTTCGCCTAGGGCGCCGAAACCGGTTCAACGCGGAGACGCGGAGGACGCGGAGAGAAGCAGGAGAAGGCACTCATCTCTGCGTCTCTGCGTCTTCGCGTTCAAGGTTCAGCACGCGGGCACAGAGACGTGGAGAAAAGCATCTCTCTGCTGTTCTCCGTGTTCCTCCGCGTCTCCGCGTCTCCGCGTTGAACTGCCCGGTCGACCCCGCGAGGGTATGCTGCGCGGCCCCGACCCCGTGCCATCGCGATGAGCCCCGAGACCCAGCGCGCCGACAACCTGCGCGGCATCCTGATGATGGTGATCGCCGTCGGCGCTTTCGCGATGATGGACGCGGCGCTGAAACTGCTGTCGCCGCACTATCCCGCCACCCAGGTGGCGGCGTTGCGTGGCTACGCCTCGCTGCCGGTGATCATGGTCTGGGCCGCGGTGCTCGGTACGCGTGCGCGGCTGTTCGACATCCGCTGGGGTTTGCACCTGCTGCGCGGCGCGCTCGGCATCCTGATGCTGGCGTGTTTCGCTTTCGCGCTGCGTACGCTGCCGCTGTCGGAGGCCTATGCAATCTTCTTCTTCGCGCCGCTGCTGATCACCGCGCTGGCCGCGCCGATCCTCGGCGAGAAGGTCGGCGCCAACCGCTGGTGGGCGATCGCCATCGGCCTGATCGGGGTGCTGGTGGTGCTCAGGCCGAGCGGCGCGCAGATGTTCTCGCTCGGCGGCGTCGCTGTCCTGGTGTCGACCACCTGCTATGCCTTCACCGCGATCACCGCACGCGTGCTCGGACGCACGGACAGTTCGGTGTCGATGGTGTTCTGGCTCATGCTGATGGTGGCGCTGGGGGCCACCGCGCTGACCGGCAGCGACTGGAAGCCGGTGCAATCGGCGCACGGCTGGACCCTGCTCGCCATCGCGGTGACCGGATCGGTCGGTCAGTTCGCCGTGACCGAAGCTTTCAAGCGCGGCCAGGCGTCGCTGATCGCGCCCTTCGAGTACACCGCGCTGGCCTGGGGCCTGGGCCTCGACTGGCTGCTGTGGCACACCCTGCCGCAACCGATCGTGCTGGCCGGCGCCGGGATCGTGGTGGCGGGCGGGCTGTATCTGCTCTGGAGCGAACGGCGACCGCCGAGCGGCTGATGTGTCAGTCGTGCGCGTCCAGCATCGCGCCGATCTCGGCGGCGCTGGCGCGGCTGTAGTCCTTGCCGATGGTCTTCACCACCAGCCGCGCCACATGGTGGTCGAGCGCGGCGTTGAGCTGGCCGAGGAAGCGCGGCGGCGCGACCAGCAGCAGGCGCGTGTACGCATGCTCGACGCGGCCATGGTCCAGCACCTCGGCCAGCCCGCGCGCGAACCTCTGCGCCGTCTTGTCGTGCGGGTCGGTGTGCGGTTCCTTGGCGTGCCGCGTGCTGCCCACGCTCTCGTGCGCGCGCGGCGGCCGGTCGCGGCCGATGTCGCTCGGCTTGGTGTGCCCCTCGGGGTTGGCATAGCCGCCCACCTCGAACAGTTGCCCGTCCTGCGCGCCGACTTCGAAGATGCGCGCGCGGGCCGTATCGGCCACCAGAATCCAGGTTTTCATCGCAGGTCCTCCGTCGCGCCATCGCGGGTATCGGTCGCAGCTTGAGCCGCGGCCGGGGTGGTGGCGTTGACCCTGGTCAACGGGGATTCGCCGTTGGCGGCGATAAGATCCGGGCATGTCCGTGCAACTCCCGTTCGACGACCGGCTGCACGCTGCCAGGCTGCTGGCGCAGGCCCTGGCGCAATGGCGCGGGCGACACCCGCTGGTGCTGGCGCTGCCACGCGGCGCAGTGCCGATGGGCCGGGTGATCGCCGATGCGCTTGGCGGCGAACTCGACATCGTGCAGGTGCGCAAGATCGGCGCGCCGTTCAACCCGGAGTACGCGCTCGGCGCGGTCGACGAGAGCGGCTGGCGCTGGCTGTCGCCGGCGCTCGGCGCGTATGCCGTCGATCCGGCAACCATCGATGCGATCGTGCAGCGCGAAATGCAGCGCATGCGCGAGCGCCGCGCGCAGTGGTGCGGCACACGCCAACCGGTTGCTGCGGAAGGGCGCGTGGTGATCGTGGTCGACGACGGCCTGGCCACCGGCGCCAGCATGCTCGCCGCGCTGCACGCGGTGCGCGCGCAGCATCCTGCGCTCCTGGTATGCGCCGTCGCGGTGGCCTCGCCCGAGAGCCTGGAGCGGGTGCGGCCGCATGCGGACGACATCGTCTGCCTTGCCGCACCGCCAGGTTTCCAGGCGGTCGGCCAGTTCTACCGCGATTTCCGCCAGGTCGAGGACGCCGAGGTGGCGGCGCTGTTGCGGGCGCCCGCCTGAGTCCGATCCGCGCGAGCAGCCGGCCGATCAGGTTGCCCACGCCTTGAGCGCGCCGCTGGCCGCGCAGACGCTGGCGCCGCCGTCACCCGGCAGCCCGTCGATATCTGGCACCGCGGCCCTGGCTCGACGCCGGGCTTGCATCGGAGCCACTGCAGCCGCGATCTTCCACGGAGCCACCCGGCGTGCGCCGCGTCGCAGCGCCTTGAGCGACTGAAACTGCCATCGTCACCCCTTCAATCCCGCGCCGAACGCCACCCACCATGCCGCAACGAGCCCTCCCCGTGGTCGCCGGCATCCTCGGCGATGTCGATGGCCGGGTACTGGTCGCGCAGCGGGCGCCGGGTGGCAGCGAAGCGGGCAAGTGGGAATTCGCGGGTGGCAAGATCGCTCGCTTCGAAGCGGCGCAGGATGCGCTGCGGCGTGAGCTGCTGGAAGAACTCGGCATCCGGGCGGGCGCCATCGAGGCGCATTCGCTCATCCGTTGGCGCGGCGCGCCGCGCGCGCTGAACCTGCACGCCTTCTGCGTGCGCGACTGGTCCGGCGAGCCGCGTGCCCTGGAGCACCAGGCGCTCGCCTGGGTGCGCCCGGCAGACCTGATCCGCTACCCGATGCCGGCACCCGACCGGCCGATCCGCGCGCGCCTGGCGCTGCCGCGGCAGTACCTGATCACGCCGGAACCGGATCCCGCGCGGCCCGAGGAGTTTGTCGACCGCTTCGCGCGCGCCCTCGACAACCCCGCGCTCGGCCTTGCCAGCCTGCGTGCGAAATCGCTGCCGCCCACGGCGCTGGCGCGGCTGGCGGAGGCCTGCCTGGCGCGCGCCCGCGCGCAGCGCCCCGATCTGGTCCTGCTGGTCCATGGCGCGGTCGAGCTGGCGCGGTCGCTGGGGTTCGATGGCGTGCACCTGTCGTCACGCCAGCTGCGCGAACTCGACGCGCGGCCACTGCCGGAATCGAAATGGGTGCTGGCGTCCTGCCACTCGCCGGGCGAACTGCGTACGGCGGAGGCACTGCTGGCGGACGCGGCGACCTTGTCGCCAGTGCACCCGACGCCGCTGCATCCGCACGTGAAGCCGCTCGGCTGGCCGCGTTACTCGCGTGCGGCGCACGCAAGCTGGCTGCCGACCTACGCCCTCGGCGGCGTCAGGCCCGAGCATCTTGGGGAGGCGCAAAGCGCCGGCGCGCATGGCATCGCGGCGATGCGCGCGCTGTGGAATTGACCACTCAGTCCGCTTCGATCGCGTCGATCCGCTCGCGGCGCACGATGATGGTGGCGTGCTCGCGGTTGCTGATGATCACGGCGTCCGCGCCGATCGCCTTGACCGCGCCGCCGATGGTCCGCCCGCCGACGTGCAGGTAGACGCTCTTTTTCGCCGCGTGCGCGGCTTTCAGGGTCTGCAGCATTTCGCGCTCGAAGGTGTCGGCGCTGGCGGGGTCCTGGGCGGTGGCGGTCATCGAGATACTCGTCAGCAATAGGGCAAGGGGCAGCAGGCGGGTCATCGGGGAATCCAGTCTGGAGGGAAGGTCCCGAAGGAGCCGGCGGGTTGCCTCTAGGCTGATCTCCGCCGGCGGTGTGAGGGCTTCAGGGCTCACCTGAATCAAAACGACGTGCGCAGACGATGCGGACATACCGTCCGTCGGAAATACCATGGGTGATTCGAATTGCGCCGCATTCAGGCGACCCTCCGCGGGAATAGCTTACGTAACCGTCAGTGACACCCGCGGAGTTCGCCATGCGCAAGGTTGTGCTGCTCACCCTGTCGTTGCTGTCCGGCGCTGCGCTGGCGCAGACCACGCCGAACCCGATCCTGTTCATCACCCAGGTGCCGGTGCCCTTCGATTTCGCCACCATCGGGTCGACCTTTGCCAACCATGAGGCAGACATGGGCTCGGTCTACCGCGGTGGCGATCTGTGGATCCGCTATCCCAGCGGCCAGTTGCGCAACCTGACCGCCGAGGCCGGCTTCGGCATGAACGGATTCCAGGGCGCCAGCGCCATCGCCGTGCGCGATCCGCATGTGCACTGGAATGGCACCAAGGCGGTGTTCGCGATGGTGGTCGGTGCGCCGCCGGCACAGTTCGTGGTGCAGAGCTACCGCTGGCAGTTGTATGAGGTCACCGGTATGGGACAGGGGCAGACGGTGTCGATCACGCCCGTCGCCAACCAGCCCACCGGTTTCAACAACGTCAATCCGGCCTACCTCTCGGACGGCAGCATCGTGTTCACCTCCGACCGTCCGCGCAACGGCGCCGCGCACCTCTACCCGCAACACGACGAGTACGAGTCCACCGCGTCCACCAGCGGCCTGTGGCGGCTGGACCCGGCCAGCGGCGACCTCAAGCTGCTCGACCATTCCCCGTCCGGCAACTTCGATCCCTTCGTCGACAGCTACGGACGACTGCTGTTCACCCGCTGGGACCACCTGCAGCGCGACCAGCAGGCCGACCAGGCCGGCAATCCCTATGGCAACTTCGATGTCGCCAGCGAGGACGCCGGCGCGGCGGTCGTCGCCGGGATCACCGAGCCCTTCCCGGAGCCACGGGTCGCGGCCCAGGGATCCACCGTCAACGGCCACCGGTTCAACAATTTCTTCCCGTGGCAGATCGCCCAGGATGGCACCGCGGCGGAGTTCCTCAATCATCTCGGCCGGCATGAGCTGCATACCTATTTCGACCGCGCGTTCAACAACGACAGCAACCTGGTCGAGTTCATTTCCGAAGTGTCCGGTCGGACCAATCCGAACCCGATCGAGAACCTGTTCCAGATCGTCGAGGATCCGACCCAGCCGGGGCGCTATGTCGGCATCGATGCGCCGGAGTTCGACACCCATGCCGCGGGGCAGTTGGTGCGCCTGGTGGCGACCCCGACCACCAATCCCGACGATGTGCTCATCGAGTACCTGACGCCGCGCGCCACCTTCGGGACCACGCCCGGGCCCAGCCACAGCGGGCATTACCGCAATCCGCTGGTGCTCGCCGACGGCAGCATCGTGGTGGCGCACACCACCGAGCAAGGTGGCCTGGACAACCTGGGCACCAATGCCGCGCCGGTGCCGAACTATCGCTTCCGCCTGAAGCTGATGACCAATGGGAGCGGTGGCTTCCTCACCGCCGGTGCCAACCTGACCCCGGGCATCAACGAGACCGTCAACTGGTGGAACCCGGATATCGCCGTCAGCTACAGCGGCGAGTTGTGGGAACTGAGCCCGGTGGAAGTGCGCGCGCGCAGCGTGCCGCCGAGCCTGTCCGAACCGACCCTCGGCGCGCCCGAGCAGCAGGCCTTCGCCAGCGCCGGCGTCAGCGAGTCGACTTTCCGCCGCTACCTGCGCCAGCAGGGACTGGGCGTGCTCAGCGTGCGCAACAACACGCACCGCGACAAGGCCGATCGCCAGCAGCCCTTCCGCCTGCGCGTGCCAGGCGGCGTGCAGACCGCGCCCGGCAGCGGCACGCTCTACGACATCGTGCATTTCCAGGCAGTGCAGGGCGACCAGGTGCGTGGCATCGGCGGTACCGCCTCGCCCAGGCCCGGCCGCCGCGTGGTGCCGCGCTTCCTGCACGATACTGCTGCCACCAGCCAGAACCTGCCGAATCCCGGCGGCCCGGCGGGCAGCGCGCCCATTTTTTCCGACGGCTCGACGGCGATGTTCGTGCCGACCCGACGCGCGCTCAGCTGGCAGACCACCGCCGCCGACGGCACTCCGGTGGTGCGCGAGCGCTTCTGGCTGACCGTGCAGCCCGGCGAGATCCGCGCCTGCGACGGCTGCCACGGCATCAACCGCAGCGGGCAGGCGGCGCAACCACCGGCGACCAACTCCCCGCTGGCGCTGTTGGCGCTGGTGCAGCAATGGAGCGCGGCCCGTGGCGGGCTGATGTTTGCGGACGGGATGGAGTAGCCGGGAGCGCCGACGCTCTCGCCGAACACGATCTAAGTTAATGAAATAAAAGATATTTTATCCGCAAAGGACGCAAAGGACGCAGGCCCGCCGCCGACCTTGCTCTCTTTGCGTCCTCTGCGTCCTTTGCGGACAAAAAACAGGCAAGGGCACGCGCCAGTTCGATGCGCGAACAAGCGCACCGGCCGGGCCGACCGGCGCTCCCATCAATCCCGGTTGAAATCCCCGATCGCCCCGACCAGTTCGGCCAGCGCCTCGCGTTCGACCTCGCTCAGGTGCGGGTTCCAGGTGTCCATCAACAGGATGACGCGGCGGCTCGAACCGCGGTTCCAGGCTTCGTGGACGAAGGTGTCGTCGAACACCACGACCTCACCCTCGCGCCAGGCGTGGCTCTCCCCGCCGACCACGATGGCGCAGTCCGCCGGCACGATCAGCGGCAGGTGCACCACCACGCGCAGATTGCTGACGCCGGTGTGCGGCAGGATGTGGGTGCCGGGCGCCAGCACCGAGAAGCAGATCTCCGGCGCGTGCTCGCGGATGCGCACCAGCGGCAGCGATTCGAGCAGCGCGGAGGTGCGCGGGCAGCGCGCGTGGTGGGCGTCGTTGCGCACGCCGTCGCGCCAGAAGAAGAAGGCGTCCCAGGCTGGCGGCGCATCGCCACCGCCGAGGTACTGGCCCACCTGCTCGGCCGAGTCGAACTTCAGGAAAGGTTGCAGCGCGCCCTCGGTGGCCAGCACTGCCTGCGCCTCGTCGCGCACCGCGGCGGTCGCGGCTTCCAGGGCATCGATCCACGGGAACAGGCTGCGCTCGAAGTAGCGGGTTGACGGCAGGTCGGGGAAGTACAGGAAGCGCGGGCGCTGCTGCTCATCGAGCGGCTGCAGCGCGAGCGTCTTCAGGTGGCCCTCCAGGCAGCGTGCAACCCGCGCCAGCGCGGAAGCGCCGTGACGTTCGCGCAGCGGCGCCAGCACGCCGTGCAGCGCGGCCCGGCGTTCGCGGTCGACCAGGTCCATCGCCTGCAGCACCGCGCGCTGCAGGTGCGGCGGGGTGGAGGCGCGGTCCAGCCACAGTCCCTGCGCCTGTGCGGCAACGAGGGCACGGTAGTAGGCCTGCGCGGCGGCGCGCGGCTGGCCCTGGCGCTCGCGCAGCTGGCCCAGGTGCAGCCGGGTCATCGGATCGCGCGGCTGCAGCGCGCGGGCGCGTTCCAGTGCGGCGGCCGCGGCATCCAGGCTGCCGGCGGCGAGCAGCGCGACCCCCAGGCTGCGCTTCACCGCGGCGTTGTCCGGGTCGATCCCGGCGGCTGCCTCCAGATGGCGCACCGCGAGCGTCGGATCGCCTTGCAACATCGCGCAGCGCGCGCGGCCCACGCGCGCCGGCAGCGACTTCGGATCGTCCGCAATGGCGCGTTCGAACAGCACGGCGGCCTGCGCCGGCTGCTGGCCGGCAAGCGCCTGCTGCGCGCTGTCGAGCAGGGAGGGTTCGGTCGAAGTCATCGGGATCTCGGGAGTGCCCGGCGGCGCGGGCCAGCGGGCTGGGCGCGGGCGCCGGTTCCGCTAGCATGCCGCCGCATCCTGGACAAACCAAGCGAGACGCCGTTGCCGCCTTCATCCCTGCCGCCGGTCCCGCTCCTGTCTGCTGGCCTCGCGGCGCTGCAATCGGGCGATGCTGCCGCCGCCGAAGTCAGCGCGCGCCACGCGCTGACCCTCCACGCGGATGATGCCGACTGGCTCACCGTGCTGGCGCTGGCGCTCAGCCAGCAGCAGCGGGCCGCCGAGGCGCTGCCGGTGTACGAACGCCTGGTCGCGCTGCACCCCCAGGTGGGCGAGCACTGGAGCAATTTCGGCAACTGCCTGTGCGAACTCGGCCGCGAGCGCGATGCACTGGAACCGCTGCAGCGCGCGCTGGCCTGCGGCACGCGCAGCGCCGAGCTGCACTACGCGCTGGCGCGGGCCTGGGTGGCGCATGGCGATCCGCGCCGCGCGCTCGATCACCTGAAGCCCGCGCTCGCGGCGTACCCGCAGGATCCCGAGTTCCAGCTGCTGCGCGCGCGCGCACTGGTGATGATCGATGAGTACGAAATGGCCGGGCAGGCGATCGACGCCCTGCGCCGCGCAGGGCTCACCCCCGCATTGCATGTCGAGGCCGGCAACCTGCTGCTCGAACTCGGCCTGTACGCCGATGCGCAGGCCTGCTTCGAGGCAGTCCCGGCCGGCGTGCCTGAGCGGACCGATGCCGAGCTCGGCCTGGCGGCGGTGCACGAGCGCTGCAACCGCCTGCCGCAGGCCGAGGCGCTGGCGCAGTCGCTCGCGGCGCAGCGGGAGGGCCTCAATCCGCACCAGCTCGATCTGCTGCTGGAACTGGAGGCGCAGCTGGCCACCCGTCGCGACCAGCACGCACTGGCGCGCGAGCGCATGCAGGAGCTGCTGCAACGGCCCTCGACCGACGCGCAGGCGCGCGGGGACCTGTGGCTCAAGCTGGGGCGCTGCCTGGATGCTCTGGGCGAGTCCGAGGCGGCGATGCAGGCGCTTGCCAGCGGCCACGCCGAGCGGTTTGCGCTGGTGACGCGCACCCACGCCGCGCTGCCGCACGGCGACGGCCTGCTCGCGGTGCTCGACGCCCCGGTGCCGGCGATGCGCAGTCCACTGGCGGCCGATGCGCTGGCGGGCGAGCCCGCCGATCCGGTGTTCCTGGTCGGCTTCCCGCGCTCGGGCACCACGCTGCTCGAGCAGCTGCTGGACGCCCACGCTGGCCTGGCGTCGTTCGACGAGCAGCCCTTCCTGCAGCGCCTGGTCACGCGCATCAACGAGCGCCACCGGCCCGGTTACCCGGAAGCCATCGCGGACCTGACGGAGGCGGATGCGCGCGCTGCGCCGCCACTACCACGGCGACGTCGCGCGCGTGCTGCGGCAGCTCGGCGCGCGCCGGGCGGTCGACAAGAACCCACTGAACCTGGTGCGGCTGCCGCTGGTCGCCACGCTGTTCCCGCAGGCCCAGGTGCTGCTCGCGCTGCGCCATCCCTGCGATGTGGTGCTGAGCTGCTACAGCAGAACTTCCGCTCGCCGGCCTTTGCGATCACCTTCGAAACCCTGGCCAGCACCGCCGCGATGTACGCGCGCGTCATGGCGCATTTCCACGCCTGGCGCGAGCGCCTGCCGCTGCCGCTGCATGTGGTCCGCTACGAAGATCTGGTTGCCGATGTCAGCGGCGTCGGCCAGGCGCTGTTCGGCTTCCTCGGCCTGCCGTGGAGCGAGGACCTGGCCGCGTTCACCGAACGCGCGCGGCGCAAGGGCGCGATCAGCACCCCGAGCTACGCGCAGGTGGTCAAGCCGGTCAACCAGCGCGCCGTCGGGCGCTGGCAGCGCTACCGCGCATGGTTCGAGGGCGAGCCGCTGGACACGCTGCAGCCCTGGATCGAGCGGCTTCGGGCGCCGGCCGCGCAGGGGCGGAGAGCCCAGCACTCGCGGCCCCCGGCCCCGCGTGCCTCTGCGGCTTGCAGGCGGTTCGTGCGCTCGGGGCGGCGCAGACCGGACCCGCGCGGGGGCTTTCAACCCGGCACAACAAAAACCGCGCGGGTTGCCCCGCGCGGTTTCGACGATCAACTGTCAGGTGTTGCGAGCGATCAGAAGCGGACGGTCACGTCCACCCAGTAGTAGCGGCCAACCGGGTCGTGCGTGCGCTCGTCGATGTTGCCGTTGAGCGAGTTGTTCTGGTACAGGATCGGCGGCTGCTTGTCGAAGGCATTGTCGATGCCCAGCTGCAGCTTGGTGTGCCACTCGGTGAGGTTCCAGCCGAACTGGATGTTGTGGTACGTCGTGGCGCCGCGGGTAAACACGCAGCCCTCGTTGCCCACCACGCCGCGGCCGGCGTTGTCCGCGCAGTCGCCGCCCTCTTCGAAGCTGCCGACCTGGAAGCCGTGGACATAACGCGTGGTCCACTGCGCTTCGATGTCGCCAAGGCTCCAGTTCAACGCACCCAGCGAACGCCAGCGGCTGTAGTTGCCGAGACCGCCCTTGCTGGCCGGCAGGAAGGTGCCGGCGTTCTGCTGCTGCGCGATGGTCAGGCCGGCGGCGATGACTTCGACGTCGTAGCGATCGATGTAGGTGCTGTCGATGCTGGCGCGGAAGTTGCCGTAGTCGGTCTCGAAGGCGTAGCGCAGGCCGATGTCGACGCCATTGGTGTCGGTGATGCCGGCGTTCTGCGTGAGGTCGCTGACCAGGAACACGTCGCCCGTCTGCGGATTGCGCGAGAACAGGTTGCACAGTTCGCCGGTCTGCGCGCAGACGTTCAGGATCGGCTGGGTGCCGAGCGTCTGGATGGTGTCTTCCAGGTGCACGTCCCAGATGTCGACGGCCACCGAGGCGCCCGGCAGCCAGGACGGCGAGTACACCGCGCCCCAGGTGAACACGTCGCCAGTTTCCGGATCGAGGTCCGGGTTGCCGCCGAGCAGGGCGTTGGTCTGTCCGAGGCCCTGTTCGAAGGTCTGGCCCGGCACATTGGGCAGGCCGACGCAGGACAGCGGCTGGCCGTTGCAGGGATCCGAGTAGACCGGGTTGGTGATGCGCGCGCCCTGGTACAGATCGTTGATCGTCGGGGCGCGGAACACCTCGGCGTAGGTCGCACGGATCAGCAGGTCATCGATCGCGCGCCATTCGACGCCCAGCTTGCTGTTGGTGGTGTTGCCGAAGGTGTCGTAGTCGGACCAGCGGCTGCCCAGCGTGAACGCCAGGTTGTCGAGCACCGGGACGTACAGCTCCCCGTAGACTTCAGTGGTCTTGGTGTCGCCCTGGGTCGGGTCGGCGCAGCTCTCTGAGCTGATGCCGCAGCCGAAGGGATCGTCGGAGATGTACTTGACCGCATCCGGCGCGAACTTCAGGCTCTGGCGGCGGTGTTCGACGCCGAAGGCGGCGCTCATCGTGCCGGCGGTCAGGTCCATGACATCGCCGCTGAAGTTGATCGTGAAGTTCTTCAGGGAGGTGTCGGTGTTGTCGCGTACCGGCAGTTGCAGCGCCTGCAGCGCGGCGATCTGCGCCTGACCCTCGGCGGTGGCCGGGTCCGGCTGGTTGAAGAAGTTGATCGGGGTGCAGCCGGCGATGACCGCGCCCGGCGCACCGCAGCGGGCCACGCCGCCATCAATGAAGGACGGGCCCAGCGCGTCGGCCAGGCGGGCGTAGTCGATGTAGCCCTGGTCCTGATTTTCCTGCGCGATCTTGCCGTAGGTGAAGCCGGCATCCCAAGTCCACGAGGTATCGCCGAAAGCGCCCTCGACGCCGCTGCTGATTTCCTTGACGTCGGTCTCGTAGTTATAGCTGCGGTTGCCCAGACCCATGATGCGGTAGCGGCCATTGATGGTCGCATCGAAGGGGTTGTAGATGCTGTTCGCATCCAGCGCGATGCCGTCGAAATCGGAGAAGAACGGCAGCGGCGCGATGATGCCGGCGGAACGGGTGTTCTGCGTGTGCACGTCCATGTAGGCGTTCACACCCTCGACGATCTCGAGGTTGCCGCTGAAGGCAACGCCGTAGCGCTCCTGCGGGGTCAGTTCGACGTTGCCGACGCCCTGGTAGTTGAAGGAGTCGGTCTCGCCACCGACATAGCAGCGGAAGTCGCTCGGGCTGGTGCCGGTGCGGCCTTCGATGCGGGTCACGTTGGCCACACCGCTGCCACCGACGCAGGAACCGAGGCCATTGGCCTGGGCCACGTCGCCCGGCAGGGTGTAACGGCCGCGCGGGGTCGACGAGGAACCGGCGCGGCTGACCACGCCCGAGGACAGGTACAGGGCGAAGGCCGAGAAGTCGCGGTCCTGCGCCAGTACCGCCTTCTGGTCGTTGTAGTTGAACGAGAACATCGCGTTGCCGCGGTCCCCGGTGAAGCCGTACACCGCCGATCCGCCGACGCGCTCGCCGTCGTCGCGGTCGGACAGACCGTAGTTCATGTTGAACGCGGCGCCGTCGAAATCCTTCTTCAGGATGAAATTGACCACGCCGGCGATGGCGTCGGAGCCGTAGATCGCCGAGGCGCCGTCCTTCAGCACTTCGATGCGCTCGATCATCGCCACCGGGATCGAGTTGACGTCCTGGGTGACCAGGCGGCGGCCATTGAGCAGCAGCAGCGTGCGGTCTTCGCCCAGGCCGCGCAGCGACACGGTGGTCGCGCCGTCGCCGCCGCCGTTGTTGACCGACGGGTTGGTCGCGGCGCCGGCGATCGCCGGGATATCCTGGATCAAATCGCCCACGGTCACCGCGCCGGAGCGTTCGATCGCCGAGCGCTCGACGACGAACACCGGGCTCGCGGTCTCGGCATCGACGCGGCGCACGCGCGAGCCGGTCACCTCGACCTTGTCCATCTTGACGGCCGGGTCGCTGCTCTGGGCGAGGGCCGGCATCGCGACCGGGGCCATCACGGTGCAACCGGCGATCAGGGCGTGGCGTACGCCGATCGCCAGCTTGTTGATCTTGAATTTCATTTGCTGCTCCAGGGTAGGTCTAGGGGAAGAATCTGCGCGCCCGGGCGCGCTCCGGTCTGGCCGGACGAGGTCTCTCGCGGCTTCTCCAGGGAACCTCTGATGCGTTTGGTTTGCGAGTGACACGCGTTCTAACCGTTGGTGAATATTTTGTAAACAGGCCAGAGGGCCCAAATTCACCCGGACTGTCGGCAATCCGGGCCGCAGCTGCCGTCCGGCCGGGCCGTTCGCGGCAAAACCGCCTAGACTGTCGCGACACCCGGTCGCCCCTCCGGCGACGGTCCGGAGCCAGGATGCCCGCGACGGTGCGCCCTGTGTACGAATTCGGTCCCTGGCGCCTGGATACGGCGCAGCGGCTGCTGCTGCGCGGCGGCCAGCCGGTGCCGCTGGCGGCAGCCACCTTCGACCTGCTGGTGGCGCTGGTCTCGCATCACCCGCAGCCGCTCAGCCGGCGCGCCCTGGACGCTCAGGTCCAGTTCGACGGGAACAGCATCGACGAACACCTCGACTGGCTCTCCGGCGTGCTCGGCGAGAGCGAGGACGGGCGCCCGCTGATCGAGGCGGTGCCGCGGCGAGGTTACCGCTTCGCGGCGCCCATGCTGCTGCAATCGGAACATCGAACCAGCCGCGCCCCGACCCTGACCGAGCGCTTGGACCGCGTGGTCCAGGCCGATGCCCTCGCGCAGGTCGGGACCGGTTCGCCCCGGCGCCATCCACGGGCGCTACGAGGTGCTGGCGCTGCTCGGCAGCGGTGGCATGGGCAAGGTCTACCTCGCGCGCGACACCCAACTCGACCGCAAGGTCGCGTTGAAGCTGCTCAGCGGCAAGTTCACGCGCAATGGCGAGTGGTTGCGACGCTTCGTGCGCGAGGCACGGGCGATCAGCGCGCTGAACCACCCGAACATCATCACCGTGCACGAGGTCGGCGAACTCGACGGCCACCATTACATCGCCACCGAGCACATCGAAGGCCTGTCGCTGCGCGCGCGCCTGCTGGGCGGACCGCTGGCGCCGGCCGCGGCGATCGACATCGCGGTGCAACTCGTCGGCGCCTTGGTGGCCGCGCACAGTGCGGGCATCGTGCACCGCGACATCAAGCCCGAGAACATCATGCTGCGGCCCGACGGCTGGCTGAAGCTGCTCGATTTCGGCCTGGCCAAGCCGCTGGCGGCGGCCGATCCGGATGGCGTCGACACCATCCCCGGCGTGGTCATGGGCACCGCCAGCTACATGTCGCCGGAGCAGGCGCGCGGCCAGCCGGTGGACGCACGCAGCGATCTTTTCAGCCTCGGGGTGCTGGTGTACGAGATGCTCTCGGGCGCCTCGCCCTTCACCGGGGCCACCGCCAGCGATGTGATCGCGGCGGTGCTCGAGCGCCAGCCGCTGCCGTTGTCGCAGCGGGTGGCGGGCCTGCCTGCCGAACTCGACGCTCTCGTCGCACGCTGCTTGCGCAAGGACCGCGATCAGCGCCCGGCGGCGGCCGACGAACTGCTGCCGGTCCTGCGGCAATTGCAGCGCGACCTGGACCTTCGCGCGCGCACCGGCGAGGTCCGCGACGGCCGCAGCGCCACCGAGGTGGCCGCCTCCCTGCTGCTGTCCAATCCGTCCGCGGCGCCGCGCCAGCCGGCGCCACCTGATCCGGAGGCTGCGTGCGAGATCCCGGAGGTGCGCTACACCCTGAGTGGCGAGGTCAACATCGCCTACCAGGTGGTCGGCGACGGGCCGATCGACCTGGTCTTCGTGATGGGCTGGATCTCGCATCTGGAGTACTTCTGGACCGAGCCCTCCTTCGCCCGCTTCCTGCGCCGGCTGGCCGGTTTCGCGCGTGTGATCCTGTTCGACAAGCGCGGTACCGGCTTGTCCGACCGTGTGCCGCCGGAGCAGTTGCCCACGCTCGAACAGCGGATGGACGATGTGCGCGCGGTGATGGAAGCGGCCGGCTGCCAGCGCGCGGTGCTGTGCGGCGTCTCCGAGGGCGGGCCGATGTGCAGCCTGTTCGCCGCCACCTATCCCGAGCGCACCGTCGCGCTGGTGATGATGGGCAGCTACGCGCGCCGTTTGCGCAGCGCGGACTACCCCTGGGGGCCCAGCGAGGCGCAGCGCGATGCCTTCCTCGACGAGATCCGCAGCCGCTGGGGCGGCCCGGTGGGCCTGGAAGTGCGTGCCCCCGGCATGGCTGGCGATCCCGCCTTCCGTGCCTGGTGGGCCGCTTACCTGCGCCGCGGCGCCAGCCCCGCGGCGGCGGTGGCACTGACGCGCATGAACAGCGAGATCGACATCCGCCATGTACTGCCGAGCGTGCGCGTGCCGACCCTGGTGCTGCATCGCAGTGGCGACCGCTGCCTGCTGGTCGAAGAGGGCCGCTACCTGGCGGAGAACATTCCCGGCGCGCGCTTCGTCGAGCTTCCGGGCGAGGACCACCTGCCTTTCGTCGGCGCGCAGGACGAGTTCCTTGACGAGATCGAGGAATTCCTCACCGGCGTCCGCCATGCGTCGGGCTTCGACCGCGTGCTGGCCACGGTGCTGGTGGTGCGTGCCTCCGGCCAGGCCAGCGACGCCGAGCGCCTGGCGCGCCAGCAGACCTTCCTGCGCAAGGAGATCGACCTGTTCCGCGGCCATTTGTTCGAGACCGGCGAGAGCCATGCGCTGGCCAGCTTCGACGGCCCCGCGCGCGCGATCCGCGCCGCCTGCGCGATCCACACCGCCGCGCAGCGCCTCGGCGTGGAGCTGCGTTGCGGGCTGCACACTGGCGAATGCGATGTGATCGGCGAACGCATGGGCGGCATCGCGGTGGACATCGCCCGCGAGGTGGCGCAACTGGCGCCGCCCGGCCAGGTGCTCGTCTCAGGCACCGTCAAGGACCTCGTCGCCGGCTCCGGCCTGCGCTTCGCCGACCGCGGCCTCGCCGGCCTGCCCGGCGGCCTGGGCGAATGGCGGGTGTATGGGGTGGAGCGGGGGGCGTAGAGGCGGGGAAGGTGACGCGGGGGTGGAGAAGCGGGGGTGGAGAAGCGGGGCAGGGGGAATGCTTGGCGGCGCTTGCGGGGATGGAGGCAAATTGGGGTTGGGCGCGCAAAGCTCGAAACCAGCCCGTCACGCCCCGCCACCTTGTGGTCTGACCATGCCGCCAGCCTGGTCCCCTGCCCCCTGCCCCCTGCCCCGCTCTTGCCTTTGCCGCTTCCCCGCTACCCGCAGCTATCCAGCGTGGTGCGCCAGACCACCGGCTCCCAGTAGTCATTCGGCTTGGCGGGGTCAATGCGGTCTTCGTACAACTGGGCACCAATCAGGTAGTTGCCGTCGGCCTTGACGTCCACTTCCAGCACCTTGAGGACCAGCTCGGTCTGCTTGTTGCCCAGCTTGCGCAGCTTGGTGTTGCCGCGGCGCTCGTCCGCGATCCGTTCCTGCACCGCGATCTTGTGCACGCCCAGAGTCAGCTTGATGCGCTTGCTGCCGTCCACGTCCTTGCCGTCGATCTGGCGGATGGCGGCGGGGTAGATCTCCTTGGACACCGGTGGCTTGGTGCTGGTACTGACGTAACCGCAGCCGCTCTGGGCCAGCGTCATCGCCGGAGCGGTGGCCAGCCACAGGCAGATCGCGATGGGCATGCGCATGCACGGTTTCCTCGGAGTCGGGCGGGCCGGATCGATGATGAACACATCGCGCCAGAGCACTCAACACGCGCCGATGTCATAAATGATCTCCATGTGATCGCCGACATATAGCCGCAGATCGTGAAGGTATTGCTGCACCTGGAGGACGAAGGCCTGATGCTCGGCATCGGACCACGGCGATGGTGCAATGGGGTCGTCCCAGCACAGGCTGGCGTCGTACTGCGCCAATAGTGCCTCGCCACGCTGGCGCAGATCATCGCTCAGCGACAAATCGGCGAAGGCGATGGCGTAGCCGTGGGCGCTGCGCGCGTCGTCGTCCGCTGCCCAAAGGCAAACTCCCGCACCGGCATCAAAGGAGCAACGGATGCGCATGGCGCCAGCCTAGCGCGATTCCTGTCGGCCTGTCGCTCCGGGAGCGTAGCCCGGTGTACGCGCGCCGCGCGTTCACCGGTGCTTGCCGCAAGTACCCGGTGAACGGCCTGAGGCCGCACACCGGCCTACGGCTCGCTTGCCAAGAATTCACAAGGCATTGATTTGGAGATGATAAGTCCGGAGGGCGCTAGGGCACTCGGGCCCGAGGGCACGCAAAGGCGCTCCTTCGCACCGAGGCGGCACTTCCGTGCCCTCCAGTTTGCTTCGGCGAACGGAACCCTCACGCAGCCGCTGGCACCGCGGCCCCCTCGCAGCACTCCTCCAGCACCGGCGGCAGCAGCTTGTACATCACCGGCGTGACCAGCCGCGCGAGGATGGTGGAGGACACCAACCCGCCGATGATCACCCAGGCCATCGGCGAGTACATGCCCACCTGCTGCACCGCCAGCGGCAGCAGGCCGCCGATCGCGGTCGCGCTGGTCAGCAGGATCGGCAGGAAGCGCACCTCGCCGGCGCGCTCGACCGCCTCGTCGATCGACAGCCCGTCGTGGCGCAGCTGGTTGGTGAAATCGACCAGCAGGATCGAGTTCTTGATCTCGATGCCGACCAGCGCGATGAAGCCGATCATCGCGGTGAACGACAGGCTGTAGCCGGACAGGAACAGCGCGACCAGCCCGCCGGTGACGCCGAGCGGAATCACGGTGGCGACGATCAGGGTGGAGCGGAAGCTGCCGAACTCCAGCACCAGCACCGCGAGGATGCCGAACACCGCCACCAGCGCGGCGATGCCCAGGCCGTCGAAGCTCTCGGCGCGGCTTTCCACCTCGCCGGCGGCCTCGAAGCGGTAGCCGCGCGGCCAGTCCATCGCCTGCAGTTGCGTGATCACCGCCTGGGTGACCTTGTCGGTGTTGAACCCGGTCTGGGTGTAGGCCGAGACGATCACCGTGCGCTCGCGGTTGTAGCGCTGGATCTGCGGCGGCGAGCGGTCGAACTCCAGCTTCGCCAGCTGGCCGGCGGGGAGCATCTCGCCGCTCAGCGAGGGCACGCGCACCTGGTCCAGTTGCTCCAGCGTCGGCCGCCCGTCGATCGGCGTGCGCACCACGATGTCGTAGCTCTCGCCGTCGGTCTCGCGGTAGTCGCCGGCGTCCACGCCGCTGACCGCCAGGCGCACCGCACGGTCGAACTCCACGCTCGGCACGCCGAGCAGCGCGGCTTTCTCGGCATCCAGGCGCAACTTGAGGTCGGTGCGGTCCAGCCGCAGCGGGTTGTCGACGTCGCGCGAGCCGGGCACCGCCTTGATGATGCCTTCGACCTCCGCGGACAGCCGCTTGAGCACGTCGAGGTCGGAGCCGAGGACGCGGATCGCGATCGGGGCGTCGATCGGCGGGCCGTTCTCGAACTCCTTCACCACGATGCGCGCATTCGGGTACTCGCGCAGCTTCGCGCGCAGGCCGTCGATGAAGGCCGGCGTGGTGTCCGGGT
Source organism: Rhodanobacteraceae bacterium (assembly GCA_016713135.1). Classification (NCBI taxonomy): domain Bacteria; kingdom Pseudomonadati; phylum Pseudomonadota; class Gammaproteobacteria; order Lysobacterales; family Rhodanobacteraceae; species Rhodanobacteraceae bacterium. Next base: position 38,089 of record JADJPR010000012.1, on the reverse strand, counting down.
CGTAGTGCTTCACCTGGGCGTAGACCTCGGCCAGGTTGGACGACTGCTCGGCCGGGATGATGTTGTAGTAGATCTTCGGGTTGCCCTTGCCGAGGTTGCTGAACCAGAACTCGATTTCCTCTTGCTGCTTCAGCTCGTCCTCGACGAAGCGCAGCGCGCGGTCGGTCTCGGCGATGCTGGCGCCGTTCGGCGTGGTGATGGTGATCAGGAACTGCGGCGTGTCGGCCTTCGGGAACAGGCTGAAGCCGACCACCGGAACCAGCGTCAGCGAGGCCGCGAACAGCGCCAGCGAGGCGGCCACGGTGGTCTTCGGCCGCGCCAGCGCGAAGTGCAGCAGCGGGCGGTAGAAGCGGTGGATGCCGCGCATCACCGCCTGCAGCAGCCAGTTGCCCTCGGCCGATTCATGCCGCGGCAGCATGCGGCTGGCGAGGAAGGGGATGATGGTCAGGGCCACGATCAGCGAGGCGATCACGGTCAGCACCACCGCCATCGGCAGCACCCGGATGAACTGGCCGGCGGTGCCCGGCAGCGCCAGCAGCGGCAGGAAGGCGAACAGCAGCGTGCCGGTGCAGCCAAGGATCGCGACGAAGATCTGCTTGGTGGCCTCGATCGCCGCGCGCTCGCGGCTGTAACCCATGCGCAGGAAGCGCGCGATGTTCTCGACCACCACGATCGAGTCGTCGACCAGCAACCCGAGCGCAACCACGAAACCGGCGATCGACAGCTGGTTCAGCGAGTAGCCGATCGCGTAAAGGCCTGCCAGGCCCATCGCCAGCGACAGCGGGATCGAAATCATGACCACACCGGCCGCGCGCAGCCCGAGCGGTAGCAGCGTCAGCAGCACCAGGCCAATCGCGATGCCGAAGTCCATGCCCAGCCGGTCCAGCCGCGCGCCCACATTCTCGCTCTGGCGGAAGCCGCGCTCCAGCTTGATGCGTGCCGGCAGTCCGCCTTCGAAGCGGTCCAACGCCGCATCGATGCGCGCCTGCATGTCGAAGATGTTGATGCCGTCCTTCTGGTTGGCGGTGACGAACACCGCGCGCTGGCCGGAGTAGCGGCCGAGATAGCGCTGCTCGGCGGTGTCCCAGCTGACCTCGGCGACGTCGCGCACGCGCACCGTGCGGCCCTCGACCGCGCTGACCACGGTGGCGCGCACCTGGTCCAGCGAGGTGTAGGCGCCGGAAGTCTTCAGGGCGAAGCTGCGCGGGCCGATGTCGATGCTGCCGGCCGGGATGTTGGCATTGTCGCTCTGCACCGCCTGGACCACCTGGCCCGGCGTCAGGCCCAGCTCGGCCACGCGCTTCAGGTCCAGCGCCACGCGCAGCTCGCGATCCGGGTAGGCCCAGGACTCGGCGGTGCGGACGCCCGGCAGCGCCTTCAGGATGTCCTTGAGCTCGCGTGCGTGGTCCTCCAGCTCGGCGTAGGGCGCGTCCTCGCTGACGAGCGCCATCTGCACGATGTTGACCAGGCCCGGATTGACCTTCTTGATCTCCAGCTGGACGATCTCCGCCGGCAGGTCCGGGCGCAGCGCATTCAGCTCGCGCACGATCTCCTCGTACTTGCGCTCGACGTCGACCCCGGCGACGAACTCGGGGACGATCACCGCGAGGCCATCGGCGCTGGTCGAATCGATCCGCTTGACGTCATCCAGCTCCGCCAGCCGGTCCTCGATCGGCTTTGAAACCAGGCGCTCCATCTCCACCGGATCGCCACCCGGGAGCACTGCGGCGATGACGAAGGCGGGAATCGGGAAATAGGGATCTTCCGAACGCGCGATCGAGTTGAACGAGTAAGTCCCGAGCGCGATCAGCCCGAGGAAGGCGATCAGCGTGAACGGGTAGCGCTTGATGGGGAATTCGAGGAAGGACATGGCGGGCTCGGGGTGCCTGGGCGCTTATCAAGAGCGGGTCAGGGGTCAGGGGGCAGGGGAAACGCGATGTCGCACAAGTCAGCTCTGTCGCGGGGCGAAATCCCTTTTCCTTGCGGAAGAGCGCAGATGCACTGCCTTGCGCGCTCGGCAAGAGCGGGGCAGGGCGAACGCGGTGCCGCAGGGGACGGCTCTGTCGCGGGACGCGACCCGCTTTGCCGTGTGCAAGAGCGCAGATGTGTTTCCCCCGCCCCTTGACCCCTGCCCCGCTCTTTCTCAATCACTCGACCACCCGCACGCGCCGCCCCTCCTCCACATACGCCGCGCCGTCGGTGACGACGCGGGCGCCGGGGTCGAGGCCGCGGGTGAGGGCTACGGTGTCGCCGTCAATGAAGGCCACTTCGACGGCACGGCGCGACACGCTCTGCTTGGCGTCGTCGTAGACGAATACCGAGGCGCGGTCGCGGTCGCCTTCGAGGATCGCGGCGATCGGCACGTGCACGCGCTCGCCGTCGCTGGCGCTGGCCGGGATCAGCGCCACGCGCGCGACCAGGCCGCTCTTCAGGCGCTTGTCGCCGGCGGCCAGCGCGAGCTCGACATCGAACATGCCGGTGCGCGGGTCGGCGGCGGCGGGCAACCGGGTCACGGCGGCGTCGAAAGCCACGCCGGGCAGCGCATCGAAGCGCACCGTCGCGGCGTCTTCCAGCGCCAGCTGCACCACGTCGCGGTCGGACAGGCTGGCCTTCAGCACGAAGCCCTGGGTGGCGCTGCCGAGCGCCAGCACCGGAGCGCCGGGGGCCACTGTCTCGCGCGCCTGCGCCAGCTTGCGCAGCACCACGCCGTCGCTCGGCGCGGTGATTTCGGCGTACTCGCGATTGAAGGCCATCGCCTTGACGTTCTGCGCGGCGATGTCGCGCTGGGTCTTGAGGTCCTGCAGCGATTCGAGCGGGATCACCTGCTCCTGGTAAAGGCGCTCGCCGCGCTCGAGGTCGCGTTCGGCCTTGGCCAGCAACTGGCGGGTCTGCTCGACCTGGCTGCCGATCTCGGCCATTTCCAGCCGCGCCAGCACCTGGCCGGCCTTGACCTGCGCGCCCTCGGCGACCGCGATTTCGGCGATCACCCCGCCGACCTTGAACGCCAGGCGCATCTCGTCCTTGTGCGCCAGCACCGCAGTGGTGCGGATCGGCGGCGCCGCCGGGCCGCTCTGTGCGGCGGCCACCGCAATCGGAATCACCCGCTCGGCCTCGGCATTGATCGCGCCATTGCTGTCGGCGCAGGCGGCGAGGGCGGTCACTGCGAGGGTGAGGGTGGCTTTGGGGAGGGGGCGGAACATGAGGGGGTTCCTTGAGGAGGTTGTGGGTTCTGGGTTGTGGGTTGTGGGCGGCAAGAGCCGCTTCGTTGCACTTGGGTTGCCAGATTGCAGGCTGCTGCTGCCCACAACTCAGAACCCACAACCCACAACCCGCCTTTCACATGCCCAACGCCGCCCGCAGCTCGGCCAGTCGCACGAGCACATCGAAGCGCGTCAGGTTGAGGTTCAACTCCGCGCTGGTCAGCGCGGTGCGCGCGTCGATGAACTCGACCTGCGCGATGGAGCCGGCGTCGCGTTTTCGGCTGGCGATGCGGAAGGCCTCCCGGGCTGCGTCCTGGCGCGCGCTTGCGGTGGCCAGTGAGGCGCGCGCGGTGCGCAGGCGGTCGGCGGCCTGGCGCACCTGCAGCGAGATCTGGTCGCCTACTTCGTTGCGTGCGATCTCGGCGCGTTCCAGGGTGGCGCGGGCGGCGGCGACGCGGCTCCTGCGCTGGCCGCCATCGTACAGGCGCCAGTCGAACACCAGCGAGGCGATCGCGTAGTTCTGGCCGCTGCCGAAGCCGTAGTCCTCGCCCTGGATGCCGGCATCGACGGCGAAGGCGACTGTCGGCTGGTAGCTCGCGCGCTCGGCGGCGACACCCGCGGCGGCGGCACGCACCTGGGCGTCGATCTGGCCGAGCTCGGCGCGCTTGCTGGCCGCGTACTCTTCCAGCCGCGCGTCCGCGAGTGCGTCGACATCGCCACCGAGAGCCGCGAGGCGGCGCGTGGCGAAGTCCACCGGATCCGGCACATCGGCCGCGTCGATTGCCGCGTCCAGCGGCCGGTTCAGCAGGAAATTGAAGTAATTGCGCGCCAGCGTCACGCCGTTGCCGGCCTCCAGCGCCTGCTGCTCGAGCGCCAGCACCTCGGCTTGCGCGCGCAGCACCTGGTCGCGGGTGATCTTGCCATTGTCGAACAGCACCGTGTTGACGCGCAGGTTCTCCGCCAGCAGGTCGCGGCTGGCCTGCACGATCGATTGCGCCGCGTTCGCGCGCAGCCAGTCCAGGTAGGCCACCTCGATGTCGCGCTCCAGCGTGCGCGCGTAGGCGGCGCGCGCCGAATCGGTGGCCGCCAGCGTGGCATCGGCGGCGTCGATGCCGGCATCGATGGCTGGTGCGTACAGCGGCGTGGTCAGGCTGAGCTTGGTGTCCTGTTCGCGCTCGCGCAGGAAGCTGATCTGCTGGTTGGTGATGTCCGCGAACGGCGCCGGCTGGCCCTGTGCCTCAAGCAGCTGGGTCAGCGAGCTGTAGGCCGGGTTGACCAGATCGCCCACCGGCAGATCGATGGTACGCCCGCCATCGGCGCGGCTGTAGCGCGCACTCAGGGCCAGGGTCGGCCGCCAGCGCGCCCGCGCCTCGTCCAGTTGCGCCTGCGCCCGGCGCACATCCGCGCCCGCCGCGTTCAGCGCCAGGTTGGATTCGCGCCCTTGTGCGATGTAGTCCGCCACCTGCTCGGCATAGTCCGCTGCCGACGCGCCAGCGGCAGCAATCGTCATCAGGCACCCGAGCAGTGTTCGTCGAATTGTCATGGTGTAGTGAAATGTCGAGTGGTTAGACAGGTGTCAATTTCGGAGCGAAAAGCGGGGAAGAGCAGGGGGATGGTTCAGTGTGGTTGTGTGGGTGCGCTCAGGCTGCAACCCTTTGCATCTGTGCGGTAGCAGGTCCCCCCCCCTCCCCCTACACCAACACCGCTTCCCTTCGGCGCCATCCCCAGCATCGCCATCTTCAGCGCGTGGCCGATCAGCTGCTGGGTGCTGATGCCATCGCTGGCGAGCATGTTGGCCTTGGTCTGGCTGATCTGGATGATCCCGTGCATGAAGCCCCACAGGGTCACGCGGTCAGGTAGGGGTTGCCCAGGTCGCTGCGGATGCTGCCGTCGGCGATGCCTTCCTCGATGCAGCGCACCATGATCGCGTGCACGCGCTCGCCGGCGACCATGCAGGCGGCCTCGTTGCTTTCGTGTTCGACATGCGTGACCTCATGGGTTTCGAAGCGCGCCAGCGCCGCGAAGTAATGCGGGAACTCGTGCGCGAAGGCGACATAGGCACGGCCTAGCGCCTCGACCTTGTCCACCCCGCGCGCGGGGCGTTCGGCCGCCTGCGCGAAGCGGTCGGCCAGCAGTTGCAGCGCGCGCTCCGCGATGGCGCAATGGAGGTCGAACTTGTCCTTGAAGTAGACATACACCAAGGCCCGCGACAGCCGCGCGCGACGCGCAACCTGGTCGATCGTCAGGGTTTCCCATTCGGCGCTCTTCAACGCTTCCTCGGCCGCATCCACGATCTGGTTGCGGCGGGCTTCCTTTTCTTCCTGACGGCGTTCGGCGATGTAGTTCATGGGGTGGACGATAGGGTATGTATTGACATCGTGTCAATGGGTGTCGCGTTGTCTTGGAGGTGTGAAAAGTGAAAAGTGAAAAGTGAAAGGGCGAGCGAACCGACTTGCGCGTCTTTTCCTTTCACTATTCACCTTTCACTTTTGCTGCACCTGCTTGCACCACCGCCGCCCACCCCCAAGACTCTGCGAATTCCCCTTCGGAGACTCACCCATGAAACTCGCTACGCTCAAGCGCGGTGGCCGCGATGGCACGCTGGTGGTGGTGTCGCGCGACCTGAAGCACGCCGTCGAGGTGCGCCCGATCGCACAGACCCTGCAGCAGGCGCTGGATGGCTGGTCGGATATCGCGCCGCGGCTGAACGCGGTCTATGAAGGCCTGAATGCCGGGCGCGCGCACGGTGCCTTTGAGCTCGACTTCGACGACCTCGCGGCGCCGCTGCCGCGCGCCTATGAGTTCGTCGACGGCAGCGCCTACCTGCCGCACGTCGAGCGCGTGCGCCGGGCGCGCAATGCCGAGGTGCCGCAGAGCTTCTATGTCGACCCGCTGATGTACCAGGCCACCAGCGCGCAGTTCCTCGGCCCGCGCGACCCGGTGCAGGTGGTCAGCGAGGACTACGGCATCGACCTCGAGGCCGAAGTCGTGGTGGTCACCGACGACGTGCCGATGGCGGTCACGCCGGAGCAGGCCGCCGAGCACATCCAGCTGATCGGCCTGGTCAACGACGTGTCCCTGCGCAACCTGATCCCGGACGAACTGGCGAAGGGCTTCGGCTTCCTGCAGAGCAAGCCGCGCTCGGCGCTGTCGCCGGTGCTGGTGACCCCGGACGAGCTGGACGGTTTCTGGGAAGACTCCACCCTGCACCGCAAGCTGATCACGCATATCGACGGCCAGCTCTTCGGTCAGCCCGACGCTGGCAGCGACATGCAGTTCAACTTCGCGCAGCTGGTCGCGCACGCGGCCAAGACGCGCAACCTGACCGCGGGCACGGTGGTCGGCTCCGGCACCGTGGCCAACCAGGACGAGGGCGTGGGCGCCTCCTGCCTCGCGGAGAAGCGCATGCTCGAAGTGATCCGCGACGGCAAGCCCTCGACGCCCTTCCTGCGCTTCGGCCAGACCGTGCGCATCGAGATGCTGGACGACGCCGGCAACAGCATCTTCGGCGCGATCGAGCAGCAGGTCGTGCGTTACGGCCAGTCCGCGTAGGCCCGGGAGCGCCGACGCTCTCACCGGACATGCGCCAGGTGATTGAATTTCCTGAAATTTTCCGCCTGCGCCGAACGACGACCCTGTGATTGAGTACGCAAAGGGGACGCAAAGGACGCAAAGACAGCAAGTGCCGGGATATCCCCGCGCGGTTTGATCTTCTTTGCGTCCTTTGCGTCCTTTGCGTCCAAAGAGCACAGTCCGCGAATTTGCGAGAGCCACGGTTTGTTGTGCGAACAGGGGCGCCGACCGGGGCGGCCTGCACTCCCGCCTCAATCGCTGCGCAGCGCCGCGATCGGATCCAGTTCCGCGGCCTGGCGCGCGGGGTAGACGCCGAAGGCCAGGCCCACCGCGGCGCACACGGCGGCGGAGAGCAGCACCGGCAACGGAGCCCAGGCCACCGGCCAGCCGGCCAGCGCGGCGATCAGGTAGGCGAGTGCCGCGCCGAACAGCAGGCCGAGGCCGGCGCCGATGGCGCAGATCAATGCGGTCTCGCGCAGGAACTGCTGCACGATGTCGCGCTTGCGCGCGCCGATGGCGCGCATCAGGCCGATCTCACGGCGGCGCTCCAGCACATTGGCGAGCATGATGTTCATGATCCCGATGCCGCCCACCAGCAGGCTGACCGCGGCGATCGCCGCCATCACGAAGCGGAAGATGCGCTGCGTCTGCTGGTGCTGGCGGTACAGTTGCGCGGGCACAATCAGGCTGTAGTCCTCGACCCCGCCGTGGCGCTGGTCGAGCACTGCGGCGAGCACCTGGGAGGCGGGTACGATGCCTTCCGGGTCCGCCAGGCGCAGCCAGAAGCGATCGATCTCGTCCTCCATCGGCTGGAAGCGCAGGCGGGCGCGCGCGCTCGCCAGCGGCACGAACACCCGGTTCGCTTCCAGGCCCAGTTGCACGCCCTCGAACTGGTCCTTGGCGAGGTCGCGGTCGGCGAGCACGCCGACCACTTCGAACCAGGCGTGATTGATCCGCACCGCCTGGCCGAGCGGATCCTGCTCGCCGAACAGCGTGCGCGCGGCCTGGTGGCCCAGCACCGCGACCGCCGCCAGCGCAGTCTCATCGGCCTCGCCGAGCGCGCGTCCTGCGGCGAGTTTCAGGCTGGACAGATCGAAGAAGGACGGGTCCACCGCACTCGCCTGCACATCGCCGCCGCCCATGTCGCCATAGACCTGGTGCGTGCGGATCTCCTTCTCCGCGGCGACGCGCTCGGCGCCGGGCACGGCCTCCAGCGCCGCGCGTGCATCGGCGCGGGTGAGGCCCAGGCTGCGCAGGCGCACTTCCTTCAGCGAATCATTGTCCTGGGATTTGGCGCGCACGATCAGGTTGCGCAGGCCGAGTTCCTCCACCAGCGCCAGCGCCTCCAGGCGCGAGCCTTCGCCGACGCCCTGCATCGCGACGATCGCGCCGACGCCGAAGATCAGGCCGAGCAAGGTCAGGCCGGTGCGGAGCTTGCGTCGCCACAGCTCCGCCAGCGCCTCGCGCCAGATGTGTCCCATGCCAGGGTCCCGGGCGCTCATGCATCGTCTCCGCTGCGCCCCGGCGTGAGCACAACCGCGTCGCCGCCGGACAGGCCCTCGACCACCTGGGTACGCGCCAGGCCGCGCTCGCCGAGTTTCACCGCCTGGCGTACGCGCTGGCCATCGCGCCACAGGTCCACATGGGTAGCGCCGTCGCTGGAGACGATTGCCACGTTCGGCACCGACAGGCCTTCGTCCAGGCGCAGCGCGTAGACGCGCACCGCGAGCGTCTGGCCCGGAACCAGGCCGAGCGCGCGCACGTCATCCGGCGTCACCGCGGCCTTCATGCGCACGTACTTGATCGGGTTGTTGCGACTGACCGGCTGCGCCGCGGTCGCCACCCAGCTGACTTTCGACGCGACCCGCGGGGACTCGCGCCCGAGCGGTGCCAGTTCCACTGCGGCGCCCACCTTGACGCCGGCGGCGTCGAGCTGGGGCAGCGCGAACTGCACCTCCATCGCACTCTGGTCGGGCAGGCTGCCCATCTCCTGGCCGGCCCACAAGGTGGCGCCAACCCGCGGCTTCTCGCCGGACCAGTCGGCGGTGAGCATCAGGATGCCTGCATGCGGTGCGACAAGTTCCAGGGCGTTGAGGTCTTCCTCGCGCATCTTCGCGGTCAGCGCATGGGTCTGCCGCTGGCTGTCGAGTACCGCCAGCTCGGCCGCGCCGCGCTCGCCGTTCTGATCCTGTTTCCAACCCAGGAAGCCCTGCTTCTCGCCGAGGAACTCGCGGTCCTGCACCGCATCCAGCAACTCGTTGCGCGCCATCGTCTGCAGCTCGGCGGCGGCATAGCGCTCCGCCAGCGAGAGCGCGGTGTCCACCTGCGAGATCTCGGCGCCGATGCGCGCCTCATTGCCGCCGAGCTCCGCTTCCTTGGCCGCGCGCAGCAGCGCATTGCGCAGCACCTGCACCCGGGCCTGCTTGAGGTCCAGCTCGCTGCGCTCGGCGGAGAAGCGCGCGATGACCTCGCCGGCCTCCACCGTGCTGCCCTCGGGAAGCACCCACGCCAGTTGCCGTTGCGCCCAGTTCTCGCCCGGCACTTTCAGAGGCGTGGCCTTGCTCGAACGCAGCTCGCCCTGCGCGTCGATGCGTAGTTCCAGCGGCTGAGCGCGCACGATCTCCACCGGCGGCGCCTCGGCGACGGGCTGGCTGCAGGCGGCGAGGGCGAGGGCCAGGATGGCAAGCAGTGTCCGATACATCCGACCATGGTTTGCGGTGACGGTCGCTTGGGCGAGGAGGGCCCGGGGAGGTGGGGAGGGGTAGGCAGGAGCTGCTCCGTGCCGGTCATGGCGCGCACAACCTTCATGCTGGCGGGTGACGTGCCCGCCATGGCCGTTGTGGGTTCTGGGTTGTGGGCGGCAGGAGCGCGCAAGCCCGGCGAAAAGTCGCGATCTGGCGGCTCTTGCTGCCCACAACCCACAACCCACAACCCACAACTCTCCATCCGCCGTCCCCGAGTCATGCCGAATCCCCTTCAGACGCCACCTTCTCCCCGGAAGCCGACCGCCCCCCGAGCAACTCCACCCGCACTGGCAATCCGGGCTTCAGCCGGGCGGATTCGGGGACTGCATCAAACTCGATCTCCACATCCACCACCGGCACCGGCTTGACGCCCGAGCGTGAGCGCACGACGCGCCCGATGTGGCTCACCTTGCCGAACAGGGTCGGGGCTGCGCCGCCATCGACCTCGATGCGCGTCGCCTGGCCGGCGCGCACTTGCGCGATCAGGCGCTCGGGCACCTGCATGCGCACGGCCAGGCGCGTCAGGTCCGGGATCTGTGCCACGGCCTGGCCGCGGAAGACCTGCGCGCCCACGTCGAACTTCTGCCCCTGGTGATTGGTCAGATGCAGCATGACGCCGGCGCGCGGGGCCCTGACCTGGAGCGCCGCCAGGCCTCTGCCGATCTCCTCCACCTCGGCCTTCAGGTCGGCGGCTTCGGCCTCGATCTGAGCACGCTCGGCCTCGCGCTGGCGCGCCGCCATGCGTTCGCGCTCCTGCACCAGCAGCAGTTCGGTCTCGGCCAGTTCGCGTTCAGCCACCAGTTTGCGGTACTCGATGGCGGCGACCAGGTCGGCCGGCTGCGCTGCCTTGCGCCGTGCCTTGTCGACCTTGGCGCGTTGTTCGGCCGTGGCGATGACCTCGGCGCGCGCGCGCTCGGCGTGTTCCAGCGTCAGTTTCTGCAGCAGGGTCTGCTTTTCGTTCAGCGCGCTGCGCTTCTCGCCGAGCTTGCGTTGCAGTTCTCCCGGCTCGAAGGTGGCGACCACGTCCCCGGCGTTGACCAGCGAGCCGTCGGGCAAGAGCTGGGTCAGCGACAGCATCCAGATCTCCTCGATGCGCGGCGGCGAGATCGCGATGGCGTCGCGCGCGATGATCTCGCCCTCGAGGCGCCGGCTCGTGCTGTTGGCCGGCGCTGCACGCGTCGCGCCGCCGCGGAATTCGCCCGGGACCAGCCGCGCGCTCGCGCCGGGCCGCAGCAGGGCGCGCGCCGACGCGTCCAGGTCCACGTCCACCTCGATCTCGAAATAACGCCCCTCGCCCCATTCGGCCTTGACCGACGGCGCGCCGGCGATCTGCGCGATGCGCCCAGGCAGGGCGCTGCCGGCCACCGCATCGAAGCTCACGGTCAACGCCTGGCCCGAGTGCAGCGCGGGGCGATCGACTTCCAGCACCCAGGCGCGCACGCCGAGCTTGGGCTGCTCGTCGCCATCGACGATCTCGCCCACGCGGTTACCCGAAAAGGACTGCGAGCCTTCGTCGTAGCGGTTGCCGCGGAAGGGGTCGAAGCCATGCACGACGATGCCGTCGCGGGCGGCTCGCACTTCGGCGGCATCCAGCTGGGTCTGCCAGTAAAGGATCTGGCCCTCGATCTGGCCCTGCTCCAGCCGCGCGTCCTCGCGCCGGCGCGCGATCGCAGCCTTCGCGTCCTCCCACTCGCGCTGCTTGACCAGCAGTTCCTGGCGCGTGCGGGTCAGCTCGCCCTGGTAGCGGTCGTAATCGAAGGCCGGCAGAAAGTTCTTCGGGATGCCGGCGTCCAGTTCCGCCCTGGTCACCGCGAGTTCCGCGTTGCGCAGCGCGCGCTCGGCGTCGATCGCCTTGACCGTGAGGTCCGCCAGTTCCTTGTCGGCGCGGGCCCGCGCCTGCAGCAGCAGCGACTGCTGGCTGCGGATGGTGCCCGCGGCGGCCGCGCCATCGACCCGCAGCACCACGTCGCCCTTGCGCACACGGGCGCCGTCGGGTACGTAGGTCTGCAGTACGGTCTGGCCGTTCTGCGACTGCGGCGTGCGCAGCACTTGCGCGCCGATCGCGTAGACCTCACCCGAGATCAATGGCTCCGCGGCGAGCGCGGGAGCCAGCAGGCCCAAAATGGCTGCGCACAGCCAGGAGCGGAACTCAGCCACGGCGATCGTCTCCCTCGATGCGGCCATCGCGCAGGCGTACATGCCGCGGCGCGCGTGCGGCGACTTCGGCGTCGTGCGTGACGAGCACGATTGTCTGGCCCTCGCGGTGCAATTCCTCGAACAGCTTGAGCACGTCCGCCGTGCTCTTCGAGTCCAGGTTGCCGGTGGGTTCATCGGCCAGCAGCAGGCGCGGCTGGCGGATCAGCGCGCGGGCGATCGCGGCGCGCTGTTGCTGGCCGCCGGAGAGTTCGCCCGGCCGGTGTTCCAGCCGATCCGACAGCCCCACGCGCTCCAGCAGGGCGCGCGCGCGGCCCGGCGCACCCGGATCGGCCGCGCGCGCGTAGCGCAAAGGCAGCAGCACGTTGTCCAGAACCGTCAGCCGCGGCAGCAGGAAGAAGCTCTGGAACACGAAACCGATCTTGCGGCTGCGCAGATCGCTGACGCGCTCATCGTCGAGAGTCGCCACGGCTTCTCCATCCAGCCGATAGTGGCCGCTGCTCGGCCGGTCCAGGCAGCCGAGGAGGTTCAGCAGGCTGGACTTGCCCGAGCCCGAGGGCCCGGTGATCGCCACGAACTCGCCCGCAGCGATACCCAGGTCTACCCCGGCCAGCGCGCGGACCTCGCCAGCACCCATGGCATAGCTCCGGGTCACCGCAGACAGCTCGATCATGATTGTGAATACATGTGACAGGCGTCGTCAGAGTGCGCGAGGATGCGCAAGTTCCTGACGCGGAAAAAGAGGCCGGTGAGGGTCGGGAGGTGGAGCGGGGGAGGTGAAGCGGGGGAGGTGAAGCGGGGGAGGTGAAGCGGGGCAGGGGACCTGTCATGGTGCACGTGCCTGCCCATCTGCCGCCCGTAGCCTCGATCGGCGAAGGCGTCGCATCTCGGGCGTCGACTGCGTCCCCCGCCCCGCTTCATCTCCCCCGCATCTCCTTCCTCCGCTTCACAGATGCCTTTCCGCCGTCGGCACGATGCGTGCGAGCAGCGCGATGAAGCGTCGGCTCCAGCTCGAGGTCGGTTCGCGCGTCTGCCGGCGGGGCTGGCCATCCTGCAGGTCGTACCAGACCACCCGCTTGCGCCGGCCGCCTTCCAGCGCGAGGCGATAGGAGTGTTCGCCGCCGAGGCTGTGCTGGTAGCCGCGCAGCACCTGCGCGGCGAAGCGCGGGTCGTCCACGAACACGCCCATCTCGGTGTTGATCCAGGTCGAGCGCGGGTCGAGGTTGAACGAGCCGACGAAGGCCACGCGGCCGTCGATCACCACCGCCTTGGTGTGCAGGCTGGCGCGCGAGGATCCGCGGAAAGGCGACTCCAGGCGCAAGCTGGACGAGCGCTTGAGCTCGTTGATTTCGATGCCCGCCCGCAGCAGGCGCATGCGGTAGTGCGCGTAGCCGCCGTGCACCGCGGGGATGTCGGTGGCGTTGACCGAGTTGGTCAGCACGCGCACGCGCACGCCGCGTTCCTCCAGTCGGCGCAACCAGGCGATGCCCTCTCGCCCGGGCACGAAGTAGGGCGAGATCAGCACCACCTCGCGCTCGGCGCGGTCAATGGCTTTGCGCAACTCGGCGGCGACACCGATCAGTTGGTCCTTGCGTTGGCGCCACTTGTCCGGCGGGTCGCTGACCACCTGCACGCCCGCGCCGGTGTGGCGGCCCTCGCCGCTGCGGATTTCCGCATCCAGCGCGCGTGGCGCCACCAGCGGCGCGAACTCGGGCAGTCCCAGTGTGTGTGTGCGCTCTTCCCCCAGCGCGCGCTGGGCGTCGGCGAGCGCAGGCACCGGATCCTTCGACGGCACCGCCGCCAAGGGGATCACGATGGGCGCGTTCCAATATTGGTCGAAGATCGCCGACACCTCGCCGGCCGCCGCGCCCGCCAGCAGCACGCCGAGGTCGCGGAAATCGAAGCCATCGTGCAGGCCGAAGTAGGCGTCGCCCACATTGCGCCCGCCGATCAGAGCGACCTGGCCATCGGCGATCCAGGCCTTGTGGTGCATCCGGTGGTTCAGGCGGAAGCCGCTGAACACGAATTCGAGCACCGCGGCGGCAGCCGAATCGCGCGTGCGGTAGGGGTGGTAGACGCGCAGCTCGATCCGCGGATGCTGGTCCAGTGCCGCCAACTCCACCGGGATCTTGCGTGCGTACATGTCATCCACCAGCACGCGCACGCGAACGCCGCGGTCGGCGGCGCGCATCAGCTCGGCGGCAAGCAGCCGCCCGCTGCGATCGTCCAGCCACATGTAGTACATCGCGTCCAGACTGCGCACGGAGAGCTGCGCCGCACGCAGCTGCAGCGCCAGCGCGTCGGTGTTGGACTCGATCAGGCGGTAACTCGATTCGCCGGGCGCCAGGCCGATCGGCCGCACCGTGTCGGCGATCGGTCCCTCGTTGGCCGGCGAGAGCGAGGCCTCGGGCACGCGTGGCCCGCGCCATTCGACTGGCGCGCAGGCCGCGAGCGCGAGCAGCAGCCACGCGATCGCAGCGCTATTGTGTATGCCTCGTCTCATCCAGGGTCCGTGCATGCGCCTCCATAGCCAGAGTTTCCCGCCGCTCGGCCGAATCGCCAGTGAATATGCCTACGGCGTGCCCGGCAGCAACCGCCCGGTGGTCGATGGCCCCAACCGCAACCCGCATCTCGCCTGGGACGACGTCCCCGCCGGCACCCAGTCCTTCGTGCTGATTTGCGTGGACGATGACGTGCCCAGCGTGTTCGACGACGCCAACCGCGCCGACCGCGTGATCGCGCACGATTTGCCACGTCGCGACTTCATCCACTGGGTGATGATCGATATTCCGTCCTCGCTGCGCGAAATCGTTGCCGGCAGTTGTTCCGAGGGGGTCCATGCCGGCGGCAAGCGCCAGCCGCGTGGACCTGCAGGCACCCGGCAGGGCCTCAACGATTTCAGCAGCCCCGGCGCCGACCACTACGGCTACGACGGCCCTTGTCCGCCGTGGAACGACGAACGTATGCACCACTACCACTTCCGCCTGTACGCACTCGACGTGCCGCTGCTCGGCCTGTCCGGCCGCTTCAGCGCCGCCGACGCACTGGCGCGGATGGACGGCCACGTGCTGGCCACCGCGCAGCACACGGGACGCTATTCGCTGAACCGCAACGTGCGGAAGTGAAGCGGGGGGAGGTGAAGCGGGCAAGGGGTCAGGGGCTCCGCAACTGGCTTCGCGACGATTTTGGGGCAGTGCATGCCCGATGGCGCGGGCCACCTCAAACCACGAGCAACGCACTTGGCATTCCCCTTGACCCCTTCCCCGCTTCAGCCCCCGCTCTTCACCATGTCTTGAACCAGGGCCAACAAAGCCGCACCCTACCCCTAGACAGGCGACGAGGCGGCGGGCTACCATGCCGCTCTTTTCTTCAACAGATCCTTGGAGTTCGCGATGAAGCGCACTTTCCAGCCGAGCAAGCTCAAGCACGCTCGCACCCATGGCTTCCGCGCCCGTATGGCCACCAAGAATGGCCGCGCCGTGCTGAATCGTCGTCGCGCCAAGGGCCGTCATCGCCTGATCCCGTAATTCGCGGGCGATGCCGGGTTCGCGCTTTCCGCGGAGTGCCCGGCTGCTGCTGCCGCGCGAGTTCGATGGTGTGTTCCAAAGCGGCCGGCGAGAGCGCGGCCGCTTTTTCGTATGCGTCGTCGCCGCCGGCACCATGTCGCAGGCGCGCATCGGCTTCGCGGTCGGCAAGAAGCATCTGCCGAATGCGCATGATCGCAACCTGGTCAAGCGCATCGCGCGCGAGAGCTTTCGCGTGCGCCGTGCGCGGATGCCGCTGGTCGACCTGGTGCTCTCGCCGGGTCGCGATGTCGGCAAAGGCGACCGCCATACCCTGCGCCGTGATCTCGACGCCCTGTTCGACCGCGTGATCGCGTCGCCCCCCCCCGTTTCCGCATCCGTGCGCCCGTCGGGATCCCCGGCAGGCGAGGAGAGCCCCTGATGAGCAACCTGCGTCTGTTCCTGCTGCTCGGCCTCGCCCTGGTTGGCCTGCAGCTGTGGTCCGCCTGGCAGGCCGATTACGGCCCGAAGCCGGAGCCGGCAGCGGTGGCGACCGACGGCATGCCCGCGCCCGGCGCCGATGTGCCCACAACCGCCACCAGCGCCGATGGCGAAGTACCCGAGGCGCCGCCGGCCGATGCCGCCGCGGCGCCCCCTGCTGCCGAGACGGCCGCGCCCGCCGCGGTGGCGGAGGGCCGCACGGTCATCATCGCCAACGACGTGCTGCGCCTGACCGTGTCCACCCGTGGCGCCGAGATCCGCCAGGCAGAACTGCTGACCTACCCGATCAGCCTCGAGCGCAAGGACATCCCGGTCAAGCTGCTCAACGAGGAACTCAGCCGCTACTTCATCTCGCAGACCGGCCTGGTCGCGGTCGATGCGCCGGCGCCGGACCACACGGCCAGTTACAGTGTTGAAGGCGACCGCTTCGAACTGCCGGCCGGCGAGGCCGCGCTCGAAGTGCCGTTCACCTGGACCGATGCGTCGGGCGTGTCGGTACGCAAGCTGATCCGACTGGAGCGCGGCAGCTTCACCGTCGGCGTCCGCCACGAGATCAGCAACCAGTCGGCCGCGCCGTGGAAGGGCAGCCAGTACCGCCAGATGCAGCGCGTGCCGCCGCCGCGGCCGTCGGCCTTCGCCTTCAACAACCCCGAGCTCTACGCCTACGTCGGCGCGTCGATCTACAGCCCGGACGAGAAGTACCAGAAGCTCAAGTTCGAGAACTACGCCGAGGAACCCTACCGGCGCACCTTCGCCGGCGGCTGGTCGGCGATGCAGCAGCATTACTTCGTCGGCGCCTGGGTGCCGGACGCCGCCGAGCAGACCACCTACGAAACCGCGATCCTGCAGCCGAACGGCAGCCTGCCCACGCGCTACCTGATGCGCCAGAAGTCGCCGCTGGTCGAGGTTGCGCCGGGTGCCAGCGGCAGCATCGGCGCCCGCCTGTACCTCGGCCCCAAGCTGCAGAACAAACTCCCGGACGTGGCCCCGGGCCTGCAGTACACGGTGGACTACGGCATGGTGTCGTTCATCGCCCAGCCGCTGTTCTGGATCCTCAGCCAGATCCACAAGCTGGTCGGCAACTGGGGCATGGCGATCATCCTGCTGACGCTGCTGGTCAAGCTCGCCTTCTATCGCTTGTCCGAATCGCAGTACCGCTCGATGGCCAAGATGCGCAAGCTGCAGCCGCGCCTGGAGCAGCTCAAGGAGCGCTACGGCGACGACCGCCAGAAGATGGCGCAGGCGCAGATGGATCTGTTCAAGCAGGAGAAGGTCAACCCGATCGGCGGGTGCCTGCCGCTGCTGCTCCAGCTGCCGGTGTTCTTCGCCCTGTACTGGGTGATCTTCGAGGCGGTGGAACTGCGCCAGGCGCCGTTCTTCCTGTGGATCCACGATCTCTCGCTGAAGGATCCGATGTACATCCTGCCGGTGCTGAACGTCGCCGTCATGTGGTACACCCAGAAGTTGTCGCCCACACCCGGCATGGATCCGGTGCAGAAAAAAGTGCTGCAGTCGATGCCGCTGATCTTCGGCGTGATGTTCGCCTTCTTCCCGGCGGGCCTGGTGCTGTACTGGCTGTCGAACGGCCTGCTCGGCCTGATCCAGCAGGTGGTGATCACGAAGAGGATCGAGGCGAGCAAGTGAGCAACGCCGGCTTTGCCGGCGTGGCAGTGAATCGTCAAAAGTGAAACGTTAATGGACCTGAGGCGCTCGTGTGCCTTGCGCCATTGACGTTTTCCTTTCCTCTTTCCCCCCCTTGGCCCCGGGGCCCGGCATGCCCCCCCGACTCGCGATGGGTGAAACGTCAAACGTAAAACGTCAATGGGCCTGAGGCGTTCGTGTGCCTTGCGCCATTGACGTTTTACATTTCACTTTTCACCTTGCTTGCCGCCCGGCACGACATGACCTCAAGCCACGCCCAACCCACCATCGCCGCCATCGCCACGCCCGCCGGCCCCGGCGGCATTGGCGTGGTGCGGGTGTCCGGGCCGCTGGCGCTGGCCATGGCGCACGCTTTCCTCGGCCGCCGGCCGAAGCCGCGTTTCGCCCACCGCTGCCGCTTCCGCGACGGCGCCGGCGAGCTGATCGACGACGGGCTGCTGCTGGCCTTCCCCGGACCCAGGTCTTTCACCGGCGAGGACGTGATCGAGCTGCAGGCGCATGGCTCGCCGGTGCTGCTCGGCGCACTGCTGCGGCGCTGCGTGGAACTCGGTGCGCGGCTCGCGCGGCCGGGCGAGTTCAGCGAGCGCGCCTTCCTCAACGACAAGCTCGACCTGGCCCAGGCCGAGGCGGTGGCCGATCTGATCGCCGCGGGCTCGGAGAGCGCCGCGCGCGCCGCGATGCGCTCGCTCGACGGCGAGTTCAGCCGCCGCATCGAGGCGCTGTCGCGCCAGCTGGTCGAGCTGCGGGTGTACATCGAGGCGGCGATCGACTTCCCCGAGGAAGAGATCGACTTCCTCAAGACCAGCGAGGTGCGCGCGCGCTTCGCCGCGGTCGAGCTGACGCTGCACGAACTGCTCGCGGGCGCCCGCCGCGGCCAGCGCCTGCGCGACGGGCTGAACGTGGTGATCCTGGGTGCGCCGAACGTCGGCAAGTCCAGCCTGCTGAACGCGCTGGCCGGGCACGACCGCGCGATCGTCACCGCGATCCCGGGCACCACCCGCGACGTGCTGCGCGAGCACCTCATCGTCGACGGCCTGCCGCTGACCATCGTCGACACCGCCGGCCTGCGCGAGACCGCCGACGAGGTGGAGTCCGAAGGCATCGCCCGCGCCAACCGCGAGGCGCGCAGGGCGGATCTGGTGTTGTGGGTCGAGGCGCCGGAAGGCCTGGACCCGGGACCCGAGACCCTGGACCCGGAAAGCCGGGGTTCGCTTCCGCCCCGCCTGACCATCCACAACAAGCTCGACCTGACCGGCGGCGAGCCGCGCAGCGAGCGCCGCGATGACGGCGTGCACGTGTACCTGTCAGCCAAGACCGGCGCCGGCCTCGACCTGCTGCGGCATGCGCTGCTGCAGCACGCCGGCCTGGCCGAAGGCAGCGCCGGCGACTTCAGCGCCCGCGCCCGGCATGTGGATGCGCTGGCGCGCTGCCAGCAGCACCTCGCCACCGCCCGTGCGCACGCCCTCGCCGACGGCCGCGGGGAACTCGCTGCCGAAGACCTGCGCCTTGCCCACGAGGCGCTCGGCGAGATCACCGGCCGTTATCGCGCCGACGACCTGCTGGGCGAGATCTTCGCCAGCTTCTGCATCGGTAAATAGCGCCGGCGGTGTGGCGCCAGTCGGCGCGGCGACGCACCGGTCGCACTCGAAGCCAGACGCCACAAGAACAGAGGTCCACGGCGCCGATCGTGACTCGGGGTTCCGTCAGGGCGATGGCTCAAGCCGGATGCGAGCGCTGCCAGCGCCAGGTGTCTGCGCACATCTGGTCCAGGTCGCGCGCCGCTTGCCAGCCCAGCACTTCGCAGGCGCGGCTGGGGTCGGCCACCGAGGCGCTGACATCGGCGGGGCGTCGCGGCCCGATGCGGTGCGGCAGTTCGCGTCCGCAGGCGCGCTCGAAGGCGGCCTTCAGTTCGAGCACGCTGTAGCCGCGACCGGTGCCGAGGTTGAAGCAGTGCA
Source organism: Rhodanobacteraceae bacterium (assembly GCA_016713135.1). Lineage (NCBI taxonomy): Bacteria > Pseudomonadati > Pseudomonadota > Gammaproteobacteria > Lysobacterales > Rhodanobacteraceae > Rhodanobacteraceae bacterium. The sequence continues at coordinate 18,797 of JADJPR010000012.1, read as the reverse complement.
CGCCGGGATGGCCTTCGAGGTGGCGCAGCGCGGCGACATGCGCATCGGCGAGATCGAGCACATGGATGTAGTCGCGCACGCCAGTACCATCGGCAGTCGGGTAGTCGTTGCCGTGCACCACGAGTTCGCGGTGGCGGCCCGCCGCGAGCTGCGCAATGAAGGGCATCAGGTTGCCAGGCACGCCGCGTGGATCCTCGCCGAGCAGGCCGCTGGGATGCGCGCCCACCGGGTTGAAGTAGCGCAGGCAGGCAGCCGCCCAATCCGGCCGCGTGGCCGCCACGTCGGCGATCAGGCGCTCCGCAGCGAGCTTGGTGCGCCCGTACGGGCTGGTCGGCGCCAGCGGCGAGTCCTCGCCCAGCGGCATCTTTCGCGGCTCGCCATAGACCGCAGCCGAGGAACTGAACACCAGCCTGCGCACGCCGGCTCGTTCGAGCGCTCGCAGCAGGGAAAAAGTGCCACCCACATTGATGTCCCAGTAGTCGAGCGGGCGCCGGGTCGACTCGCCCACCGCCTTCAGGCCGGCGAAGTGGATCGCTGCTGCGATGGGTTCGCGCGCCAGCAACTCATCGAGCAATCCGCCGTTGCGGACATCGCCGCGGACCCAGCTCACCGCCTGGCCGGTCAGTCGCGAGATGCGCTCGATGACCGCCGGATGGCTGTTGCTGAAATCATCCAGCAGCAGCGGGCGGTAGCCGCATTCGACCAGGCGCACGCAGGTGATGCTGCCGAGGTAACCGGCGCCGCCGGTGACCAGGACAGTGCGGCTCATCGGCCTGTCCGGGTGCATGCGCGTGACGCAAGGCCGAGCGGGTTCGCGGCCGTCGAGGAAGGGACCATCTTGCCCCGTCATTGCTGGGTGGTGCCGCCGGATTACGCGTGCCCGGTGCGATCAAGTCAATCTGCGATCCCGTCGCCTGGCTGAACGAATGCTGTCGACGCGGCGGAGAAAACGCCGTGGGAGTGCGCATGCCTGGATGACCGCCCGACGATTCCGGTTCCGCCCAGGACTATGCTTCACGTTTCCTTCGCAGACAGCTGGGTCTCAGCCACCGCATGCGGCGCAGGAAAGCGCCCGACGACCAACCATGAGCCCGCCCCCCAGCGAACCCGTGCTGACGGACACCCACTTCGCCCTGCCGCAGTGCCACAACTGTGGCCAGCGGATCGACTCGCCTTGGTGCCCGGCCTGCGGTCAGAAGCGCGCCGAGCGCTTCCGCCTGAACACCATCGCCAGCGAGGCCTGGGACAAGGTGCGGGTGTTCGACTTCGCCACGCTGCGCTCGGTCTGGCGCACGCTGATCGGGCCGGGCAAGGTGGCGCGCGAGTTCGTCATGGGCGCGCGCAAGAAGCACGTGCACCCGCTGAAGCTGCTGCTGATCGCGATCGGCGTGCTGTTGCTGCTGCTGGCGCAGTCGCGCTTCCTCGACTCCGCGGATGCCGGCAGCAGCCGCGCCCTGCAACTGGCGCAGTCCTACGGACAGTGGTCGTTCTCGATCGGCATCGTGGCCATCCTGGTCACCGCCAACCTGATGTTCCGCAATCGGCTCGGCTACAACTTCACCGAGCACTTGGTGCTCGCGATTTACGGCCATTTTCTGATCATCCTCGCAAACATCGTCAACCTGCTGCCGCGATTGATCTGGCGCGATCCGGGCTTCCTCGCCGCGCACCGGGAATGGTCGCCGTGGTACATGGATGGCGTGGAGATGCTGATCGTCGCGATCGCCTTCCAGCAGTTCTACCTGCTCGACTGGAAGCGCGAGTGGTGGCGGCTGCTGCTCGCCGTGCTGCTGTTCGCCGGCATCAAGTGGTTGCTACTCGCCGGCTTTGCCTGGCTGCTGGTCAGGCTGGTGATGGCGCAGCTGGCCTGATTGCCGGCGCCATCCGGTGCGTGGCGCGCACCGCGCCATCCATCCCCAGTTCCGCACTCTCCCGAGGAATCCGCGCATGAACATCCAGGCTCCCCACCGCCGCCACCTCCTTTACACCGCAGTGCTGTTCGCGCTGGCTGCCTGCGGCGACAGCGGCACGCCGGCTGCGGACACCGCGCAGAAAGCGGCCGACGCCGCGGTAGGCACGGCTGCGAAGGCACTCAGCGAGGCCGAGATGGTCGCCGAGGTGGCGATGGCGCTGCAGGCCTGCTCCTACGACGGCTCCCCGCTGCAGGTGAACCCTTCGCAGCTCGCGCTGGGCGTCAACGCCAGCGGCAAGGATGTGGTCGCGCAGATCATGCGTTACACCGGCCTGCCGCAGAATTTCGACGTGGTCGAGGGCGAAGTGCCGAACGCAGCGGCGGTGATCATGCTCGGGCCGGACAAGCTGCCGCGCCGGGTGATCGCCTACAACCCGAAGTTCATGTCCGAGGTGCGCGCCGCCACCGCCAACAACGACTGGGCGCCGATCAGCATCATGGCGCACGAGATCGGGCACCACCTGTCCGGTCACACCATCATGCCGGGCGGCAGCCAGCCGCCGACCGAGCTGGAGGCCGACAAGTTCTCCGGCTTCGTGCTGTACAAGATGGGCGCAATGCTCGCCGATGCGCAGAAGGCGATGAACACCCTGGTGCCCGAGCAGGATGGCAAAACCCATCCGGGCCGCAGCAAGCGGGTCAAGGCGATCCAGGAAGGCTGGACCCAGGCCTGCTCGCAGCAGTCCAGCGACTGCAGCGACGAGGCGGTTGCCACCACGGCGCCGGCCACGCCTGCCGCGCCGCCGCCGGCCAGCACCACTGAGCCGGCGACCGCGACCATCGCCTCGGCGCAGCCGACGGTGGAGGCCCCGGACACTGCCGCGCCGCTGCCTGCTGCTGCTGGCCGCGTCGATACCCTGCCGCTGCCGGACCCGAACGCCATCCCGGCCAAGTTCGACCGCTTCGTCATGGACGAAACCGGGCTGCTCGATCCTGCGGTGCGCGCCAGCTTCGAGAAGCAGATGTACGAGCACGCGCAGGCGAGCGGCGTCGAGATCGTCTCTCTGCTGGTCAAGGACCTGCACGGCCTGAGCGCCGACGACTACGCCGCGGCGATGATGCGCCAGCTGCGCGTCGGCAAACTGGACGTGGGCAACGGTGCGGTGCTGGTGGTGGCCACCGGCAGCAAGCAGGTCGGCGTCGCGCTGGGCGCCGGCGTGCACCTGGAATTCCATGACCGCATCGACAGCCTGAAGGAGCGCCTGCAGGACTATGCCGACAACTACGACACCTGCCAGACCTGCCCGACCGGCTGGAGCGAACAGTTCTTCTCCGCCGCCGACCACATCCGCCGCGACACCGGCAGCTGGGAGTGGGCGATCCGCTTCCAGAGCCTGGACGAGATCATGGCGCTGGCCGCCGAATCCGAGAAGAAGATGCTGGAAGACCCAGCCGGCTACGATCCGGAGAACGACCCGGTCTGGCGCAAGATCGCGCGCATCCAGGGAAGGCTGGTGTCCCGCCAGCCGGCCGATCGCGACGGCCTGCGCATCAACGATGTGCACGAGGGCATCATCGGCGGCAGCGCGATGGAGATGCAGACCGCGGACGGCAAGCGCGTGGTGCTCTACGTCAACCCGCAGGTCGAGCAGATGATGACCGCCAAGCTGGAGGAAGGACGCAACTACGCCTTCGTCGCGCGCCAGAAGAACACCGACTCGGACAGCATCCAGTTCGACCTGCTGAGCTACGACGCCCTCTGAGCCTGCTCCGGACGGGCGGTTCAACACGGAGACGCCAAGGACGCAAAGGAACGCGGAGAAGAGCTTGTGGATGCTTCTCTCCGCGTCTTCTGCGTCTGCGCTGGGTGCTGTTGCCGGAACGGTTCAACGCAAAGACGCGAAGGCCGCAAAGGAACGCAAAGAAGAGCTTCATGATGCTTCTCCCCGAGTCCTTTGCGTCTCCGCGTTGAACGGTGCTCGGCGCCAGGACGCAAAGACGCAGAGAAGAGCTTTCTCATGCTTTTCTCCGCGTCCTCTGCGTCTCCGCGTTGAACAGGGTCCGGCGAGCGTGCGACTGTCGCATCATCCGCCGCATGACGACCCTTCGCTCCTGGCTGATCGCCGCGTCGCTGTTGCTTACCGGCGCAGCGGCGTGCGCCTGTCCGCTGAGCGCGCCCGATGTGATCCGTGCGGACAGCTTCGAGGCCTGCGCGCGGGCGCAGTCGAGTTTCCGCCGGCTGACCGCGGACCTGCAGATCAGTGGAACGGCGCCGACGGTGGTGCTGGCGCACAGCTTCACCCTGACCGCGCCGACGCGAGTGCTGGCGGTGGCGGATGGCCGGCATTTCCCGGTCGATGCGCCCGCGGCTGCGCTGCGTATCCGCTTCGACGGTGACGAATCGCAATCCTCGGTGTCGCTGATGGACTGGGGCTCGTCGCAGCGGCCGGTGATGCACGGATTCAACGTCATCGCCGATGCCGTGCTCGGCGCCGGCACGCACACCGTGGACCTGGTCGCCAGTGCGCACCCTTCTCGGCCCGGGCGCTTCCGCATTGGCTCGGGCAGCGGGCTCTCGGTATTGGTGCAGCCCCTGTCGCAATTGCAGTCGCAGGCGCTGCCGGGCGCCAGCGCGAATGTGAATGTCACCACCTATGCGCCGGCGCAGGGGATCGACGTCAACGAGGGCGATGACGACCGCCCGCTGCTGCCGCTGCTGGCGCACACCCTGCGCAACCCGGGCACGCGCACGCTGGATGTGGTCACGCTGGCCGCCGGGCGCGCCTTCCATGCCTGCAACAGCGGCATCGACGATGGCCATGGCGATGCCCTCCTCGGCCTGCGCGCCGATGGCATCTGCCCGGACACCCACGCCGCCTCGTGGAGCGTCAACGACATCGACCCGGACGCCGAGAAGCAGGCTCCCGTGATGCTGCACGGGGTGCAGCGGCTGCTGCCGGGACAGTCGCGTGCGCTGGAACTGGTGGCGAGCGAGCTGGCCTTCGGCAGCGACCAGGCCTGCAGCCCGAGCGGCCCGCACGAGAACGGCGTGTGCTGGGGCCTGGGCAGCGCACGCCTGCTGAGTGCCGCTGGCGGTGGCGTGTCCGGCGCGGCCACCAGCGGGGCGCCGCAGTTCTGTTCCACCTACACCTGGCGCTGTGTCGCCACCACCCAGGGCGTGGCCAGCTGCCCGCCCGCAGGCAGCGATGTGGTGCTCGCCAGCGCATGGGTGACCATCCCGCCGGGGCACGACGGCATCGTGCTGTTCAATGCGCGCACCCGGATCCAGGCCGGCAATGCGGACAGCTTCGCCACGGCCTTGCTGGGCATCCGGGTGGATGGCCAGCCGGTTGCGGCGGTGGGCATGCAGCAGCTGGCGGCCGGCGCCGCGCAGGCCAGCCGCACGCTGAGCGCCAACTTCCTCAGCGCGCCCGATGCGCCAGGCGGCATCCTCGTGCCCGGCGTGCACCTGGTCGAAGTGACGATCAATGTCAGCGGCAGCAATCTGATGCACCCGGGCGTGCCGATGGACCTGCCGCTGACCTGGTTTGATTGACACGATCAGCCGCGTAAGTCCGTTCCTGCGGCAAGATGCGCGCAATCCCCGCGCAGGAGTCTGGCCACCGATGGAAGCGACCGAATTCTCGCGACTGCTGTCGGACTGGGCCGGCGGCGACCAGGATGCCGGAGACCGCCTGTACGCCAGCGCCTACGACGAGCTGAAGACGGTCGCCAGCCGCAGCCTGCACGCCTATGGCCGCGGCGACCAGCTGTCGACCACGCTGCTGGTCAACGAGTGCTACCTCAAGCTCGCACGCAGCGGAGCAGTGACATCCGAGACGCGGCAGCACTTCCTTGCGCTGTGCGCCCGCGCGATGCGCCAGATCATCGTTGACTCGGCGCGACGGCAGCTCGCGGACAAGCGCGGCGCCGGCGGGCCGGCGCTCAGCCTGGAAGACCTGGGCGCCGAGCCCGGCGCGTCCCTCGCGCTCGGCCCCGAGGCGCTGACCGCGCTGGACCAGGCGCTCAGCGACCTGGACCGTCGCGACCCGCGGCTGGCGCGGATCGCCGAATGCCGCATCTTCAGCGGCATGGAGTGCGCCGAGATCGCCGCCACCTTCGGCGTCACCGAACGCACGGTGCAGCGCGAATGGCTGCGGGTGAAGGCGCTGCTGTTGCTGGTGATCGAGGGGTGATGGTGGTGGATCGGTAGGGTTCCGGCCCTTCCCTGGAGCACGTGAACGCGCCTCCGGTTGTCGGTTGTTGGTTGTTGCCAAGATCCGGGCGAGCCGATAGCCAGTGGGAGCGGCTTCAGCCGCGATCCTCTGCTGGCGGTCGGTGTAAAGATCGCCGACAGAGTCGGCTCCCACAGGGCCGCGGTGTGCGCGCTTTGCTGCCCACAACCCACAACCCACAACCCACAACCACCCGACGCCTCACCGCAGCGCAGCCAGGATGGCGTCGACCCGCCGCGCCAGCTCGGGTGCGAGTGGCTGCGGCCACTGCGGCAGCCGGCCGGCGCGTGCGGCGCGGGCGAGGGGGCTGTCGAATGGCTCAGGGGTGAAGGGCGCCAGCGGCGCGGTATCCCAGGTCCAGCCGAGTGCCGCCAGCCGCGCGGCGCGGGCGGCGTAGCACTCTGGCGGAACGGAACCTTCCTGCTGCACCTTGCCGCCGAGCAGGAAATCGCCCAGCGCAGCGCGCTCGGCCTGGTCGCAGGGAGTGCCTCGGGCGGCGGTCTCGGCTACAGGGGCCGGAGTGCCGTCGATGCCGAGCGCACGGGTCAGGTCGAGCACGTTGGCGGCGCGCGTGGCGAGCTTCGCGTCGCGTGGCAGCAGCGCGGCGGCCATCCGCGCAGCTTCTGCCAGGTGCCCGAGTTCGAACAGCACCAGGGTCAGCGTGTCCAGCGGGCTGGCCAACGCGTCCGACGCGCTCCCGTGTACCGCGATGGCCAGCTCGACGCTCGCGATGGCGGCATCGCGTGCGGTGGCATCCTCGCCGGCGTACAGCGCCGCGCTGGCCTGCGCCTGCAGGAAGCCGATGCGCGCGAGGCGGTCGTCGCTGCGCGCCGACGCCGGCTGGAAGCGCTGCACCAGCGCGGCCGCGCTGCGGAAGCGCCCGGTGCGCTGCAGCAGGGTGACGTAGTTGCGCGCGATCACTGCGAGCTGCGGATGGTCGGCGCCCAGCTGATGTTCCGCGCGCTGTAGCAGCGCGCGGAACTCGGCATCGGACTCGGCCCAGCGCCCCGCTGCGCCATAAGCGATCGCGATGTTGCCGGGCACCGTCAGCAGCGCCTCCTGGTGCTCCAGCCGCGCCGGGTCGAGGAAGGTCAGCGACTGGCGATAAGCGGCAACCGCTTCGTCGACCTTGCCCAGGCGCCGCAGCAGGATGCCGTAGCTGTTGTGCACACTGTGCCGGAACAGCGGGTCGTCAACCTCGGCGAGTCCCGCAAACAGAGCGCTGAAAGCCTTCTCCGCCTCGTCGAGTCGCTGCTGTTCGATCAGCACCTTGGCGTGCACATAGCCTGCGCGTAGCGCGTTTTCGCGGCCCAGTCCCGGCAGCAGGCGCGCGTGATCGCGCTCCAACTGTTCCAGTTCGCCGCGGGAGAAGGCCGATTCCAACGCCTGCACGTCGAGGCGCTGGCGGATGCCGGGGTCCAGGTCGTGGGTGGCGGCGAGCGCCTGCGCACGCGCGACCAGCGCGCCCTCGGTGGCGTAGTCCTCGAGCGCGCGCTGCAGCTCCGCCAGGCGCTCCAGCATCAGCACCTGGAACAGCGGATCGGCGTCCTCGGCTGCCAGAAAGCGCTGCGAGGTGCGGTCTACGACTTCGGACACAGTCACCGCACCCGGATCGCTCGCGTAGGGGTTGGCGCTGGCGAACATCGTCGCCACGCTGTCCAGGATGCGCTCGGTGCGTCCGGCGTAGTCGCGCGCGCGCGCCGCAAGGCCGATCGCCGCGACGCTGCCGAGCGCCAGCAGCAGCAGCGCCGAGCTTGCGAGCGCAACGCCCAGCCGATGGCGGCTGACGAAGCAGCGCAGCAGGTAGCCGCGGGTATGCGCGCGTGCGCGCACCGGGCGTTGCTGGCGGTGGCGCTCGAGGTCCTCGCGGAAGGCGAGCACGCTGGGATAGCGATCCTGCGGATTCCACGCCAGGCAGCGCAGCAGGATGCTGTCGAGGTCACCCCGCAGCTGGCGTCGTCGCCGGCGGTCGGCCACCTGGCGGCTCGCCAGTTGCGGCACCTGGTCGTGTGCCAGGCGCTGTAGCGGCAAGTCGCCCGGCTGCTCGTCGTAGGGCCAGCCTGCGGTCAGCAGGTGGTACAGCAGCAGTCCAAGCTGGTACAGGTCGCTGGCCATGCCGACAGGCTTGCCGAGCAACTGCTCCGGCGAGGCATAGCGCAGCGTCAGCGGCACCGCGCCGGTGGCGGTGCGCACAGCGCCGATCAGGGTGGACGCCGGCAGCAGCTTGGCGATGCCGAAGTCGATCAGGCGGATCCGCCCCTGCGCATCGACCAGTACGTTCTCCGGCTTGACGTCGCGGTGCACCACAAAATGCGTGTGCGCGTGATGCAGCGCGTCGGCGATCGCCAGCGCAGCGTCCAGCGCGGTGTCGATGGCCACCTCGCCGGGGCGCCAACGCTGGTCGATCGGCACGCCGTCGATCTGCTCCAGCACCATGTACGGGCGCTCGTCGACACTGCCGACCTCGATCAGTCGCGCGATGTGCGGATGCTGCAACCGCGCCAGGATGCGCTGCTCGGTCAGGAAGCGCTCGCGCTCCACCGAATCGCCGAGCACCGCACGCAACAGCTTGATCGCCACCGGTTGCTCGCTGCCGTGCACATTGCGCAGGGCGGCGTAGACCGTGGCCATGCCGCCGCGGCCGATCTCGCCCGTGATGCGGTAGCCCTCGATCGGCGGCGGTGGGCGCTCCTCCTCCACCAGCCGCAGCGGACCACCGATACCGCGCAGCTCGATGGTGTCGACCTCGGCCGCCACCCGTAGCAGTTTGCGCAGCAGCGGCACCAGCTCCGGCTCACTCGCGGCCAGTTGGTCCAGCCGCTGCTGGCGCGCCGCCGGCTCCAGGTCCAGCAGCGCTTCCAGGTGCTCGTCGAGCGCGGCAACGTCGAGGCGCGTGTCCACTGGGGGTACCGATGCGGGTAGTTGGTTCAATGCGGGAGATTGTGTGCGCGTCTGCGCTGGGGGATGGGAAAGGGCGGGGGAAGCGAAAGGCGGGGCAAGGGGAAGCCAAAGGCGGGGCAAGGGGAAGCCAAAGGCGGGGCAAGGGTCAGGGGGCAGGGGGAATGGCCTGTCGAGTCCACGACCGGTGAGGTGCGCCGGACCGGGAACGCGTCAATTCACGCCCCGCGACGGTCGCCCCCAGCCGGCAAAGCCACTTCCCCTGCCCCCTGACCCTTGCCCCGCTTCTTCACTCCCGTGCCCCTTCCCCTGCTCCTACGACTCAAACCCCGTCCGCAGCAACTCGTCCGCATCCTCGTAGGCGCCGCGGTCGAGCGGGCCGATGTTGTCGGGAATCTCGGCGCGGTCGCGGTTGCGGGGAAGGCCGCCGAGGTCGATCAGTGCCTCGTTGCCGTCGGCGGCGCAGCGGTCGAGGTTCTGCGAGCTGGTGCGCAATCGGTAGTTGCCGTTGGCGGCGTCGGCGAAGCCTGGATCGTGGGTGTCGCCGCCGAGGGCCGCATCGTTGCTGTTGATGCACGCGGCGGTGACGGTGCCCGCGCCGGCAACGGTGCCCTGGCCGGCGCCGACCTGCAAGATCGAGCGCTGCAGTGCGAGTGCGGTGCCGGCGGCGGTCTGGATCGCGGCAGTGTCGAACTGGTTGTCGGCGAGCGTGACGAAATCGGCATCGACGGTCGCGTCCGCCTCCAGCGAGAGCAGGCGCCCCGCGCTCTGGTTGCCGCTGACCAGGACATTGTCCAGGCTCGCCATGCTGCCTGCCCCGTTCACGCGCAGCACCGCGTTGTTGCCCGCCTGGTTGCCGCGGATGCGGGTGTGCGCGAGCAGCAGTTGCGAGCCGCCAAGTACCAGCGCGCCGCCGCCATCACCGAAACTGCCGTTCAACTGCGCGGCGCGATTGTCGTCGAGGCGCGAGCAGCCGCTGTCGCCGAGCGCACAGATGCCCGGCGCGCGGCCCAGCGATGCCGTGGCCCCGGCGGTCAGGAACAGCCCGCCGCCGCCGAGCACCGCGCGGTTGCCCTGGATCCACAGGCCGGCGCCGACCATCCGCGTGCCCGCGCCGGTCAGGTACACACCGCCGCCGCGCTGCGGCGAGGCGCCTTCGATCGCCTGGTTGTCGCGGATCGCCACCTGGCGCGTTGCGGTCGAGGCCAGCAGCAGCGCGGAGCCACCCATCGCGTAGATGCCGCCGCCGTCGCGGGCGCGATTGGCAGCGACGGTGGTGTCACCGGGCTCGTCCAGTGGCAGCACGTCGCAATCGACCAGGCGCAGGCCGCCACCACCCTCGGCCGCGACGTTGTCGCCGATGCGCACATGTCCCAGGCGCAGCACGGCCTGGGTGCAGAAGAGCCCGCCGCCATGACGGGTGGCCAGGTTGCCGCCGCCCGGCTCGCCGATGCGGCTGTCACCGCGAAGCTCCACGCTGGTCGCGTCAGCGCCGTCGCCATCCACGTACACGCCGCCGCCGTCCAGCGCCTGGTTGCCGTAGACGTGGGTGTTGCTCAGCACCAGGGTGCCGGCGCCCACGGTCCGGATGCCGCCGCCGCCCGCGGCGTTGCTGCCGCCGGTGATGCGCAGGTTGACCAGTTCGACCGCGAACTCGCCGAGAATGTTGTCGTCGATCGACAGCACCGGCGCGCCGGGCGCGGTGCCGCGCAGCACGCTGGTGTCGGCGGGTTGCACCGCATCGCAGCTGGTGTAGCCGCCAACGATGCGCACCTGGCGGTCGCTGATCACCGCCGCTGCGCCGAGGTTGAGTTCGGCGGCGGCGATCCGGATCTCGACCGCGCTGCCGGCCGCCGCCAATGCCGCCGCCAACGAGGCGTGGTTGCAGGCCGGCCCGCTGCCGACCGTCATGACCGGCAGCGGACCGCCGGCCAGCGCGGCGCCGGAGGCGGCCAGCAGGCCGGCCGCGAGCCGGCGGGCAGTCCGCAGGCCGAAATTTTGGGGAAGGTACATCGTTACGCTCCAGTTACGCCCGGGATGGCGCTTGCCTGGAGTACGCAGGATCAGAGGGAAAACGACACGCCCGTCCGCGGTTCCTGCATCGTCTCGCTGTCGCTCCGGCGGTGGGGCCGCAATCGGGCAGGCGCGGGGAGCGCGGGATGACCCGTGGCGCGCCGCCTCAGGCTCGGCGCCGCTTGTACCAGGCGAGCACCGGCCACTGCGCGAACATGCCGAAGTAGACCAGGCCGGGCAGCGCCAGCATCCAGCCCCGCGGATGTTGCGGCAAGAGTGCGGCCACTGCCGTCGATGCCAGGCCGAGCACCGGCATGAACCCGAGGCTGACCAGCGTGAGGCGCAGCACCAGGCGCTCGCCGGCATCCAGCCCCAGTGCGTCGCGCCGGTTCCAGGCATGGCGGTAGAGCGCCATGACCACGCTGCCGAGGAGCGCCCAGGCGCAGCCGTAGACCATGAACATGACGCGCAGATCGTCCACCCGCCGGATCTCGAAGTGGGCCGGCAGCGCACCACCGCTGATCCACCCGAAAAAGGTGGCGAACAGGATTTTCAGCGGATAGACGTAAACCAGCACCAGGAACACCAACAGCAGGCTCCAGAAGGTGGTTGGCCCGTCCTCCAGCCCGAAGCGCCAGGTGTATCGGGTGTGCATGCGCCAGGGCAGCGCCAACAGTGCGAAGCTGGCGGCGAAGGCGGGTATGCCGGCGATTGCGTCGAGCAACTGGTCGACGTTGCGCGGGATTCCGTCCAGCGAAATCACCAGCAAGGTCACCGCGAAGGCGAAGGCGGCATCGACGAAGGCCTGCAGGCGGGTGACCTCGAAGCCGCGACGGCGGAATCCGTCGCCGTCGCGTTCCTCGATCGGGACGGACGCGCTCATGCGCCCGCCGCCCGGACGCATACCGCCATCAACGACAGGTGCAGCGCCACCAGCGCCCACGGCAGCCAGGCCAGCGGCGAGGGGAGTTCCAGGCCATCCAGGCGTTCGCGCACTGCCCGCTGCATCGCGGCGGGATCGGTGACATCGGCAAGCTGCTGCTGCAGCGCATTCAGGTCGATCGCCTGCGCCCACGGCAGCCGCGCCAGCAGCAGTTCCACCACCTTGCGCACCAGCCAGCGCTGGCCGGCCACGCGCTCGCGCACCTCGGCAAGTGTGTCGGACAGGACGCCGAGCCTGCGCGTGGCCTGTGCGCCGCGCTCGCCGAGTTGGGCCGCCACGCGGCTGGCGATCTCCTCGCGCAGCGGCGCGCCGAGCGTGCGCCAGGCCTCGTCCAGCGCCGCACTCAGGCCGCTGCGCCAGCCGACCACGAGGTAGACCGGCAGCGCCAGCGCGGCGATCACCAGCGGCGCACCGAGCGCAACCCACGACTGCCCGCCGACCAGGTACAGCGCGCCGGCGTTGATCGCCAGCGCCAGCGCGAGCAGCCCGAGCACCCGCGCGAGCACGCACCAGGCGAGGCGCCCGGCATGACCGACCAAGGTGCCGAGCGCCTGCTTCAGGCCGGCGAGCATGCGCGCCCCCGCGGCCAGCGAGCGCGCCGTCCTGCCAGCGTCATTCCGCGCCCCACGGCGGCGGTGGCGCGTCCACCTCGCGGCTCAGGTCGAAGCGCACGCGGAACAGCCGGCCGGGCCGCGCCAGCTCGTAGACGAAGGCATCGGCGGTGATCTCGACGGCCCATACGTTGGTGGTCGACACCGTGCGCCCCTCGCGTTGGAACAGCGCGATCGACTCGGTGTCCACCGGGAATTCCTGACGCGTGGCGCTGCCCGGGGTGCGCGTGTCGCCGCCGTACAGGGTGGTCGCATCCGGGCTGCCGTCGGCATGGCGGTGGTCGTGCTTCAGTCGCAGCCCGTTCGCGGTGCGGGTGAACACCCAGGTGCGCGAATGGTCGTCGCCGACATGGAAGGGCACGCGGATCTCGTCCCTGGTGCATTCGCGCACCTGCATCACCAGCGGCTTGCCGAGGAAGGGATCGGCCGGATCCTCCGGGGTGTTGGCGACGATCTCTCCGGCGAAGGACTTGCCGCATAGCGCGGCGAGGGCAGCGTGAAACTGGTCGACGTCGGCGGCCTTCGCCGGGGCCAGCGCAAACACCAGCCAGAGCAACAGGGTGCGGTGCATCGGGCGCTCCGGTCGGATCCTGGGACGCGTGAGCCTACGCGAGCCGCCGTGGCCGGATCCACCGACACGGTGTCGCCGTGGTCGCGTGTAAGATCGGCGCCGGGACAGGGGGGTTTGATGCCAACGCCACGCGATTCCTACTCGGTGCTGCGCGACCGGCTGCGCTGGCGCGTGGCGCTGCTGCTGGCCCTGTTGATTTCGGCGCTGATGGTCGCGCTCGGGCTGTTGAACATCAACCTGGGATACCGCGACACGGCGCTGTTGGCCTGGGGCATCCTCGGCCTGGCCTGCGGGCTGCTGGTGGCTCTGGCACTGTTGCCGCGGGCGCTCGGGGCCAACGTTTTTTTCGCCACGATCGCACTGGCGCTGGTGGCCGTGCTCGCCTTCGGGCTGCTCCTCGGGCGTTCGATGCTGCACTGGGCCTATGTGTTTCCGCCGGTGGTGGCGTTCGTGCTGCGGCCCACCTGGGCGCTGCTGGGGATGATCGGGTTCGGCGTGTATGCCAGCCTGGTGGCTCTGCGCATGGTCGATCCGATCGACGTGATCCGCTTCGCCAGTGGCTACGGGTTGCTGGTGTGTTTCACCTACACCTATGCCCTGCTGCAGGAACGCGCGGCAGCGATGCTGCGCTATCAGTCGGACCACGATGTGCTCAGCGGCTGCCTCAACCGGCGCACTTTCAACGAAGCGATCGCGGCACTCGACCTGTTGGCCACGCGCTGCACTTTCCTGCTGATCGACCTCGACCACTTCAAGCAGATCAACGACGAGCGCGGCCACCTGGTAGGCGACCGCGTGATCACCGCGGTCGCCGACCGTCTGCGCGGCGCGCTGGCCGCGGAGGATCGCCTGTACCGCTACGGCGGCGAGGAATTCGCCTTGATGCTGCCCGGCCAGGACGAGGCGCAGGGCGTGGCCCTGGCCGAGCGCCTGCGCCAGGCGGTCGCGGCGGACGAGGTCAGCGGCGTGCGGCTCACCGTCAGCATCGGCGTGGCCTGCTGGACCGTGCGCGCTGGCAGCGTGACCGAGGCCATCAGTCTCGCCGATCGTGCGCTGTACGCGGCCAAGCATGCCGGGCGCAACCGGGTGGTGGCGGCATCCAACCTGGGTCCGGATCCGGGAGAGGGCCGATGAACCGATGCATCCTTTCGGGCATCGCCTGCCTGCTCGCCAGCATGACCGCGTCGGCCGCAGTCCTGCGTTCGCCGCTGCCCGGCGGATGCATCCTGGAGGCGGATGTACGTCGCGACGAGCGGCCCGCCTGCCTGCGCCTGCGCTGCGACCGGCAGCCCGCGCAGACCCTGGTGTGCGACGCCACCGCGCTGCACCAGATCGACCAGCTCATCCCCTCTGCCGACGGACATTGGCTGGCGGTGCTGTCGGTCGGCGAAGGTCATCCCTGGTTGGAGATCGTCGACCTGCCGGCGCTGCGCCGCGGCGAGTACCGCGCGGCCTGCAGCATCAATCCGTACCCCGGCGTGTTGTCGCTCGATGCCTGGCTCGGCGATGCCCTGCGGATCGGCAGCGATGTCGATTTGCGCCTCGCGCCGGAACAGCGCGCCGACAGTGCTGGCGGTGAGTACGTATGGCTGCTGCGGGCCCCGGGGTGCGGGTTGGAGCCGGGTTGAGGTCCAGGCTGGAGGAGTTCGCGTTCCCCGGACGGTTTGCGGCCGGTTGTCGGTTGTTGGTTGTTGGCGGCAAGAGCCGGCAAGCCTTCAGCCGAGTGGGAGCGGCTTCAGCCGCGATCTCCTGCGGCCAACCGTGGCATAGATCGCCGACGGAGTCGGCTCCCACAGGCCCGCGGTGTGCGAGATTTGCTGCCAACAACCAACTGCGCGCCCGCGGCCCCTTCAGGCCGCGATCGCCGTCACCGGCACTTCGACAGGCTGCTGCCCGGGCAGGCGCAGCAAATCGAACGGCCCGCGGCCGCTGGCGGCGGTGATCAGGCCGAGTACGCGCGCCGGTTCGGGGCCGACCATGTCCCAGGTGAAGCGCCAGCTCCAGTTGTGACCGCCCATCGTGCCCGGGATGTTCATGCGGTGGCCGCCGTCCAGGCCGAGTGCGTCCTGCAACTGGCAGACGGAGACGTTCGCCACCGAGTTGTGGCAGGCGCGGATCATCGCCCAGTGCACGTCATGCGCACTGGCGGCGAGGTAGCTGCCGGCATAGGCGCGTTCGCGCGGGGTGGCCTTGTCCCACCAGCCGCGCACGGTGTCGTTGTCGTGGGTGCCGGTGTAGGCCACGCAGTGGCGCACGTAGTTGTGCGGCAGGAACTCGTCGGAGGCATCCGAACCGAAGCCGAACTGCAGGATCTTCATGCCCGGGAAGCCGCAGCCGTCGCGCAGTTCGATCACATCATCGGTGATCAGCCCAAGATCCTCGGCGACGATCGGCAGCTCGCCGAGTTCGGCGCTGATCGCGTCGAACAGGGCCTTGCCGGGGCCGGTCACCCACTCGCCTTCCTCGGCAGTGGGGCAACTGGCGGGGATCTCGTAGTAGCCGGCGAAACCGCGGAAGTGGTCGATGCGGAACACATCGGCCTGGTGCAGCGCGCGCTTCAACCGCGCGGTCCACCAGGCGTAGTTCTCCGCCGCCATGCGGTCCCAGCGGTACAGGGGATTGCCCCAGCGCTGGCCGGTCGGCGCCATCGCATCCGGCGGGCAGCCAGCCACCACGGTTGGCTGGAAATCGGCGTCGAGATAGTACAGGTCCGGACGCGCCCAGCAGTCCGCGCTGTGGTGCGCGATGAAGATCGGCAGATCGCCCATCAGCGCCACCTTGCGCTGGTTGGCGTAGGCCTTGAGCGCACTCGCCTGGGTGTCGAAGCACCATTGCACGAAGGCCCAGAAGCGGATTTCGCCGGCGTACCTGGAGCGCGCGGCGGCCAGCGCAGCAGGCACGCGGTCGCGCAGCTCGGGATGCCAGTGCCACCAGGCGGCGCCGCCGTGTGCGGCTTCCAGCGCCATGAACAGGGTGTAATCGTCCAGCCACGAGGCGTTGTCCGCGCACCATGCATCGAAGGCCGCGCGCTCGCCAGCGGTGGCGTGCGCGTCGAAACCACGCGCAGCGAGGCGCAACTGCGCCTGGCGCCACGGCACCACGCGCGCGTAGTCGACGCGTCCGCCTTCGAAGCCGCCTTCCGGCAGCACTGGCGACGGCAGCCAGCCGGCCGCCACCAGCGGTTCCAGCGCCACCATCAACGGGCTGCCGGCGAAGGCACTGACGCTCTGGTAGGGGGAGTCGCCCGGGCCGATCGGGTTGATCGGCAGCCATTGCCACAGGTGCTGGCCGGCACTGACCAGCCAGTCGACGAACTGGTAGGCGCCAGGCCCGAAATCGCCGATGCCATGCGGGCCGGGCAGAGAGGTCAGGTGCAGCAGCACGCCGGCGCTGCGCTGGTGGAGGTTCAACATTCCGACACCTCGGTCAGGGGTTTGCGCACCAGCACCATCAGCGCGTGCGCCGGTGCCAGCAGATGGGATACGAATACGGGAACCGGGCCGACTGCATTCGGCGACCCGGGCAATGGCAGGCGCGCGCCGCTGCTGTCGAGCACCGCCCACCAGTGCTCCCCGTGCAGGGCGAACTCGACCTCGATGGACGCCGGGTTGAACAGCAGCGCGAGGCGCGCCGATGCCTCGCCGGCCGGGTACAACTCACAGGCGAAGGCGCGCAGATCGCTGTCGTGCCAGTCGCCCAGGGTCATCTCGCGGCCGGAGGGCATCAGCCAACGCACTCGCGCACGGGACGTGTCCTCGACCCCGGCGAACCACTGCGTGTTGCGCAGCAGCGGCTCTGCCCGGCGCAGCGCCAGCAGCGCGGCGACGAACGCGCTGTCGTCCTCCTCCGCGTTCCAGTCCAGCCAGCCGGTCGGGTTGTCCTGGCAATAGGCATTGTTGTTGCCGCTTAGGCTGGCTGTTGCCGTGCTCGTCGCCTGCCGCAGCATCGCGTGCCCTGCGCCAGCGCCAGACTGGCGAGCATCCCGCGGCGCACGCGCCGGCGTTGCAGCGAGGTCAGCGGATCGGTGGTGAAACCTGCGATGCCGAAGTTGTCGGCCGGCTCGTCGTCGCGGCCGTCGCGGTTGTCTTCGCCGTTGGCGTGGTTGTACTTGACTCCGTAGGAACGCCGCGCGAACTCGCCGCGGGTGCAGCCAGCGCGCAGCCAGTAGCGGCGCACGCTGTCGCGGAAGCGGTCGTTCCAGTCGAGGAAGCGTCCGGGGAAGCGCCCACCTGGTGGGCCTGCGCCCGCAGTCCCAGGGCTCCGGCGATCAGGCGTACCTGCGACGGCACGGGATCCTGGCGCAGCGCCACCGGAAGAAGGAGCATCCGGATCGAAGGCCTCGCGCGTACGCCCGAGCACGCTCGCGAGGTCGAAACGGAAGCCGTCCACGCCGACCTCCACCCAGTAACGCAGCGAGTCCAGCACGAACTGCACCACCCGCGGGTGATTCAGGTTCAGCGTGTTGCCGCAGCCACTCCAGTTGACGTAACGCGCGCGGTCGTCCGCCAGCAATCGGTACCAGGCCGCATTGTCCAGCCCGCGAAAACTCAGTGTCGGCCCCAGCTCATCGCCCTCGGCGGTGTGGTTGTAGACCACATCGAGGATCACCTCGATGCCGGCGGCGTGGAGGGTTTCGAGGGTGGCGCGCAGGTCGGTGATGGGATCCGGAGGGCACGAGGGCACGAGGGCATGAGGGCACGAAGAAGCGGATGGCAGGGTGCTGGCGTGCGCCGGCTCTCCCGTGCCCTCGTGCCCTCGTGCCCTCGTGCCCTCGTGCGCAGCAAACCGCCCATCCCCCGCAAAGAACCCCAGCGTGTTGTACCCCCAGTAATTCGTTCCGCCGCGCACCAGGGCGTTCCGCTGATTGCGTGCATCACCGGCAGCAGCGCCAGCGGGTCACGCCGAGGCGCCGGAAGTGGGCGATGTCGGCGGGGGGTGGAAGCGAGGCGGCGAAGCGGCAGCGCCCCAGATCTCGGGTCATCTGCATGCCAGGCCCTTCACGCATCCAGGCACCACCTCGGCGGCGGCAATCTGCGGCCGCGAAGCCAGCCAGCGGCGGCGGCAGCGGCGGCACGCGCGCGCCTTCAGCGCGGGCGGCGTTGTCGCGTGCGGCCTCGCTGAGCGGGCGCGCCGTCCAGGTGCCCTGGGCGCAGCCGCGTGGTGCTCGTCCCAGCGGAAGGCGCCGACGATCTCATGCGCCCAGGGATCGAGGCAGCAACTTGGCGGATTGAAGCGGTGACCTCCGTCCGGCTGGTACGGCCCGCGCGGTAGCCGTGGACCAGCCCTTCGCGCCGAGGCCCGGCAGCAGGCCATTCCACACGCCGTCTTCGTCGGCATGCAACATCGAGCGTCCCAGTTCGCGCGCGTCTCGGTGTCGAACGGGCCTAGATCTACGCGCGTCGCGTGCTCGCTCCACAACGCGGAAGTGCACGCCCGCCGTCCACCAGGTGCGCGCCGAAGCGGGCGCAGGGCGGCCGGGCAGCAGGCGCTCGGGCAGTTGCGTCCTCATGCGGGCAGCAGCACCAGGGGCGGAGCAGAGCGTGCGGCATCGCAGTTCCAGCGAGCGCGCGGCCAGCGGTAGGGATCTGTTGCGCGACCAGCGCGCGGGCACCGC
>JADJPR010000011.1 GCA_016713135.1 Rhodanobacteraceae bacterium | reverse complement strand
TGCGCCGCGCCGCCATTGACGAACACGGAGCCCTGGCGGATGTCGAATGCCATGCCCCGCGAGTAAATGCCGCGCAACTCCGGGGCCCCGCCAACCACGATCAGCGGGCCATTGAAATTGACTCGACCAGCCGTCGGCAACGCCTCTGATTCCAGCGAGACTCCGGTGGCGACTGCCGCGCCCGTGGCGTCGACCTGGATGTTGCGGGTTTCCAGAAAACCTCCCTGGGTCGAATCGATCGCCAATCCCACGGCCTCCCCGGTCTGACCCGGGCTGAACGCCTGGAATTGGCTGTCCCTTATCAGCGTGCTGGTGTTGGTCAATCTCGCTGCCACGCTGGAAAGCGTGCTTTCGACCGCGAGAAACCGACTGCCGAGGATGCGCGAGTCACGCACCTTGCCGAGCGAGGCGGCCAGCGCCCGGGTTCCGGAACTCCCGACAGCGACAATCGTCGAATCCCGGATGGTGACGTCGTTGACGGTGTTGGCAGCCGGCGTGGAATCAAACACTTCCAGGCCGACGGAGGTGCTGCCGTTGCGCGCAATGGCCTCCACATCGCGCAGGACGGTGGCATTCGCGAGATGAGGATCGCAATGCGCCGGCCTGAAGTTGCGCCCGGCGATTCGGTCAGCGCCAGGGCGTCCTGCACACGCGCGCCCGCCGCCGCGGGCGGGATGCGGATGGCCCGACAGCAGCCGAAATTGAGGATGTCGGTGGTTCCGTCGTTGCCATTGGACACCCGTATGTCCTTGATCTGGCTGTTGAGGGGCTCATGGTCACGGGTGGCGTCGGCAGACGAACTGGTCACGTTGGTCGCGTGGATTCCGCCTCCTCAGCGAGACGCTGGCAGGCAGCGTGATTCCCGCAGTGCCGAGGTCATAGATGCCGGCGTCGAGTTCGATCGACCATTGACCGGGAGCACCCGCGAGTTGCGCCAGCGCATCCTTGAGCCGGGTTCCCGATTCGGCGTTCGTCCCCACCAGCGGGACATGGATCGTCCGCTGCAGGGTCGAACGCGACTTGATGGCTGCCGGCGCCGCGTGGAGCTTGGGGCGCGGCGTCATCGCGGCGTCGGTGCCGACCTTGATGCCAAGCCAGAGCCGCTGGCCGAAGATCGCGTCCGGCAAGGGATTGGCTCACCGAGACCCACCGAGAGCTGGCCATCCACCAGGGTGACCGTCTGCGTCTCGCTCCAGAGTGCCGTCCCGCCGCTCGCCACGTTGTAGAGGGCGAACTGGATGCTGAGCGTTCCATTCACGGGCGTGCCGGAAGATCCTGTCAGCCGGGCGCTGTATGCCAGGGTCGCTGGAATCCCGCTCTGGGCCGCCGCAGTGGCGCAGGCCAGTACGAGCAAGGCCGCCAAAGCGCATCTGATAGCCCGCCGAAGCGTGCGCGAATTCCGGCATTCCGACGATCGATCCTTCAAGCCTGGGCAGACTCCAGCCATGTTTCCTCCGTACGATGCGAGCGACGTCCTGGGGCTTCCGGATTCTGCGAACGCACGCAGCTCAGGGATCGCGGCACCGGTACCCGGCATCCCGCGGCAGCACGTTCCATGCCAATGGCGCCATGCCTTGATGCGCAGTTCCGGGTCCGGCCGGCCACTTCCCGCGGGCCTGCTCGCACACGGCCGCCGCCGACCGTTCCGCCGGTGAATTGACAGGGTCGTGCGACAGGACGCGCCGCATCTCACGTGATATGCGGCATTTCCGTCTTCTCCGGAGCCGGGCTCGGTGACACTAGGCCGGACCCAGCCGACAAGGCCCGGACAACGGGTCAGACGGCTGGCGCGACTCTTGCTGCCGGAAGCGCGATATCCGATGCCACCTCCCATGTCCCTCGACCAGCTGCGAGCCCTGTTGCACTCACGCATCGACCTGGATCGCGACTGGGAATCAGCTCTGGTGGATGCAGCACGGCGTGCGGCAGAGGCGATGGAAGCCTCGCGCGCTCTGATCGCCCTGCCTTCCGGGCAGGACCAGTGGCGGGTCTTCCTGGACTCCGGAGAACGGCTTTCCGGGTCAGCGGTCAGCCTGGTGGCTTCCACCACGATTCTCAGGCGCGCCATGCACCAGGCCTGGTCGGGAGCAGGTCGACCGGCCCGGCCTGACCCGCAGCACGAGCATGGACCGGCAACACATCCACAGCGTCATTGCGATCGCACCTTGTGCGCCACGGAGACGCGCCCGACCTGCCTTCCCTCGGCGTGCTCTATCTCGACCGACGCGAGGATCGCCCCTGCTTCAGCGTGGAGGATGAGCAATGGGCGCGGGATTTTGCAGCGATCAGCGAGCGGCTGCTGACGCTGATCGAACTGCTCGCGCGGGCGCGGCGCGAGCGCGAGGCAGCGCTGGCGGACAATGACGCACTGCGCAGCGAGCAGTTCGGCGCCGAACTGGACGTGCTCGCGAGCCGCGACCCGGCGTTCCAGGATCACGTGGGCCGCGTGCTCGCAAAAGCCGCGAAGGCCGACCGCGTGACTGTGCTGCTGCAGGGACCGACCGGCAGCGGCAAGACGCACCTGGCACGCCGCTTTCATTCCCGAGCCGCCGCCGCGAACGGCCCTTTGTGACCCTCGACTGCGGCCAGGCCTCGAATGCCGACGCGCTGGCGGCCGAGTTGTTCGGCTTCTCGAAGCGTTCGGGATTCAACGTCGCCGCGGCCGGCCGCGCCGGCAAGGCACTGCTGGCCGACGGTGGCATCCTCTTCATCGACGAGATCAACTCGATGCCGCTGGAACTCCAGCCGCGGCTGTTGCGGCTGGTTGAGTCCGGGCGCTATTCGGCTCTCGGCTCGGGCGACGAGGTCAACGTCGACATCCAGGTAATCGCCGCGACCAACCGCGATCTGCGGGAGCTGGTGCGCGAACGGCTCTTCCGCGAGGATCTTTACTTCCGCCTGGGGCAACTCGTGGTCACGTTGCCACCACTTGGCGAGCGCCGTGCCGATGTCGTGCCGCTCGCCGAGCGCATGCTGGCCGCGGCCGCGCGGCACTTCGAGAGTGGTCCATTGCATTTTTCCGCTGAGGCACTCGCCTTGCTCGAGGGCTTCGCCTGGGACCTGGCAGGCAACCTGCGCGGCCTGCAGCACACCATCGAACGCACCGTGCTGATGCTGGATGCCGGGCGCCGGCGCATCGAGCGCGACGACCTGGTGCTGCCCGAGTTGCTGCCTGCGGTCGAGGCAACGCCCGAGGCGTCGATTGCACCTGCAGCGTCCGCGATCGAGGCGCCTCCGACCTCCGGACGACTGCCTCGAGGCACCGAAGCGACACAGTTGCGGGAGCTGTTGCGCGACAAGCTGCGCGAGCACCGCGGCATCATCGCGCGCATGGCCGAGGATATGGTCCTGACGCGGGCCTTTGGAACCGGCGGCCGTGCGATACCCACCTCGACCCTGCGCCAGCGCCTGGCCCGGCTTGGCCTGCTGGAAACCCTGGAGGCCGAACGCGAGGCGAATGATGCCTCGCTCGAGGAAGGCATCGCGGCGCTGCGCAAGCACGGCAACGGCGTGGACGCTGCGCGCGAGCTGGGCATCAGTCGCGACCGGCTGGTCTGGAGGTTGCGTCAGGTCGGGCTGACGATCGGGCGGGTGCTGGGCGCGGACGGAACGGACGAGGTGGTCCAGGGCGGATCCAGCATGAATGCGCCGACCGATGTGTCATCCTGACGCTGCACCAGGTTTCCGACAGGACCGCGCACGCGGCGGCAATCATGCGCGAGCTGCGCTCCGGCCCGTCGCGAGCAGGACGAAGCCAGCGCGAGGCGACTGGAGTCGGGGCCTGAAGTCGTGGCTGCGCGCAGCATCACGGCTCAGGCCTGTGCGAACGGAAATGCCAGCAGCCGGTCGATGCGCGGCTCGCGGAGCGCCCAGCCGAGGAGGCGCTCGAGGCCGACGGCGACGCCGGCGCAGTCGGGCATGCCGGGCAGCGCCGTGAGCAGGTGCTGGTCAATGGCGGGCTCGGGCGCGCCGCGCGCGCGGCGGGTGGCGAGGTCGCGCTCGAAGCGGGCGCGCTGCTCGGCGGCGTCGCCGAGCTCGTGGTAGCCGTTGGCAATCTCGCTGCCGCCGAGGTACAACTCGAAGCGACGCGCCACGCGCGGATCGTCCGGATCGATCCGGGCCAGGGCGGCCTGGCTGGCCGGGAAGGCCTGGATGAACACCGCTGGCTCGCGCGCCAGCGCGGGCTCTACGATGTGGCTGCGGATCAGGTCGAGCGCGTCGTCGCGCCCCAACCCTTCCCGGTCGATGCCGAAGCCGGCGAGCGCCAGCCACAGGGAGTCCTCATCCGCTTCGAGCGGATCGACGCTGGCGAACTCGACGAAGGCCTGCCGGAAGCTCAGCCGGCGCGCGGAGCCGGGCGTGCGCCCGAATGCGGCCGCCACGGCCGCTACCAGCGCCTCGACTTCGTCCATCAGGACATGATGGTCGAAGCCGACCCGGTACCACTCCAGCAGGGTGAATTCCGGGTTGTGCCGCGCGCCGCATTCGCCGTCGCGGAACACCGAGGCGATCTCGTAGATATCGCCGCTGCCGGCGGCCAGCAGCCGCTTGTGGAAGTACTCGGGCGAGGTGCGCAGCCAGCGCTGTGGCGGGCCACCGGCCTGCGGCCCGCGGTAGTGCGTGGTGAAACTCTCGATGTTCGGATCGGTGTTGCCGGCCTGCGACAGCACCGGCGTGGTCACTTCGAGCACACCGCGGGCGCGGAAGAACTCGCGGATGGTGTCGCCAAGCAGCGCGCGACGCTCGAGCAGACCGCGCAGATCGTGGCTCACGACACCCACGCGCAGCCCGGGGTGGGCGCGCAGCGCCTTCCCCGGTTACTTGCCGCAAGTACCCGGAGGACCGCACTCCGGGCTGCGCGCGAGGCTCCGGCACTCACCCCATGTCCCCATGCTGCGCCAGCAAGGCCAGCAACGCCGCCTCGTCCAGCACCGGCACGCCCAATTCCTGCGCCTTGGTGAGCTTCGACCCCGCCTCGCTGCCGGCGACCACGAAACTGGTCTTCTTCGACACGCTGCCGGACACTTTCGCGCCGAGCGCCTCCAGCCGCGCGCCGGCCTGGTCGCGGGTCAGGCTGTCGAGCGTGCCGGTCAACACCACGGTCTGACCCTTCAGCGGGCCGTCGACGCGCTGCGCCGGGTCGGTCTCGGGCCAGTGCACCCCGCCTGGCGCATCTCGCCGATGATGCGCAAATTGCGCTCGTCGCTGTAGAAGCTGCACAAACGCTCGGCGACCACCGGTCCGATGTCGGGCACTGCGATCAGCGGCTCGGCGGCAAAGGCTTTCTTCGTCTCCGCCTGTTTCAGAGCCGCCGGGTCGGCGAAGTACGGCGCGAGGCGCCGGCTGGCGTCGATGATCCGGTCCAGGCTGCCGAAGTGCTTGGCCAGCGCCTTCGCGGTGGATTCGCCCACATCACGGATACCCAGCGAAAACAGGAAACGCTCCAGGGTGGTCGACTTGCTGCGTTCCAGCTCGGCCAGGATGTTGGCCGCCGAGCGCTCGCCCATGCGATCCAGGCCCGCGAGCGTGGCCAGGTCCAGCTTGTAGAGATCGGAGATATCGCTCACCAGCCCGGCATCGATGAGTTGCTCAGCCAGCTTGTCGCCGATGCCCTCGATGTTCATGACCCGGCGCGAGGCGAAGAAACGGATCGCCTCCTTGCGCTGCGCCGGGCACACCAGTCCACCCGTGCAGCGGATCGCCGCCTCACCCTCCTCGCGGCGCGCCGGAGAACCGCACTCGGGGCAGGTCTGCGGCAGCGGCGCCGGTTGGGCGTCCGCCGGGCGCCGTTCGAGCACCGGGCCGACGACCTCCGGGATCACGTCGCCCGCACGGCGCACGATCACCGTATCGCCCGGCCGCAGATCCTTGCGCGCCACCTCATCGAAATTGTGCAGGGTCGCATTCGACACGGTGGTGCCACCGACAAACACCGGCTCCAGCCGCGCCACCGGGGTCAGCGCGCCGGTGCGCCCGACCTGCAGCTCGATCGCGAGCAACCGCGTCAGAGCCTCCTCAGCCGGGAACTTGTGCGCGATCGCCCAGCGCGGTGCGCGCGAGACGAAACCGAGCTCCCGCTGCCAGTCGATGCGGTTGACTTTGTAGACCACGCCGTCGATGTCGTAGGGCAACTGCGGCCGGCGCGCACCGATGCGCTCGAAATAGGCCAGACAGCCCTCCGCGCCGACCGCGACATCGATCTCGGGCGACAGCGGCAACCCGAACGCGCGCAGCCGCGCCAGCAATCCGGTGTGGGTGTCTGCCAGCGCACCGCCAGCGACCTCGCCCAGGCCGTAGGCATAGAAGGCCAACGGGCGCGCGGCGGCCAGCCGCGGATTCTTCTGGCGCACGCTGCCCGCGGCGGCATTGCGCGGATTGACCAACTCCTTGTCGCCGCGCTCGCGCGCGCGCCGGTTGAACTCGTGGAAACCGGCGCGCGGCATGAACCTCGCCACGCACCTCGAGCACCGCCGGCAGCCGCTGCCCGGCGCCAGCACCAGCGGCACGGCCTTGATCGTGCGCACGCTGTGGCTGACATCCTCGCCAGTCACACCGTCGCCGCGGGTCGCGGCATAGGCCAGGCGCCCGTTTTCGTAGCGCAGGCTGATCGCCAGGCCGTCCAGCTTCGGTTCGACCGAGAACTCGATGTAGCGCTGCCCAAGCGCCTGTTCGATGCGCACGACGAACTCCAACACGTCCTCGCGGCTGAAAGCGTTGCCCAGGGAGAGCATCGGCAGCGCGTGGGCGATCGCCGGGAAGTCGCCATCGATGGGAGCCGCGCCGACCCGCCGGGTCGGCGAATCGGCACTCGCGAACTCCGGGTGCGCCTCCTCGAGCCGCCGCAGTTCGTGGAACAGCGAGTCGTACTCGGCGTCCGGGATGGTCGGCGCGTCGAGCACGTGGTAGCGGTAGTCGTGGCCGCGGATCTCGTCGCGCAGCCAGGCGATGCGGTCCGCAATCTGAGCTTCGCTGGACATGCGCGGGGCCTACCAGCCGGGCTTGATCTGCAACTGCTCGCGCTTGCGGTCGTACGCGCGCAACTCGTCGCGCAGCGCCGCGATCCGCTGGCGTCCCAGCGGCGTGCGCTGGTCGTCCAGCAACTGCGCGCCGAGCAGGTCGGAGAAGCGCTGCGCCGCCGGCAGCATGGTGTCCCAGGCATCCAACGCCGACAGTGGCCCGGGCAGGGTCAGGAACAGGACCACGCCCGGCGTGCTGAAACTGTCCATCTGGGCAAGGTCGAACACGCCCGGGCGCACCATGTTGGCCATGCTGAAGATCGGCCCCAGCTCGGGCTTGCTGTCGACCAGGCGATGGAAGATGCCGAGGTCGCCGTGCACCAGCCCGGCCTTTTCCGCCGCGACCACCAGTTCCGGTCCGTGCAGGGTGTAGCCGTCCTGCGCCACCACATACAGGCTGATGATGCGGTCGTGCGGCGCGGCCTCGCGGTGGCCGACCCGCTGGGCCGACGGCTCCGGTCGGTCCTCGCGCTCACTGAGGCCGTCGATCTCGAATGCAGGCAGGTCGTGACTGGCGCCGTCGCGGTGCCAGGGCTCATCCCCAAGGGCGGAAAACGGGGGCTCGGCATCGCTGCCGTCGCCAAGTACCGGTTCGCGCCGCGCGTGTTCGGCGCGCGCCTCACTGGCCATCCGCCGCGCCGGCCGCCCGTACCAGTAGATGACCCCGAGCACGACGAGGCCGAGGATCAGCAGGACTACGCGCAATTCTGTGGCGGACATGGCAGCGATCGGTGGATATCTTCGCGCAGCATACGCAACGACGGCGCACAGGCGAAACGCAGGGTGACGCAGACTCAATCCGGGCTTGCGGCGACCGCAGCGCCCGTTATCATGATCCTTGGTTCTGACTTGGCGACGGCGCGTGTCCTTTCTCGAACGACTCAAGCGCGAAGCTGACCAGCAACGGCTGCAAGCCGAGCAGGTGGCGCGCGAACGCGAGGCGCTTGAGACGCGCTACCGCACCCAGATCGAGCCGCGGATGAAGGCGCTGACCCAGTACCTGGAGGGCCTTGCGGCCACCTTGCTGGAGGTCCGTCCTGCATTTGTGGTGCAGATGCCCATCCAGGGCTATGGCGAGCTGTGCACCGTGCCGTTTTTCGACTACAAGGTCGAGCACGAACGCCGTCACCGCAGCTTTCTGGTGACCATGACCTGGTCGCTGCGAGTCGATCCCGAGCGCACACCGGCGGTTCGAGCGGACAACGTCACTCGTGTGCGTACCCTGACCAGCCTGTTCCGCCAGTACCACCTGGGTGGCATCAAGGAGGAGAAGCGCACCCCACAGGGCGAGCTCTCGGCGGCGACTTTCCACGCCCGCGGCTACATCAAGGCGCGCCTGCAGGCGCAGATTTCCGCCGAGGATCCGGTATTGCGCATGGTGCTGGACAATGCGAGTTGGCTCGGGAGCAGCCGCAAGCAAGTTCCCTGGGAGCGCATCGACGACGCCTTGTTTGACCGCATCGCCCGCTTTGTCGTGCGCGAGGACGATTCACTGTTTTCCGAGGAACTGCCGGAGGAACTGAAGCAGAAGCTGCGCCGCGAGCAGCCCGCTGCTGCAGCGACGCCCGCGCCAGCGGCAGCCGATCCGGTCATCCTGGCGACGGCGCATTCGCCCGCGCCGCCGGAGGTGCAACCGCCCGTGGCGCAGACCTTGCCGGGGCCCGTGTCCGCGCCACCAGAGCCTGAACCGCCTTCGCTCGCCACCGCGACCTTCGTGCCTGGGGTGATTCCGGCACCAGCGCCCGTCAGTGCCGTGGATGTCATCGAGTTCGACGAGAGCAAGCTCGGACTGGACCGGTTCGAAGACGCGGACGAGTCGATCGACGGGTTCTCGTTCGGCTCGCCCAGATCGTTGACGCCGGTCACGCCCCCCGCGGCCGCAGTGCCCCCGGTCCCATCGCCCGCCGTCCCTGCGCCCCAGGTCGCCTCGGGACCCGCGCCGGCGGTTGCGCCCAGGCAGTCAACGGCGCGCCCGGCAACCCAGCCACCCCTGCCCGCTGCGCCAGTTCCTGGCCCGACCGCCGCTGCCGCGCGGGCCCCGCCGCGCCTGCTGCCCCATTGCCACCGCGCCCGGCTGCTGCGCCGGCGGTTCCCGTCGCGGCTCCGCTGCCTCCGGCACAGGACGCGATGCCTGTTGCGCCGGAACCAGACTCCGCGCAATCCGCCGACGCCGAGCGCGAAGCGGCGCTGTTTCGCCTCAAGGTCCGCGCCATGCTTGCGCGCATGCGCACCAACGAAGAGCCTGGCAAGAGCTGACGCGCGCCCCGATTCTCGGGCGCGCGGACGTGGCACCCTCAGATCAGCTTGATCTCGCGCAGCCGCTGCATCAGGTAGTCATTCGCGGTGATCGGCTGCGGATAGCGATTCGGATTGTCCGGCGTGATGCACTGCGGCAGGGTCTCGATCAGGAAATCCGGGTTCGGGTGCAGGAAGAAGGGAACCGAGTAGCGCGGCTCGCGCGCCTTGGGACCGGTCGGGTTGACCACCCGGTGGCTGGTCGACGGGTACGTGGTTGCTCAGGCGCTGCGGCATGTCGCCGATGTTGACCACGATGGCATCGCCGGAGGTAGTGACCGGCAGCCAGTCGCCCTGGCGCGTCAGCACCTGCAGCCCCTCTGCGCTGGCGCCCACCAGCAGCGTGATCAGGTTGATGTCCTCGTGCGCGCCCGCGCGCTCGTTCGGGATCTCGTCTTCAGTGATCGGCGGATAGTGGATCGGGCGCAGGATCGAGTTGCCGAAATGGGTCTTGTCGGCGAACCAGTCCTGCGGCAAGCCGATATGCAGCGCCCAGCGCGGCCAGCACCCGCGAGCCCAGGTCGTCCAGCGCCCTGGTACAGCGCATAACCCAGCGTGCGGAACTCGGGCACCTCTTCGGGCCAGAGGTTCTCGCCCATGATCGTGGCGTACTGCGAATCACGCGCGATCTCGCGGCCGATGTGCCAGAACTCCTTCAGATCCGCATGTTTGGAGTCTTTCGCCGTCTCCACCTTGTAGGGCGTGTAGCCGCGCGCACCGCCGCCGCCGGCCACGTGATAACGGCGCTTGACCGCATCCGGCAGGTCGAAGAAGCGCTCGAAGGCCGCATAGGCACCGTCGATCAGGGAGGCCGGGATGCCGTGGCCACTGATGCCGCAAAAGCCGTACTCGCGGTAGGCGCGGCCCAGGTCGGCGACGAAGGCGTCGCGGTCGGAATCGAAGCGGCTGATGTCGAGTGGGGACGCCCATGGCCGTGGACTCGCGTGAGGAGATGCGCGGAGTCTAGTTGCGGCGCCTTGAGTGGTGGGTCAGGGTCAAGTCGGAAGTGAAATGTGAAACGTAAACGTCAATCGAAGCGTGCTCCGGTTGACGTTTCTCTCACATTTCGCCACTGGCGCGCCAGCGCCTCATCGCGTCACCCACACCATCGCATAAGCCAGCACCGCAGTGACCGGGATGGTGAACACCCAGGCCCACAGGATGCGTTCGACCACGGTCCAGCGCAGCGCGTTGGCGCGCTTGGCGAAGCCCACGCCCATGATCGCGGTGGAGATGCTGTGGGTGGTCGAGACCGGCATGCCCAGGGTCGCCGCCGCCGACAGGATGGTCGCCGACGCGGTCTCCGCGGCGAAGCCGTGGATCGGGTGCAGCTTGACCATCTTGTGGCCGAGGGTCTTGATGATGCGCCAGCCGCCCGGCGGCGGTACCGGCCGCCATCACCAGCGCACAGGTGATCTTGATCCAGGTGTCGATGCCTTCCTTGTCATGGTCGGATGCGGGAAGGCGAGCATGTCCGGCAGTCCGTCCAGGGTGCCGGTGGCCTGTCGCCGATCAGCGCCAGCGCGATGATGCCCATGGTCTTCTGCGCGTCATTCAGGCCGTGGGCGAAACCCATGTACGCGGCCGACACCAACTGCGCCTTGCCGAAGAAGGCGTTGACCCAGCGCGGTCGCGCCAGCCAGCGAGCCAGCCGCCGCTCCTGGCCATCAACGCCACCAGCGCGAACAGCAGGCCAAGATCATCATGCCGAGCAGGAAACCGGCGATCGGCGACGAGATCATCGGCACCACGACCTTGTAGAGACAGGCCGCCGCCCTTGTAGCCGGGGCTCGGCCGACTGCGCCAGATCAGCGCATCGGTATTCCCGGCCGCAGCGGCCAGCGCGGCGCCGCACAGGCCGCCGATCAGCGCGTGACTGGAACTCGATGGCAAACCCACCACAGGTGATCAGGTTCCACACGATCGCCGCCAGCAGCGCGCGCAGCAGCGCGCCGGAGGTGATCGTCACCATTGGCATCGACCAGGCCGCTGGAAATGGTCTTGCCGCCCGCCTCGCCGGCCAGCGCGCCGATCAGGTTCATGCTGGCGGCCAGGCCTACCGCCTGCATCGGCGTCAGCACCTTGGTGGCGACCACGGTGGCGATCGAGTTGGCGGTGTCGTGGAAACCGTTGATGAACTCGAAGACCAGCGCCACCACAATCAGCAGCAGGAGCAGCGTCAGTGCCACGGCGACCTCAGCTGTTCTTGCGCACGATCTGGTAGGTCACCACGCCCGCCTCGCGGCAGCGCGCTCGATGGCCTTTTCGAGGATCTCCGTAGAAATCGTGGACCATGAAGGTCTGGATCGGGTCGTACTGCCGGCATACAGCTCGCGGTACAGCTCCAGCATCAGGCGATCGGCCTCGACCTCGATGGCGCGCAAACGGTCGGACAGCGCCTTCATCGGTTCCAGCTTCATGCCCTTGAGCTCGCTGACCATCTTCAGCACCACCTCGGCCGCGTCCGCCGGCATCTTCGCCCGCGGCACAGGAATCCACGCCGTGGATGCGCTCGCCCGCCAGGGCATAGCGTTCGGCGAATTTCTCCTGCGTCTTCCGGGATGCGGTACAGCGCATTGCCCGGGGTCTCGATGTCCTCACGCTCGAGCACGGTGACGAAGGTGTGCACCAGCTCCGTGCGGATCTCCTCGGCGACCTTGCGCTCGCGCTCGCGCGCCAGGCGGAATTCCTCCAGCGAGGGGCTGGTTGGCCTTGCGTTCGACCAGCGCCAGCAGTGCGCGGGTGGCGTCCAGCGCGGCGGCGGCGCTGTCCTGCAGCAATGCGAAGAAGCGATCGCCCTTGCCGAAGATCGTTTTGCGCGAAAACATGGGAACCCCGTCGCCTGGCGCATGTGAAGGAAAGATGACAGCGCGCGGATGCTCGCTCAGTCAGGTGTCGACGCCAGTGGGCAACTGGAGTCCGACCTCGATGAATTCGCGGATCAAGCTGGTCGCGTAGGCGCCCAGCAGGAGAGTGAAGCGCGGCGCAAAGCCTGGGGCACGGGGCACGGGGCATGGGGGCACGGGAGGCTCCTGCGTGGGCGCCTCGCCAAGCGTGCCGTCAGGCCACTCCCAGACAGGCGACTCCGGGATCATGCGCAACGCGCGCCGCTCCGGTTCCATGCCGACGGACTCCCGGCCGGCGACCAGATCAGCGAATTCGGCCGCGCAATCCTGTTCGAGCGCGGCACAGGCGTCCGCGCACGGCGCCGGCGCGCCCCTGACGGGCCGGTCGGATGGATTTCGCCCTCGGCACAACGCCGCGCCAGGGTCTCGTCCGGTATCGCCGGCCCGAACCAGGCGCGTTTGCCCACCGGGTTGCACAAATCGCCGGCGACCACCCGGTTCCAGCTGCCCTCGCGCACGCGGCGGTCAAGCACCGCGTTGAAGATCGCGCTGCGCGCCGCGGAAGCGCGAAGGCACCGGTCGCTGCGACCGAGCGACTCGCCGGCGAACAGCCGCCAGCGCCAGGTTGCCGTCGGCGTGGCCGAAGCGCTGGGTGCCGGTAGTTAGGCGCGCCGGCCGTGCGCAGCGTGGCGAGGATCGCTTCGGCGCGTTCGCGGTCGCCCTCGATGCCGCGCAGGTCAGTTCGAAAGCCGTTGCCGACCAGCGCACCGCGCTTGAGCTTGCGCGAATGGCGCGCGACGTCGAGCCCGCGCACGCCGCGCATGTCGAGCAACGACCAGTCGACGCTGCGCCCCGGCAACTGCACGGTGAAATGCTGGCGCGCCACCGCGTGGCGATCCTTCAGCCCGGCGAAGCCCACCGCCACCTGCGGCACCTGGCGAATCGCGCCAGCCACGCGCGACCATTCAGTATTCGCGCCGCGCTTCTCGATGCGCAACAAATCGTATTCGCCCTGCCCGTCCGCCTGGATACTGGGTCTCCTCGACGATGAAATCTCCGGGCTGGCCTTCAGGCTCGCCGTCAGCGGCGACCCGCCGTGCGCAGACCAGCGTCATGCGTGCGGCGCCAGCAGCGCCACCGCCTGCGCGGCGATGCCCTCTTCACTGACCGGTAAAGCCGGGCTTCTCCGGTGGTGGCCTTGAGCGCTGACGCAGTCGCCTCGCATTCGAGGTCCTCAGCGATCCCGCTCGCGCATCCAGCGCGACGATGCGGCGCCAGCTTCGACCGCTCGCAAACCACCACAATGTCGCAGTTACCCACCGCATAGCCACGCGCCCCGACCAGGGCGCGGCAATGCCGCAGCAGCCTTGCGGCTGTCCGCCCCGCGCCAGCAGTCGTCGGACGGCGGGAGTGCTTGCCGATGTCGCCCAGCGCCAGCGCCACGAGCAGCGCATCGCACAGCGCGTGCAGCGCCAAATCGCCATCCGAATGCGCCAACTTTTAGCCCACGTCCATGCGCGATCCGCACGCCGCCCAGCATCACATGGTCTGCGCCCGGCCCGAAGAGCGTGGACGTCGTAACCAGTGCGCGATGCGCGGGTGCAGGGTCGTAGTCTGGCAGATTCGTTTTGGAGTGATGTGCAAGTAGAGGAAAAAGTGAAACAGGAAAAGCAAGAACCGGAGCTCGGTTCCGCAACATTCGACTGGAGCGGAGGTGGCCACAACGCCAGTGGACTCCGGCTCGCCCGAAAGCAACTCCTCCTTTCCGCTTTTGCTGGCACTTTGCTGCACACTTCTCAAGCAACCGCTTCATAGCGCCAGGTCTCGCGCCGTGGTCTGCTGCAACGGGGTTGACCGCCAAGCGCCTTCCATTCAACGACGGCCGTACAACCCATTCGATCGCCTGCGCTTCGTCGGTCGGCTGGCGGTCTTGAACGATAGCGCCTCCAGCGCACGCACGAGCGCGCGCCGCGGCGGTTTATCTGCGCGGAGTGAGGGCGCGCGAAGAGTTCGCTGCAGGGCTTTGCGGTCTGCTCGGCTTTGCCCTGCCATCGGTCGAGCAGCAGGGTGCAGCGCGCACGGGCGCCGCGAGCAGGCCGCCGTCGGCAGCGCCCGCGAGCCGGGTCAGGCGTTCGATGTCGTCCGTGCGCAGACGCCTTTGCCGCGATCGTGGACCAGCACAAAATCGTTGTCTCAAACCACCGCGGGCAGCGCGCCCAGGCCGAAGAGCACCGAATCGGCACGCTCGGCGCCGCCGGTGGCGGTCAACAGCGGTTTGCCGGATATATCGCATCCCAGCCCGGCCAGTGCGGATCGTCCGGCAGCCAGCACACCACCATCAGCCCGCTGAGCTGCGGCACCGCCGCCAGGCGTTCCAGGGTCCCGCGCACGGCAACGGCCGACCGTCGATCAGCGCGTACTGTTTGGGCGGCTCCGCGCTGCCAGCGGCCCGCTGGCGACGACCGGCACCACCGCCCAGATCACTCGATCGGCTCCTCGCTGCGCACAGCGCAACCGCAGCCGCGCGGCTGGGCTCGCCCACCACTGGATCCCATTCTCGCCCTGCCCGGTCATGCCGAGTTCCGAACGCGCGCGTTCCTCGATCGCATCGCGCCCGGTCTTCAGGTCCTCGACCTCCGCCGCCAGCGCTACTCGTTGCGCTGACGCAGCCTTTTCGTTCCTCGACGCTGCACTTCCAACGCCTTCTCCAGGTTTCCCAGACGTCGTTCATGCCACCGCGGAACCACGATTGGTACTGCAGTGCGACGAGCAGGCAACAGCAGGAGCAGCAGCCAGCGCATCCGGGGAATCAGCGCCTCAACGGCCGAAGCGGAAGGCGCCGCGATAAGCGTGGCGATGCAGATGCACCCAGCGCTTCCTCGATGCGCTTGAACTGGTTGTACTTGGCCACGCGGTCGGTTGCGGCACAGCGAGCCGGTCTTGATCTGGGTCGCGGTGGCGAAAATACCGACGGAGTCGGCGATGATGAAGTAATCGGTCTCGCCCGATCGGTGCGACACGATCGCCGCATATTTGAGCGGTCCCCCATGGCGCGATCGCAGCCAGTGTCTCCCTGGGCGTCCCGATCTGGTTCGGCAGGGTCAGGATCGCGTTGGAAATGCCTTGGTCGATGCCCTGCTGGAAGATCTTGGTGTTGGTGACGTAGAGGTCGTCGCCGACCAGCTGGCATGGAGTGCGGCGGCAGCGCTCAGGTCGCGGTTTCAACCCAGCCCAGTCGCTCTCGCCCATACCATCCTCGATGATTCACGATCAGGAACTGGCGCGCCCAAGGTTCGAGGTGGTCGACAAACTGCTCGCTGGTCAGCCAGCGGGTCCTCGGAGGCGAGGTGGTAGCGGCCGTCCTTGGCGGATTCGCTGGAGGCGACGTCCAGGCCAGCAGCACATC
>JADJPR010000010.1 GCA_016713135.1 Rhodanobacteraceae bacterium | reverse complement strand
TTTGAGTTCACACGCAGCCGCCTCCGATGGTGATTAGCAGGTCTAACGCCGCAATTAGCCGCGCCGGCGGCATTGCCCGGTCTGTGCGAAGAGCCTATTCCGGCGTCGGCTTGATTGCATAGTTAGAAATCACCCAGCTACGAAGCAGAAATGAACCCACCGTAAAATCACCACCCAAATTTTTCCACCTCAATTTCTCCACCTCAATTTCTCCACCTCAATTTCTCCACCTCAATTTCTTTACTAAAATTTTCCACCCTAATTTCTTCACCTCAATTTCCCACCTCAATTTCCCACCTCAATTTCCTACCTCAATACCCCCTCAATTTCCCACCACAGTTTCCTACGTCAAGCTCCTACTTCAAGCTCCCACCTCAAGTTCCCACCTCAGGTTCCTACCTCAAGCCCTCACCTCAAGCCTCCACTTCCATCCCCACCTTCCCACCTGCGCCAGGAACTTCAACATCAAAAGAGTCATCCCCAGCCTTCTCACGTTTGACGAGCTTGACCTCGGCAATACGAGTGATTTCTAACGCCGCAATAAGCCGTTGCGGCAATTTAATGTTCGGTTTGAGCCAAAAGCCTATTCCGCAATCGGCTTGATTGCATAGTTAGCTCTCATCCTTAACGGGCAACGAGATAATCCTCTAATCACTTCTGGGGGCATTTGTAGCGTACCAACTCATTACTACTATCAGTCAATCTCTTCCCATCCGAGGAATCTCCAAGAATGGCTGTGCTGAGCCACGTCTCTCCCTCGCCTTTCATCTCTAAGATTACGGCCAGCTCACCTCTTCTACCCACTACCGCGGCTTTGACTGTTCCCTGACTTTCCCAGTAGGTGACCTTTTCATTGTCAATTTCAAGTTTCAAATCATCGGTTTCCGAACTGCACGAGTCGGCGTTCCCCGGACCAATGCCCCAAGTAGCGATGGAATAGACTTACCCTCAGCGCCAAGAGCTGACGAGCTAAGCAACAATAGACAGATGAAAATTGCGCTTTTCATCAGACTCCGCATGTCAGTACGCCCCAAAATCACCAAATGAGAGCTAACGCCGCAATAAGCCGTTGCGGCTCAGATAATGTCCGGTCTGAGCCAAGAGCCTGTTCCGCAATCGGCTTGATTGCATAGTTAGCTGTCATTTACCTAAGCCGATGCAATTCTGGGAAGTGCCTCCGTACGATGCAAATCATCTGCGCAGCATAATCCGTTTGTGCCGGATCACTGAGATCCTTCTCAAGCGAGCAGACGGTCATACAATTTCCAAGTCTTCCTGAGTTCCGAAAATTCTCGCTATCCATGGCTTCACGAACCAGAGCTCTAAGCTCATCTCTTGTAATTCGCCTAGTTTCAGCGGGCGCATCTAGCCAAAACTTGATGCAAAGTCGCCCATTAACCAACTCCGCGTACAGTTGTCCGTGGCATTTCCCGATATTTATATTGTTGTAGGAATCCACGAAGTTCAGGATGTAGACCTCCCCTCCCGGGTTATTTACTGTGTATATCCTTGCTTCAGTGGATAACGAATTGATTAATCTCTGGTAGCGAACGTAAAAGTACAATTTTCCATTCGATGCGTCTTGGGCTTGCATTTCAAACAAGGACACTTGATCACGGATTGCGTTAGCGTAAGCTTGCGCGAAGTCTACGACTTCAGCTCTTGCACCACTGCTGGAGCAGATACACTGAAGCGCCGCAAGGAGCTCACTGTAGCTCACCCGAATTGCGCGTCCATGCGTTTCCCTTCGAATTCGCTCCGCCGAAACCTCAAAGGAGGACGTTCCCAACAACACGTAGACTCCCGAAGACGCGTTCTTAAGCAGGTAGTAGGACTGGCGTGCGAGTTGCTCTCCACTTAACGAACCCCACATTTTGAGTTCCAGAAACGTCTTCTCCTGATCGGGACCAACCACGGCGAGATCAAAAAGTTGGCGCTCCGGTTCCCACCGTATCTCGCCGGAAGATTCCCTACCCGTAATCGCCTTACAAAAATTCGCCTCCTTGAGAAGTATCCAGAGCGCCAATTGGTGGGTACGCTCCAAGCTCACGGCTTCACGAAACAACAAATCGATCGCATTCACCGCCACCTCCAATGACAGCTAACGCCGCGTTAAGCCGGCGCGGCAAGCGATGCCGCGGTTGATGCGAAGAGCCTGTTCCGCGCTCGGCTTGAACGCATAGTTAGGCCTACTCTGAAGGGCAAATACAAGATGGTCTCCCTCATGGACAAACAGCTCGCCGTACAACACCCTTGCCTCTGCGTGTTTATACGGAAGGAATACCACCACAGAGTATCCGCCTACGTGATCGAGTGCCACAGCAATCGCGTCTGGATTTCTCGACTGGATCGGAACAACAACCAGGGCATCCCAAGCAAGAGTAGGAGCACGGTATTTATGTTCCTTGGCACCTGACGAAATGCCCCCGGAGCAATTCAATGAGCTCTTTCGGCGAAGGTTGATCCTGTCCGGTCGTTGCAGCGACCGATACAATCTTTCCATCCTCCCCTTCCATAGCTGCGCCATATGGATAGAACTCGCCATATTGTTCTATCATCTCTTGAGCAAAAGGAAGAGCGGTACCCAGCAACATTTCCGATTCCGACTTGGGGCTAGCCATGATCAATCCGGGCAAGAAAGCAAATATAGCCAACAGTAAACGCATTGCCAAAGTCCTCATGAGGGGCCTAACGCCGTGTTAAGCCGCGCCGGCCGCAGGCTCGGTTTGAGCCAAGAGCCAGATCCGGCGTCGGCTTGAACACATAGTTAGAATTTTGTTTGCCCTCAGCCATGGATGCGTGCAATCCAATCTTGCCCAACAGGTCACGAGTCTGCTCCGATGAACCGACCGCCCGCAAGCCAAGCGCGGCACGGTCTGCCTCAAGACCTCTGATCATCATCCGCCGCGCTTGCAGGTGCGGCCAGACGAAGCCCGGAGCCGACCGCCCGCCAACCGGAGCGCGGCCGACCTTGCCACCAAGCTCCGTATCATCACTGCCGCGCGGAGCGGTGCGGCCAGACGAAGCAGCAGCAGTTGCTTGACAGCACGACCAACCCTACCCGCCAGCAAGCCGAAGCGCGGCCGACCTTGCCGCCAAGCTCCGTATCATCATTGCCGCGCGAAGCAATGCGGCAAAACGATGCCGGAGTTGCTCTTCAACCTCACATCCCAACGACGCTTTTCAACATCACGAATCCAATCTTGCGGAAAGCCCTACCTCAAGACTTTTCCTGGCGATCTGGGGTTTCAAACAAATTCTAACTACTTCTATACGTCACACCGCACCCCTCTTCCAGACGCAACGTTTGTAAGCGCCTGATTTTGCACGTCACCGAAGCCAACGCTGACTGGATATCAAATACCGGATGCGGTTTGTGGTCATAAGCGTTGTTCATCGCTTCGATGCTGCGGTATCGCTTATCACCTCGCCTCAGTTCAGCGACTTTGCCAGCCTTCATCGCGTCAGACTCAGCCGCAGACTTGAAGCGGCAGTGTCGCCGGCTCCACTCCAACCGTGGTCCCACGTAGGCGCAAGTTCTCGCACCTTCGGCAGAGGAAAGGTGGGATGGTGCCGCTGTGGTTCCGCCGGGCTGGCAAGGGTGGCCTGAGGTGTCGGAAGCCATGGGATGGTCCGGAGACGGCGCTGCGACTGACTCTACGCCGGGCGCAACTCTTTGTGAACGAATTGGTGGCAGTTGAAAATGACAGCCGGCGGTCGAGTGACCTCTCGCGACGGGCCGCAGGCGTCTCGAAATGACGGAGTGAAGTCTCTCGACCCTTCGCAGAAATTCTTCGAGACACGAAACGACGTCTCCCGTGACCGGGTTTCAATCTCTGGAGACCCGAAACGACGTCTCCCGAGACTCCGAAACGGTCTCTGGAGCCACGAACTGACGTCTCCCGACACTTCGCGGAAGTCTTTGGAAGCGTGGAACGAAGTCTTCCGAACCTTCGCGATGGACTCCAAAGAC
This sequence comes from Rhodanobacteraceae bacterium, assembly GCA_016713135.1. Lineage (NCBI taxonomy): Bacteria > Pseudomonadati > Pseudomonadota > Gammaproteobacteria > Lysobacterales > Rhodanobacteraceae > Rhodanobacteraceae bacterium. Next base: position 234,265 of record JADJPR010000010.1, on the reverse strand, counting down.
TCGGAACAAGGTCTCGCGAATCTCCGAGGTAGTTTTCGGAGACTTCCCGTCGGGCTTCGGAGACGTGCAAAGACGTCTCACGACACTGCACGGAGGTCTTCGGAGACGCGGAACGAGGTCTCGCGGAATCACGCGCGGGCCTTCAGAGTCGTGCGATGACGGCTCGCGATAGTTCGCGGGAGTCTTCGGAGACGTCGGACGATGTGTCGCGATACTTCGGGAACGTCATCGAAACGCAGGATGGCCTTTTGCGACAGGTCTTGGACTGCTTCGATGAGGTGTTGGGTGGGTCGGGTGAGGTTACGGGCGGCGACGGAGGGGCGCGGCTGCTGATCGGAGATTGGGTCAGGCGCTTCTCCTGCAGGCGACTAGATCGTGGGCGCTGCCGGCGGGTGCGCCGGCACTCCCCGGTGCTTTCTGGCGAGAAAGATCCGAGGCCCAGAACGAGGAGTCCCAGCCAGGACCATGACTTCCAGTGGAAGGCGGTTTGCCACTGGGCGCAGCCGCGGGGGCTGTTATCAGCGAACTCCACGCAGGTGAAGGACAGCCAGGGCGAGTCGGGGACGCCGAGGGAGACGGTCTGGCGTGGGCCGTCGATGCCGTTGCCGGAGTGGTAGCTGGAGTTGAGCGCACAGAAAAGCAGGACGCCGACGAACACCAGCGTGAGTCCGATGGTCTTCTTCATGGCGGCGGCGCTTGCGGTTGATCAGGAAGTTTCGACCATACCGCGCCGGCTGGCTGGCCGGGGCCGGCGGGCATGGGTGGTGTCATGGTCGCGGGGTTGGTGTTTCCGGCGGGTTGCTCCGGGCGCCCTGGCGGATGGCATCCAGCAACCGGTCCAGGGTGGCGGCGGGATGGTTGGTCTGCAGTGGGGTGTCCGGCAACGGGGGCGGAGCGTCGGCTGGGCGCAGGGTTTCGGTGAGTCCGCTGCGAACGTCGTAGATGGGCGCCGTGATGGTCAGCGCGGCCGGCGCAGGTAGCGTGTGGTGCAGCGTCTGGTGGACGCGCACGGCATTCAGCAACGCCAGATGTGGGCCTGGGTGCATGCCGTCGGCCGCGAACCAACTCAGGTCCGGCGCCTGGCTGCGCAGGGCTTGCAGGGTCTGGCAGATCTCCACGTACGGAATGCCCACCGCCTGCGCGGCGGCGGCTTCGGCGTCGACCAGTTCGCGGGAGGCCGCCGGGTGCGGCTGGTAGGACCCGAGCAGAATGACGCTGACACCGTGCTGCCTGCCCAGGCCCGCCAGCACGTTGAGGGCCGCGCGGGATTCGACACAGGACGCCGGCCCGAAGGCGCACATCAGGTCCCCGCCGCGCTCCTGCAGCACCAGGGCCGTGTACTTGCCGGTCTCCAGCGCCGCCGCCACCGAGCCGTCGGCCACCCGCTGCGTGAGCGTGGCGCCACCGCGCACGATCATGTCGGCCGTCACCGGGTGGCCGTTCGCCTTGGCCAGCGCCGCGTAGATCGCCGGCGTGTTGCCGACATAAGTGAGGCTGTTGCCGACGAAGAGCACGCGCGCCGGCGTATTTTCCGGCGTCGGCGCGATGCGCGATGCGCAAGCGGGAATCAGCGCGATGGCCAGCAGGATGAGTGCGGCGAAGCGCAGGCGGATCGGGCCGCGCCGGGTTGCGCAGGCATCAGGGATTGCGGACATCGGTCATTGGGTTCCATCGTGCAGTCGGGCGGATTATCGCCGGGCGCATCGCCGGCCTGGGTTGGCGGGCAAAGATCGCAGGCGGAGCCTGCTCCCACAGATTTGCGGCAAGTACCCGCTGAGCCGCTGCGCGGCACAGCGGGCTACGCGGGCGGGGATTGGCGCGGTGTGCCGGCGTAGGCCGGTGTATCGCGCGGTGATTCACCGGCGTTGTCCGGCCAGCTGCCGGCGAGGACGCCGGCGCTCCCGGCTGGCGCTCTCGGCGACGTGCCCAGCTACTCCGGCGTTACGCGAAACCCCTCGCCGGGCAGCAGTCGAAACCGTCCGTTGGCGATCTTGACGCGCTTGCCGGAGGCGTTGGTGACGGTGCCTTCGAAACGGCCTTCGACGAGGCGCGGGGCGAGGGTGTCGATCCACACGCGCGTGTCGCCAGGGCTGTCGCTTTCCATTTGCACCAGGCCCTGGCGGGTCCACAGGGTGGGACCGGCCATGCCGGGCACGGTGTAGTGTTCGGATTTGCCGGGCGGGACGTTGACGGCGGTGACCATCAGGGGATCGGGGGTCGCGTCGCCTTCGCAGCGGAGTTCGATGCGGTAGTAGTCGTACAACAGGTGGATGTCGTCGGTGGCGCAGGTGTAGGCCTGGCCGGCGATGCTCGCCACCAGGTATTCGTCGCCGGTGGGTTCTGCGATCTCCGCTTCCGCGGGGAGGGGCTCGGCTTCTGCGCGTACGCTGGGAATTACGGTGGTGGCGCGAGCATCCAAGGCGCGCACCTCGGCGGCATCCAGGGAGACCTGCTGGCCGTCCTGCCACTCCCAGACGTCCGCCAGTCCACCAGCGGGATCGAAGCGCAGATGGACGTGGCGCGTGCCTTTCACGCTGAGCGTGGTGTACCAACCCGGCTCGCAGCTAGCGCCGCGGTATTCGAAGCTCAGCTGGCCGGCGTCGACGGGGTGTGCGCCCTTCTCCTGCGCGATGGTGCGGGCCTTGAAGTAGGCGCGCATGCCGGCTTCCAGCGAGAACTCGGTGATCGCGATGCCGGACGTGCGGCAGTTCAGTCCCGTGTAGCCGGAAGGCTTCAGTTCCACCCAGTCGGATCCGGATTCGATCCAGGCCTGCTGCGGCGAGGTCTTCGGGCCGCGCAGCAGCAGTGTCGCGCCGCTGCCGAATTCGGCCTGGAAGACGCGCAGCCCGGCGGGCACCTCGGCGCGCAGGCGCGCCTGCATCCGGGCCACTTCAGCGAGGTCGTCAGCATCGTCGGCTTGGGCCGGGGCGACCGCTGCCGCCAGGGAGAAGCTGAGCAGCGCTGCGATCGACCGTGGGTGCATGGGTGGATGTCCGGGGCGCGGGTGGCGGATGCGAGAACGCCGGCGGGGACGCCGACGCTTGCAAGTATCGCCCGACGGCCTGCTCGCGCGCCGCCGCCCTCACCCGCCGTCTTGGACCGCACTCCCGGCAGAGCGGGGATTTCACCCGTCGCGGGTCGCACCCTCTGGGGCAGCGGCGCCGATCACAGCCCTTCATCCAGCCGCTTGGCGAGCAGAGTCTTGCGACAGATCGCACTCGCCAACGCATCCACCCAGGCGGCGTCCGCGAGCAGGTCCAAGCCATCGTAGGTGGGATCCAGGAGCACCGACAGCTCCCGCTTGCGGGACACCACCCGGCGGCCGCCGTCACTCAGGACCAGCGCCACGCCGCGCTGGTACCAGCCATCCGCGAGGTAGCCATGGCATTCCCGCACCGTGCCCGCGGGCAGCACCGTCCATCTCCCGAACCGGCCGGAGCGGATGCGTATGCAGTCCGCCGCGAACTGCCCAACCAGGGTGCCCCGTTTCCACAGATGCAGCGATTCCTGCACATCCGCCCACACCAGGCAGGGCCGGGTGGCGTACATGCTGTCGCACTCGCCCAGCGACACCGCATGCCGGGCACCCAGCGACTCCAGCACGGCGTGCAGGCCCGCCGCGGTCATCCAGACATCGGCGCGCTGGGTCAATGCCTGGGTACCCGTGTGGATCAGGAAGCGTTGCGACTCGCGCGGCCGGGGACTGTACTGGCCTTTGGCGATGACGATGTGCCCGCCGCTGCCTGGAAACATCCCGATCACGGCAGCGGGCGGGGAGTTCTGGATGTGGGCGCCGGGCGCGTGCGTGGACACGTCTACCCGGTGAGTTCACGCCAGACCGGCCAGACGGCGGCGGCGAGGAGCAGGGTTGCGACCGGAATGCGCAGGGTGTGCAGCGCCGGGCCGCAGGCATGCAGTTCGATGCCGCACGCAAGCACGGCGACCGCCAGGCAGATCCAGAATCCGGTTTTCTGGCGCAGCCACAGTGCCCAGAGACCGCCAAGGGACGCCATCGGGCAGGCCAGGTAGAAGGGCCACAGGGCTTCCAGCCGTGGCCACTGACCGATCAGCGCGGCGCGCTGGGTGACGCCCAGCCACAGGCCGAAGACATTGGCGGCTGCCAGCAAGCCGAGGACCGAGAGGAAAAATGTCCTGCGTGCTGCCATGCCTTTCACCGGAACAAGGTCCAAGAGCGCGCTCTCCGGCCCACGCCAGCCAGCGCCCTGTCCGGCGATTCTCCGCGAGCGCCGGCTGGCGGGCAACGCAGCGGAGTCCGCGCGGCACGGCGCGGCCCACGCGCGCCGGCAATGAATGCGCGGCGGCGCCGGCGGCGCGCTATTGTGGTGCGCACGCGGTGGCTGCCGCGGCGGATCTGCCGCCAGCAGCGCGGCGTTTTCGCAATCTTGCGAAGAAAGGGGCGTTTTTGATGCGGTCGGCCGTGACCTGGCGCCTGATGGGACTGCTCCTGTCCTGCCTGCTGGCATGGCCATGCGGCGCGGACACGGTGTTCGTGGGCAAACCACCGATCGAGCACTTCGACATCAACCTACCAGTGTATCCGCAGCATTTCGCGATCGTCCGCGCCGATGACGGCATGGTCTACGTGGGCAGCACCGACGGGGTACTCATCTTCGACGGCGAGCGCTGGTCGCTGCTGCGCACCAACGGGCAGCTGGCGCGCACCCTCATGGCGGATGGCAACCGGGTCTATGTCGGTGGCTACGAAAGCTACGGCTACATCGACCGCGATGCGAATGGACAGGCGACATACGTGGAATTGGCGACCGCGCGTCCCGCGGGGTCGGCGGTCGATGGATTCGGCGACATCTGGCACGTGGTGCGCACGCGGGACGGCTTGCACTTCGTGGCCCTGTACGACGCGTTCACCTTCGATCCCGCCACTGGAGCGCAACGGCATGTCAGCCACGCCGGGCGATTCGGCGCGGTGGGCCAGTGCGGCGACGACACCTGGCTGCAGTTCCGCGACGAAGGCTTTCGCCGCTGGCGCGATGGCGACTGGCAAGCACTGGCACATACCGCGGCCTTGCGCGACCTGGTTTCCCTTCTGATTCCGGACCGGCCAGGCACGTGCCTGGCCTTGGGCGCGGTGACCGGTGCGTTCCGGGTCAGTGGCGACGGCATTGAGACCCTGGCGCTGCCCGAGGGGCTGCCGCAGGCGTCGATCCATCGTGGGGCGCGGCTGCCCGACGGTTCCCTGGCTTTTTCCACCGCCATTGGCGAGGTCTACGTCCTCGGCGCGGACCTGCGCAGCCTGCTCGGCTTCGCGGTGCATCCGGGGTTCCTGACCGACATCGCCTACCGCGACGGCGAAGTGCTGGTCGCGGCCACCAGTGCGGTCTACCGCTTTCCCTGGCCAAGCGCGTTCACAACGCTGGGTTCGATGGATCCGGGCCGCCCCTCGTTCAACGGCGCGCGCGAATCGGCCGACGGCATTGCCTTGTTCAGCGATTCGGACGTCTGGCGACTCGCGACGGACGCTGGCGCGACGTCTCTGAGACCTTCGGGTCTCGCCACAACCGCCACCTACGACTGGTTGCCCGCACAACGCGGGCCGGCGCTGCTCGCCGAGAGCCATGCCCTGGTCCAGATGAATCCCGCGCGCCAGGTGATCGACCCCGCCCTCTACCCGCGCGTCCTCCAGGCGGACCGCTTCCGCGATGATCGCGTGTTCGTCGGCACCGAGCATGGACTGAGGCAAGTGCGCCTGGATGAGGGATGGCAGCTCCAGCCACTCGCGGAGCAGCGCAACCGGCAGGTGACCAGCATCGCCCAGACCGATCAGGACAGCGTCTGGGCCGGCACCGCGGACCAAGGCGTGTGGCGTTTCGACCTCGATCAGGCAGGCAATCTCGGCGGGGGCCAGCGCGTGCCGCTGCCGGACGCCGGCGATGGCTACGCATTCGTGCACCAGGAGGCCGGGCAACTGATCGCCAGCACCGGCGAGTCGGTGCATCGCTGGGATGGCAGCGCTTTCGAAGCAGATCCGCGATTCGCCCCCCTGCTGGCCATGCGCACACGGTCCGAGGCACTGGGTCTGGAAATCGAGCCGGGCTCGGGGCGGCACTGGGCCTACACCAGCACCGAGTTGTTCGTCGATGACGGCGAGTGGCGGCGCATCCCCTTCCGCCACCCCGAGATCGGCCCGATCATCGACGTGGAACCGATTGCGCCCGGCACCCTGCTGATCGTCGGAAGCGATGGCGTCATGCAATACCAGGATGCCGTCCGCCCCGTGGCGCAATCGGATGCCAGGCTGCGCATGACCACCGCCCGCCTGATCGACGCGCGGGGCAGCGAACACCCCTTGCCGCTGTCCCCGGGAGAGCGCGTGGTGCTGGCGCCGGATGACCTGGGCGTGCGCTTCGAGTTCGCGCTGTCAGGCCTGCGGCGACCCGGCAGCACGGTCTACCGCGGGCGCCTGCTGCCCTACGAGCCGGAATTCTCCGGCTGGTCCGCGAGCGCGGGCTACACCTACACGCGCCTGCGACCGGGCCAGTACGCGCTGGAGATCGAGGCACGCGACGAACTCGGGAATGTGTTCGGCGCGGAGCGTTATGGCATCGAGTTCTCGGCGAAGTGGCATGAACGCCCGTGGGTGCGCGTGACGCTGGCCGCGGCTCTGGTGCTTTCCATCGTCGCCCTCGGCTGGTTGCTCTACCTGCGGCGCACGCGCGTGCTGCGGCGCCTGGTCGAGGCGCGCACCCATGAGCTGGCACTGGCCAACAGCCAACTGGAGGCGATGGCCCACCACGACGCGCTGACGCAGTTGCCCAACCGGCGCCGCTTCGACGAATACCTGGACGCAGTCTGGACCACGTGCGAACTGCAGCAACGGCCGCTCGCGCTGCTGGTCATCGATGTCGATCACTTCAAGGCCTACAACGATCGTCATGGCCATGCCGCCGGCGATGCGCTGCTGCGGTCGCTGGCGCAGGTACTGCGCGGCACCCTGCGCCGCAGCGAAGACCTGGTCGCCCGCTACGGCGGCGAGGAGTTCGTGGTGGTGATGCCGGGCGCCGACCTGGCCGCGGCATCAGCCACCGCCGAACAGCTCAGGCAGGCGGTCAGCCGGTCCGATCTGCAGGTGACCGTGTCGGTGGGTGTCGCCAGCCAGCTACCAGGCAACGGCCTCACCCGCGCCAGCCTCTTCGAACGCGCCGACAAGGCCTTGTACGAAGCCAAGCAGCGCGGGCGGGATCGCGTGGTGAGCGGGTGAGCCTGGCGGGTGGCCGGGTGTGCCAGGCTCAAACGGGTGCATGGCGAAACCTGATTCGTACCAATCCTCATCACGGGAGCGCCCCAAGAGCAACAGCGTTTGGACAAGGTCCAAACCCACGCACAGCAAGCTCGCGGCATCTGTGGGTCCGGACCTTGTCCGAACACTTTTCGCATCGCCGGTCCATCGGCGATGAGGATTGGTACGAATCAGGTGGCGAAATGCCTGGCCCGTAGTACCGCGCAGCGGTTCACCGGGTATTTGCGGCAAGCACCCGGAGGATGCGCGATGCGCGGGCTGTGCGCGTCAGGACCGTCGGTTTCCGCCGCGATGATTGGGACAATCCCACGCTCAACTGTCGCGAAACGCCCGCCAATGAGTCGTCGCGAGGCCTCGATGACGTATCGAGAAACATCTGCAGCGCGTCGAGAAACAGCATTACCGCGTCGCGAGCACCGCTGCTTCGGTTACTGCAACTCGATCCGGATCGATTTCAGGATCACATCGGCTGCTGCATTGGCCTCGGCGCGCTTGCCAGAGCGACTGTTGCCCAGGCAAATCCACGCCCATGCTGGTTCCCGATCTCCCTTCATTCTCCCGAAAAGCGCGACAGCCGACAGAATCTCGCTTGCCGCTGCGCGACAGTCCATTCGCTTTCAGTAGTTGCACCATTGTTGCTCGCATGGTCTTCCATCACCGTCTCCATCCATTTTGGTATTGGGGCAGTTGGCAAGGAAAAACTCGGCTTCTGCGCATGACCGCATCTGCGGGCATTGCGTCCGGCCATCACACCGGAACTGGCTGGGTTGTTCCAACAGAGCGCCAGCGCGCGGCTGTGGCGTACCCGTGAACGGCGACGGGCGGAATTGATCGTGAAATCGTGCATAGGCAAAGATGCCAAGCGTGGCCAGAATCAAGAACGCCAATCCACCAGCAGAGCGGCGCCGCGGCGCATGATTACCCCGCAGCCGCCGGGGCGCAGCCGATTCTCTTGCGCCGGCGGGACGCATCACCCTGACAGCACGTATTTTTCCACCTGGGCCCGATTCAGTTTCAAACGACACCAGCTCATTGAGCGTGGGACGCACACCATCGCGCGGAAACGCGGAAATGTGGACGAAGATCTCGCGGGAACCCTGGGAAATGAACCCGAAACCGCGCTCATCGTTCCATTTGGTCAGCGTGCCGTGAATTCTCATTGAGCCTCAGCCGCGTCTCGAAGCCAAAGTTGCACCAATCATTGCAGAATTCCGGGAGGCGCATGCCGGCCTTGCGCACTGTCTTGACCTGTCTGCTGTCGCCAAGGCTCCTTCGCTCCACTTCACTCGCTTGCTGCTGCGAGACGCGTGGCCTCCGCTCTTTTCAGAGCCCGGGAGGCAAAGCTCGCAATCGAAGCGTCAGCCGCGCGCCAGCAGGCGCCGCCGCACTTCCATCAATGCGAACCCCAGCAGGTTCTCGCCTCGCCATTGGGCTGGCGGGGTCACCCTGGCCGTCTCCGCATCCAGGCCGATTCCCCAGATCGCATCGAGTGGACTGGCTTCGACAAGCACCTGGTCGTGGGTACCGAGCAGGAATTTCTTCAGCGGCGGGTTCTGGCCGAACTTTGAGGACATTGCCCTCGACAACGATGTCAAAGCGCTCGCGGATCCAGACCGATTCCTCGAAGCCCCGCACGCGACGCCCCAGGGCCTTGGCGCGGGACGGATCGGGCGCTACGCGGATGTCCGCCGCCAGCGCCGGGTCACCGAACAGCTCCGCCTTGCGCGCCATCATGAAGTGCTCCGCCGTGCGATACAGGCATGTTCCGGATGTGAACGGCGCGGGATACCACTGGCTAAGGCAGCTCTGGTTCACGCCCCTGGCCGGCGCCCGGTGGCCCCAGAAGAACAGGAAGCCGGGATGCGCCCCGTCGTCGATGGCCTGCCTGGAGATCCTGGATATTGCGCATGGATGCATGGTCCAACGGGCGCCGCGATCAGGCGCGGATGTGCCGCGATGATGCGGCAGCCAGGCTGCCATCGAAATCACCCTGCGGTGCCCTGGGCGTAGACGTTTGGCTTCAGCACTTCCATCAGCCGATCCGGTGCTGACAGGGGCTGGAAACCGTACTTCGCATAGAGCGCATGCGCGTCCCGCGTGGCGAGCATGAATCGCCGCAGGCCCTGGAGCTCCGGATGTGCAGCCACCGCGTCCATGATCCGGCGCGAGACGCCGCGGCCGCGGTGCTCCGGCAGGACATAGACATCGGCCAGGTAGCCGAAGGTGGCGCGGTCCGTGACCACCCGCGCAAAGCCGATCTGCAGGTCTCCGGCAAACGCGCCGAAGCACAGCGAATGGCGGATGGCCCGCTCGACCACCGACAGCGGGATCCCGGGGGACCAATAGCTGGTGGTCAGGAAAGCGTGAATGGCCGGAATGTCGAAGCGCGATGAATCGCAGCAAATCTCGTAGGTCGGCATGTTGCGCAGGCTTGGGGCGTTCAAGGGATCGCAGCCCGGGTTCGATCAAGGCGCAGGGCTGCAGTCGCAGACCGCGTGTCCGTTGTCGAAAATCACCCGCCAGCCATCCACGGTATGCCGCCAGGTGGAGGAGAAGGTGACGATGGTGGTTCCGTCCGGCGCATGGACAGGCCCTTCCGTGTAACCGAGGCCATTGCTCGCACTGACCTCCGCCAGCACCGGCGCCCAACTGAAAGGGGCCTGCGCATCGGCAAAGTACTTCTCCCAGTGCGCCAGGATCTCCGCCTTGCCGCGCAGCGGCTTGCCGCCGTTGATGAACACGGCGTCCTCGTCGATGAACGCGGCAAACGACTTGAGATCGCGATCCGCCATCGACCGCGCGAATCCGGTTTCGGCCTCGATCAGGCTGGCGACCGTCGGGATGCCACGCGCATCGGGTGTGCTCGCGCAGGCGGCGAGCATGCAGACCATTGCCGTCATCAGGGACCATTTCACGTCGCTTGCTCCGTCGAATCAACCCGCCCAGTCTACAAAGCACGCAAGCAACCGCGCCTCACGACCCACCCAGCGCCTTCAGCCTGAGGAACTCGCGCCGGGTCTTCGGGCCGTAGGTGAGGAAGGCAGGATCGGGCGCGTTCATGCGTTCGCTGCGCTGGCGCTGGACGCGGTCGTGCGCGAGGTGCTGGCGCAGCACCGCGCTGTCCACCTGGTACACGCGCAACGCGTTGAGGCCGAAGATCTTGGCACGGATCTGCGGGGTGATCTCGGGGTAGCCGTAGCGCTCGCGGAACTCGGGCGAGATCTGGAAGCTGCGGAAGGCCTGGATCTGGTCCTGCGGGCTGCCGTACCAGATCGAGTCGGTACCCCAAAGGATGTTGTCTGCGCCCAGGTGCACCAGCAGCTTGCCGAGCGTGTGGGCGGCGGCGTCCGGATCGCGCATCAGGAAGCGCCAGGTGGAGCCGAGTTCGGCGTAGACATTGCTGCCGGCCCCCAGGCCCGCCGCGCGCACCGAGCTGATCAACTGGTCGACGCCGTCCGCGCGCAGAGGATCGTAGGCGCCCTCGCCTTTCTCGGTGACGAAACCGGAGTGGTAGATCAGGAAGTTCATCTCGGGGTGGCGCTTGGCCGCGCGGCCCACATCCACGCAGGTGCTGTGCTCGTAGGACTGCTTGCCGAAGGGCAGCCCCTTGTGCACCGCGATGTTGCGCACCCCGTGGTCGCGCGCTTTCTCGATCATCGCCAGGCCCACGTCATCGTCCAGGAAGTAGCCCTTCCCGTCCGGGCCCCACTGGGTGTAGGTCTTGAACGCGCTCAGGCGGTACTGGCAGGCGATCTCCTCGATGGCTTCCAGGTCACCCGCCTGGTTGGGGTTGACCCGGCCGTGCAGGAACAGCCGGTGGGTGCCTTCGAGTTGCTCCACGATGGCCGCGGTGGCGGCGGCCTCGGCGATGGTCAGCGGCTCGGCCTCGCGGGTGGAGGGCACGAAGCTCAGCACGCACAAATCCGTGTCCGAATCGGTGAACACGTCGCGGATGAAGGCATCCGGGCCGAGGCACTGCAGATGGTCCAGCCGCCCCGGCAACGCGGCTGCGGCGCAACCTTCGGTGTCGGCAAAACTCAGCGGCTTGACCTTGGGCGGCACCGTCGCAGTCCATGTGCCGGTGGGGTTCACGAAATGGCCCTGCACGTCGAAGATGAACTCCTTGCCGGCCAGCACCTCGTTCGCCGCGGCCTCTTCCAGCGCCGCCGCATCCGGCAGCGCGTAGCAGCCGCCGGACTTGCCCGCCTGGGCATAGGCGCGGTTCATCGCCAGCAGCGTGGTGGCCGCGCCGGTGAGGCTGACCAGGAAACTGCGCCGGTCCACCCCCAGGCGCCGAGCGTTGCGGGTGGCGTCTTCCAGCGCCTGGCGATTAGCCTGGCGGTGCACCGGCTCCAGCGGTACCGGCGCGAACTCGCCGTTGCTGGTGGTGTCGAGCTTGATTGGCAGGCGCAGGCCTTCGGGATCGATGCGATGAGACATGGCGGGCGGGCTGTTCGGCGTAGTCGCCGATACCTTAACCCGCGCGGCGCGCTGTGTGGAGTCACGCAAGTCTTCGCAGCCGACAGCGTCGGCGATCCTCGCGGTGGCCGGGAAGAATCGCAGCTGAAGCCGCCTTCACCGAAGAATCCGTTGTACATTGATTTGATAAGGAAAAATCCGGAGGGCAAGAGGGGCACGAGAAAGGCCCCCCGCGTCCCGCCCTGTCGCACGCAAAGGCGCTCGTTGCTTTCCCACCGAGCTCGGCTCCTCGGCGCTCCGGGCCCTCGTGCCCTCGTGCCCTCGTGTCCTCCAGTTCGATTCGCAAATGAGCGCACCGGCAGGGGTGACCGGGACTCTCGCAGGTCGTCGACGGCGGCCGCATGTGCCGAGCGAATCGACCGCCTGCGCAACGCTCGTTGACCTTGGTCGCCCGACCAGCGGCTATGCTTGGCGCCTTGTCGCTTGCCGCGCTGTGACTTTTCGATGAAGCGTTTGTTTGCCTGCCTCTCCGCGCTGATCTGCGCTGCCCTGCGATGGCAGAGGACTGGCTGCGGATCGACCGGCCGACGCCCGAACTGCGCGCGGCGCTGCCGCCGCAGGCGATCGACTACGGCGGTTTCGTGTGGATGCCGGCCTCGGCCGGGCGCTCGTTGCCTGCGGGCACGCTTGCACTGCGCCTGGCCAATCCGCATGCACTGAGCATCGACGGGCTGCGCATCGACCCGCCGGCCGGACCTGCCAGCAGCGATCCCTGGCTGCAGCCCCCGGCCCACGACCGGGCCGGACTTCCGTCTGGTGCAGCTGCATGGCCCGCCACGAGCGGAAGACCTGGACACACTGCGCGCCGCTGGGGTGCGCCCGGTGCACTATCTTGCGCCGTTCAGCTACATCGTATGGGCGACGGCAGCGCAGCTCGAAGGCCTGCGCGGGCGCAGCGCCAGCATCCGCTGGACCGGCGCGCTGCTGCCTGCGCAGCGGGTGCCGCCACAGAGCCGCGGACTGGATCCAGCGCCGGTGCGGACGATGGGCCTGATCGATGCCGCCAGCGCGGACTCGGTGATTGCCGCACTCGTCGCCAGTGGCGCGCAGCGTATCCAGCAGCATGCGTTCACTCCGGACCTGCGCTTGCTGGAACTGGACCTGGCGGGTGCCGCGCTGCTCAGCGCGGCCGGCACGCCCGGCGTCTACACCCTGCAGCGGATTGCCACCGATGGCGGTCCGCGCAGCGAGATGAGCAACCAGGCGATCGTCGGCAACTACAACGGCAGCCAGATCGTGTTTCCCGGCTACCAGGCCTGGCTGGGACCCACCGGACTGACCGGCGCAGGTGTGGTTGTCGCGATTGTCGATGGCGGGATCCGCACCACGCATGTGGATCTTGCCGCGGCGATGGTGCCGTGTACCGGCACCAACGGGAGCTGCGTCGCCTTCAATGACAACCATGGCAGCCACGTGGCTGGCGCGGTGGCAGGCCGCGGCAGCTCCGGGGCGCTGGATGCTGGCGGTTTCCTGCGCGGTCAGGGCGTGGCGCCTGGCGCCAGCCTGGTGCAGCAGCGCTACGGACCCTTCCTCGGCGCTGGCGCGGGCGGCATGGTTGCCAACGGCATGTTGAGCATCTACAAGGACTCGGTGGCGAGCGGCGCGCAACTCGCAAACAACTCCTGGGGGCCGGCCAGCACGCCGCAGGGTTACGACATACCGACCATGCAGGTCGACATGATCGTGCGCGATGGCGATGCCAGCGTCCCGGGCAATCAGCCGATCCTGACGGTCTGGTCGATCATGAACGGCAATGGCGACCGCCTCGCGGGGGAGTGCGCGCCGAGTTCGCTGGGCTCTCCGGACGAAGCGAAAAACCTGTTCGCGGTCGGCTCCACTCGGCTGCTGAGCGGCAGCACGCAGGCCGGCGCCCTGTTCGATGTGTCCGCCAACAGTGCGCACGGCCCAGCTTGTGACGGCCGCATCGTGCCCCACATCGTGGCGCCGGGTTGTTCCACCGACAGCACCCTGGGCAACGGCGACAGCTCCTTCGGACCGCTTTGCGGCACCAGCATGGCCTCGCCGCTTTTGGCCGGGGCGAGCGCGCTGTACTGGGAGCGATACCGCAACATCCATCGCCAGGAGCCGAGCCCGGCCCTGATCAAGGCGGTCTTCTCCGCGGTGGCGACCAACCTGACCGGACGCCTGGACGCGGACGGCGGCGTGATGCCACAGCGTCCCAATCGTTTCTCGGGCTGGGGTCGAATCGACCTGGATGCGGTGCTGAACCCTGGCGTCGATGTGTGGCTGCACGACCAAGAGACGGTGCTCGCCAACAGCGGCGACGATTTCAGCGTGAGCCTCGAAGTGGACGATCCACAGAAGCCGGTACGCGTCATGCTGGCCTGGACCGATGCTCCCGGCCCCGGCACCGGCGGCAGCACACCATCCTGGACCAACGATCTGGACTTGAGCGCACAGGTGGGCACGACCATCTGGCGCGGCAATGTGATCGACGCGGCCAGCGGATACTCGGCCGAGGGCGGCAGCGCCGACAGCAAGAACAACCTCGAAGGCGTTTTCCTCAGCCCGGAGCAACACGCGGGCGGCAGCGTCCAACTGCGGGTGCTCGCAGCGACCATCGCCGCCGACGCACTCAGCCCCTACGTTCCCGTCACCCCGCGCCAGGACTTCGCGCTGGTCTGTTACAACTGCCGCGCACCCGTGGATGCGCTGTTCGACGACGGTTTCGAGAGCGTTCCCGACGGGTTGTTCGCGGACGGTTTCGAGTAGTTGACGGCGGGTGCTGGTGCGGGTTGCCGGTGTGGGTGGGAACCAGGAGCCCGAGGGCGCACTGAATCGCTGCGCGATACACCGGCCTGCGCAGACACGGGCCTGCGCGGCCTGCGCACGAGACTGCTCCTGGCAACACCAACAACCAACACCAGGTCTTACCCTTCGCCCCCGTGCTCCCCCTTGAGCACGTCCATCTGGGTCTCGGGCGCCGGCTGGCAACCGTATTCGCGGATCAGCAGGTTGTCCGTGGCATCCGCCTTGGCGATGAAGCCACGCACGCGCTCGACCAGGTGCGCGTGCTCGCTGGGCGCGAAGACGTCCGAGATGTGCACCACCAGGTTCAGGCGCACGGTGCTGCCAACAAGGTCGAAGGCATACGGCGCGTGTTCGGCGCTGAGCAGGTAACGGAACAGCTCGTCCAGGCCCTTGCCGGGGGTCTGCGCCATCGGCGAGGAGAAGTTCAGGTGCTCCGAGCAGCAGGCCCAGATCTTCACCGGCGCGCTGCCCACGTGGAAGGACCAGTTGTGGCTGCCGTGGCGAGCGAGCACCGGGTCGATGTTCGACGCGGCCAGCGCGCTTTCCACGAAGGCGCTCAGCGGGTGCAGCTCGGGGGTCTCGAAGTACTCGCCGAAATCGTGGTGGGTCTCCAGGTCCGAGCCGCAACTCGGGCAGTAGCGCACCGCGCGGTCGATCAGTTCCTGGCAGGTGGGGCACTGCACGCCGAAATCCACCTGCTGCGCGCGAAACTCGTCGATGAACTGGCGCACATCGGCCACCGGAATGCCGAAGCCCACGGCGTCCGCCGCGTTGAGCTTGCAGGTGGTGACCGCGATGATCCGGCGCTGGTCGTCCAGCATCGGGCCGCCGGAGTTGCCGGGGTTGATCGCTGCATCCGTCTGCAGGAAGTACTGTTCGTCCAGCAACTGGCGCACATGCGAGATCACGCCCTCGGTCAGCGACAGCGGCAGGCCGACCGGGAAACCGAGGATGTGCACCGGCTGCTTGGTGCGCAGCTGCTCGCCATCGCTCAGCGCCAGCACCTCGCCGTCCACCGCGCGCGACAGCTCGACGATGGCCAGGTCGCGGTGCGGGTGCACCCGGCGCACGCGGCCGATGATGCGGCTCTTGTCGCGCATCTCGATGGCGACTTCGCGATAGGGCTGGACCACGTGGCAGTTGGTCAGCAAATGCGTCTGGTCGATCAGGAAGCCCGAGCCGGTGCCGGTGCCGGTGTAGACCTGGTAGACGCCGAGGCGCTCGATGTCCTCGAGCGAGTGGACCGGATCATTCGCCATATTCCACCTCGCCGTCTTCGTCGTCGCGCTCGCGCTCGCCATGGCTGCCGTAGACGCGGGCAGTCAGGTTGGCGTGGTTCCACAGGGCATCCGCGGCCTCGCGCCAGGGCTTGCCGGAGGCCAGCTCCAGCCCGCTGCGCAGCGCGGCGTCCACATCTTCCGGCCAGGTGTGGTCGGCCAGCAGGTAAAGGTAGTCGGCGATCAGTTCCAGCGCAGCCTCCAGGTAACGGCCGGCGGCGCGCATCTCGCCGGTGCTCTGCATGCGCTGGCCGGCGCCGAGCATCGAGGTCAGCAGCGAGGGCGTGCCCTCGTGCAGCGGGTTGATCGCGTAGCTGGCGTGACCCAGGCACTGGCGTAGCGCGTCCATCGGCACCTGGCGCATCTCCTTGATGCACTTGGCCAGCGCCGCGTCGCGCTTGTTCGGGTTCTCGTCCTTGTCGGTGAAGGTGTCGGCGGCCTCGTTGAGGTCGGCGCGCACCGGACCGTGCAGCGGCAAGGTGTAGCGGATCTGGTTGGCCGCGCAGGAGCCGAGCGCATCGAGGAAGCGTACCGAGCGGCGCCGGCGCGACTCCAGCATCAGCTCGTCCATCGCGCTCCAGTGCGCGTTCCAGATGGTCTGCGCCTGCGCCCACTCGGCGTCGTCCAGCACCGCAACCGGCTCGCGGTCCGGGCTTTCGACACCGAAGCGCTGCTGCAGCCAGGCATCGTTGCTGTCGGCCTCGGTGGGCAGCCGCTGCAGCACCTCGACCAGTTTCAGCGGGTGCAGCAGCGACAGTCGGTCGCAGAACTCCAGCGACAGGGTATCGCCGTGCAGGCGCGGCTGGAACAGCTGGCCGGTCGCGGACAGCCGCGTCAGCGCATAGCGCAGCGCCGCGGTGCTCTGTCCGTCCGGCTTCAGCGCCATCAGCGCGGTGCTGATGCTCAGGCGGTCCTCGTCCAGCTTGACGCGCACCCGCGCGGTGCCCTGCACGAAGCACAGCGGCTCGCGCGCCAGGTCCGGGATGGTCACCGCCGGCAGCAGGTAGGCCAGGGTTTCGTGGATCGCCGGCAGGTACTCGCCGGCTTCGTGCAGCTCGACTGCGCGGTCGCGCCGGGCGTAGTCGCGCGGCGCCACGGTCAGGCGCTTGCGGATCGGCGGCGGGCACAGGATGGAAGCGATCGACATGGGATTGCTCTGTTCAGCGAGCGCGGAGTCTTGCAGCGGAGGGTGGAGGGCGCAAGGCGGGACCATTCGCACGGTCAGCCGGCGGAATGCCGGGCAAGGGACCGGGGGGCTGCATCGGACCCGCCAAGGCGCGCCAAAACAGCAAGTTGCGGACCTGCAACGGCAAGTCAAACAGAGGCAACCTGGGGTCAAACCCACTGATTCAGGTACGCGCAAAGTGCAGCCACCGCGACCACTGGAGTCTGCTCGTGCACCCTGCAGCCATCGTCCGACGCCTCTTGCAGGCCCCCCCCGAAACCTGGACACCGACCGACGCCTGCGTCTCGGCGGCCACTGTCGACCATTCTGAGCGGAGAAGTGGCATGAACGGCGGCGCCCGCACCCGCCGTCTGCTGCCACTGCTGGCCTTCGCCTTCTGCCTGGCGCCTGCGGCGCTGCCTGCGGCCACCTTCATCGTGACCAGCAGCGCGGACACTTCCGGCAGCACTTGCGGCAGTACCTGCACCCTGCGCCAGGCGATCAACGCCGCGAACGCGACGCCGGCGGCGGATACCATCAACTTCGCGATCCAGGTCCCGATCCGTGGCGAAATCCTGATCCAGCCGGCCAACTCGCTGCCGAACATCACGGCGCCGCTGACGATCAACGGCTATTCGCAGGGAGGTACCCGGATCAACGACGACGCCGTGATCAGCAACGCGGTGCTGCGCATCCGTTTGGACGGCGTGAATGCCGGGGCCAACTCGGTGGGCCTGGCGGTTTGCGCAGCTGATGTCAGCATCCGCGGGCTGTCGATCACGCAATTCGTGCGCGGGATTGCCGTCGGGTTCAACAGCGCCAGTTCCTTCTGCACCGCGAGCAATACTTCCGTGCATGGCAACTTCATTGGACTGACCACGCCCGGCAACAGCGCGCCCGGCAACACCACCGGTGTGATCGCACGCGCGCCGCTGGCGCTCGGCAGCAGCGCCGCCGCCGACCGCAATGTAATCGCCGGCTCCGGCGCGGGGGTCATCCTCAACAGCACCGGCGCAAATGGCTCGAGCATCGATGGAAACCTGTTCGGCACCGGCCGCGACGGCAGCGGCGACTTCGGCGGTTCGGATGCGATCGGCATCGTCGACACCACCGGAATCACCCTCGGCAACCTCGCGAGCAACCGCATCCGCCACTACACGCGCGGCGTCTCGATCTCCAACAGCGCGCGCGGGATCGTGCTGGCCGGCGTCGAGATTGGCCAGAGCGACACGCTGGGCATCGATCTGGGCGGCAACGGCGTGACGCCCAACGACGTCAACGATCTCGACACGGGTCCAAACGATTTGCAGAACTTTCCGGTGATCACCGCCGCGCAACGCGTACCGACCGGCGTGTCGCTCTCGGGCACGCTGGATGTCGGCCATCCCGGATCGATCGGCTACCAGATCCGCAGCTATGCCAGCAGCGCCTGCCACCCGGGCGGAAACGGCGATGGCGAGCGCTTTCTTGGCGTGCAGACGCGCAACTTCTCCTCGACCTCCGAGAACTTCACCTATACCCAGGTCACCAGCGACACCTTGCCCGCCGGCACGGTGATCACGCTGACCGCCTCCCGCAGCGCTGTCGGCACCAGCGAGTTCTCCGCCTGTTTCCCGCTCGATCCGCCGCCGCTGGTCGTCAACACCACCGACGATGTCGCCGACGGCAGCTGCAATGCCGCCCACTGCTCGCTGCGTGACGCGATCATCGACTCCAACAATTTCACTGGCACCGGCCTGCGCAGCATCCATTTCGCGGTACCGCCGCTGGCCGGCGGCAGCGAGATCCTGATCCAGCCGACTTCGTCGTTGCCCGCGGTGAACCGCGGCGTCACCATCGACGGCTACACCCAGCCCGGCAGCGTTGCCAACAGCGATCCGGAGGCGAGCAATGCCGTGTTGCGCATTCGCATCGACGGCGTCAATGCGGGCACCAACTCGACGGCCTTCAACCTGTGCAACAGCGCGATCGAAGTGCGCGGGCTGTCGTTGACGCGATTCACGAATGCCTTCAACGGCTGCGGCGGCGCCGACAGCCGCATCGCCGGCAACTTCATCGGCCTGGCCACCGACGGCGCGACCGCTGCTGGCAACACCCGCGGCATCAACAGTTCCGGGGTGCGCCTGCAGATCGGCGGCGAGGCGCCTGCTGACCGGAACGTGATCGCTTCGAACACCACGGCGATCAGCCTGTCCGGGGTCAATGTGCTTGAGAGCCAGGTGCTCGGCAACCTGATCGGCAGCGACCGCAGCGGCACCTTGGCGCGCCCCAACGGCAGCGGCCTGCTGATGAGCGGCGGTGCCACGGCCGTGGTCGTCGGCAGCGAGGCCGCACCCAACCAGTTCCGCTTCAACTCCGCCCACATTCAGTTGCTCTCCAGCGCGGGCTTGGGCAATGTGCTCGCCGCGAACAGCTTCCGCGGCAGCAACCTGATTCCGATCGACCTTGGCCTCGACGGCCAGACGCCGAACGATCCCGGCGACGGCGACACCGGCCCGAACGGGCTACAGAACTTCCCGCTGCTGACGCTCGCCGAGCGAACCGACAGCGGCCTGCGCGTAGTCGGCAGCTTCGACTCGCCGGCAGTGGGCTTCGAAACCTCCTCGGTTTCGCTGTACGCGTCCGACAACTGCCTGCCCGGCGGACACGGGCCCGGCGAGCACTACCTCGGCAGCTTCTCCCTGGTCGGCAACAGCTTCGATCGGACGCTGATCAGCGATGTTGACCTGGTTCAGTTCGAGCAGATCACGTCTACGGTCACGCGCGCCGACGGCACCAGCGAGATGGGTCCATGCATCGCCGCAAACGATCCGCCGCCCGGGATCGCGGTCGACAGCGCGCAGGACAGCGCGGTTACCGACGGCGGCTGCACCCAGGCGGCGACAGCAATACCTGTACCCTGCGAGAAGCGATCCAACTGGCGAACGCCCAGGCCGGCGCCGACACCATCCGCTTCGCGATCCCTGGCGATGGACCGCACCTGATCGGACTTGCCGCGCTGCTGCCACCGATCACCAGCGCAACCACCATCGACGGCTACACCCAGCTGGGCGCGGTGCCGAACGCCGCCGGGCTGGCCTCCGATGCAGTGCTCAAGATCGAACTCGCCGCGACTGGGTTCAGCCACGCCCTGCGGATCTGCACCAGCGAACTGGTCGAGGTCCGCGGCCTCGCAATCCATGGCGGCAACAGCGCGACCATCGCCACCCAGGCCAACGACGCCGGCAACTGTAGCGCGACCGGCACCCTGCGCGTGCGCGGCAACTGGATCGGCTTCCATACCGATGGTGCCGGCGTCGGTGGCAGCATTGGCATTCTCGCCAGCAATAGCGTGCTGCAGCTTGGCGGCAACCTGGCCGACCGCAATGTCATCGGCGGCTACACGCAGGCCGGCGTACGGATCGGCGGCAGCGCGGGCGCAGGCAGCACCGCCGCCTCCAACCTGTTTGGTCTCACACCCGATCGCTCCACTCCGCGTCGAACGAGCGCGGCGTGGAACTGGTCAACGTCAGCGATGTGGCCATCGGCGGCAATGTGCGCAACGACTTCACGGGCGGCAGCGTGTCGATCTTCGTGAGTGGCAGCAACAGTGACCGCAACCAACTTTTCGGCAACCGCTTTCTCGGTCAGACCGGGACGACGGCGATCGATCTCAGCGACACGGGCAACCCGAACGGCATCAACCCAAACGATTTGAACGACGTCGATACGGGCGCCAACGAAGGCCAGAACACGCCGCTACTGACCAGTGGATCGGCCGGTGATTCGAGCATCACGATCGATGGCGTGCTCGATGTACCTACCGGCATCGCGACGCCCGTAGTGTATCGCCTGGCCTTTTATCGCAGCCAGTCGTGCAGCGACAGCGGCGGCGCCCTGGGCGGCCGGCGCGGCGAGAAGTTCATCGAATCGATCGAAGCGCCCTTCACGAGCAACTCCGAAAACTTCAGCGTCGTGCTCGACGAGCTCCCGCTGCCCGGGTTCATCACCGCAACCGCGACATCGCCATCCGGCTCGACCAGCGAGATCTCCAATTGCCTGGTGGCACCGCTGCCGGAAAACCTGTTTGCGGACGGATTCGAGTAGCGCGGTACCCGGATGCAGACCCGAGGGAGCCCCGGCCCTGCCGGCGCGCTGGTTCGCGCATCGGTAGCGGCCTCTCTTCGGGCCCCGGGATGGCGGCGCGCCTATCCGGCGAACCTCGCCCACAGCGCGTCGAACTGGTCACCAAAATGGCGCAGCTGCTCCGGATCATTGGTAGCGACCAGGTTCTCCTCGTTTGCGCTGCTCGCGCTACGGGTCCAGTTGAAGCTGCCGTTGAGCAGCCAGCGGCCGTCGAACAGCGCGAACTTGTGGTGCATGTGCGCCGCGGTGTCGTCGAGCGCGATCGCCACGCCGGCGCTGCGCAGGCGTTCGATGTCGCTGCCGGAATCGTGCCGCTTGTCGTCGTCGCTGATCACCCGCAGCTGCACCCGGCGGCGGTGCGCGGCGAGGATCGCATCGGTGATCTCGTCATCGGCGATGGTGAACACGCAGATGTCGGCGCGCCGCCGGGCACCATCGAGATGACTGATCACCGCGTCGCGGCACTGGTCGCCGGGACTGAACCAGACCTCGGTCTCGACCGGCTCCTGCTGCAGCGACTGGTCGAGCAGTTTGACCATGTCCGCCAGCCACTTCACCAGCGCCGGCATCGCAACCCCACTCTCCAGCCCGCGTACCCGCTCCATCACCAGGTCGAAGGCGTGGTTGCGCAACTGGCGCAGCTGGTCCGGCCGCAGCGGCCGCTCACGCAGATGCGCCTGCAGCGCGTGCTTTTCCTCGGTGCTCAGGACCTGGTCGTCCAGGGTGGCGGTGAGGCGGGTGAGGAGGGGTTGCATGGTTATTCTTGGTGAGTTGGCGGGGTGTTTCAGGACCTTGCCTGATTGCGAGTTCTGGGCCGGTTGTGGGTTGTGGGTTCTGAGTTGTGGGCAGCGAAACAGGCTAGCCGCGTGCCAGTGGGAGCGGCTTCAGCCGCGATCTTCTGCTGGCGACCGCGGGAAGGATCGCGGACAGAGTCCGCTCCCACAGGTCCACGGCGCCCGGCACTTGCTACGCACAACCCACAACCCACAACCCACAGCCTAGTACTGCGCCGGATGCACAACCTCCTCCGACAGCGGCCCGATCGGCACGCTTCCGCGCTGCCACTGGTCGAGGGCGGCGATGGCAGTGCCGGCGCGGGCGCCGTTGAAGCTGAAGTCGACGTGGCCGGCGGCGCTGGTGGTGGGCGCCACCGCTGCGCAGTCGGGACAGAAGCCGCGGTAGCTCAGCATCGGCATGCGTTCGCTGGCGGCATTGCTGGACTGGCCGAGGACCCAGCGCGGGGCGCCGCTGCTGTCGTAGTGGTAGACGATGCCGACGCGCAGGTCCCCGCCGGTGTACAGGCTGAAGCCCCAGCCGGGCTCGCCGGCGTGGTACCAGGTGCCGTTGCGATTGGGGTTCGACGGGGTGTACGCGCCGAGCTGGGCGACGAAGGGCTCGCTGCCGCTGCGCGTGCCGAGGCGCCATTCGAAGCTGGCGTGGCTGGCGTCGGTGAAACTCATGCGCAGCTCGCCCACGGTGGTGCCAACCGCCGCGCTGCCGTTCCAGGTGTAGCGCTTGAGTTCGGCCACCCAGGGGTTCCCGCGCGGCGCGACCGCCTGGTACCAGGCCGGGCTGCCATCGTCGTTGTAGGTGTACCAGGTAACGAACTGGGTGTTGCCGGCGAAGCCGATGTCGGCGCCGTGGCCGCTGCGCGCCGGGTTGTACCAGAGGCCGCCGATCGGCTTCAGCGTGGTCGATGTCTGGTCGGCCGGATTGGAGCCTTGCTTGATCTCGGCGGCATCGCCGATGCCGTCGCCGTCGCGGTCGATACCCAGCCTCAGACCGAGGCCACGCGGCACCACGGTCAGCGTCAGCGGCGCGCTGGCGCTGATGCGCGACTGCAGCTCAGCCACGCTGAGCGCGGGGCTGCCGTCGCTGGTCAGGAAGCGGTCGCTGGCGACGTCGAAGGCGTAGCCCGCGCCGCCCGAGTGGGCGACCAGGTCGACCTTGTTGCCGCGCGCCAGGGTGAGCAATTGCCCGGCACGGTCGGTGCTCGGCGTGGTCAGCGTCTCCTGCTGGCCGACGGCCGCGTGCGCGTCCTTCGACAGCGGCGGCGGCGCGCCGAGGTTGGGGTTGACGTTGCCGAAGTCGGAGCCGGCGAAGGCCATCTGCATCGCGATCAAATCGGCCACGTCCTGATCCGAGCGCACACTGAAGACGCGCGCCGAGAAAAAGCGCGACAGCGAATCGACCGAGCCATCGTGGAGGAAACCGAAGCCGGCCAGGTTCTCGGTCTGGGTCAGCTCCAGCCCGACCTTCTCGTGCTGGTTGCGCAGCTGCGGCACCTTGATCGACACATTGGTGGAGCCGTCGGTGCTGACGATGCCGAGGTGGTTCTCGCCCATCGGCCCGATAGGCATGATGCTGCCGCCGACCGAGACATTCAGCACGCCGAGCATCAGCGGGCCGTTGACCGCCATGCCGGTGGGCAGCGTGTGGCAGGAGGCGCACTGCAGCGGCGCGTCGAGCAAGCCGGTGGTGTAGAGCGACAACCCGCGCACAGCATCGCCGCTGCCGAGCGGGATGCCGGCCATCTGGAAGCGCCCGCTGGTGTAGTGGCCGGGCAGCGGCAGGCTCTGCGGCAGGGTGTTGTCGAGGTTGCGGTGGGGATTCGGCGGGAAATGAATGGTGGAGAGGAAGTCCTCGAAGGCCTGCATCTCGCTTCCGCTGAGGCGCACGTCGTCACCGAGGAGGCCCTCGAAAGCCGGATTGAAGGCCTCGATGCCGGCGCGGTCGCCGCGCCAGTGGTGCGGCTCGTGGCCGATTATGTCCTGCAGCGTCTGGGTGGTCATCGGCCCCTTCATCGCGTGCCAGTTCTCGCAGCGCGGCGAGCCGACCACGGTGATGCAGTTCTGGTCGAAGGTCTGCACCGGCTGGCTGGGATCGCCCAGGTCCCAGGCCAGGCGGTCCATGCGCGAGTCGACATGGCAGGAGGCGCAGGACACCTGGCCGAGGCCGCTGGTACGGTGGGTGTCGTAGAGGAAGGGGCGACCGGCGCGGATGGCCGCCGGCAGTGGGTTGAACACCGCCAGCCGCGTGCTCTCGCGCGCTGCGGCGACATCCACCACCGAGAGCGAAACCTCGAAGTGGTTCCACACGTAAAGGCGACCGCGCGCTTCGTCCAGCGCCAGGCCCACCGGACCCTGCCCCACCTCGATCGGCGCGCCGACACGCGCACCATTCGCATCGATGGCGATCACATTGTTGGAGCCCAGACCTGCGACCCAGCCGCGCTGGCCATCGCCACGCCAGACGATCGCACGCGGATCTCCGATGCTGCTGTCGCGGGTGGCTTGCGCCACGCTGTGCTGGGTGTAGCTGAGGTGCGGATTGAGGTCGGCGATCGCCTTGCTGCCGTCCGGCTGCACCCGCGCATAGTGGACCCGCACGAAGGTGCCGTTGACCTTGGGCTCGAAACGGATCTCGTTGCGCGCCTCGGTGCCGACCAGGGTGGCCGCGCCGCTGGCCGGGTTCACCGCCAGCGCCATGCCGATGTTCATCAGGCCAGTGGCATAGCGCACCGCCAGCGTGCTGCTGTCGATGACGGCAAGGTCATGGTCGAGCAGATTCCAGCCCGGGCGCCGGCCGGAGGCGGTGGACAGGCTGCCGGAGACGAAATCGGTCCAGTCGCCGGTGTTGTCGTCGCGCCAGTGCCCCTGCGCGTCGCGGCGCACGATCAGCCCGACGCGCGGCGGCGTCGCGCCGGGGGCGATCGGCGGGTCGTAAGCAGCACCGGCATTGGGCGGCGGATTGACGCCCCCGTAAGGCCCGCGCGGATCGTTGACCACGTTGCCGATCGCCGCGACCCCGTTGTTCAACCCACCCGACAGGATGGTCGTCGCATTGCCCGACTCGAAGATCGCCGCGTACACCGTGCGCCCGTCCGGACTCACCGCCAGCGCGCGCGGGTCCTCGCCGCGGATGTCGATGGCCGTGGGCGCCGCCGCGAGGTTCGCCGGATCGAACACCTGCACCTGGTTCGCCTGCGAGCAGGAGACGAAAGCCTTGCCGGCAGCGAACACCACGTCGAAAGGCTCGTCCGCGGTGCGCAGCGTGACGTGCACATGGCGCGCGGCGACGTCGATCACGCTGATCGAGTCGGAGACGTGGTTGACCACCCACAATTCGCCGTCGTTGCGAAAGCGCACCGAGACCGGATCGTAGCCCACCACCACGTGCCCCACCGGCACCGGCTCCGCCTGCGACACATCGATCAACTGCACCCGCGCATCCGCGGTGTGCGCCACCGCCAGCAGCTTGCGGTCCGGGCTCAGGTCCAGCGCGTGGACCGGATGGTTCTCGAAGTTGACGAAGGGCAGGTCCGCGGCGGACGCGGCCAGCGGCAACAGCAACAGGGGAAGCGCGCGCAGCATCGTTTGTCCCGCCGGAGGTCCAGGCCCCAGTGTAAGGCCAGAACGGGCGCATGGCGTGTACGGAAAAGTTCAACGCAGAGACGCAAAGGACGCAAAGGAACGCAGAGGAGAGCCATTTCAGGATTCTCTTCGCGACCTCTGCGTCTCCGCGTTTGGCGGGGGCCAGCCGGCTGCAGGACGGAAGCGGGGCACGGGGCAGGGGTCAGGGGTCAGGGGACCCAGCCCGTCGCGCCTTCCACTCTTGTCGCAACATCAGGGCAATGCGTCAGGCAAAAGCCGCAACCTGCGTCACGTTCGGCAAGTGGAGTAGGCCAGTCCCCTTGCCCCCTGCCCCCTGCCCCGCTTCACCTCAAGGGCAAGTCGCCCTCAACCCCGCCTTGACCTGGGCCACGTCGGCTTCGGTGCCGGGCTGCGGCTGGTTGCCGCCGCCGCCGTCGAACAGCACCAGCCAGCGGTTGTCGGCGCCCTTGACCCAGACCGAGGAGAAACTGCCGATCAGGTAGCGCGGTTCCTTGTCGAGCTTGGGATTCAGGATCCAGTAGGGCCCACGCGAGATCGCGATGTTGCCGTCGCCGGCGATGGTGACCTGGCCCGGGTGCCAGCGCAGCACGATGTCCTCGCCCGCCAGGATGCCGGCCCAGTTCTTCGCGATGGTGTCGCGCCCGCGTGCCACCTGGGTGTCGCTCTCGATGAACGCCGCCTCGGGATGGATGTGCGCGCGGAAGGCGTCCGGATCGTGCGCTTCCACGCTGGCCGCGAAGCTGCGCTCGCGCGACCATACCTCGCACTCGGCGGCCGTCATCGGAGTCGGTGGGGGCGGCGCCTGCTGGGCGAGCAGCGGAGTACCGGAGAGAGCGAGTGCGAGGAAAGCGGCGAGGCGCATGGTGGATTCCCGGAGGCGGCAAAGCGCTGCATCATCCCGCGGACCGCGGCTACAAGCGAGGGGCGTTTGTGAATGCGGCGTGGTGCCGTCAGTTGCGCCAGGAAAGGCGGGGCAAGGGTCAGGGGGCAGGGGGAATGCACTGCGGCATGGTTGGAGTCAGTCGTGGTGCAGCATTCTTGCGTAGCGCGTTGTGCTGCGCAGCGGCACTTGGGGCACTTGTCGCAAGCACCCGGGGAACGCGCTGCGCGCGTACCACCGGGCTACGCTTACCCGCCGCCGCAACAGGGCAGAACCGCCCCAGGCTCCGTCCCTAGCCCCCTGCCCCCTGCCCCGCTTCTGCAACTGAACCCTCTGCCCGCCGCAAACTCACCCAAGGAGACATCGCATGCAACGCGTCACCGGCATCGGCGGCATCTTCATCAAGGCACGCGATCCAGAGCGGATGAAGGACTGGTATCGCAAGCACCTGGGCATCGACATCCAGGAATGGGGCGGCACGAGTTTCCGCTGGCACACGCCCGAGCGCCCAGAACCGGAGGGCATGACGGTGTGGAGCATCTTCCCGCCGGACACGCGGTACTTCGACCCGAGCCCCGCGCCCTTCATGGTCAACTACCGGGTGGATGACCTGCACGCGGTGCTGGCCGCGCTGCGGGCGGAGGGCTGCCGGGTGGACGACAAGGTCGATGAATCCGAGTTCGGCAAGTTCGGCTGGGTGATGGACCCGGAGGACAACCGCATCGAGCTGTGGCAGCCGCCGGAGCGCACGCCCGGATGACCGCGGCGACCCCGCTGCCGCAGGTGCGCATCGTGCTGTGCGACACGCTGGAGCCGGCCAACATCGGCGCGGTCGCGCGGGCCATGAAGACCATGGGCCTTGGGGATCTGCGCCTGGTGCGGCCGCAACAGTATCCGCATGGCAGCGCCTACCGCCTCGCGGTCAGCGCTGGCGACCTGCTCGATCGCGCGCAGACCACGGCTGACCTCGGCGCCGCCATCGTTGGCTGCGCCGCGGTCTACGGCGTCAGCGCGCGCCAGCGGCGCATCCCGCTGCGCCGGGTGTGGCCGCGCGAGGCGGCGCGCGAGGTGCTGGCCGTCGCGGGCGAGGTCGCGTTGGTGTTCGGCGGCGAGGAAGCGGGCCTGGGCAATGACGACCTGGGCCTGTGCGGTGCGCGCATCGAAATCCCGAGCGACCCCGGCTGCCGTTCGCTGAACCTGGCTGCCGCGGTGCAGCTGGTCTGCTATGAGCTGCGCCTGGCCGCGCTGGATGCGCGTCGCCCGGCGGTGGTCGAATACGCACCGACCGAGGCCTTCGAACAGATGCTCGCGGCGCTCGACGAGACTCTGCTGCAAGCCGGCTGGTATGCCAACAAGAACCGCACGCTCGCGCTCGCGAAACTGCAACGCCTGCTGCAGCGCGCGCGCCCGGACCGCGGCGAGGTGCAACTGCTGCGCGGCGCCATCGAGCGCCTACGCCGGCCCTGACCTGCTGCACCGCAGCACGTTTCGCCCTTGGTTCGATCCTGGTCAAGGCGTAGTGTCGGAGCGGTCAGCATCATCGATCGCGATCAGCTCGCGGGGCTGCAATCGCAAGTCCCGCAGCGACAGATCCAGCCCTGTCGACGGCGCGACCAGCGCTTCGACCGGGCTTCCAGCCAGCCAGGGAGAATGCAGATGCCCGCCTACACCACCAGCCAGATCCGCAATGTCGCCCTCGTGGGCCACGCCGGCGCCGGCAAGACTTCGCTGTTCGAAGCCCTGCTGTTTGCCGGCGGCGCGATCACCACGCAGGGCTCGATAGAACGCGGCAACACGGTCTCCGACCACGACCCGATGGAGCGCGAACGCCAGCATTCGATCAACATGTCGATCGCCCCCATCGATCATGGCGGCATCCACGTCAATCTCATCGACACCCCGGGGTATCCGGATTTCCGCGGCAAGACGCTGTCGGCGCTGGCCGCGGTGGAGACGTGCGCGATCGTGGTCAATGCCAGCAACGGCGTCGAGTACTCGACCGCGCGCATGATGGAGTACGCCAAGGCGCGCCGGTTGTGCCGATTGCTGATCGTCAACAAGATGGACCATGAGGACGTCGACCTGGAGATGCTGGTCGAGCAGCTGCGCGAGTCCTTCGGCAACGAATGCCTGCCGATCAACCTGCCCGCCAAGGGCCGCTCCACGGTGGTCGACTGCTTCTTCAACCCCAGTGGCGAGGCCGACTTCGGCAGTGTCGCCGACGCGCACCAGCGGATCATCGATCAGGTGGTCGAGATCAATGAAGACGTGATGGGCCACTACCTCGAGGAAGGCGAGGCCGGGCTGTCCGGGCAGGAACTGCACGATGCCTTCGAGCAATGCCTGCGCGAGGGCCACCTGGTGCCGATCTGCTTTGGCTCCGCGCGCACCGGCGCCGGGGTCAGGGAACTGCTCGATTTGTTCGAGAAGCTGATGCCCAACCCGTCCGAGGCCAACCCACCGCTGTTCGTCAAGGGTACCGGCGCCGATGCCGAGCCTTTCCGCACCGAGCCGGATGCCGGCAAGCACGTGGTCGCCGATGTGTTCAAGATCATCAACGATCCCTTCGTCGGCAAGCTCTCGGTGTTCCGCATCTACCAGGGCACGGTGCGCCGCGATACCCAGCTGTTCATCGACGACGGCAAGAAGCCGTTCAAGGTCGGCCACCTGTTCAAGCTCAAGGGCAAGGACCACGTCGAGATCGAGGACGCGATCCCGGGCGACATCGCGGCGGTCGCGAAGATCGAGGACATCCACTTCGACGCGGTGCTGCACGACAGCCACGACGAGGACCAGATCCACCTAAAACCGATCAACTTCCCGCAGCCGATGTTCGGCCTGGCCATCGAACCGGCCACCCGAGGACAGGAGCAGAAGCTGGCCAACGCGCTGACCAAGCTGGCCGAGGAAGATCCTTGCTTCCGCATCGAGCACCACAAGGAACTCAACGAGACCGTGATCCGCGGCCTCGGCGAGCTGCACCTGCGCGTGATCCTGGAGCGCATGAAGGAGCGCTACGGCGTGGAGGTGACCACCCGGCCGCCGCGCATCGCCTACCGCGAAACCATCTCCGCCAATGCCGATGGCCACCACCGCCACAAGAAGCAGACCGGCGGCGCCGGCCAGTTCGGCGAGGTCTTCCTGCGGGTCGAGCCGCTGCCACGCGGCGCCGGCTTCGAGTTCGTCGACGAGGTCAAGGGCGGCACCATTCCCGGCCAGTTCCTGCCGGCCATCGAGAAGGGCGTGCGCCAGGTACTGGAGACCGGCGCGGTGGCGGGCTACCAGCTGCACGATGTGCGCGTGATCGTCTACGACGGCAAACACCACCCGGTGGATTCCAAGGAAGTGGCGTTCACCACCGCCGGCAAGAAGGCCTTCCTCGACGCCATCGCCAAAGCCCGCCCGCTGGTGCTGGAACCGATCGTCAACCTCGACGTGACGGTGCCCGCCGAGCACATGGGCGACATCACCGGAGGCCTCTCGACCAAGCGCGCGCGCATCAATGGCACAGATTCATTGCGCGGCGGCGAGCTGATCGTCAAGGCCCAGGTGCCGCTGGCCGAGATCGGCGATTACAGCAACGAACTGAAGGCCGTCACCGCCGGCCGCGGCCGCTACACCATCGAACTCAGCCACTACGAAGCCGTCCCCGGCAATGTTCAGCGGCAACTGGTGGACGCGTACAAGCCGAAGCAAGAGGAAGAGTAAGCAACACGCGCTGGCTGGGGCGGCACTCGCTGCCCCTCCCAGCCAGGCGCGGGGCGAACGGGCACGTAGCGGCAGGCATCCGGTGTCGCGGGGGCCTTGACTGGCCTGACCCGCGCACTGCGCGGACCTGCGGCCGCATCGGTTCACCGTCGGAAGCTCGAGCACCGATCCAACTTGGTATGCGCGTGATCCGCCAGTGCTCGGGATTGCGCATGGGCAATGGAAACCCGAATCCGGATTCCGCGCCATGCCCAACGCTTCCCGTCGCTCTCACGTTGATCGACTGCGCATGCCCATCGTCCTGCTGTCCCTCGCGGGTGGCACAGCACACACAGCGACGAACTACACTTTCGAGCAACACGTCCACGCCGTCGGCCAGGGCTCGCGCTTTGGCGACGCACTTGCGCTGTCGGGCGAGACGCTGGTTGCGGTCGATTCCGACGCGAGCGGCAACGACGTCTATCTCTTCGTTCGTGGCAGCGGCACCTGGTTGCTGCAGCAGGCGATCGACCTGCCGGGATGGACACCGCAACCCACGATCACAGCCAATGCGCATGCCCGGGGCCGCGTCGCACTGTCTGGAGACACCCTCGCGGTGGGCTCGCCCGGAGACAACATCGGAGGCCTGGCCGACGTCGGTTCGGTGCGCATTTACCAGCGAAGCGGCGCCATCTGGAGCCTCCAGCAACGCATCGACCGACCGGCCGCACCCAGTGTCACCGGCAACTTCGGCGCGAGCGTGGCGATCGAGGGCGATCGCCTGGTGGTCGGCGCGCCGGGACGCACTGCCTATGGGCGTGGCGCCGTCTACCACTACGTCCGCACTGGAAACAGCTGGTCCCTCGCGTCCTCCATCAGCCCACCGGCGGAGTTCGGCCGGTCCTTCGGGCAGGCGGTGGCACTGGCCGGCGACCGGCTGGTCGTGGGCATTCCCGATGTGCGCCGCGCCATGGCCTATCGCCGGGTAGGCGCGGACTGGCAGAACGAGGCCATTTTCTCCCCCACCTCGACCGATCCCACCATCGCATTCGGCAGCGCAGTTGCGGTGACGGGCGACTACGCCTTCGTGAGTGCACCCACCGGCCCGGCGCCGGACGGGCGGGCGGTGCATGTCTACTACCGTTCGGGCGGCAACTGGGGCCTGACCCAACGTCTGGGGCCGGTTGGCGCCAACCGTTTCGGCGCCGGCCTGGCGGTCATGGGCACGCGTCTGGCGGTGGCGGACCCGGATCAACTGGATCCTGTCACCCAGCGCCGTGGCCGGGTGCACGTCTACGAACAGAACGGCCTGTTCTGGGCTGAGCGACAAACGCTGCGCTATCCCGAGTCGCCGAGCAGTGCGCTGGCCGATTTCGGGACTCGCCTTGCCATCGATGCGCAAGAGTTGCTGGCCTTCAGTGCATTGGCAGCCCCGGGGGCCGCTGGCGACGATGGACAGGTCGTGGCCTACCGCCAGGCAGCAGCCTCGATGCAGTTGGGCAGCCCGCTCGCTTTCGGTGCAGTTGCCGTGGGCAGCACCAGTGCCGCGCGCGACCTCACCGTCGGCAACAGCGGCACCAGCCCGTTGACCATCAGCGCCATCCAGGCTGCTTCTGCACCCTTCGCCCGGGTCAGCGGCGGCAATTGCGGCAACCTGCTGCCGATCGTGGTCCAGCCGGGTGCCTCGTGCACCCTGCGATATACCTTCTCGCCTGCCGGCGTCGGCGCCACCGGACAGACGATCGCCTTCACCAGCAATGACCCAGGCGGCCCCAAGACTGCCTCTCTGACCGGCAGCGGCGTCGTGGCCCAACTGACGATCACACCCGGCGATCTGTTCGTGGGGTCGACGGTTGTCGGCGTGCCCACCAGCCCGGCCGTCCTGACGCTGAGCAATGCCAGCGCGGCAAGCCTGACCGTGCAATCCATCGGATCGCCGACTGCGCCCTTCTCCAGCGTCGCCGGAGGCACCTGCCTCGCGCCCCCGTTTGCCCTGGCGCCGGGCCAATCCTGTACCCGCAGATACGTCTACGGGCCCACCAGCAGCGGGTTCCACAGTACGCTGTTCACCGTCAGCAGCACGGCATCGAACAGTCCGCACAGCGTGTCGCTGTCGGGCTTCGCCGACGGTCCGGGACTGGCCCTCAGCAATGGCGCCTCCCTCGATTTCGGGACAGTCGCGGTGGCGACGCCCTCGGTCACGCTGACCCAGACCCTGACGAGCACGGGGGTGACCGACGCGCTGGTGCAATCCATCGATGAACCTACTGGTCCGTTCGAGCGCGTCGGCGGCGATTGCGCCACTCCGCCTTTCGCCTTGCCGCCAGATGTGGCCTGCACCCTGGTCTATCGGTTCACCCCGGAGGCGCTGGGACCTGCCGTGGCCATCATCGGGGTCTCGAGCAACACGACACCCACGGTCGCCGCGTTCGAACTGACGGGCACCGGCGCCCTGCCGGCACTGGTGATCGGCAACCACCCGCTGGACCTGGGCGGCGCTCAGCCTGGAGGGCAGACGCCGGTGAAATCGGCCACCCTCGAAAACGTCGGCAACCTGGCGCTCACGATCCAGTCCATCGAATCTGCCGGAGCCCCGTTTTCGCAGGTCGGCGGCAGTTGCTCCGCGCCGCCCTTCGCCCTGCCGCCCGGCGCTTCATGCACTCTCGACTATCGCTTTGCCCCCGCCGAGCTCGGTGATGCTTCCCAGCAACTGACCTTGATCAGCGACGCACCAGACTCGCCGCATCCACTGACCCTGCTGGGCAAGGGTACTCTGAGCGCGTTGTCGTTGACGCCAGTCTTGCAGGACTTCGGCACTCTCGCGGTGGGCCAAAGCGCCGGCGCCATGGTGACCGTGAGCAGTGCGGGCAACACAGCGCTCACGATCCAGGCGCTCGGTGTTCCGGCTGCGCCCTTCGGGCTTGGTTCCGACAGCTGCCCGCCCGCACCTTTCGTGCTCGATGCCGGACAGTCATGCAGCCTGCAGGCCACTTTTGCCCCCACGGCCAAGGGACTCTTCGAAGAATCGGTGGCGGTGATGCATGCGGGCGACAACGGTCCCGCGGCCATCGACCTGCGTGGCCGGGGCGCGCCTGCAGCGCCCAGCCTGTCGCCCGCCAGTGTGAACTTCGGAATCGCGGGCGTGGGCGAACCCGGTCTTCAGCAGACCGTGATCCTGAGCAACCTGTCGCCGGTCAGCCTGGCGCTCGGCACGCTGGTGCTCGGCGGCGGAATCGACTATTCGCTGCAATCGGACCAGTGCAGTGGCCAGACCCTTGCGGCGGGCGCCATGTGTCAGTTCGTCCTGCGTTTCGCGCCCGCGATGGCTGGGGCCACGGCCGACCTGCTCTCGGTCCCGAGCGACGCGGTGGGATCACCCGCGACGCTCATGATGCAGGGGACGGGCGTGATTCCGTCGATTTTCGCCAGCGGCTTCGAGTAGCGGCGATCGCTGGTCCACGCGCCGGTCCGGACACTCAACGCGTCAGCGCCTGTGCGCGCAAGCGCACCAACGCCGGGTCGCCAGCGAACTCGCCCGGTTGTTCCGGGGACAATCCGGCCAGCAGTGCCTCGGCCTGCGGGTGTGCGCCCACGCCGCGCCAGCAGGCCGCGAGGTACAAAGCGAGCAGGCGGATACCAGCAGGATCGGTCGCCTGTGCGTGGGCACCCAAGAGTGCTTCGCAGCGGGAGCGCTTCAGCGATTCGGCGTGGAACAGGCGGATTCCATCCAGGCGCGCGCGCGTCAGTCCGTTCAGCTGATTCCAGGAGTTCTGCGCGCGGATGCTTTCGGCCGCGCGCTGCGCATCCATCAGGCTTCCCGCCGCCTCGTCGATCATCGCCATCGCCCCGCGCGCGGCCAAGGTGCGCGGATGCGCCTCGCCATCCAGGCGGGTACGCATGTCGATCACAGCTTGTGCATCCTGGCGGGCACCGCTGAGATCGCCCGTGCGCAGCCGCGCCAGCGCAAGCAGTTGGTGCACCGATGCGACATCCGAGTGGCCGTCACCGTAGTGCTCGCGCATCAGCGGCAAGGCAGCCTCTGCCAGGGACAGCGCGCGCTTCGGGTCGTATTGCCGCAGCGCCAAACGCGCCAGCTGGCGCAGGTCGGCCGCCACCGCAGGATGGCGCGGCCCGTAGATGCGTCGCGAGAGCTCGAGCCGCGCGTCGATGGCCAATTGTGCCGCCTCCGAGCGGCCCAGTTGCTCCAGCGCCACGCCCTCGCCCTGGAGCCATTGTTGCCGTGCAGCGTCGTCGAAGGCGCCCAGGGACTGCAACCGCGCGCGGGTGGCGGCGAGCCGCTCGAGCGCTTCCTCGGCCCGGCCGGAGGCGGAGAGGTACCCCGCACGCACGACTTCCATGCCGACCACCGTGGCCGGCGGCGACGCGCTGAGGCCAACCAGTTCGATTGCCCGCGCGATCGCGCGGTCCGCGCCGTCGATATCGCCGCCGTTGCCCAGCAGGATTCCGCGCTGGTACCAGGCCGCGTAGAGATCCGCTGGGGACAGGTCTGTGTCAGCTGCCGCGGCCAGCACGCGGTCGATACGCATCCTCGCTGCGTTTCTGAGGCCCAGGCGCTCCTCGAGCGACGCCAGGTGAATGTCCAGGCGCAAGGTAGCTTGACGATCACCGAGCGACTCGAAGATGGCGCGTGCCTCGAGTGCCTGTTTGTGCGCGGCTTCGTAGGCACCCAGCGAAGCGCGCGAACGGGACAACTCTTCGATCAGAGTGGCGCGCACGCCGGGTTCGAGTTCGCTGCGCCCGGAGAGCATTTGTTCGCCCAGGTCGAGCAATTCAGACGCGGTGGGCTCGCGTCCGCGGTGCTGGGCCGGCCGCGCGCGGCGGAAGATCTCGCGCTGGAAGGCCAGCGCGGCGCTGGCGCGCTGACTCTCCAACAGCGCAAGGTCGCGCTCGCGAGCGACCTCGCCAGCCTGCCAGGCCGCGGTGCCGATGCCGGCAACGAGTGACAACAGCAGCAGGCATGCGAGCGCGACCACCCATCGATGGCGCGCCGCAAAGCGTCCCGCCCGATAGCGCCATGAGCCGCGTCGAGCATCCACCGGTCGCTGCGCCAGCCAGCGATTCAAGTCCGCTGCCAGCGCGTCAACCGAGGGATAACGGTCTTCGGGCCGCAGCCGCAGTGCCTTGGCCATGATCGCGTCCAGGTCGCCGCGCAGCACCCCGCGCAAGCCCGCGGCCGAGTTGCCACGCGCAGTCGCCACGCACACCAGACGTGCGCGCTCCATGCGATCGAGCGTGCCGCTCGCAGGCGGCGGTTCCTGCGTCAGGATCCGGACCAGCGCATCGCCATCGCCGGTCGCCCGCCGCTCCCGCGGCAACGCGCCGACCAGAAGTTCGTGCAACAGCAGACCCAGTGCGTAAACGTCCGTCTGCGTACTCACGGGTTCCCGGCGCAGCTGTTCCGGCGCCGCATAGGCGGGTGTCATCGGCATCGCCGCGGTTTCGCAGGCTTGCTGCGCCAAGGCGCCCGACAGCAACTTGGCGATCCCGAAATCGAGCAACTTCACTTGCCCATCCGTCGTCACCAGGACATTGGACGGCTTGAGGTCCCGGTGGACAACCGGCAATCGGTGGGCACTCGCCACCGCGGCGCAAACGCCAAGGAACAGCTCGATCCGGCGCCGCAAGGACAATCGGCCGGCGTCGCAATGGGTGAGCAGGTCCCGACCGCGCACGAATTCCAGGGCAAGCCAGGGCTGTCCGTCTGCCAGCGTGCCGCCGTCCAGCAACCTCGCGATGTTGGGATGTTCCAGGCGCGCCAGGATCGCGCGCTCTCCTTCGAAACGCGCTGCTTCACCAAATCCACGCATCAGCTTGATGGCCGCTTCCTGGCGAAAACCACCGTCGACCCGCTCCGCCTGCCAGACCTCGCCCATCCCGCCGCGGCCTACCCTTTCGAGCAGGCGCCAGGCACCGACACGCGCCCCGGGGACGACGCCGCCAGCGAGCGCCTCCACGGAGGCTGATACTGCCTCCGGCGTCCACTCCGATGCTTCGGCAGATACGCCCACGGGCTCTTCATCGCACAGGTCGAGCACCCGCGCGCGAACGGCCGGGTCCGCCTCCACTGAGGCGAGCCAGTTCAGACGCTCGTCCGTGGGCCGGGACGCCGCCAGTTCCGAGAGCTCACGAATGCGCCGCCAGCGCTCGATGTCCACCGCCACCGGCGCCCGTGGTCCGCCATCCGGGGACTGGCCTGAGCTTGCCGCCACTTGCGCCAGATCTCGAATCAGTTGGCCAGACATTCGGCGAGGAATTCGCGCACGAACCGGGTGTCGCGCTTCACGGTCGGCTCGGAGACACCCAGCATCGCCGCGATCTCGCTCACTTCCAGCCCGGCAAAGAAGCGCAGTTCGGCGACCTCCAGGGCGCGCGCGTCCACCTCGCCGAGCTGCGCCAGCGCTTCGTCAAGCCTGACCAGATTCTCGGCCTCGCTGTCGACGCGCAGTGTGCTTTCGGCCAACGCAGCCAGATCCACCGGACGCTGGCCCGCACCCCGTCTTTCTGCCAGGCGTGCGCGCGCGTGCTCGATCGCCACCTGCCGCATTGCCCGCGCGGCCGCTCCGAAAAAATGCCGTCGGTTCTCGAAATGCGTGCCGCCGCTGGTCGGAAAGAGTTTGAAGTAAGCCTCATGGACCAATGGGCGGGTTTCCAGGGTGCTGTCGGCACCATGGGATCCCAATTCCCGCCGGGCGATCTGGCGCAACTCGTCGTAGACGCGAGCGAACAGCCGAGCCCGCTTGGCAGGATCGGCGCCCGCCTGGACCAGCAGTTCGGTGAGATCCTCGCTCATGGGCAGAGTATTGCACCGGGACCGTCGGATCGCGGAGCGCTCCGCGCGAAGGCCCGGATGCGGCGCAGGCTGGCTCAGGCCTCCAGGTGCATCTCGATCGCCCCGCAGGGGCACTCGGCGGCGCATACGCCGCAGCCCTTGCAGTAGTCGTAGTTGAACTGGAAGCGCTTGCCGGGGCCGAGCTTGATGACGGCGTTGTCGGGGCACACGCCGTAGCAGTTGTCGCACTCGAAGCAGTTGCCGCAGGACAGGCAGCGGCGCGCTTCGAACAGCGCGTTGTCCTCGGTCAGGCCGCCCTGGACCTCGTCGAAGCTGCTGGTGCGGCGGGCGAGGTCGAGTTGCGGGCGCACGGTCTTCGGCGCGTCGGCGTAGTACCAGGGATTGAGGCGCTCGAAGCTCGCCGGCGCGTGCTTGGGTGCGCGCTCCAGCACGGTCCCGCGCAGCCAGGCGTCGATGTTCTTCGCCGCCTTCTTGCCGTGGCCGACGGCGACCGTGACATTGCGCTCGGCCGGCACCATGTCGCCGCCGGCGAACAATCCGGGCTGGCTGGTCATCATGTGCTCGTCGACCAGCACCACGCCGTGCTCGCGGCGCAGGTCCGGGATGCCGTCGAGCAGCGACAGGTCCACGTCCTGGCCGAGTGCGAGGACCAGCGAGTCCGCTTCCAGGGTCTCGTACTCGCCGGTCGGCTGCGGGTTGCCCTTCTCGTCGAGTGCCATCTTCTCGATGGTGAGCACGCCGCCATCCTCGCCCTTGATGGTCGACAGCCACTTGACCATCACGCCTTCCTGCAGCGCCTCCTCGACCTCCAGTTCGTGCGCCGGCATCTTCTCGCGGGTGCGGCGGTAGACGATGACCGCATCGGTGGCGCCAAGGCGGCGCGCGGTGCGCGCGACGTCGATCGCGGTATTGCCGCCGCCGTAGACCACCACGCGCCGGCCGAGCAGCGGCGCCTCGCCGCCTTCCATCGAACGCAGCACGGCGACCGCGTCGAGAATGCGCGAGCTGTCCTTGGCCGGGATCCAGGCGCGCTTGGCGATGTGCGCGCCGACCGCGAGGAAGGCAGCGTCGAAGCCGCCCTCGCGCATCGTCTGCGCGACGTCGGCGACCTTGGTGTTCAGTTGCACCGTCACACCCATCGCAACGATCCGCTGCATCTCGCCGTCGAGCACCTCGCGCGGCAATCGGTACTTGGGGATGCCGAAACGCATCATGCCGCCCATCAGCGGACCGGCCTCGATCACCGTGACCGCGTGGCCAACCCGGCGCAGGTGATAGGCCGCCGACATGCCGGACGGGCCGGCGCCGACGATGAGCACGCGCTTGCCGGTCTCGCTCGCCGGCGGCGCGAAGGACCAACCGCGTTTCAGTGCCTCGTCGCCGAGGAAGCGCTCGACCGAGTTGATGCCGACGGCCTGGTCGACCTTGGCGCGGTTACAGGCGGTTTCGCACGTGTGGTAGCAGACGCGCCCCATGATCGCCGGGAAGGGATTGTCGCGCGTCAGATGTCGCCAGGCGGCTTCGTAGTCGCCACTCTCGGCGTGGTAGAGCCAGCCCTGAATATCCTCGCCCGCCGGGCATTGGGCGTTGCACGGCGGCAGCCGGTCGACATACACCGGGCGCTCGGTGCGCCAGGTGCCGGTCTTGTTGGCCAGCGAGGAGCCAGGGTCCAGGGTGATCGCGAAAGGTTTCTGCATGGTCATGCCACGCTCTCCAGCAATCCGTAGCGGGCGATGTTGCGGTCGGCCTGCGCCTGGATCTGCGCCAGCATCTCGGGGTGGCCGTGCGGGCCGAACAGGTGGGCGAAGCGCTTCTGCGGCTTCAGATACTCGTCCACCGGCACGCGATGGCGGATCTTGGTCACCCGCGTGACCTCGCCGCGCTCGGCCTCGAACACCGGGAACAGGCCGGTCTCGCGCGCCAGGCGCGCGAGCTTGATGGTGTCGCAACTGGCGGCGCCCCAGCCGAGCGGGCACGGCACCAGGATGTGCAAATAGCGCGCACCATGGATGCCCATGGCCTTCTCGACCTTGGCTTCGAGGTCGCGCAAATCGGCGACGGTGGCGGTGGCCACGTACGGGATCTCATGCGCCATCGCGATGCGCGGCAAATCCTTGCCCTGCCCTGCCTCTGCACCCGGATGCGGGCCGACCGCGAGCGTGGTGTTGGTGCGCGCGGCGAAAGGCGTGGCGGAGCTGCGCTGCACGCCGGTGTTCATGTACGCCTCGTTGTCGTAGCAGATGTAGAGCACGTCGTCGTTGCGCTCGAACATCCCGGACAGGCAGCCGAAGCCGATGTCGGTGGTGCCGCCGTCGCCGCCCTGCGCGATCACCCGCACCGGGCTCTGCGCCAGGCCCGCCTTGCGCGCCTTGACCTTGAGCGCCGCGGCGATCCCGGTGCCGACCGCCGCGGCGTTGCCGAACAGCGAGTGCAGCCACGGCAGCTGCCAGGAGGTTTCCGGATACGGCGTGGAGAACACCTCCAGGCAGCCGGTGGCGTTCGCCGCGATCAACTGGCCGCCGGTTGCGCGCATCGCGGCGTCGATCGCATAGCGCGCGCCGAGCGCCTCGCCGCAGCCTTGGCAGGCGCGGTGGCCGCTGGTCAGCGCGTTGCTGCGCTCGGTCGAGGCCTGCACGCTGCGCTGGGTGGCGTCGAGCAGGCGGTTGCCGACCGTGAAGGTCCCGGTCTGGTAGAAGCGGATCGGGGATTCAGTAGTCATGAACCCGGATACTCCGTGAGGACACGCGGATGATCGCGAAGGGCTTTGCGCCGGAACCGAGGCGCGAGGAGGAGGAATGGTGGTTCCATTGCGACGACGAGCAACGTCCGGCGCAAAGAAGAGCAGGGTGAGAAGGCAGCGGACTGTCTGCG
The DNA here is from genome assembly GCA_016713135.1 of Rhodanobacteraceae bacterium. Lineage (NCBI taxonomy): Bacteria > Pseudomonadati > Pseudomonadota > Gammaproteobacteria > Lysobacterales > Rhodanobacteraceae > Rhodanobacteraceae bacterium. Next base: position 194,528 of record JADJPR010000010.1, on the reverse strand, counting down.
TTGAGCAACCGATCTTCGAGTCGCAGTTTGGAAGATGTGCCATTTTCTTGCGGCCTCGCGGAGTATCCGGGTCAGATGACCTTTGCCGCGATCGGGCCGACATCGCGCAGCAAGCTCTCTGCGATCGGCCCGCTGCGGCGCATCTGCGCCTCGCGCGCCAGTTGCCGGTTGACGATGCGCCAGTCGAGGTCCATGAAAGTCAGCGGGCCAAGCGTGCCGGCGATGGCTTCGTCCAGCGTGCGCCTGAGCGAGGCGCGGGTGATCGCGCGTCCGCCTAGGCCCGCGACCACGGTGTAGCCGTGCAGTTGCAGCCCCGAGAGCGCCACGCGCACATCGGTCGAGAGCACCCCGCCAAGACCCACCGAGAAGCTCTTCTCGAGCACGACGACATTGCTCGCGCCCTTCAGCGCCTCGCGCACCGCTGCGAGCGGAAAGGGGCGGAACGACTGGATGCCGAGCACGCCGATCGGGATACCTTCGTCGCGCATCCCGTCGATGGTGTCCTTGAGCGTGCCGATCACCGATCCCAGCGCCACGACGATGGTCTGCGCGTCGTCGATGCGGTAGCCGCGCACCAGGCCGCCGGAGGCGCGCCCGAAGCGCGCCTCGAACTCCGCGGCGATCCGCGGGATCACGTCCAGCGCGGCGAGCTGCTTGGCGTGCGCGAGGTAGCGCACCTCCATGAAGGCCTCGGGCCCAACCATCGCGCCGATCGACACCGGTTCGGCCGGATCCAGCACCTGGCGCGGCTCGTAGGGCGGCAGGAAGGCGTCGACATCCGCCTGCTCGGGGATGTCGACGCGCTCGTAGGCGTGCGTGAGGATGAAGCCGTCCATGCAGACCATCACCGGCATCGACAGCTCCTCGGCGAGCTTGAAAGCCTGGATGTGCAGATCGAGCGCCTCCTGGTTGGTCTCGGCGAAGAGCTGGATCCAGCCTGAGTCGCGCTGGCTCATCGAATCGCTGTGGTCGTTCCAGATGTTTATCGGCGCGCCGATCGCACGGTTGGCGATGGTCATGACGATCGGCAGGCCGAGGCCCGAGGCGTTGTAGACCGCCTCGGCCATGAACAGCAGGCCCTGGCTGGCGGTCGCCGTGTAGCTGCGCGCGCCGGCCGCGCTGGCGCCGATGGCGACGCTCATCGCCGCGAACTCGCTCTCGACATTGATGAACTCGCAGTCGGCCACCTCACCGCTCTTCACCATCTCGCCCAGGCTCTCCACGATGTGCGTCTGCGGCGAGATCGGGTAAGCGCAGATCACCTCGGGCCGGCACAGCGCGACCGCCGTGGCGACTGCTCGTGAACCCTCGATCTGTTCAAGCATGGGCCAGCTCCTCGATTTCGCGGCGGATGTGGGCGAATGCTTCCGCAGCCGCGGCGACATTGCCATCGGCGACCTTGCCGCTGAACTTGGTGCGGATGGCGTGCTCGACGGCCGGCAGCGAGATCAACCCGGACAGCGCCGCGAAGCCGCCGAGCAGCACCGCGTTCGGCAGCGGGCGGCCGACATTGCGCAGCGCGATCTCGCTCGCCGGCAGCGTGACCAGGCGCTCGCGCCGGTAGCGCTGCTCGATGTCGGAGAGGCCGAGGTCGTGAAAGCTGCGGCGGCTGTTGATGAGCACATAGCCACCCGGCTGCAGGCCCTGGAACACGTCGACCTGGTGCAGCAGCGTCGGGTCCTGCACGATCAGAACGTCGGGCGCCAGGATCGGCTCGCGCAAGCGGATCGGCGCATCGTCGATGCGGCAATAGGCAATCACCGGCGCACCGGTGCGCTCGGATCCGAAACTCGGAAAAGCCTGCGCGTGGCGGCCCTGCTCGAAGGCGGCGATCGACAGCATCTCGGCTGCTGTCACGACACCCTGGCCGCCACGCCCATGAATCCGGATCTGCAACATCAACGCCACTCCCGCGCTGCCGGCCGGCCTCCAGTATCGGCAGTCCCGGGTTCACGGCATTGATGCAGCACAAGGCTGGCGGCGGGGGGAAGTTGTTCAACGCGGAGACGCAGAGGACGCAGAGGAGCGCAGAGAAAGAAAAGTGCCGGGGTGGGAAGGGCACAGGGCTGCGGATCGCAACGCAAAGGCGCAAAGGGCTGCGCAAGTGGAGGCGGTCGCATGGGCGCATCGCGTGCAGGGCGCACGGCTCCACGGACCCTGCAGTCCACCGTGATCTGGAATCGTCTCTCTCTGCGCTCCTCTGCGTCCTCTGCGTCTCCGCGTTGAACCAGTTATTCCCCCAGCGGCGCGAATCACACGGCCGTCATGCCGCCGTCCACGGTGAGCGTGTGGCCGGTCATGAATGCGGCACCGGCCGAGCACATCCACAGCACGGCGTCGGCGATCTCGCCGACTTCGCCGATGCGCCCGACCGGGTGCAGGCGGCGGATGCCCTGCTCGTCCGCCAGCCCCTGCTGCACCACGCGCTCGAACATCGCGGTGCGGATCACGCCGGGGCAGACTGCGTTGACGCGGATGCCAACCTTGCCGTACTCGGCCGCCGCGCTCTTGGTCAGGCCGACCACCGCGTGCTTGGTGGCGGCATAGATGGCGTGCTTGGGCGCGCCGACCAGGCCCGCCACCGAGGCGGTGTTGACGATCACGCCGTGCTTCTGCGCCGCCATCACCCGCAGTTGCGCGCGCATGCAGGCCCAGACGCCCTTGACGTTGATCGCCATCATGCGATCGAACAGGGCCTCGTCCGAATCCGCCAGGCGCGCGTGCTCTTCCTCGATGCCGGCGTTGTTGAAGGCGAAATCGAGCGCACCGAAAGTGCCCACAGTGCGTTCGACCAGCGCCGCGACCTCAGCCGTCGAGGTCACATCGCAACGCACGAACTCGGCCCGCCCGCCGGCCGCGACAATCCCGCGCGCCACCTCCGCGCCACTGGCGGCGACATCCGCCACCACCACACTCGCCCCCGCCGCCGCGAATGCCGCCGCCGTGGCGCTGCCGATGCCGCCAGCACCGCCGGTGATCAGGGCCGTGCGGCCGGTATAGTTGTATTGGGTCATTGGGGTCCGGGTGTGTGGTGTGTGTGTGTTGGGGGTGGTGTGGTGTTGGTGTTGGTGTTGGTTGTTGGTTGTTGGTGGCAGCGAAGCCAAGCGGCGCCGCGGGAGCGCAGGTCGTCGGCAGCCGCGGTGTCCTGGCGCCGCTCCTCCGGCGCCGCTGTTGCTGCCAACAAAACACCCAACAACCACCCCACCCCCTCGCCTGGCCCCAACCGACAACCCCCCGCCCCCGCCCAACCACCCCCGATCCCCACCGCAGCCGCTTCAGCGAACCAACTCCAGCCCCGGCACGCAGCTCGGCGTCTCGTACAAGGCGGAAAGGAAGGCGCTCTCGCCGGACAGTCCGCTGGCGCGGCGGGTCTGGTAGCTCTCCTTGCACTGCAGCGGGCAGCAGTTGCGGCCGCCTTTCCAGGGCTCGGCAGTGGCGCAGGTGGGCACCTGGGTGACGCAGGTGTCGGCGCTGGCGCCGGGCGCCTGCAGGCACTGGTTGAAGGTCTGCGCGCAGCGCTCCAGCAGCGCGGCCGGCGTGTCCGGGTCATTGCGGTAGGCGACCATGCCGCCGCGCACCTGGATCAGCTTGCCGTCCTGGGTGGCGATGAACTCCACGATCTCGTTGGCGAAGGTTGGCAGGCACAGATGCAGCGCATCGTCCTTGCCGCGGCCCCAGCGCGCGCCTTCGCGCGAGCCCCAGCGGGCGTAGTCGGCGAGTGCATCGTTGACGCTCTGGCGCTGCCCGGCAGGCAATGCGGACAGGGTTGCCCGATTGAGCCCGGAGAGGTCCAGTCGCGCACCATCCTCGCTGTCGCAGAGCGGCCCGATGTCGGCGATATCCGGCAGCGGCGCCGGTGCAATGTTCATCTCCTGCATGTCGGCCTTGGCCGCGCAGGGCTTGTCGCTGTAGACGTCCGCGCCCGAGGCGCTGCGGCATTTGTAGATCAATCCCGTGCCTACCCCCTGCTGGTTCAGGTCGACCGCAAGCAGCGGCGTCGCATGCCAGCAAGCGATCAGAATCAGCCCGGCCCATGTCCTGTGCATGCCTGTCCCCAGATGCGCGCCAGCGGCCGAGTCTACCCGCCGAGCCCCCGTTCCGCCCCTGCCGGTGTAGCCTACGCGGCCTCGCTTTCCTGCATTGGCAAACGATGAGCATTGTGAAGCCCCGCACGCCCGCCGGCACGATGGAACTCCTGCCGCTGGACCAGATCGCCTTCCAGGACATGCTGGACACGATCCGGCGCAACTACGAGCGCTTCGGCTTCCTGCCGGTGGAAACCCCGGTGTTCGAACTGAGCGATGTGCTGCTGACCAAGAGCGGCGGCGAGACCGAGCGCCAGGTGTACTTCGTCCAGTCCACCGGCAGCCTCAAGCAGGGCGATGCGCCGGAACTGGCGCTGCGCTTCGACCTGACCGTGCCGCTGGCGCGCTACGTCGCCGAGCACGAGCACGCGCTGTCCTTCCCCTTCCGCCGCTACCAGATGCAGCGGGTCTATCGCGGCGAGAGCGCGCAACGCGGGCGTTTCCGCGAGTTCTACCAGTGCGATATCGACATCATCGGCAAGGACGAGCTGTCGATCCGCTACGACGCCGAAGTGGTCGCCGTGATCGCCAGCGTGTTCCGTGAACTCGCCGTCGGCCCGTTCACCATCCAGCTCAACAACCGCAAGCTGATGCGCGGCTTCTTCGAACGCGCCGGCGTGGCTGACGCAGAGCAGCAGACCCTGGTGCTGCGCGAGGTGGACAAGCTGGACAAGCGCGGCGCCGATTACGTGCGCCGCACACTCACCGGCGAAGGCTTCAACCTGGCCGCGGAACGGGTCGACGAGATCCTCGCGTTCGTCGCGCTGCGTTCGACCAGCCACGCGCAGGCGCTGGACATGCTGGGCGCGATCGGCGGCGGCAACGCGCAGCTGGAAGCCGGTATCGAGGAACTGACCGAGGTGCTGCGCCTGGTCAAGGGCTTCGGCGTGCCGGAGGCGAATTACGCGCTGAATTTCTCGATCGCGCGCGGGCTGGATTACTACACCGGCACGGTCTACGAGACGATCCTGACCGACCACCCGCAGATCGGTTCGGTGTGCTCCGGCGGGCGCTACGAAAACCTCGCCAGTCACTACACCAGGTCGCGCCTGCCGGGTGTCGGCATCTCGATCGGCGCCACGCGCCTGTACTACCAGCTGCGCGAGGCGGGCCTGATCGGCACCGCGGAGAGCACCGTGACCGTGCTGGTCACGCAGATGGATCCGGGCCTGATGCCGGTGTACCTGGACATCGCCACCCAGCTGCGCACCGCGGGCATCAACACCGAGCTGGTGCTGGATTCGGGCAAGCTCGGCAAGCAGCTCAAGTACGCCAGCAAGGCGGGCATCCGCTTCGCCGTGATCGTCGGCGAGAACGAAGTCGCCAAGTCGGTGGTGATGGTCAAGGACCTGGCCAAGGAAGAACAGTTCGAGGTGCCGCGCGGCGAACTGATCAAGGCGCTGCGGGTGGAAATCGAGCAGGCCGAGGCGCTCGGCGAGCTGCGCCGCCGCGGTGGCGTGAAGGAAGCCCAGGCGTGAACGCAGCCGCCGCGCCCGCTCCGCGCCCGATCGACCTCGACGGCCGCCGCCTCAGCATCGAGTCGGTGCTCGACATCGCCCTGCACCGCCGCCCGGTGCGGCTGTCGAAGACCGCGCTCAAGCGCGTGCACCTGTCGGCCGACTTCCTCGCGAAGAGAACTGAAGCGCGGCGAGCCGATCTACGGCGTCACCACCGGCTTCGGCTCGAATGCCGACCGCCTGCTGGAAAATGTGCGCCGGCGCGAGCGCGAAGGTTCCGAAGACCTGCCGATCGTTGCCGAGCTGCAGCGCAATCTGATCATCAGCCATGCGGTCTGCGTAGGCGATCCGCTGCCGCTGCCGATGGTGCGCGCGATGCTGGCGATCCGCATCAACACCCTGCTGCAGGGCCATTCCGGCGTGCGCGTGGTGACCCTCGAACGGCTGCGCGATTTGCTCCGGCTGGACCTGATCCCGGTGGTGCCGGAGAAGGGCTCGGTGGGCGCCAGTGGCGACCTTGCGCCGCTCTCGCACCTGGCGTTGGCGGTGATCGGCGAGGGCGAGGTGTTCGAGAACGGCGTGCGTGTGCCCGCCGCCGAGGCGCTGGCGCGCGCCGGCCTCAAGCCGCTGACGCTGTCGTTCAAGGAAGGCCTGGCGCTGAACAACGGCACCGGGCAAATGCTCGCCTCGGCAATCCTGGCGCTCGGCCGCCTGAGCGAGCTGTCGCGCATGGCCGACATCAACGCAGCGCTGGCGCTGGAGGCCTTCTGCGGCCGCTCGGCGGCCTTCGACGAGCGCGTGCACGATCTGCGTCCGCATCCCGGCCAGATCGCCGCGGCTGCGAACATCCGCAGGCTGATCGACGGCAGCAGGCTGGTCGACATCCCGTACCACCGCGTACCGCGCTTTGCGCCGTGGAGCGCGAAGGCCTGGGCCGGCGCCGAGGGCGAGCGGCGCACCTTCGACGTGCGCTGGGATTACGTACCCAAGAGCGAGCGCGGCGCGCGCTCGCGCCACTACACCCGCAACCTGCCTTTCCGCGGCGGCAAGAAGGTGCAGCCGCAAGACGCCTATTCCCTGCGCTGCGTGCCGCAGGTGCACGGCGCGGTCAAGGACACCCTGGCGCGGGTGCGCGAGATCGTCGAGATCGAGCTGAACTCGGTCACCGACAACCCGCTGATCTTCCCCGAGGTGGAAGACGACCAGGATTCGGTGGTGTCCGCCGGCAATTTCCACGGCATGCCGATCGCGCTGGCGCTGACCCAGCTCAAGTGCGCAATCCCGGTGCTGGCCTCGATCAGCGAGCGGCGCCTGGCCAAGCTGGTCGACCCGGCCACCAACGACGGACTGCCGCCATTCCTGATCGGCAACGAGGACGGCACCGATTCCGGCCACATGATCGTGCAGTACACCGCTGCGGCGCTGGTCAACGAACTGGCGACCAAGGCGCACCCGGCGACGGTCTACTCGGTCCCGACCAGCGCCAACGCCGAAGACCACGTCTCGATGGGCACCACCGAGGCGCGTCATGTGCTGGAGATGATCGGCGACCTGGAAAAGGTGCTCGCGCTGGAACTGCTGGTGGGCACCCAGGCGCTGGAGTTCCGTCTGCAGATCCTGGGTGCCAGCTACAGCCTGGCGACCAGCCTCGGCGTGCAGGCGCTGCGCTCCAAGCTGCGCAACCTGTCGCAGGTGACCAGCGAGGAAAGCGTGGCCCTGGCCGAGGACGTCAAGCGCCTGCAGACCGACTTGAAGCAGCTCAAGGACGTGCGCCCCGCCGCGGCCAGCGCCAGCGTGCTCGATCTGGTGCGCACCCGCGGCATCGCCTTCATGGCCCACGACCGCCTGCTCGCGCCGGACATCGCCGCCGCCATCGCCTTGGTCGAATCGGGCGAGGTGGTGCGCGCGGTGGAAGCGACGCTGGGATCGGCGCTGGCCTGACTCTTGGCCCGCTGCACGCGCGCCGCGCGTTCAGCGGGTACATCGGTCGCGGCGTGCCGGCGAGGCGGGTTGCTGCTCCTGCGTGGTCCCGGCCATGCAACATGGCATCATGTTGCGAGTCGAGGTAGCGTGGGCTCGCATGACCCTGACAATCAGCGCAGCGCTGGAGCGTGCCCGAAGCGGAGACCCTCCTGCCCAATTGGCGGTTTCGAAGTTCTTCTTCGAGCGCAACGATCTCGCTTCGGCGCGGCTCTGGGCCGGTCTCGCAGCCGACGCCGGCCTGTCCGAGGCGCTGCTGCCGGCAGCGCAACTGGAGTTGGTGGCGCTGATGCAGGGCGGACAGTTGGCGGCCGCCGAGCAGCGCGCACAGGCGGCAGTCCGCGCACATGTGGCGAATTCGGCTCAGGTCCTGGCAACGATCCGGATCCTGCGCGCATCGGACACCGACGCAGCGCTCGCCGAAGCCATCGACCTGCTTCGCGCCGATGCCGGATATCGCGCGATGGTGCAGGAGCTGAGCACCATTCGCGAATTTCGCAGCACGAGCCGCACTCGACCGGAGCGGCCCGCCGGCGAGACGATCCAGGTGCATGCGTATTCCCGTTTCCTGCCGGAGTCGACTTTGAGTTGGCTCGACAAACTGTCGCAGCCGCTGCTGCGACCTGCGCATGTGATCGATCCATTGACCGGGCAACGGCGGATTCACCCCGTCCGGCGCGGCGATCAGGCGGTTCTCGATTGGCAGATGCTGGATCCTGTCGCCGCCGCAGTACTCCGGGCGGTAGCGGAAACCGCAGCTTGCGACTGGCGTTGTTGCGAGCCGGTCAACTTGCTTCGCTACCGTGTGGGCGGTGAGTACCGGCTGCACCATGACTGCCTAGAACACGATCCACTGGCGCAAACGAGTGATGCCGGCCGCCAACCGCTGAATCAACGCATCACCACTGCGCTGCTGTACCTCAACGAGGATGTGACGGGCGGGTCCACCGCCTTTCCCGGCCTGGGCCTCGAGCTGCCAGCCGCGCGCAATCGCCTGCTTGTCTTCGGAAACCTGCGCGACGGGCGCCCCGATCCTGCCATGCGCCATGCCGGCATGCCGGTGCTCGCCGGCGAGAAGCGCGTGCTCAGCTTCTGGTTCCGCGAGCGCCCGCTGGTTGACGCGTCGCATGCGGGAGGCGCGTGATCCGCTGCCTGATCGCACCGATCCATCGGTATCCGACTCAGGCGATCCGCGAGCGCCGCAAGCTCGTCCACATGGGCTGAACCGGCGACTCACGCAACGCTGGCCGGCGAGTGAACCCCCGCCAACAACCTGACGCCAGGCTCGGTTGCCATCCGGCTATACTCCGCGCCCGTCTTTCCTGCCCAACTGCCAACCTGGCGTCGCGCGATGCGCGTTGCCCGCTCCGGCTGTGACTTGAGTTCCCATGATCGAAAAGCTGCGCAACATCGCCATCATCGCCCACGTCGACCACGGCAAGACCACGCTCGTGGACCAGCTGCTGAAGCAGTCCGGCACCCTGAGCGAGCGCGCGGTGATCCCGGACCGCGTGATGGACAGCAACGACATCGAAAAGGAACGTGGCATCACGATCCTGTCCAAGAACTGTGCGATCCGTTGGGGCGACTGGCGCATCAACATCGTCGACACCCCGGGCCACGCCGACTTCGGCGGTGAAGTCGAGCGCGTGCTGTCGATGGTCGACTCGGTGCTGCTGGTGGTCGACGCCCTCGACGGCCCGATGCCGCAGACGCGCTTCGTGACCCAGAAGGCCTTCCAGCGCGGCCTGAACCCGATCGTCGTGGTCAACAAGATCGACCGCCCGGGCGCACGCCCGGACTGGGTGGTCAACCAGGTGTTCGATCTGTTCGACCGCCTCGGCGCCACCGAAGAGCAGCTCGACTTCCCGGTGGTCTACGCCTCGGCGCTGAACGGCTATGCCAGCCTCACGCACGACGCGCGCGAAGGCAACATGGACCCGCTGTTCCAGACCGTGGTCGACCGCGTGCACGCCCCGCGGGTGGACGCCGACGGCCCGTTCCAGATGCAGATCAGCCAGCTCGACTACTCCAGCTACGTCGGCATCATCGGCATCGGCCGGGTGCAGCGTGGCAAGGCGCGCACCAACATGCCGGTGGTGGTGGTCGACCGCGAAGGCAAGAAGCGCCAGGGCCGCATCCTGCAGGTGCTCGGATTCATGGGCCTGGAGCGCCATGAAGTGCCCGAGGCCCAGGCCGGCGACATCATCGCGATCACTGGCGTCGAGGGCATCGGCATCTCCGACACCATCTGCTCGCCGGACCAGCCGGAGGCGCTGCCGGCGCTGACCGTCGACGAACCGACGATCAGCATGTTCTTCTGCGTCAATTCCTCGCCGTTTGCCGGCAAGGACGGCAAGTTCCTGACCAGCCGCCAGATCCGCGACCGCCTCAAGCGCGAGCTGATGCACAACGTGGCGATGCGGGTGGACGAGACCGACGATGCCGACAAGTTCCGCGTCTCCGGCCGCGGCGAGCTGCATCTGTCGATCCTGATCGAGACCATGCGTCGCGAGGGCTATGAACTGGCCGTCTCGCGCCCGGAGGTCATCGTCAAGGAGATCGACGGCCAGATGATGGAGCCGTACGAACTCCTGGTGATCGACCTGGAAGAGCAGTACCAGGGCGGCGTGATGGAGCGCCTGGGTACCCGCCGCGCCGAGATCCGCAACATGGAACCGGACGGCAAGGGCCGCACGCGCCTGGAGTTCATGATCCCCTCGCGCGGCCTGATCGGCTTCCAGACCGAGTTCCGCACGCTGACCGCCGGCACCGGCCTGATGTTCCACACCTTCGAGCACTACGGCCCGGTGGTCAAGGGCGCCATCGCCAAGCGCCCGAACGGCGTGATGATCAGCAACGGCACCGGTTCCTCGCCCGCCTACGCCCAGTACGCGATGCAGGAGCGCGGCCGCCTGCTGATCCCGGAAGGCGCGGAGATCTACGAAGGCCAGATCGTCGGCATCCACGCCAAGGACAATGACCTGGTGGTCAACGCCCTGCGCGCCAAGCAGCTGACCAACTTCCGCGCCGCCGGCAAGGACGACAACCTGATGCTGACGCCGCCGGTGAAGTTCTCGCTGGAGCAGGCGCTGGAGTTCATCGAGGACGACGAACTGGTCGAAGTGACTCCGCACGCGATCCGCCTGCGCAAGAAGCTGCTGACCGAGAACGATCGCAAGCAGGCGGCGCGCAAGGCGGGGTAAGGGGCTATCGACTTCGCCTCGGAGCGGCGCCTTCCAGTCGCTGCATGGGCCGGTTGTGGGTTGTGAGTTGTGGGTTGTGGGCAGCGAGGCCAGCGCCCGCAACCCTCACACCAGCTTCTGCCGCCCACAACCCTCAACCCAGAACCCACAACCCGCTCCATGGACCTACTCCTCCACGCCTTCGTCCTCCCCGAACTCGGTGTCCGCGGCGCCGCGGTGCGGCTATCCGCCGGGTACCGCGAAGTCCTGAGCCACCAGCCCTACGCGCCGGCCGTGGGTCGCTGGCTGGGCGAGGCCTTGTGCGCATCGGCCTTGCTGATCACCGGGATCAAGTTCAACGGACGGCTGTCGCTGCAGTTGCAGGGTGGCGCGGACCTGGAACTGATGTACGTGGAGTGCACCAGCGAGGGCGATGTGCGCGGCATCGCGCGGCCGCGTGAGGGTGCGGTCGATTTCGAACATGGCTTTGCCGCGGCTTCCGCCGGTGCCCTGCTGGCGATCACGCTGGAGCCCTGGCAGCGCGGCGAGCGCTACCAGGGCATCGTGCCGCATGCCGGCGAGACGCTGGGCGAAGCGCTGGAAGGCTACTTCGCGCAGAGCGAACAGTTGCCTACCCGCCTGCTGCTGGCGGGCGACGGACAACACGCTGCGGGGCTGCTGCTGCAGCGCCTGCCCGACGAGGGCGGGCATGGGCAGGTGGACGCCGATGGCTGGAACCGCGTTGATCACCTGCTCGGCACCGTCGGCCCCGAGGAACTGGTCGGCACGCCCAGCGAAGTCCTGCTGCACCGACTGTTTCACGACACCCAGCGCATCGACCGCCACCCGCTGCCGCTGCACGTGCGCTGCCGCTGCTCGCGCGAGAAGGTCGCCGACGTGCTGCGCCGGATTGGCCGCGACGAGGCCTTCGCCGCAGCCCATGACCTGGGTCACGCCGAGGTCGTCTGCGAGTTCTGCGGCATGACCTACCGCTTCGATCCGGTCGAGATCGAACAGTTGTTCCACCCGCCGGCACCCGGCAATCCTCCGGAACGACCGCAGTAAGTCGTTGAAACCAACTGGCGGGACTTGGATTCTGCTATCGTTGGCCCAAAATGAATGACCAGACCGGCGCACTGTGGGAACCACCCCGGCCGAGACTGGTCAGAGAGAAAAAGACGAGGCAGCCCCGATGCCCGCACTGAAATCGATGCATGCAGCCATCGCCATCGCAACCGCCTTGGCACCGACCTCCGTGTGGGCGCAAGTTGGCGACGGCGCGCAAGCGTCGCTGCCCGTGCTGATCCACGACCAGTCGCGCCCGTCGCCCTGGCCGCAGGCGGACGGCAGCACCTGGGTGCCGGTGTTCGTGCTCGGCGACAATGATGGTTCGCTGCTCGCCAATCCCTTCCTGCCGGAACCGGCGGGCAGCGTCATGCTCGGCGTGGCGCAGGTCCGCGGAAACGTCGGTGGCGACGAAACTTTCTCGGTCTCGCCGACGGCGCAATGGCGCCTGACCGAGGAAATCGGCCTCGGGGCGGCGGTCACGGTGACCGACTTCGTCCCCTGCCGCAGCCTGATGCAGGCGCCGCTGGCGCCGCTGAAGTCGGATGCCTGCGAGAGTTTTGCGGCGCAAAGCGGGCAGTCCGCCATCGGCGTGTCCGGCTCCCTCAGCGTGGGCAAGGCCAGTTTCACCGTGGGCTACAGCGAAAGCCCGGCGATCTGGGTCCTGCCTGGTTCGCTCGGGCCGGCCGCCACGGTCGGCATGCCGCAGCCTTCGCTGCCGATGGCGCCGTTGGCCTCTGTTGCCCGCGAGCCAGCGCAGACTTTCACCCTGGGCAGCGAGTTGTCGCTGTCCGAGCAATCCCGCATCGGCGTGGCGATGGCAATGTCGCGGCTACCGCGGCTGGAGAACAGCCCGGACATCGGGCGTGTCCAATTCAGCCTGGCCTATGGCGATTTCAGCGCCGACATGGCCACCCAGATGATCCGCAAGGGCATGGAAAGCGTCAGCCCCTGGTGGTCGAGCATGGACCTTGGCGTCAGCTGGCGGACGCCCTGGTCCGGCATTATCTCGGTGGGCGCGCGTAACCTGTTCAGCAGCGGGGATCCGCCGCGGCTGGGCAATTCGCCGGTGGCCGAGGCCAACGAAGCCGATGCCTTCAGCCGCACGCCATACGTGCGCTACGAGCAGGATTTCTGAGGCCACAACGTTGGCGTCTGGCGACGATGCGTAGGCCGGTGTGGCGCGAAGCGCCTCACCGGCAACGCGCTGGACTGTCTCTGTGCCCGTCGACGCGCGCGGCGACTCACGGGCAGAGCGCCGGAGAGCCGCGATGCGGCACTCCGGCCTACGCGAGCCAAGCTCCTCGCGATCCGATCACCAACGATCCTGCCGGTCATGCTTCTGCCGGGCGATGGCGCGGCTGTTGCGATCCTGCTTGACCTCCAGGCGGATCTTCTCGCGGCGCGTGACCACGCCATCGGCCAGCGCGCGATCCTCGACATTGTCGATATGTTGCTGGCGCGCTTCCAGGCGATTGGCTTCGCGCTGTGTCAGCTCGCCGGTGGCGATGCCCTGGTCGATGCGCGCTTCCTGGTTCTCCTGCCGGGCGTCGACGCGCGGGGTGCCGGCGTGGGCGCTCGCGGCTGCCAACAGCGTCAGGGCCATTACCAAGTAGTGGGTCTTCATTGGGGTCCTCGTGGACTCGGGCAGGATTGCCCGGCTTGCTGACCTTTAACGCGCGGGGAGGGGGGCGGTTGACCGTAGGATTGCCAACGGGTTGGCAGTTGGCCGGTGCCCGCGATGGTCGCTGACGCTTGGCGCTGTTGTGAGAGTCCCGGTCGCCCGTGGCGGTGCGCTTGTTCGCGCGTCGAACTGGAGGGCACGAGGCCACGAGGGCACGAGGGCACGCAAGAGCCGGTTCGGTGCGAAGGAGCGCCTTTGCGTGCCCTCGTGCCCTCCGAATTTACCTTATCTAAGTCAATGCTTTGCGACATGTTCGGTGAGAGTCCCGGTCGCCCCTGCCGGTGCGCTTATTCGCGCATCGAACTTCTTCGCGACCCGCGCCACTCTTCTTGTCCGCAAAGGACGCAAAGAACGCAAAGGAAGCGAAAGCGGTTTCCGCTCTTCTTTGCGTCCTTCGCGTCCTTTGCGGACAAACTGCTCTTCAGATCAATGAGTTATCGGATGTTCGGTGAGAGCGGGCTCCGCCCGCGATCTTTGCTCTCCGCCTTCTCGCTCTCGTGGGAGCGGGCTCCGCCCGCGATCTTTGCTCTTCGCCTTCCCGCTCTCGCGGGAGCGGGCTCCGCCCGCGATCTTCGCTCTCCGCCTTCTCGCTCTCGTGGGAGCGGGCTCCGCCCGCGATCTTTGCTCTTCGCCTTGCTCCTCGCGCGGCCGCTATGCTCGGCGGCAGTCCTGCGGAGCCTCCGTGCACAGCTATCCCCGCCAGCACACGCTGCGTCATTTGCTCGAAGCCTGGGCGGCGCGCCCACGGGCGGCGACCGTGGCCCTGGTGATCGCCACCCAGGGATCCAGCTATCGCAAGGCCGGCGCCCTGGCGTTGATCGATGCGGACGGCCTCGTCGCCGGTTGCATCAGCGGCGGGTGCCTGGAAGCGGAACTGGTCGTTGATGCGCAGGTCGCACTCGCGAGCGGAGACTGCCAGCGCCGGCAGTACGACACCCGCGGCGACGACGACCGCTGGTTCGGCTCGCAGAGTGGCTGCCGTGGCGCGTCCGAAGTACTGCTGTGGCCCGCGCCCGCGCCGCACCCCCTGCTGACCGCGCTGGCAGCGGCGGATGCGCAGCACCGCAGCCTGTGGGTCGACTGCACCGGCGTGCGTCCGCTGATCCATGAGCATGCAGCCGAGCAGTGGGTGCGCATCCCGCCGCCACCACGCGTGCTGCTGCTCGGCGGTGGCCCGGAAGCCCCGCCGCTGCTCGCACTCGCACGCACGCTCGGCTGGCGCGTCGATGTGATCGAGCATCGCTTGCGCTACCACGCCGATGGCCGCCTCGCGGCTGCGGATCGATGCATCGAATCCCGCCCCGCCGAGGCCCTGGCCCGGCTCGAAATCGATTGTTATGACGCGGCGCTGTGCGCCACCCACCTGTTCGACGAGGACAAGCGCTGCCTGGAACTGCTGGCGGGGTCGTCCCTGCCCTTGGTCGGTCTGCTCGGCCCCCCGGCGCGACGCGACGAATTGCTCGCGGAACTGGACGACGCGACCCGCGGGCAGCTGGGATCACGGCTACAGGCGCCCGTTGGGCTGCCGCTGGGCGCACATGGACCGGAGGCGGTGGCAATGGCGATCGCCGCCAGGCTGACCCAGCAGTTCGCGCATGGCTGAGCTGACGCACGCGGCACTGCTGCTCGCGGCCGGCGCATCGCGACGCCTGGGCCAGCCGAAGCAACTGGTGCAGATCGCCGGCGTGCCCTGATCCGGCACCTCGCCCTGGAGGCTCTGGCCAGCGAGCCGAGCGAGTTGCTGGTGACGCTGGGCGCCGAAGCCGACCGCTGCCGCGACGCCCTCTGCGGCCTGCCGTTGCGCTGCCTGGTGGTCCCGGACTGGGCCTCGGGCATGGGCGCCAGCCTGGCCGCCGGCGCCGGCGCCGCGGCACCCGGTGGTCTGTTGGTCCTGGGCGTGGACCAGCCCGCGCTGAGAGCCGACCACCTGCGCCAGCTGCTGTCGCGCTGGCGTATCGACCCCGGCCATCCCGTCGCCAGCGGATATGCCGGCATTGCAGGTGTACCGGCGGTATTCCCCGCCGCCTGGCGCGCGTCGCTGGCCAGCCTGAACGGCGACCAGGGTGCCCGCCGTCTGCTGCGGGACTGCCGTGAATGCCAGGTGGTGGACGCACCGGAGCTGGCATTCGATCTCGATCAGCCGGACGATCTGGTCCGCTGGCTCGAGGGCCCTGAGCGCGCGAGGACTGCGTGAGGCGAGCGTCGGCCCGGCCGGCGCCAGCGTTCTCACGTAGACCGGTTGTCGCCGGGGGCGCCATCAAGCACCGGTGAAAGCTCGTCGATTCAATCGGTTAGAGCACGTCATTCAAGAACAGACGCTGTCGGCGATCTCTTTCCCGCGGCCGACGGGAAGAAGTCGCGGGCAGGAGGAATCGGGAAGCCGCGTGCGGGTCGTCGCGATCCGGCGTTTCCGGTCCTGGCTTGAATGGAGTCGACCGATGGCCTTGCTGGGTTACCTGTTCCTCTGCGCTCTGCTCATCACCGGCAGTCCCTGGGCCATGGCGGCTGGCGCAGACCCCGCCGACTCACGCAGCGGAGGCGCGACAGCCCCGGCCGGGAAGGAGAAAGAGGTGAACGAAGACGAGTTGGTGATCGTCCACGTGCCCGCGCTGGTCGCGGTACTCGCTTACCTCGAGAACGAGAAGGGCTCGCCACTGACGGAAGCGGAAGTGCTCTCGGCCACCGATGAGGCCAATGCCATGGTGATGCCGAAGTCTGCGCAGCGCGCCATCGAGAAATCGCGCGGTTACACCGACATCGATTCCGAAAACGCCTGGGAAGAGTGGCTGGCGTTCAAGGAAACCCGCGAGTAGGCCGCATTCCGCACAACAGAAAAAAGCCGCTTTCGCGGCTTTTGCTGGATCGACAGGGGCGTTTTGATTGGCTATGCCGCCTTGCGCACCGCGCACGGACACGCAGACGCCAGGAGGGCGTCCTCGAAATAGCCGACGCGCGGGCAGTGGGCGAACAGTTCGTGCACGCGCAGGCAGGCGCCCTGCCCCGCCTTGCCGGTGTGGGTACGGCAGTCGTAGCCGGTGTCGACCGCGAGCACATGGCCGACAAAATGGGCGCAGTGGTTTTGGGCGGGATCTGCAAAGCCGTTCGCGCAGAACTGGCTGATGGCGTGGCCCAGGGTGGATTCCAGCTTCATCGCGGCCTTGCTCCGGTGCGCCTGGGGCAATCCTGACGCGAACGGCTGGCGATCGCCAGCGTCCGCGTGGATCCGTGCGCTTGTCCGTTCCCGGCCGTTATTGCGTTCCCGAGGATCAGGAGGAACCGATGCTCACGCCTTGCCTTTGCCTGTGGACTTTGTTCATGACGACCGAATTGCCCTTTCCGGATGCGCCCCGCCTGCAGGCGGATGATCTGCCGCTGCGCGTGGCCACGGCCGAGGAGATTGCCGCGGTCCGCGGCCGGCTCAAGCACACCCAGATGGTCTACAACCTGGAGCAGGCGGAGCGGGTGCTGATCCACGACGGGGACCTCACGGTTCGTGGCCATTTCGACAACGGCGACATCGTGGTGGTGCGCGGATCGCTGCGCGTGCAGGGCATGTACGACGACTACGTCGGCGGCCCGGGCGTGCTGGTGGTGGAAGGCGACATGGATGCAGCGCAGGTGTACAGCTGGGGCGCACTGTGGGTGGGCGGCCGATTGCGCGTGCCCGGCGTGCTGATGGCGGTCTACAACGACTACACCTTCGAAGTGCGCGGCCCGGTGGACACTCGGCTGCTGCTGATCTCCGACAAGAGCAGCGACTATCCGGCAGGCGATATCGCGCTTGCGCTGACCGATGACGCCAGCGACGGGCAGCGCGCGCTGGCCCTGCGCCACCTGTTGCCCGAGGCCTACACCGCGCCGGAGCACCTGGACGCCGCGGCGGACGCCGAGCTGTGGGAGCTGCGGGTGGACGAGGGCTGGCTGCGCGCGCGCATGCGCAGCGGCGAGCCCGTGTTCCGCGAGCAGCCGGGGCCCGAGGGTCTGGCCGGGAAGGCCTTGCGCGCGCTGGCCACCGAGGTCACGCAGGCCGAACAGTTGGAGCTGCTGCAGGAGGATCCGCTGCTGGCGCAGCTGATCGCCTCGGTGCCGGGTCGGCCGGCGGCGGTGATGGCGGCGCTGGCGCAGCTGGGCGATGGCCAGGTGGACCGTTGGCTGGGGCGACACGCGCCAGAGCGCATGGCCGCGCGCGATCCACTGACGCTGTCGCCCGCGTTGCAGCGCAGCCTGGCGGAGAATCCCCAGACCCCGGAGGCGATGGTCGCGGCGCTGGCCGCCGCGCAGGACGCCGAGGTGCGCCTGCGGGTGGCCTCTCGCGAGCAGTTGGCCGACGCGGTGCTGGAGCGCTTGCAGGACGATCCGGACCCTGGCGTGCGCGAGCGCCTGTGGCGGCTGCATGGCTGGGAAACCGGATTCGGCTGGGAACCCGGCGCCGAGGCGATCGACGCGCGCCTGCGGGATGCAGTGGCGGAGGTTCGCGAGGCGATGGTCTACACCCCGCTGGACACCGCGCAGATCGAGACGCTGTGGCCGCAGCTGAGCACGGACGGACAGCGCACGTTGGCCGACCAGATACTCGACCAGGCGCTGGGTGCGGCACCGGGCAAGCTGACCGTCTCGCAGCACGATGCGCTGGCGATGCGCTGGCTGGCGATCGAGGTGAAAGGCGGCGGGGCCCGTGCCCAGGCAATGGCGGGCATCCGCACCGCCGCATGGCTGAGCCTGGACCCGCGTGCGCACGCCACGCGCCTGGCCGCGGAACTGGACGCCGCGCTCGACGATATCGCGGCGCGCCGGCCGCCGCGGCTGGATCTGCTGCGGATTGCGCAGCACACGCGCAGCGCGCCGGTGCTGCAACTGCTGGCCGGCCGGCTCACGGTGCCGCAGATGGAACCGCTGGCGGAGTCGCTGGCGAAAAACCCGCTGCTGCCGGTGAACCTGCAGCGCCTGCTGGTCCGCCGCGCCGCCGACTGGATCCGCGCCGAGCGCCAGGCGGCCTCGCGCGCGAGTGCGCGGGAAATCGCCGAGCGGATCGTGCAGATGCGCGAGAGCCCGGCCGGCACCCTGGACACGCTGCTGCAGAACGATGCGCTGGCCGCGGCAGCCATCGAGGACACGCTGGCGCTGATCCTGGAGATCGGCATCCGGCCGGACGATGGCTCGTTCCAGAACAGCTTCTTCCACTTGCGCATCTTGCCGCCCACGGTGATCGCGCAACTGGACCAGCGCCTGGGCTTCAGCTCGGACTGGGCTCTGACCCTGATGCTGCAGGCGCACGCCAACCGCGCGCAGCTGACGCGCGCGCTCGCCCGCTGGTACGACGATGACGCGCAATTGCAGGCCGACCTGGCCGCAACCGCCGGCCTGCCGGAAGGCGAATTCTGGCTGGCACTGGCGAAATCGTCGTCGCCCAGGCTGCGCGAGGCCGCACTGCACCCGCACAGCACTGCGCAGGCCGTGCAATGGCTGATCGACCACCCCGACCCGGCGCTCGGCCACCAGGCGCAATTCCACCCGGCGAGTCCGCTCGCCGGCAAGCTGGCGATCCTGGCCACGCTGGGCGCCGGGGACTGGGACACGGACGCCATTTCGCTGCCCGCGGACACCTGGGCCGCGCTGGCCCGCAGCGCGCCGCAGCGCGCGCAGCGACGGGTGGCGCTGATGCGCGCAGCGCGCGCCGCAGCCCGCCTGCACGACAGTGAGTAGGGCGGGAGAGCCAGGGTGGACCGACGGTTACCAGAAAGACCCGCGGCGCGCGATCCGGAAGCGCGCGGCTTGGCGGTGCGAGCGACCAAAGGGTAGCGTCACCGGCGAACCGGTTTGCGCTCCACGCGCTCGATGACCTTGGGGTGGCGCAGCTCACGCAAGGCGTCCTTGCCGATCCAGCGCGCCGGCGTTTCGGTGCGCGCGGCGCAACGCTGCGCGAGTTCCACGGCTGCGGCGTGCAGCACGGCGTTGCGCTTGCCGATGGAGCGCAATGCCCAGTTGACCGCCTTCTTGACGTAAATGCGGTTGTCGCCGGCCGCCGCGTCGATCAGCGGGAGCCGCTGCAGAAACGCGCCGTCGGGCGCGCGCTTGTCGTGCACGGTCAGGCTGGCGAGCAGCGCGAAGGCCGCGCGCCGCACGAACTCTTCCTCGCGGCACGCCCAGGCATCGACCATCTCCCAGGCCGCCGGAGTGCGATCGAACAAGGCGAAACAGGCGGTATCGCAGACCCCCCAGTTGTCGAAGCCGGCCGCCCACGCCTGCATCTGCGCGACGTCCACCTGCCCCGGATCGTCGACCAGCGCCGCCAGCAGGCGCGCCTCGTAGAAGCCCTCCTGCCAGAGCGCGAGCGCCAGGTCATGACGCTTGCGCAAGGGCCGGGCGATCGCCTTCAGGTCCACCATCGACACGCCGATGGCACGCTCGGTTGGGATGCCGAAGCGCTTCAGGCCCTCGCGGTAGGTGGGGCTGGCATGCAATTGCAGGTCGGCCAGTACGGCTGCGAGATCAGTCGTCATCATGCGTCCCCGGCAGGAGAAGGCAGGCACCCGCCCGTGGACCAGCACAGGCGAGGCCTGGTGGACCCGTCAGCGCGCGCGGCGCGCCACCGCAGCGATTGCGATGCGCGCCCCACGCGGTTTCCGACGGCAACTGCTCCCGTCTCCAGCTCAGATGCTGATGCTGTTCGGGATCATCGACGGCACCTGGTAGAGATAGGGCACCGGGCGCGCGGCGTTGCGCTTGCGGATCTCGATCTCGATCAGTGCCAGTTCGCTCTGGAACTCGGCCACCAGCGGCTGCACCCGCGGATCGGTGAAGTACGGGTCGCGCGGGTTGTGCTCGTAGTGGCCGAAGGTGTCATACTGGACCCCGCTCAGCAGGTACTCGAAGGAGAAGGTGTACAGCGCCACGTCCAGCGGCGGGTACCATTTCACACAATCCTCCACCGAGGCGATCTGCGTGCTGCGGGTGGGCGGCGGGCTGTAGATGGTGCCGGCCACACTGGGCATGTAGGACATCAGCGGGTATTGCGCGTAGTTGACCGAGGCGTGCTGCGGGCCGGCCAGGTAAACGATGTGCGCGACCATGTCGATCAGGTAGTCGAGGCTGCGCAGGCTGACGCTGCCGTCGTCGCCGTAGCTGAGTCCGCCGAGGCCCTTGAAGCCGCAATACAGCGGCGAGACCAGTTCGCGCACCCAGCCCTGCAGTTCCTCGTCCGCGGCAACGTCCGCATCGCTGGCGTAGTAGACCCGCAGGTAGCCAGAGACGAAATTGCGCGTGGCGGCCCACAGCAGACGCGTGTCGTCGCGGAAGGGGAACACCGGCAACTGGTCGACCCCGCGGACCTCGAACACGCGCGCCGGGCTGTTCTCGTCCCAGCGCCAGGCGCGGTGCGCGCTGGCGACCAGATCGCGGGTGCATTCGATGGCCGGACCAACGTTGGTGGCGACCACACCACCCGGCACGATCAGGCTGTGGATGGCGTCGTCGTTGATGTTGATGGTGAAGCGGAAGTGCGGGATGAACAGCTTGAGCAGCGGGTGCTGGGTGGAGAGCTGGCGGTGCGCGGCCACGATCACCGGCTCGACCGTCAGGTGGCAGTCGCCCAGGTGCGCCACGGCCTCGTGCTGGATCGCGCTGACCACATTGACCAGGTACTTGGCGATGCGCCACTTGAGCAGCTTCGGATCGTTGCCGCCGGCGCTGTCGTTGGGGGTGTAGACCGGCGCGGCTTCCGGATCGTGCTGCTGCGCCAACTGGATGCACACCGGCTGCATCGCGCCAGCGCCGGGCGGATAGCCGGGCGGCGGGGTCGGGTTCCAGTAGAACACTGCGATCGGCGCGCACATGTAGCGCTGCTCGCCGTGCAGCGGGGTGGCATAGGCGCCGGCCAGCATCGAGTAATCGCAGACATACAGGCGATTGGCGGCAATCGCGCCATCCAGCGTCAGCGAACGGTCGCCGGTGACCGACTGCAGGATCGCATCGGTCAGCGGCAGCTTGGCCTGGAGCTCCGCCAGCGCGATGGCCTGGCTGCCGGGGGTGGCGCTGGCCACCACGCCGCGCAACTGGGTGGTGTTGAAACCGGCGATCTGCAGCCAGCCCAGGAACCAGTCCTGCAGGCAGGGCTTGTCGTCCGAGGTCATCCAGGGCTGCCGCGGCAGGGTCAGCATCAGCGGCTTGTCGATCGAATCGAACAGCATTTCGTAGTCGGCGATCGACTGCGCCTGCAGGTAATCGCGGCCAGGGTCGTGGTCGAGCAGGTCGAACAACGAGGACTTGAGGAACTCGGTGGGGCCGGTCTTGACCATCTGCTCGATCAGCGTCTTCAGGCCGGTGGCCATGCGCTCCAGGTCCTTCGGCAGGTTCATCATGCCTTCGAGTGCCTTCGGCAGCGCCGCCAGAGCTTCGAGGAAGGCCTTGAACTCTTTGATGTCGCGGATCGGGTGCAGCAGGCTGAAGCCGTCCTCCAGCTTGGCGTAGGCCTCCTCGACCGCCTTGACCGCGTCGGTCGGCAGGTCGCTTTCCAGCTCCCGGCGCAGCAGCAACATCACCACGTCGGTGAAGTTCTTCAGCATCACGTGCAGCACCTTCAGCACCTGGGCCTCGAAGTCCAGGCTGAACTTCTCGCCGTCCGGCAGATCGGCCGACATCGGCACGCCTTCCAGGTAGCTGCGCATGTAGTTGTATTCGGTGCGCGCCAGCGAGAGCTGGAACTGGCGCTGATCGCGCTCGGCGGGCGTGGCGTGCTGCGGCAGGCTGGGCAGGCTGACGGTCGACGGCATGGCGCTTCCTTGGGCAGTGGGCGGCGGAGTCCGGAGCGGAATCCGGGTTGCATTGCTACACGAATTTCACGGCGCGGGCGAGAAGGCGGCAAGGCTATGCTGGCGCCATCGGCAGCGGCGTGAGATGGGCACTCGGTGGGATCGATCGCATGAGGGCGTGGGCCGGGCTGATCGCGGGCGTCTGGAGCCTGGCGTCGGCGGCAGTCACGCCGCTGGACGTGACCGATCAGGGCGCGCCGCAGTTCACCGCCTACACCTCGCAGGACGGGCTGTCGGACGAGATCTGGAGCGCGGTGGACGTGGATGCACGCGGCTTCGTCTGGGCCGGCTCCGCCTCGCAGCTCGTGCGTTTCGACGGATACGGCTGGACCCTGTGGCCGACCCCCTGGGCGCACAGCCTGGTGCGCGACATGGAGCGCGACGCCAATGGCACCCTGTGGACGATCTTCGAGCGCGAGGGCTTGGCGCGCCTGGACGGCGACGACTGGGTGCCGGTGGCGGATCCGGGTGGCTTCCTGTTCTTCTTCAACCACGCGCTGGATCCGCGGGGAAACTCGCAGACACAACTGGCGCACGGAGCAGGCATCTGGGTGCGCCGTGCGCACGGCTGGACGCTGGACCTGGCCGCGAAAGGCGTCCCGGGAGCGCCGCCGCAACAAATCGAATACACCCGATCCTTGTTCGGCGGCCCGCGCCAGTGGCTGGGCACCGACCGCGGCCTCGCCTGGCGCCCGATGGTCGACGGCAAGCCGCAGGGAGAATGGCAAGCCTTCGAGGATCCGCTGCTGGCCGATTTCGGCTTCGTCCGGCTGCTGGCGACCACCGAGGGCGGGCGCGAGGAACTCTGGGCGCTGGGCTTCGGCGCCGGCCTCTTGCGCATCCGCGACGACGGCACCCGCGCCTGGCGCGCGCGCACCGGCGAGCTGCCCACCGAGTCGGTCTACAGCATGCGCGTCACCCGCGGGCCATCCGGCGAGCGCTGGCTGTGGGTGGCCTCACGCGCCGGGTTGCTGCGCCTGCGCGGCGACGAGGTACAGGTCTTCGACCGCCGCCACGGCCTGCCTTCCGACGCGGTCCGCAACATCGAAGTGCAGCGCGGAGCAGACGGACCGGACATCCTGTGGCTGGCCACCGAGGGTGGGCTGGCACGCGCGGTGCTGGGACGCAGCCAGTGGCGCACCGTCTCGCTGCTCGGGCAACGCGAGAACGGCATTATCGGGCTGATGCTGGAACCCGACGGGCGCGGCGGCGAGCGCCTGTGGGTGGGCTCGATGAAGGAAGGGCTGCGGCTGCTCGAACAGGGACGATGGCGCAGCTTCACGGTCGCCGACGGCAGCAGTCCGAGCGACGGCATCCGCCACATCCTGCGCCTGCCGGGCAGGGATGGCCGCCCCTGGCGTCTGCTGACCACGGACGATGGCGGCGTCCACGAGATCCGCGAGGACTTGAGCTTCCAGCGGCTGCCGGGCCCGTGGGAGGCGGTACCCGGCAACCTGGTCTACAGCGTGATCGCGCGCGAGCACGAGGGCGAGATCGAGTACTGGTTTGCGACCGCGCGCTCGGGGCTGCACCGGCTGCGCGACGGCCGCTACACCAGCTTCCAGCCCTTCGGCGATCGACCCGTCGCCCCGGTGATCCAGCTCAGCGAGCAGATCGACGCGCAGGGCCGCTCGTGGTTGTGGGCCGCCAGCGGCGCCGGGCTGCTGCGTTTCGGCAACCAGCACTGGAGCCTGCTGCCTGCCAGCACCGGACTGCCGGATGATGGGTATCGCGCCGCCACCCTGCTGCAATCGGACGGACGCACCGTGCTGTGGGCCGGCAGCAACCGGCATGGCGTGGTGCGCCTGGACGTCGGCGACCCGAGCGCGCCGCGCCTGGTCGAGTCGCCGCCGCTGCCGAGCGCGCCGGACCCGACGATCTACACCATCTTGCCGGACAGCCAGGGGCGCATCTACATCTGCACCAACAATGGCGTGCAGCAACTGGTACCCGAGGGCAGCGGCTGGTCCGAGCGCGTGTTCCGCCGGCGCGACGGTATCGTGCATGACGAGTGCAACACCAACTCCCAGTTGGTCGACTCGGTGGACCGCTACTGGGTAGGCACGCTTGGCGGGCTCAGCGTCTACGATCCGCGCATCGAGGTATCGCCTTCTGCGGCCGGCGCAAAGCCGCTTTACCTGACCCAGGTGCGCATCGACGGCCAGCCGGCGCGGGTTGCGGACGGTCGCCTGGACGTGCCAGCCGGCGCACGTGAACTGCAGCTGCGCTACAGCCTGCTGGCGCAGCAGCGCGAGACCGAAACGCGCTACCGCACGCAACTGGTGGGCTACGACACGACGCCGGGCGACTGGAGTGGCGAGCGCGTGCGCAGTTTCACCGGCCTGCCACCGGGCGCCTACGAATTCCACGTCGAGGCGCGCGACTTCGCGGGCAAGGCGACCAGCGGCGTGCTGCTCGCATTCGAGGTGCACCCGCACTGGTGGCAACGCCTGCCGGTCCAGGGGTTCGGACTGCTGCTGGCGCCACTGTTGCTGGTGCTGGGTGTGATGCTGTACAACCGCAACCTGCGCCAGCGCCAGGCGCTGCTCAAGCAGCAGGTGGAGGCGCGCACCGGAGAGCTGGCGGAGGCCAACCGGCGCCTGACCGAGTTGTCCTACCAGGATCCGCTGACCGGCGTGTGCAACCGCCGGCGCCTGACCGAAGCCTTGGACGGCGCGCTCGCGCGCTCGCTGGAGAAGCGCCTGCCGCTGGGTGTGATCGTGATCGACGTCGATTACTTCAAGGCCTACAACGACCGCCATGGCCACCTCGCTGGGGATGCCGCGCTGCGCGCGGTGGCCCAGGCGCTGGAGAGCGCCTGTCGTCAGCAGGATCTGGTGGCGCGCTACGGCGGCGAGGAGTTCGCCTGCCTGCTGGTGGATGCCGACAGCGCGACCACGCAGGCAATGGCCGAGCGCATGCGCACCGTGGTCGAGGCTCTGCCGGCGCGTGTACTGGGCAATGCGCAGCAGACGGTCACGATCAGCGCCGGCGTGTGGAGCGGGTGCGCCACCGCGAGCGACACTCCCGCGGACTTGCTGGCGCGCGCCGACGCGGCACTGTTCGAAGCCAAGCGCAGCGGGCGCAACCGGGTGTGCGTCGCCTGAGGATGCAGCGCAACGCGAATCAGGCGCGCGCGACCGATCGCGCGATCAGCCATTGCGCCGCCCAGTAGGTGGACAGGACCAGGAAGCGCTGGCCATCGAAGGGCTCGCCGAAACGGCCGATCGCAATCATGCTGTCCGAGGCCATGAACAGCGCACCGCCGACCGCGGCCAGCGCGGTCATGCGATCGCGCCGCGCCCACCAGATCGCCGCCGCCTGTGCCGCCATGCTGCCGAGCGCGACCACGTAGACCACCACCGGGATGCGCATTGGCGCCGGGATGCCCGGCCACAGCCAGGCGAGGATGCCGACGGCAACGATGGCGTAGGCGACGAAAGGCGTCGCGCGCGCCAGGAAACGCTCGCGCTGGCCGAAGGCAACGAGGTACGCCAGGTGCGCCAGCAGGAAACCGACCAGTCCGTGCAGGAACCAGTCGCCCGGCAGCATCAGGAACACATCGCCCACCGTCGACAGCAGCAGCCCGACCACCACCCAGCGGCGGTAACCCGCTTCCGTCGCCGGCAGCGACAGCGCCATCGCGGCGCACAACAGGGTCGTCGCCGGCTTGGCGATCCAGTGCACCCAGGGACTGCCGAAGTAATGCGCGCCAATCGCCGCCGCGCTGCCGATGACGATCAGCAGGGTCCAGAGCGAAACCGGGATTCGGGTGGGCATGGGTCAGGCTCCGTGACGTCGCGGCTAGGCCACGCAATGGTAGCCCGGTGTGCGCGCGCAGCGCGTTCACCGGGTGCTTGCGGCAAGTACCCGGTGAGCGGCTTCGCCGCACACCGGGCTACGCGAAAGATGCTTAGGCCGCCGCCAGGAAATCCTGCGCAAAGCGCTGCAGCACGCCGCCGGCTTCGTAGATCAAGACTTCCTCGGCGGTGTCGAGGCGGCACAGCACCGGCACTTCGACGACCTCGCCGCTGCGGCGGTGGATGACCAGCGTCAGCGTCGCGCGCGGGGTGCGTTCGCCGCGGACATCGAAGGTCTCGGTACCGTCCAGCCCCAGCGTCAGGCGCGTGGTGCCGGGCTGGAATTCCAGCGGCAGCACGCCCATGCCGATCAGGTTGGTGCGGTGGATGCGCTCGAAGCTCTCGGCAACGATGGCCTCGACGCCGGCCAGGCGCACGCCCTTGGCGGCCCAGTCGCGCGAGCTGCCCTGGCCGTAGTCGGCGCCGGCGATGATGATCAGCGGCTGGCCGCGCGCCATGTAGGTCTCGATCGCCTCCCACATGCGCATCACCTGCCCTTCCGGCTCCACCCGCGCCAGCGAACCGGCGCGCACGCTGCCATCGTCCTTGCGCACCATCTCGTTCTTCAGCGTCGGGTTGGCGAACGTCGCGCGCTGCGCGGTCAGGTGGTCGCCGCGGTGGGTGGCATAGGAATTGAAGTCCTCTTCCGGCAGGCCCATCTTCGCGAGGTACTCGCCAGCGGCGCTGTCGAGCAGGATCGCGTTCGACGGCGACAGGTGATCGGTGGTGATGTTGTCCGGCAGGATCGCCAGCGGGCGCATGCCGCTCAGCGTGCGCGGCTTGGCCAGCGCGCCTTCCCAGTACGGCGGGCGGCGGATGTAGGTGCTCATCGGGCGCCAGTCGTACAGCGGGCTGACCTTCTCGCCGGCGTCCACCGCGAGCTTGAACATCGGCTCGTAGACCGCGCGGAACTGCTCGGGCTTGACCGCCGAGCGCACGATGGCGTCGATCTCCTCATCCGAAGGCCACAGATCCTTCAGCAGCACCGGCGTGCCGTCGGCGCACTGGCCGAGCGCGTCCTTCTCGATGTCGAAGCGGATGGTGCCGGCGATGGCGTAGGCGACCACCAGCGGCGGCGAGGCGAGGAAGGCCTGCTTGGCGTAGGGGTGGATGCGGCCGTCGAAGTTGCGGTTGCCCGACAGCACCGCGGTGGCGTACAGGTCGCGGTCGATGATCTCCTGCTGGATCTTCGGGTCGAGCGCGCCCGACATGCCGTTGCAGGTGGTGCAGGCGAAGGCGACGATGCCGAAGCCGAGCGCTTCGAGGTCGTCCTTGAGGCCGGCTTCCTCCAGGTACAGCGCGACCGCCTTGGAGCCCGGCGCCAGCGAGGACTTGACCCAGGGCTTGCGCACCAGGCCCGCGTTGCGCGCGTTGCGCGCCAGCAGGCCGGCGGCGATCACGTTGCGCGGGTTGGAGGTGTTGGTGCAGGAGGTGATCGCGGCGATGATCACCGCGCCATCGGGCATCTGCCCCGGTGTCTCGGTCCAGGCCTTGGCGATGCCTTTTGCAGCGAGATCGGTGGTGGCGACGCGGGCATGCGGGTTGGACGGGCCGGCCATGGTGCGCACCACCGTCGACAAATCGAAGTGCAGCGTGCGCTCGTATTGCGCGCCTGCCAGCGCATCGGCCCACAGGCCGGCGGTCTTCGCGTAGGTCTCCACCAGCGCCACCTGCGCGTCGCTGCGGCCGGTCAGGCGCAGGTAGTCCAGGGTGTTCTGGTCGATGAAGAACATCGCCGCGGTGGCGCCGTACTCGGGCGCCATGTTGGAGATCGTCGCGCGGTCACCGAGGGTCAGCGCCGCAGCACCAGGCCCGCGGAATTCCAGGTAGGCGCCGACCACCTTCTGCTTGCGCAGGAACTCGGTCAGCGAGAGCACGATGTCGGTCGCGGTGATGCCGGGCTGCGGCTTGCCGCTGAGTTCCACGCCGATGATGTCCGGCAGGCGCATCCACGAGGCGCGCCCGAGCATCACGTTCTCCGCTTCCAGGCCGCCGACGCCGATGGCGATCACGCCGAGCGCGTCGACATGCGGCGTGTGGCTGTCGGTGCCGACGCAGGTGTCCGGGTAGGCCACGCCGTCCT
The DNA here is from genome assembly GCA_016713135.1 of Rhodanobacteraceae bacterium. Classification (NCBI taxonomy): domain Bacteria; kingdom Pseudomonadati; phylum Pseudomonadota; class Gammaproteobacteria; order Lysobacterales; family Rhodanobacteraceae; species Rhodanobacteraceae bacterium. The sequence goes on along the minus strand of JADJPR010000010.1, from coordinate 166,322 downwards.
GCACGCCGATCACCGGGCTCATCCGCTCCAGGTTGATCTGGTGCATGATCCCGTTGCCCGGCGGGATCACATCGACGTTGCGGAAGGCCTGCTTGGTCCAGTCGATGAAGTGGAAACGGTCCTCGTTGCGGCGGTCCTCGATCGCGCGGTTCTTGGCGAAGGCGTCCGGGTCAAAGCCGCCGCATTCGACCGCCAGCGAGTGGTCGACGATCAGCTGCACCGGCACCACCGGGTTTACCTGCGCCGGATCGCCGCCCTGGTCGGCGATCGCATCGCGCAGGCCAGCCAGGTCAACCAGCGCGGTCTGGCCGAGGATGTCGTGGCACACGACGCGCGCCGGGAACCAGGGGAAATCGAGGTCGCGCCGGCGCTCGACCAGCTGGCGCAGCGAGTCGTCCAGCGTGGCCGGATCGCAACGCCGCACCAGGTTCTCGGCGAGCACGCGCGAGGTGTACGGCAGGCCGTCCCAGGCGCCGGGCGCCAGCGCGTCGACCGCCGCACGGGCGTCGAAGTAGTCGAGGGCGGTGCCGGCAAGCGGCTTGCGGTGGGCGGTGTTCATGGCGTGGATCCGTCAGGCGCGCAGAGGCCGCGGATGATAGTCGGCAGTGGCAAGGGATGTTGCTGGACCATCGGACGACGCGATTGCCGGACGCGGCGCGCATTGGCTAGTCTGCGGGGCAAACTGCAACGGAGCGCAACATGGCGCGCAGCCTGCAATTCCGGATCGGCGAGAGCGTGCTCGCCTACGAGCTCGAGTCCAAGGTCGACAAGAAGGCGCTGTACGGCTACGCCCGACGTATCGCGGAGAAGGACGGCAAGGCGCTGAGCCGCGGCATGCTGCTGGCGGACGGGCGACTGCTGCCTTCCGGCGCGGTCAGCTCGGTGCGCGCGGATCCGGAGGGCTCGCCGGTCGATCCGGTCGAGATCACCGTCGACGGCCAGCCGGTGGAACTCAAGCCCAGTTCCTTCGACGTCGAATCGCCGCTGGAACCGGTGCCGATGTCGCGCCTGGCCGAATTCCAGGTCAGCGACACCTATCCGCTGAGCGGCAGCGGCCTGGCGCCCGGGCTCTACCGCACCGAGTTCAACTATCGCAAGAGCCCGCAGTCCAAGGACGCGCTGGTGCTGGTGCGCGCCGATCACGCCTTCCTGCTGGTCGGCGTGGCCAAGCGCTCGACCTTCCTCGACCTCTCGGTGGCCTACGACTTCTTCGATGCCGAAGCCGAGGCGGACGATGCCGATGAACTCGACTTCTCGATGATCTGAGGCGCGCACCGATGGCCCTGACCTTGCACCTCGAATTTGCCGGCCGCAGTGCGCGGGTGGCCCTGCATGGCCTGCCGCAGGATCGCCCGCGGCCGGCGCTGCACAACGTGACCTGCGTGGGCGAAGTCACCAGCCAGCGCTTGATCAGCGGCATCCGGCGCAAACCGCCGGCGCTGTCCTTCGACGCGCTGGTCGCTGGCGATCCGGAGCTGGACCTGGAGTTGGCCGGCAGCCCGATCGAGGCCGACAGCACCAGCCCGGCGTGGTTCGACCCGGACGCCGCCGAGCCGCGCCCGATCGGCGATTTCGCCGATGTCGACGTGGTCTACGACGCGCAGGGCCAGGAGAAGGCGCGCCGCCCACACCTGGTGCGCCACAGCAATTTGAACGAGCTGCATCCGGTGCGCCTGGGCAAGCGCCTGCCGATGGCGGACGCGCTGGGCGCCTTTGCCTTCAAGCAGATGCTGCAAGTGGCGCACGTGGACGGTCTGACCTTCGAGTTCCTGCGCGATCTCGCGCGCGACCTCGCGCAGAAGGGCGAGGTGGCCGTGCTCGGCGCCGGCCCCAAGGGCAATCTGCCGCTGGTGATCCGCGAAGCCGGCACCGCCTACCGCGCCTTCCTGCACGGAGAGGTGGACGGCGAGCGCTACAAGCTCCTGCTGTTGTTGTCCGACCAGGAACTGAAACTGCCGGATGTGCCGGTGGTGGAGAACGGGCCATGATCGACCGCAGCAAACTGGCCATGCGCGGCCGCTACGGCATCGCCACCGGTGGCGCGGTGACCGACCATGTGCTGATGGCGATCGCCACCGAGTTCGAGAACACGGTGATGCGCAAGATCGCTGCGCTGTCGCCGGCCGAACTGGCGCAGCGCTTCGCCGGCAACGATCCGGTGCTGGTGGCGCACAAGTACGACGGCGAGGGCGTGTTCGTCTACTGGGAGCAGGGCCAGGACGCCTTCGCCTTCTCTGCCCCCGGCGGGCGCGTGCGCATCGGCCTGCCGGCGCTCGACGCGCTGGCGGCGCGCCTGGCCGCAGCCGGCGTGCGCCGCACCTTGCTACGCTGCGAGCTCTACCTCGACACCGGCGGCGCAGAGGGCGGACGGCGCTCGGGCGTGGCCGAGGTGATCCGCCTGTCCTTCAACGGCAAGGACGCCGATCTGGCGCGACTGAAGCTTGCGCTGCTCGATGCGGTGATGGTCGACGGCCGCGATTTGCGCAGCCAGCAGGCGGACTTCGCCCAGACCCTGGCCTGGCTGCGCCAGGTCGGCGGCACCGACGAATCCCAGCCGGTGCACGCCCAGGCGGCGGAAACCGCGCTGGAGCGCGAGGTGCCGCAACTGTTCGCCACCGCTGTGGAATCCGGTGGCGAGGGCGTGGTGGTGCGGCGCCTGAACCGTGCGGAGACCTTCAAGGTCAAGCCGCATCGCACGGTCGATGCGCTGATCATGGGCTTCGTCGAGGGCGAGTTCGAGGGCCAGTACGGCGTCACCTCGCTGCTGACCGGCTTGGTCTATCCCGGCGCCGGGCCCGAGGCCTTCGTGCAGACCTTCGTGCGCGTGGGCTCGGGGCTGACCGATGCCGAGCGCATCGCCCTGCTCGACCGCCTGCGCCCGCTGAAGGTGGACGCACCGCTGCCGATGACCGATTCCTCCGGTCGCGCGGTGCAGTTCGTGCGCCCGAAGCTGATCGCCGAGGTGCACGGCGAGGACCTGGTGGTCTCCGAAGGCGGGCGCGAGCAGCGCACCCAGATGATCGAATGGGACGAGGGCGCCGGCGCCTGGCGCTTCCTCGGCCTCACGCCCTGCCCGCGGCTGACCTTCGCGCGCTTCGAGTGCCTGCGCGAGGACAAGGAGTGGAAGAGCGGCGGCGCGCGCATCGAGCAGGTGGGCGCCAACGGCGACCGCCCGGCGCCGGCCAGCAGCACCCAGGAAACCCGCATCGTGCGCCGCGAGGTCTATGCCAAGGGCGAGATGCTGCGCAAGCTGGTGCTGGTGCACAAGGCCGGCGACCTGCCCTTCCCCTGGCTGGTGTACTGGACCGACTACTCGGCCAAGCGCGCCGAACCGCTCAAGGTCACCCTCGACGTGGCCGCCAGCGAAGCGCGGGCCCAGGCGCTGGCCGAGCAGTTGCTGCAGGAGAACCTGACCAAGGGCTTCGTGCGCGTGGGTGGCTGAGGCGGGCCGCGTCCGTTGCCAGCCCCGCCTCGCGCCGGGTTGACATCGTGTGGCGAGGAAGCAACTGCCCTGGTCCGATAAGGACCCATCGAAGCCAACGGCGATCCCTGTCATCGGCTGTTGTCGCTTTCCTTTGCGTCCTTTGCGTCCTTTGCGTCCTTTGCGGACAAATGCTCCTTGGTCGGCGCGCTGAAAACCCCAGCCTTGGCGGCCGTGATCCGGACGATGCGTGCGACTCGCTCCCGGGGCCGTTGCCGGGGCGCTCCGTGGGCTTCGTCAGGATCTCTCCAGCTTTCTTCCGGGTGCTTTCAGGATCTGCAGAGCCCGTTGACCCAGGCTCCCTGGGCCGCAATCACGCGGCGCACTGGAGCAGTCCCCGATGCGCAGACACGCCCGACGTGGGTGGTGGTGCTGGTTCTGGATGTTGGCTTGCGTTGCACAGCCCCTGGCATCCCAGGTCCTGAGCACGGCTTTCAGCTACCAGGGTGTGCTGGAGTTTCAGGGCCAACCGGCGAACGGCAGCTACGACCTGCAGTTCACGCCCTATGCCACGGCCAACGGCACCAACGCCTTGTTGCCGGCGCTCACGGTGCAGGATGTCGCGGTCACCGCCGGGCAGTTCCAGGCCAGCATCGACTTCGGCGCGGCGCTGTTCCTCGGGGACCAGGTCTTCCTGCAGATTGGCGTCCGGCCAGGCGCCAGCACCGGCACCTTCCAGACCTTGCTGCCGCGGGTGGCGGTGCAGGCCACGCCCTACGCACTGAAGGTCCGTGCCGGGTCGGTCACTGACATCGAACTTGCGCCGGCGAGCGTGACCACCGCGGCACTCGCGGACAACGCTGTGACCATGGGCAAGATCGCCGATGGCGCGGTTGGTTTCGAACAACTCGCCTCCGGCAGCGTGGGTTCGTTGCAGATTTCCAATGGCGGCGTGGCTGCAGCCGACCTGGCGCCGGGCGCGGTGACCGCGCCGGCCATCCAGGACGGCCAGGTGAGCGGCAGCAAGCTGGCGGACTCGGCGGTGGCCGGCAGCAAACTGGCCGATGGCGCCGTCTCCAGCGCCAAGCTTGCGGCCTCGGCGGTCGCCACCGACCGCATCGCCGACGCCGCAGTCAGCCGGGAGAAACTCGCACCGGGTGCCGTGGGCCTGGCCCAGATCGACATCAGCGCAGTTCAAGCGCGCTTCACCCGATCCTGCCCGGTCGGCCATTCGGTGCGCGGGGTGGGCAGCGACGGCGCGCCGATCTGCAATGCCATCGACCACGTGGCGGATTTCAGCGGCGATGTCGGCAGTTACCCGTCGATCGAGATCGCGCCGGACGGGCGGGCGCTGGTCAGCTACTTCGACGCCAGTAACACCGCCCTGAAGCTGCACGACTGCCACGACATCCCGTGCACCAGTGGCGAAAGCCGTGTGCTGGACGATGCCGGCGATGTGGGCCGCTACAGCGAGATGGCGATCCGCGCGGACTTCAGCGTGGTGATTGCCTACAGCGACGCCAACGCCGGCCTGAAGCTATACGTCTGCGGCGACACCCGCTGCACCAGCGGCGTCGCAAGGGCGCTGGACCCGACACCCTCCGCCGGCCGCTGGCCCTCGATCAAATTCCGCACCGACGGCCGGCCGTTGATCGCGCACTACGCCGCCACCGGCGGTGACCTGCGGGTGTACGACTGCAACGACGCCGACTGCACCTCCGGCACCGCGCGCGTGCTCGACAGCGCCGGCGACGTGGGCAACTACCCCAGCCTGCTGATCCAGGGCGCGCAGGTCCTGATCAGTTACCACGACACCACGAACGGCGACCTCAAGCTTTACACGTGTGCCAATACGGCCTGCAGCACCGGCGCCAGCCGGGTGCTGGACAACAGCGCCGGGACCATCGGCCGCTACACCAACCTGTTGCGAATCACCGACGCCTTCCCCACCGTGCTCTACCAGGATGCCAGCCAGGGACGGGTCAAAGCCTATGGATGCAGCAATTTCGATTGCAGCGCAGGCGTCGTGCGGACCATCTCCACCCCTGCAGGCGTGCATGCAGGCACCCACTTGCGCGCACGCAACAACTACTTCGCACCGACCTTCGTCTACCTCGATCCCAATGCGCAGCGGGTGCGCCTGGTGAACTGCGTGGACGCTGCCTGTGCCGGGGACGTGGGCAACCACAATCAGGTGGCTTTCAACATTGCCACGGACGTGTCGGTGCTCGGGCTCGCGGTGGCAGTCACTGCGCTCAGCCACATCGCCATCTACGATCGTAGTGCCGGCCTCTTGCGTCTGCGCCGTTGTGGCGACTTTGGCTGCGAGTGAACGTCATGAAGAAAGCCGGTATTTGGTGGCTGCTCCTGGCCCTTGTGCTGTGGTTGACGATTGCGACACCTGCCGCCGATGCGCAATCGGGCGGCGACTACCGGATCACCCGCGGCCTCATCGCCGGCGGCGGCGGCGAGGCCGGCAACACGGACTACCGAGTCGGCGTCAGTGTGGGGCAGGCGCTTGCCGGCACGTTGAGCGGTGGGGACTACACCCTGCGCGGCGGCTACTGGCAGCCGCTGCCCGGCGCGCCGGCGGGCGAGGCAATCTATGCCGACGGCTTCGAGACGCGCCAGCGCTGACCGACCAGAAGGCCGCCCAGCAGGCCAAACAGCACGCCAACGACCGGGCTCCACCATGGCAGCCTGCCCGCGGCGGCGGACGGAGTTCCCACAAGGTCACCCGTCGATGCTGGCGCCTGCCCGATGCGCAACTGCCACTGGTAGGCCGCGGCCCAGTCGGCGCGCGCGCCGGCCAGCGCCATGCGCGCGGGCACCAACAAGGCGCCGATCCGTGCGTCCTGATGGCGCGCGGCAACAATGGCCAGGCGCTCCAGTTCCTCGCCGGCCGACTGCAACTGCCCCTGGGCGATGCGCACCCAGATGTCCAGTTGCCGCCACTGCGCATCGAGCTCCCATTGGGTGGTGTCGCCGAGGCGCTGGCGCGCGTCTGTCAGCAAGCCGCGCGCGGCGATCCACTCGCCCCGGCGCAAGGCGAAGTCCGCTCGCGCAATGGCAACCGCGGCCTGCGCCGAATCGCTCTGCAGGGCCAGGGCTTCGGTTGCCGCGTGGCCGAGTTCGCGCGCGGCCAACGCCGGATCCTCCAGCAACCAGTGCAGCCGGGCAAGGGCGATCCGGGTGTCCACCCTCAGGGTACTCGGCTTGCCGTCGGGATCGGCCGCCAGCACCGCCTGGTAGTGCACGATGGCCTCGCGCGAGTCGCCGCTGGCGGCCACCGCGCTTGCCAGGTTGTACAGCACCACGTCCAGCAAATGGGTTCCGCCGCTCTCGCGGTACCAGTCGAGCGCGCGCTGGAATGCCGCGCGCGCGCCAACGGGATCGCCCATGCGCAGCGCGACCCGACCCAGCCGCTGGCTGGCGCTGGCCGCCGACTGCGCCAGCCCGTGCTCCTGCGCCAGCGTCATCGCGGACTCGAAGGCCGGGCGCGGATCGCCCTCGCCGGAGGCCAGTTGCACGTCGCCCCTGAGGATCAACGCCTCCACCCGATCAGCCTGTGCGCCATCGGCCTCGGCGGCACGCGCATAAGCCTCCACCGCATCGCGCGCCGCGTCGAGACGACCGCTTTCCAGCAGCAGGTTGGACAGGTTGCGATGGCTGCCGAGCACGCCGGCCTGGTCGCCGACGGCCTGGCGCAGGGCCAGCGACTGGCGGTACATCTCCAGCGCGCGCTCCGGATTGTCGCCGGTCTCGGCCAGCAGCACGCCCAGGTTGTTCAGCACATTCGCTTCCTCGCGCTGGTCGCCGGCCTCGCGGAAGGCCGGGAGCGCGCGCAGGTAATCGGCCTCCGCCTGCGGGAAATTGCCCGCACGGTAGGCCAGGATGCCGTCGAACTTGTCGGCCAGGCCGCGCAGGCGTGCATCCGCAGCGCCGCGGCGGCGCAACTCTGCGGTGCCCTGGCGCGCGAATCCCGGGTCGCTTGCCAACGCGTCCTTGATCGCCTTGACCAGGGCTGCCTCGTCCAGCTTTGCCAAGCTCGATTGCACATCGGGCGCGAGGGCAACCGTCGCGGGTGGCAGCGCGGGCGCGTCGGGCTGGCCAGGCTGCGACCAGCGGATCAGGCCCGCCAGCATCACCAGCGCCACCAGGCTCGCGAGCGCGACCATCTCAACACGGATCCGCCGGCGCGTGGCTGGCGCTGCCGCTGACGCCTCCCCGGCGGGCGCGTCGGCGGGCGCGGATGCCGCCACCGGAAGGTTCTCGCCTCGCACCAGAGCCGGGACCGCAACGGCCGCCTGGGTCAGCTGGTAGCCGCGCCGGTAGCGGGTTTCGATCATCTCGCCGCCGTGCGCCTCGCGCAGCAGCTTGCGCAGATTGCTCAGGGTCTTGTGCAGGGCGGCATCCGTGACATAGCGCCCGCCCCACACGCGCTCGATCAACTCATCCTTCGAGACGATGGCTGGAAAGGCGCGGATCAGGCAGATCAGCACCTCGACCTGCTGGGTGTCGGCCGCCAGCCGCTCGCCGGCGGGCTCGAGCAACAGCCGCCGCCCGGCGACATCCACGCGCACCGGCCCGATCAGGAAATCGCAGTCCGAGGGGTTCATGCCTGTTGCTGACTCGCCGACCGACGCCGGAGGGCACCCATGCTTGCTGCGCGTGTCATTCGCATCCGCTGTACGCCATCGCCCGGGACATGAGAATAGCAATCGTCACCACCTGTCCCCCGACTGGACCGGCACCCCGGGCCGCCCTTGTCTCGGCACAGAGGACGCAAGGAACACTCAGGAAACGGTTGTCCTGCGGGATTCGCCCTCCTTGGCGTTCTTTCGCTTTACCTTTGCTTGCTTTGCGTCCAACGAGCTTCAACCATTGACTCGCGACCCGGTCTGGTACCCAGTGAGTTGAATCCTCCGGTGAATGATTTACTCGAAGCCGCTGCTGAAATAGCACGCCTGGCTGCCCGGGAACTCCGGCCAGCCCTCGGCACAGGCACGGAGCGCCAGGGCGTCTAGGCGACCCGCCGCGTCGGGGTTGCGCAAGTCGGCCGCCAGAGCGGTCAGCCAGCGACTACGGAATGCCGGGTCGCTTGCCCCCGGCCGCAGCACACCGCGCGCTGCGGCGAACGCCAGCAACTCGTCGTAGATCGCTTCCAGCGCTGCCGCCAGCGTGCGGTGTTCCGGCGCCAGCAAGGCCGGATCGACGCCGATCTCCCAGATATGACGCAGCGCATGCGTGCCCTGGGTGCACTCGGCATGGCTCATGTCCACGTCGAAGCCCTGCGCCAGGCCGCGCGGGCCGGCGAGCACCGAACTGTCGGTGCATACATGGTGCGAGATCCGGTCGGCCAGCGCATGCAGGTAGATGCCCAGGCGCGCATTCGCCGAGCGCGTGGGATCTGCGCCGACCACGTTGTCGAAGTCGCTGCCGTAGACCGGCCCGCCGGGTTGCTGGTCGCTGACCACCACCTGGGTGCCGGTGAAGGACTGGAATGGGACTGACTGGGTGGCGAACACCGAGATCGTGCCGTCGATCTGCGCCGGCTGGCCGCCGACCCGCTGGAAACAGCTCGGGCCCAGGGCATAGTCCAGCCCGGTGTCGCTGCTCAGTCCATCGGTGCAGATCGGCCGGCCGGTCCCCGCGCCTTGCATCGCCCATGCGCGCAAATGCGCCAGGAAGCCCTCGATCTGCGCGTCCGACACGTCCGGATGCAGCCCGTCGACCGGTTGCGGCGGGCCGGTGCGCGGCGCGCGCGGAGCGATGAAGTGGTAGTACACCCCGCCATCGGCCAGGTTGTTGCGCTCGAAGCCGTCGATCACGGCGGTGGCCAGCTGGCCGCCACCGACGGTCGTGCCGGCACGATCCACCGGCTCGTAGCGGCCGAGGTCCACCGCCTGGTCATAGGCTGCGATCCAGTAGGCATCTTCTGCCGCGAAGCCCACTGCCTGCGCCAGCAGGTAGCTGACATCCGCATGCAGCGCACTGCGGGCATGGGCATAGCCGGGCACCGTGGCGTACACCGCCACCGCCGCGGTCAGGCAGGTCCCGCTGACCGTTCCGGCTGGCTCGCAGGCGGCCGGCAACGGCGTGCACGAGACCAGTCCACTGGCATCGCCAGGCCAACACAAATCCTCGCTGAAGGCCGCCACCGGGGCGGCGCGCGTCGCCAGGGCGAGCGCGGTGACAACGGCAAGGCGGAAAACAGGTCGCATCAGCATTCTCCTGGGCCACCGGATCGGGCAGCTCACCCCGCCTGGCCCGCACCCGGTCCGGGGTCTTGTCCGGATTCCGGCGATTCGTGAGCAGTTGTTTGCGCCGTGCCTTCGAAGCCATCGCGGTGGATCGGATCGGTGCACAGCGCCGGATCGATGGCGAATCGGCGATTCGCCAGGCTGCGATTGCCAGCCAGGTCCGTCAGCGCGATCTCGATGTCGTGCGCACCTGGCCCCAGCGCCGGCAACGTGAGGTCGACCACGCCGTTGCCGCCCTGCGGTCCCACAAGGTTCATGCCGCCGTCCAGGCGAACACTCAGCGACTCGGGCCCCAAGCCACCGTCGTCCCAGACGCCAATGCGCAGTTGCGGCGGGGCGCACACCGCGCCGGTCCATGGCAGCCCACCCGGCACCAGCGTCGGCGGCAAGTCGTCGAGCAGATAGCCGCGACGCGACTTCCACGCGGCGTTGGCCGGGTCCTGGCTGGCGTGCCAGTCGGTCAGGTCGATCGGCATGCCGATGTCGATCCAGCGCGCCACGCGCCGGCGCTCGCCTTCGGTGAGCGCCGCGGGCGGGTGGTTCTGGCGCACCTGGTTGCGGTCGAAGCTCCAGTCGAATCCGCCGCGCGCAGCGGGATCGCCCGCATCCGCGCGGCCGTCCAGCCGCTCGCCCCACAGGTACCAGGCCAGGCGCGACTGGCGTGCCTGCAACATGCGCGTCCACGGCGAGACCTGAGGCAGGGTGAGGTTGTCCGATTGCGGCACGGCCAGCCGCCGGTAGGTGGCGATCGTGCCGTCCAGCACCAGGCCACCGGCCGGCGATGCACCCTGGTGGCAGGTATTGCAACGCGCCGACAGGATCGGCGCCACGTCGCGCTGCCACTCGACGCGCAGCAGGCGTTCGCCGGCCACTTCGACCACCGGATCGCCATGCGAGTCATTGCCGGCGAACAGCGGCGTCGCTTCGGCGACATCGGTCCAGCGCTGCGGATCCTGCCCGGCGATGCTGTCTTCGAAACGCGGCAGCTCGGCGGTACGCCAGTGACATCCCTGGCAGCGCTTGCGTTCCCCGGAGGCCAGCGCGTGCCAGGTGGTCTCGGTCGAGGTGGCGAGGCCGCGCCGGTCCAGGCCTTGCTGGAAGATCGCCACCCCGGCGGGCACACGGATGCGGAATGAGGTATCGGGCTGCACTGCACCGGACAATCCGGTGTCCTGCGGATTGCTCATCAGGTTGCCCTGGGCATCCCGTTTCAACACGGGAACTTCCCCGAGGATCGCCACGCGGTCCAATGCCGGCGACCACCAGCCGCGATTGCGCGCCTGATATTGAGTGGGGTTCGGGAAATCGGGCGACCATGGCCGCGAAAGTCCTTCGGGAATCACCGCCAGCACGCGGATGCCTACCAGGTCCGAATCCCCGGTGATCCCGGCCTCGGTGCCCTGCACCAGCCAGGCGGTCTCCGGGAAGACACTGCCGCGGGCGCGGTCGACCCCGTCGGGCCGGGTCAAGCGCGCGCGCACCGACGCGCCTTCCAGCCAGCCATAGGGCTCGCCCGGAGGCGGCGCAGGCGTGGGCGCATCGGCGAACAGGCTGGCCCGCGGCACCAGCGGGCGCGGCCACATCTCGTGATAGGCCAGGGTATCGACTACGCGCACGAACTGGCTGTCGGGTTCCAGCACTGCTGTCGCCGTGCCACTCGCAAGCCGGTAGATCCCTGCGTCCGGGCGCGGCATCGCATCGGCCGGGAGCCCACCACCCTCGGCACGGTTCACGCCACCACGGCTCCAGACCAGATACAACGAGTCTCCCGGGCCCGGTGCCGGATGGGTCACCCGTCCACTCCAGTCTGCGGTGGAGACGTCGAAATTGGACATCCGCGGTGTCACGAGCCGCGCGCCCATCCGCTCCTGGCGCTGGCGGCGGTCCGGATAGTGCTCGAATTGCCCGAACGAGCGGGTCCAGTTCACCGCCAGCAAGTCCTGGGTCCAGCTCGCGCCGGGCGTCTGCGCCAGGAAACTGCCCCAGGCTTGCAAAGGGTCATCGCTGAAGTCCGGGCCAGCGGGCGCTCCCGGCGCACACCACAGGGATCCGAAACCGAAGGTCTGGCCGTTGTAGTACTCGACAGCGCACAGCTCGCCGCCCGGCATCGCCGCCGCGAAATGCGGGACTGCGGCGAGCACCTGGTGGCGATGCGAGAACTGCCGGTAGCCACTGCCGTCGAGGTTGAGTTCGACCAGCGAAAAGCCGTTGTGGATGCGCCGGCGGAATGCCATCTCCCAACTGGTGGCCACCACCCTGCCGTCCGCCATCAGGGTCGGGTGCTGCAGCCTGGTCGGCAATGCCGGCGTGATCTGGGTGAGGTTCGCGCCATCGGCATCCATCGTCCACAGTTGCAGTGCCGGCTGGAACTGGGAGGTGGCGAAGAAGTCCACCCGCTCGTTGTAGAAATCGGGAAGACCGCTGATCGATTCCGCAGCGATGGTCGATCCGAACAGGATGCGGCCGTCCGGCAACCAGACCGGGGCGACGAAGACCGGCCCGCCCACCACCGACCGCACCGCCGCCGCGTCCAACGACGGCTCCCAGCCCTTGAAGCGGGTGAACTGGTAGTCGAGCGCACACGTCAGGCAGTGCGGCACGCCGAAGGCAGGACTCGTTTCGTCGCCCACATAGGCTCGCTTGAGGTCGATACGCGATCCGACGCCCGCCTCGTTGGCCGCCGCGCGCGCATCGGCGACCTCGGCCCAGACGATCCAGCGCGCGTCGGGCGAGATGTTGAGGTCTAGCACGCTGCCAACCTGAGTGCCGTCCGGGGCCGACTCGTCGTGCGCGACCACCACGCGCTCGCTGCCATCCGCACGCCGCAAGACGATGTCGCCGCCGGGAACGACCCGGTACAGGTCGCGGACATCGGGCAGCAGCGGCGGCTGCGGTACCGCGTACCCCGCGGGACAGGCGGGTGCGCCGGTGCCCCCGGGATTGCCGAAGCATCGCTGTGGATAGGCAAGAAACGGCTCGTCATAGAGGTTACCGAACCAGCCGCCACCCTCGGGTGTGGGCGCCGGACCGACACGCGGGTAGCGCACGTAGACCAGGGGCGTCTCGCCGCGCACGGCCCCCGCGGGAACGCATGCCAGCAGCGCCGCCAGAAGCCCCACGCATCCCACCCCACGACTCACCGTCAAGTCACTCCTCGAATCCCGAGACACCGGCCACGCTAGCAGCAAGGTCTCCGCCCGCCGCGCCACCCGCGTAAGCAAAGATGTGCGCGAAGCCGGTCGCTCACGTCTGCTTACAACTGCAATAACGGGCCCATGGCGGATCGCACGCATGCTTCGCACCGGTTCCGATGGAGGCCCGCCACGGCGAGTTGGACACGCATGCTGCTGCTGATCGCCGCGATCGGTGGACTACACCACTGGGCCGAGGCAGCCGGTGATCCTGCTGACCGCCACCTGGTGCGGCTACTGCCGCAAGCAGCGCGCGGACTTCCTCGCCGCCGGCCTCGCCTACGCGGAGTTCGACGTGGAGACCGACCAGCTCGGGCGGCGCCTGTACGAGGCCCCGCCGACGCCGCGCGGCGTCCCCGTGATCATCGTCGCCGACGAGTGGAAGATCGGCTACGGCGAGGGCCTCGGCGCCCACCTCCTGCGGGTCAATCCGCAGCTGGCGAAGCCGGCTGCGGCGAATGCGCGTGAAGGCGCCGCCAGGGCCCCGACCGCGAGTGCCGGCTGAAATCCACGGCCGCTGAACCGGCCGAGCCGCCCGGCGGCGGGCGCGCTGTTATCCTCGCGCCCCCTTTCCGCCGCAACCCGCCGATGTCCAAGCTGCTCTCGCTCCCCCTGCCCAAGGCGCCGATGCTGTGGAAGCGCTGGCGGCCGCTGCACGGGGCGGCGCATGCGCTGGCGCTGACCGAGACCGCGCGCATCTCCGGGCGGGTGATCGTGGCCGCGACCAGGGACTCGGCTTCGGCGCACGCGCTGGAAGCGGACCTGCAGGCGCTCATCGAACCCGGCGTCCCGGTGCTGCATTTCCCGGACTGGGAGACGCTGCCTTACGATTTGTTCGCGCCACACCCGGACATCGTCTCGCAGCGCATCGCCACGCTGTACCGGCTGCCCTCGGTCACGCGCGGCGTGCTGGTGGTGCCGGTGTCGACGCTGATGCAGCGGTTGCCGCCGACGCGCTACATCGCCGACCGCGTGCTGATGCTCAAGCGCGGCGACCGGCTGGACCTGGAGCGCGAGGCGACCCGCCTGGAGCGCGCCGGCTACCGGCGTGTCGGTCAGGTGATCGAGCCGGGCGATTTCGCGGTGCGCGGCAGCCTGCTCGATCTCTACCCGGCGGGCTCGCAGGTGCCGTATCGCATCGAGCTGCTGGACGATGAGATCGACACCCTGCGCGCCTTCGATCCGGAGACCCAGCGCTCGGCCGGTGCGGTCGACAAGATCGAGTTGCTGCCCGCGCGCGAGTTCCCCTTCGACGAGCCGGACCAGAAGCGCGTGCGCGAGGCGATCCGCGAGCGCTTCGACCTCGACGTGCGCCGCTCGGCGCTGTACCAGGACCTCAAGAACGGCAATGCGCCGTCCGGCATCGAGTACTACCTGCCGCTGTTCTTCGATGCCACCGCCACGCTGTTCGACTACCTGCCGAAGGACAGCCTGCTGGTGCTGGAGGACAGCGCGCTGGAGGCGGCCGAGCACTTCTTCGCCGCGACCGGCGAGCGCTGGAACCAGCGCAGCCATGACGTCGAGCGCCCGATCCTGCCGCCGGCGGAGCTGTACCTGCCGCCGTCGGATTTGCGCGGCGAACTGAACCGCCGCGAGCGCGTGCTGATCGGTGGCTTCGAGGACGCCAACGACACCGGCTCGCTGCCGGCGCCGAGCCTGCCGGTGCTGCGCAAGGGCGAGGAACCGGCCACCGAGCTGAAGGCCTTCCTCAACGCCTATCCCGGGCGCGTGCTACTGGCGGCCGATTCGCCAGGCCGGCGCGAGGCGCTGCTGGAACTGCTGACCGCGTCGAACCTGCGCCCGCAGGTGCTGGATAGCTGGGAGGCCTTCCGCGCCGGGGATGCGCGCTGGGCGGTGGCGGTGGCCACGCTGTCGGACGGCTTTGCCCTGTCCGATCCGGCGCTGACCGTGCTCACCGAGCGCCAGCTGTACGGCGAGCGCGCGCGCCAGGAGCGCCGCCGGCGCAAGAGCGAGCGCGATCCGGAATCGATCATCCGCGACCTCGGCGAACTGGTCGAAGGCGCGCCGGTGGTGCACATCGACCACGGCGTCGGGCGCTACCGCGGCCTGGTCACGCTCGACATCGGCGGCGCGCCGGGCGAGTTCCTGACCATCGAATACGCCGGCAACGACAAGCTCTACGTGCCGGTGTCCGGCCTGGAGCTGATCAGCCGCTACACCGGTGGTGCGCCGGAGCATGCGCCGCTGCACTCGCTGGGATCGGACGCCTGGGACAAGGCGAAGAAGCGCGCCGCGGAGAAGGTGCGCGATGTCGCCGCCGAGCTGCTGGAGCTGTATGCCAAGCGCCGCGCGCGGATCGCCGAGCCGATCACGATCGACCGCGGCCTGTACGAGCAGTTCGCCGCCGGCTTCCCCTTCGAGGAAACCCCGGACCAGCTCGCGGCCATCGAAGCGGTACTCGCGGACCTGGTCAAGAAGGAACCGATGGACCGCGTGGTCTGCGGCGATGTGGGCTTCGGCAAGACCGAGGTGGCGCTGCGCGCCGCCTTCGTCGCGGCGCAGGCCGGGCGCCAGGTGGCGGTGCTGGTGCCGACCACCCTGCTCGCCGAGCAGCACTACCGCAACTTCGCCGACCGCTTCGCCGACTGGCCGATCCGCGTCGAGGTGCTGTCGCGCTTCAAGACGCCCAAGGAGATCAAGGCGGCGCTGGACGAGCTGGCCAAGGGCACGGTCGATGTGATGGTCGGCACCCACCGGCTGATCCAGGAGGACGTGCGCTTCAAGCAGCTGGGCCTGGTGATCGTCGACGAGGAGCAGCGCTTCGGCGTGCGCCAGAAGGAGCAGCTGAAGAAGCTGCGCGCCGAGGTCGATTTGCTGACGCTGACCGCCACGCCGATCCCGCGCACGCTGAACATGGCGCTGACCGGGCTGCGCGATCTGTCGATCATCGCCACCCCGCCGCAGCACCGCCTGGCGGTCAAGACCTTCATCGCCCAGTGGGATCCGCAGCTGCTGCGCGAGGCCTTCGAGCGCGAGCTCGGCCGCGGCGGCCAGGTCTACTTCCTGCACAACGAGGTCGAGACCATCGAGAAGACCGCGCGCGAGGTCGAGGAACTGATCCCGCAGGCGCGCATCCGCGTCGCCCACGGCCAGATGGCCGAGCGCGAGCTGGAAGTGGCGATGCTCGATTTCTACCGCCAGCGCTTCAACGTGCTGGTGTGCACCACGATCATCGAATCCGGCATCGACGTGCCAACCGCCAACACCATCATCATCAACCGCGCCGACCGTTTCGGCCTGTCGCAGCTGCACCAGCTGCGCGGGCGCGTCGGCCGCTCGCACCACCGCGCCTTCGCCTACCTGATCGTGCCGCACAAGAAGTCGATCACCCAGGACGCGCAGAAGCGGCTGGATGCGCTGGCCTCGCTGGAAGAGCTGGGCGCCGGCTTCACCCTGTCGACCCACGATCTGGAAATCCGCGGCGCCGGCGAGCTGCTCGGCGAGGGGCAGTCGGGCGAGATCGAGTCGGTCGGATTCACGCTCTACACCGAGATGCTCGAACGCGCGGTGCGCGCGCTCAAGGAAGGCCGATTGCCGGACGATCCGCTGGCCGCGCTGGAACAGGCGGTCGAGATCCAGCTCGGCATCCCGGCGCTGATCCCCGAGGACTACCTGCCGGATGTGCACGCCCGCCTGGTGCTGTACAAGCGCATCAGCAGCGCGCGCGACGACGAGGCGCTGAACGAGTTGCAGGTGGAGATGATCGACCGCTTCGGCCTGCTGCCGGACCCGGCCAAACACCTGTTCATCATCGCGAAGATGAAACTGCGTGCGCAGGCGCTCGGCATCCGCAAGCTGGAACTCGGCCCCGCCGGCGGCCGCGTGATCTTCAAGGCGAAGACCACGGTGGACCCGATGAACCTGATCCGCCTGGTCCAGCGCGACCCCAAGCGCTATGCCTTCGAAGGCCAGGACAAGCTAAAGTTGAAGCGCGAAATGGCGCTGCCCGAGGAACGGGTACGCATGGCGAACGAGTTGCTGGGCGCGTTGGGAGGCAGGGGATGAAGCACGGGAACACGATTGTGTGGCGGCACTCTTGCGAGGGCACGAGGGCACGAGGGCACGAGGGCACGTGGAAGCGGGCTTGGGGCGGCTTATGCCTGCTCGCCAGCACCCTTGCGGAATCCGCCCGTGAAACCTCCGCCCTGCTTTACCGTGCCCTCGTGCCCTCGTGCCCTCGTGCCCTCCTCGGCCTCACATTCGCCCTCGCAACCTTCCCCGCCCTCGCCCAGCGCATCCAGGTCGAGGTGATCGTGTTCGCCTACGCCAATCCGGACGCCGGCTCGGCGTTGTCGGCAGATGATCCGGATCCGATGTTCGAAGGGATGCTGCTGGGGGCGGAGGGGGATGCCTACCAGTTGCTGCCCGACTCGGCGCTGCGCCTGAACGGTGCGAACGACGCGCTGGCGCGGCATGCGCGCACGCGCTCGCTGGTTCACCTCGGCTGGCAGCAGGATGTCGGTGCCACGCGCGAAATCCGGTTGCGCGGACGCGAGACGGTCAAGGTCAGCGACGCCGCCGCGGCGACCAGCGCCGAAAACCCGGAACTCGACGGCGACATCAGCCTGCGCTTCGGCCGCGGTGTCGAGGCCCATGTCGATACCCTGCTGCGGGTCCAGGCACGCGATTCCGCCGGCCGCCCGACCAGCCAGCAACGCTTCCGCCTCAACAGCAAGCGCATCCTCAACTACGGCGAGCTGCATTACCTCGACCACCCGGCGCTGGGCGTGATCCTGCGCGTGGATCAGGTGGGGGTTGGTGAGTAGTGAGTGGTGAGTGGTGAGTTGGATCCGGCGGGTGGGTTGATGTGGCGCTTCGCCGGCAGAGAGTCGGCGGCTTGATAGACGTCCTCTGGCGTGGACCCCGGCAATCGAGAGCCTAGGCCGGTGTAGCGCGCAGCGCTTCACCGGCAACGGCGCCGGGGAGCCGCTACGCGCCACCCGGCCTACGCGGTCCGCAATTCCCGGGCCTGTCGCAACTCTTCACCGCCGCGGCAACAGCGGTCATGTCCCATTCCCCTCGCAGAACCCATAATCGCGGCTATCGGCACACACTGCCGGCAGCCGTCCCCGCGCGAGCTGCTACTCACTACTCACCACTCACCACTCACCCAAATGACCTTCCGCCTAGTCCCCGGCCAGCGCTGGTACTCCACGGCAGAGCCTGAACTCGGGCTCGGTACGATCAAGAAAGTCGATCAGCGCGCGCTCGAACTCTTGTTCACCAAGGCCGGCATGCTGCGCCGCTATGCGCTGACCAGCGCGCCGCTGTCGCGCGCGGAGTTCCGCGTGGGCGACCAGATCGCGGCTGATGGCGTGATGCATACGGTCGAGGAGGTCGAAGACCGCGACGGGCTGATGCATTACCGCAGCAACGGCACGTGGATTTCCGAGCCGCAACTGGACGATGTGCAGGCGGCGAGCGCCGCCGACGAGCGCCTGACCGCGGGCCGCATCGACACCGGCGCGCGCTTTGCGATCCGCTGCGAGGCGCTGGCCAGGCGTGCACTGGCGCGCTCGGCGCCGAGCTGGGGCATCGGCAGTGCGCGCGTGTCGCTGCTGCCGCACCAGCTGGCGGTGGTCGAGGCGGCGCTGTCGCAGCCGCAGCCGCGCGTGCTGCTGGCGGACGAGGTTGGCCTGGGCAAGACCATCGAGGCGGGCCTGATCCTCGCGCGCATGATCGCTACCGGGCGCGCCCAGCGGGTGCTGGTGCTGGTGCCCGAAGCGCTGATGTACCAGTGGTTCGTCGAACTGCTGCGGCGTTTCAACCTGCGCTTCTCGATCTTCGACGCCGAGCGTGCGGATTCGATCGAGCAGTCGGACGATTCGCGCAATCCCTTCCAGGACGACCAGTTCATCCTCACCGACCTCGGCTTCCTCACCGGCAGCAGCAAGCGCGCGCGTCAGATCGCCGCAGCCGGCTGGGATTTGATGGTGGTCGACGAAGCGCACCACCTGGCGTGGACGCCCGAGGAAGCGAGCCCGGAGTACGCGCTGGCCGAGCAACTGGCGATCCAGACGCCGAGCGTGGTGCTGCTGACCGCCACCCCGGAGCAACTGGGCCGCAGCGGCCATTTCGCGCGCCTGCGCCTGCTCGATCCAGCGCGCTACAACGACCTGGCGCACTTCGAGCAGGAGGCGCAGGGCTTCCAGGCGATCTCGCAACTCGCCGAGAAGCTGCTGGATGCGAGCAAGCTCGACGCGGCCACGGTCAAGAAGCTGCGCAGCGTGCTGCACGACGAGCCGGAACTGTTGCCGCTGGTGGAAGCGCAACCGGAACCCGCCGCGCGCCAGCGCCTGCTGGCGGCACTGATCGACCGCCACGGCACCGGTCGCGTGATGTACCGCAACCGGCGCGCCAGCGTCGGCGGCTTCCCGCAGCGCGTGGTGCACCTCGACACCCTGCACCTGCCGCACGAGGACCAGGAAAGCTACCTCGCCGCGCTGCGCGAGGAGTTCGAATGCGATGTCGGCCTGCGCACACCGCCGCGGCCGCTGACCACCTTGCCGGCCAATGAGGCCGATGCCGCCGAGGCGATCCCACCCGCCGTTACCGCATTGATCCGCGACCCTCGCCTGGCCTGGCTGGTGGCGCTGATCGACCGCCTGGCGCCGGCCAAGCTGCTGCTGATCTGCCGCACGCGCGCCAAGGTGGAACTGCTCGAAGCCGCCCTGCGGCTGAAGAGCGGCGCGCGCGTCGCGCGCTTCCAAGAGGGCCTGACGCTGGCCCAGCGCGACCGCAATGCCGCCTACTTCGCCCAGGAAGACGGTGCGCGCGTGCTGCTGTGCTCGGAGATCGGCTCGGAGGGCCGCAACTTCCAGTTTGCCCACCATCTGGTGCTGTTCGACCTGCCGGCGCATCCGGATCTGCTCGAGCAGCGCATCGGCCGCCTCGACCGTATCGGCCAGACCTCGGACGTGAACCTGCACCACGCGGTGCTCCCCGGCAGCGCCCAGGAAGCCCTGGCGCATTGGTACATCGAAGCGCTCGACGCACTGCGCACCAGCCCGGCGGACGGGCGCGAGCTGTACAAACGCTTCGGCCCGCGCGTGATCGGCCTTGCGCTCAAGCACGCCGACGGCGAGGACACCGCCGGCGCGCCGCTGGCTGCGCTGATCGAGGAAACCCGCGCGGCGCACCAGGCGCTGAGCCAGACCATCGCCCAGGGACGCGACCGTTTGCTGGAACTGGCGACCCGCCACGGCGACCGCGGCGCGACGCTGCGCGCGGCGCTGGCCGCCGGCGACGAGCGCCGCGAGGATGACGACTTCGTGCTCCGGCTGTTCGAGCAGTACGGCATCGAGACCGAGGAACTCGGCGGGCGCAACCACCGGCTGGATCCCGAATACCTGTCGAGCGAGGACTTTCCGTGGCCGGCCGAGGGCGCGATGACCGCCACCTTCGACCGCACCGTCGCGCTGTCGCGCGAGGACCTGCCGCTGCTGCGCATGGACCACCCGATGGTGGCCAGCGCGGTGGAGCTGATGATCAGCGGCGAGACCGGCAACGCGGCCTTCCTGGTGGATCCCACCCTGCCTCCGCGCTCGGCGTGGATCACCGGCGTGTTCCTGCTCGAATGCATCGCCGACCGCAAGCTCGACGTGGAGCGCTACCTGCCGCCGCAGCCGATCACGATCACGGTGGATTCCAAGCTCGCGCCGCGCGACTACAACCCGCTGCCGCAGGTGATCACGCGCTCGGACGACAAGCCGGTGGACCTGATCAAGTTCCGCCCGATCCTGAGCGCGCTGGTGCCGCCGATGAAGAAGGCCGCCGAGGAACGCGCCAAGGCGGATGCGCAGGGTCTGATCGCTGCCGCGATGGAGCGCTTGAACCGCGAACTCGGCGCCGAGTTCGAGCGTTTGCGCGCGCTGCAGCGGGTCAATCCCGGCGTGCGCGATAGCGAGGTGGAAGCACTCGCCTGGCAGCTCGAGTCGCTGCGCGCGGCGCTGCCGCAAGCGCGCGTGCGCCTGGATGCGATCCGCCTGGCGGTGAGCCCCGATTTCCTTCGTCTGGTGCCGGGCGGGACCTGAGCCCGACGAGATCACATCGCCGGAATGACAGCCCCGACAGCGTCGTGTTATGGTTTGGTTAAGCCTGCGCCCGGAGGGGGCGCGTGGCGGTCACCCATACCGGTTATCGAGGTACTCATGAAAGTCAAACCGTTTCCCGCGCGACACCCGTTGACGCTGGCCCTGAGCGCCCTGCTGGCGGCGTCGTTCCTGCAACCCGTCTACGCGCAGGACGATGAGGACAAGGAAAACAAAGCTGAAAGCGAGCAGGAGGCGGCCGATGAAATGGAGCCCGTCGTTGTCACCGGCTCGCTGATCCAGCGACTCGGCTTCGACACCATTTCGCCGGTGCAGGTGATCACGTCGGACGTCAGCGCGACCACCGGTCAGCTCGACACGACATCGATCCTGCAGTCGACCAACGTCGCCGCCGGCTCCACCCAGATCAGCAACCAGTTCTCCGGCTTCGTGGTCGAAGGCGGCAACGGCGTGCAGACGCTGTCGTTGCGCGGTCTCGGCGCCAACCGCACGCTGGTCCTGCTCGACGGACGGCGTCCCGGCCCCGCCGGCACCCGCGGCCAGGTCGGCGCGTTCGACCTCAATGTAATGCCCACGGTGATCCTGCAGCGCGCCGAAATCCTCAAGGACGGCGGCGGCTCGATCTACGGCTCGGACGCGGTCGCAGGCGTGGTCAACCTGATCACCCGCAAGTCCATCGATCGCACCGAACTCAGCGTCGACACCAACCTGCCCTTCGACGGCGGCGGCGAGCGCGTCAATATCTCAGGCGCCACCGGCTGGAATTTCGACAACGGTAGCGTCGTTGCCGCGTTCCAGGCCTACCGCCAGGAAGCGCTGAAAGTCGGCGATCGCGACTTCTTCGAATGTCCGCGCGACTTGGTCCGCGGCCCGAACGGCAACCTGATCGACCGCGAAGATCGCTCGATCACTGCGGGCACGCCGCTCGGCGGCTGCAACAATCTGTACGCCAACACCGTGATTGCTGGCTCGACGCGCTACGTTCCGTCGGTTGACGGCTCCACCGTCGGTCCGCTGCCCGGCTATCGTCCGCGCCGCAATGCAAACGCCACTGCCACCAGTGCGGCCTTCTACGAGGACGTGCTGAACTTCGACTTCGCCGGCGACGCGCACATCTTCTCCGAGCAGCAGCGCACCAGCTTCTATGCCGGCGGCGACTTCACCTTCGGCAATGTGGCCTGGGAAGGTCAGTTCCTCTACAACAATCGCGAAACCTCCTCCGAGCGCTTCCGCCAGTTCTTCCCGGTGGTCAGCGGCACGGCCGCTGGCCTGCCGGCGCGCGTGCAGCCGATCATGCCGTTCCGATCCAACCAGGAAATCGACGTCGATTACTACTACGTCGCGTCTGGTTTCAGCGGCGGCTTCGGCGATACCAGCTGGGCCTGGCGCCTGGACACCACCTATTCGCGCTCCGACGGTGACTACACCGTCCTCAGCATCGCGCGCGACCTGACCGGCGACCTGAACGTCGACCGCGACGGCGGTGCCACCCCGGTCAACTACTTCGACCCGCGCTTCCTGAGCGGCAGTGCGATCGACGAACTGGAGGCTGCCGTCGGCGCCGTCCACACCGGCAACACCGTCTACACCCAGATGGTGGCCACCGGCTCGGTGACGGGCGAACTGTTCGAAATGGACGCGGGCACGGCCGCGGGCGCGTTCGGCGTCGAGTTCCGCAGCATCGAGATCGACGACAACCCAAGCGATCTCGAGCGCACGGGCGGGCTGTGGGGCCAGAGTTCGGCCACCGGCACCGAGGGCGACGACGACATCTCCGAAATTTTCGGCGAAGTGGAAATCCCGCTGCTCGCCGGTCTTCCGGGCGTGGAGCAGCTCACCTTCAACACCTCGGCGCGCGCATTCAAGTACGACACCGTGGAAGATTCCGACAACGTGTGGAAGGTGGGTCTGGGCTGGCAGGTGATCCCGTCGGTGCGCCTGCGCGCCACCAACGGTACCTCCTACCGCGCGCCGGGCCTGTACGAACTGTTCCTCGGTGACCAGACCGCGTTCGTCGGCCAGCTCGCCGTCGACCCGTGCATCGACTGGGGCAACAGCTCGAACCCGAACATTCAGCGCAATTGCGCCGCGGCGGGCATCCCTGTGGACTATTCGGGTGCCGGCTCTTCCGCCACCATCGTCACCGGTGGCGGTCTCGGCGTGGTCCGTCCGGAAACCTCCAAGGCCTTCACTGCCGGCATCGTGCTGACCCCGGAAACCGCCGGTTTCAGCGTCTCGATCGACTACTTCAAGATCGAGGTCAACGACCAGATCGACCAGCTTGGCGGTGCGGCGATCGTCGGCAGCTGCTACTCGCTGCCGAACTTCCCGAACGCCTTCTGCGGCCTGTTCGACCGCGCTTCCGCCACTGCGGACAATCCGTACAACATCACCCAGATCCGCGATTCGTACATCAACATCAATCGTCAGCTGGTGCGTGGCTACGACCTCAACCTGCGTTGGGATCGTGAATTCACCTTCGGCAAGATCGACCTCGAATCGCAGTTCACGTACACGATGGAAGACGTCGAACAGCTGTTCGACAGCAGCCAGGAAAGCGGCTTCGACACCAACGACCTGAACGGCATCATCAGCCGTCCGGAACTGGTGGGCAACATCCGCACCGGCCTGACCCGTGGTGATTTCACCTACACCTGGGGCATGCGCTACGTCGGCGACACCGAGAACTTCACGTTCACGCAGCCTGCCAGCTACTTCGGCACGGCGAACCCGGTCTACGACTTCCAGGCCGGAGCGCGCACCTACCACAGCTTCTCGGTGCAGTACCGCACCGACGACTGGGATGTGCTGCTGGGTGTCGAGAACCTGTTCGACAAGGCGCCGCCGAACATCTCCACCGGCGTGGGCTCCACCCGCTACGGTACGGTTCCGGCATTCGCCACGCAGTACGATTGGTACGGCCGTTCCTTCTTCGGTCGGTTCAACTACCGCTTCTGAGCAACTCGCCTGAAGTGGCAAGGACGGCCGGGATTTCCCGGCCGTCTGCGTTTTTGGGCCAGCAATCGACACCGCGGGTGCTGCAGGGCCGTCGACCAAACCCGCAGTAGTTCGAGCTATAAAGCTGGACGTCCTTGCACGCCCCGCCGGAGGCTTCGATGAACTACAGGATTTTCCCTGCAATGGCCTTGCTGGCCAGTTTGACGACGGCCTCGGCCGATCCCATCCCGATCGAGTCGCTGGCGCGCATGCCCAGTCTGCAGTCGATCTCCATGAGTTCGGACGGGAAGCACCTGATCGCCCTTGCCGGCAAGCAGGACGCAGAGGAGTTCGATACCGTCCTGGCTACCTGGGACCTCGAGAAACTGGACCAGGCGCCGAAGACGACCGCCTCCGGCGATCGCATGAAGTTCGTCAACGCGATTGCGTTGAAGGCAGGCCACCTGCTGGTGGTGGCCCGCCAGGAGTGGACCGGCGAACTCGCCGGCTGCGGCGAAGGTCGCAGCACCGGCTCGACCAAGACCTTCGTCACCAAGATCTATCTCAGCGATATCGAGCAGACCAAGTTCGAGGAAGCCTTCGCCGACAAGGGGCGCGAGATCGGCATCAGCGAGAACACCCGGCGCTGCCTGGAACTGGCCGGCAGCGCACGGCTGGTGGAACCGCTGCCTCTCGATCCTGATCGCGTGATCATCGCCCAACTCGACACGGCGCGTTTTCGCGACACCTACTTCCGCTACAACCTGCGGACACGCGAAAGCGAACTGCTGTTCCGTGCTACCGGACGATCCTCGCCCGGCCTCTTCGATCCGCGCACCGGCGATGTGCTTACGCGGACGCAGCTGGAACCGATCGAGGGCGGCGGCTACGAGCAGCAGATCCTGATCCTGAATGCAGACTCCGGCGAGTTCGAAATCCACCCGGCGCTGACGACCAAGCTGTCCGATCGCTACACCGTGGAGATCGTTGGGCGAGATGAGGAAAGCGGCAAGTTCTACGTCATGACGGACCTCAAGTCCGATCGCGTGCAGGCGATGCTCTACGACGCGAAGGCCAAGGCTTTCGATCAGGAGCCGCTGCTCTCGCACCCGCAGTTCTCGATCGGTCGTGTGGTGTTGGGCACACGCAAGAGCGATTTCAACAAGGTCATCGGCTTCACCGTGAACGCCGCGACCCCGGAAACCACCTGGTTGGAACCGCGCCTGCGCGCCATCCATGAGGGCCTCGAGAAGAGCTATCCGGGGATGGACATCGCCATTCTCGGTTTCACCGATGCGCGCGACCGGGTGCTGTTCAGTACCGAGAGCAACCGACACCCGCCGGCCTACCACTTGCTGCTCGATGGCAAGAAGGCAATGCCGCTCGGCGCGGAACGCACCGGCATCGATCCCGACAGCATCGGCGAACAGCGCTGGGTAACCTACAAGGCGCGGGACGGCCTCAAGATTCCGGCCCTACTCGACCTTCCGCCGGGCTGGCAAAAGGGTGACGCTGCCCTGCCAGCCGTGATCCACCCGCATGGCGGCCCGTGGGCGCGCGATTTCGGCGGTTGGGATGCCTCTGGTTGGGTGCCGTTTCTCACCTCGCGTGGCTACGCGGTTCTGCGCCCCCAGTACCGTGGGTCGTCAGGCCTCGGACGCGCGCTCTGGCTGGCGGGTGATGCGGAGTGGGGCCAGAAGATGCAAGACGACAAGGACGACGGCGCCGCCTGGTTGGTCGAGCAGGGCATCGCCGACCCCAAGCGACTGCACATCTTCGGCTATTCCTATGGTGGATTCGCTGCCGCCGCCGCGGCAGTCCGCCCGAACAGCCCATACCGATGCGCGATCGCCGGCGCGCCAGTGACCGATCTGGCACGGCTCGGCGTGAGCTGGAGCGAAAACCGCGTTCAGCGGATCCTGCAGGGCCGAACCGTGACCGGCATGGATCCCATGAAGCACACCAGCCAGGCCAACATCCCGATCCTCCTGTATGTCGGCGATCGCGATGTGCGCACGCCGGCCTTCCATGCCCGCGATTACTACAAGGCAGTCAAGGGCAAGGTCGAAGCTCGCTTCGAGCTGATCCCGGACATGCCGCACAGCCTGCCCTGGTATCCGCGGCATCACCGGAAAACGCTGACGTTGATCGAAGACTTCCTCACCGGAACCTGCGCGGGTTGAGCTGCGCGGGGGTACCTGCCAAGGTCAACGCTCAGCCAACGATCGGTGCGGCTGTTGCTGCACCGATCGTTGCAGTGCATCGATTGCGACCACCCAGCTTGGATCGATAAGCCGCCTCATCGGCAAGCCCCATCAGTCGATCCAGCTCATGACCGGACTCGCCGCATGATGCGATCCCGAAGCTGGCGCTGACCTGGAAGCGCGCGCCGCCGTGGCGCGCGTCGATCCCGGCGATCGCCGCCCGCAGGCGCTCGGCCAGCGCGCATCCCGCCGCGAGATCGGCGTCCGCCATCAGGACCGCGAACTCCTCGCCGCCAATGCGCCCGAAGCAGTCCTGCGCGCGCAGCAACGGCGAGCAGACCGCCACTACCTGGCGCAGCACCCAGTCGCCGGTGGCGTGGCCGTAGTGATCGTTGATCGACTTGAACCAATCGAGGTCCCACAGGATCAGGCAGGCGCTACTGCGCGTGCGCGCCGCCGCGGCCAGCAGCGTCTCCGCGCGCTGGGTGAAGTGCCGCCGGTTGCTGATGCCGGTCAACCCGTCGATCTCCGCCAGCCGCCTCGAGCAGCAGCTGGCTGTTGGTGGCTGCCTGGCGTGCCACCTGCTGCTCCAGCTGCAGCACGCGGTTCTGCTTGTTCAGCAGCTCGATGGTCTGGGTCTTCTGCAGGGTCTCGTGCCTGACCAGCTGCACCGCCAGCTCACGCGCCTTGATCGCATCGAGGTAGGCGCGATCGGCCTCGGCGTAGCTGCGATAGTGGGTCAGCGCATCGCGGGTGTCGCCGCGCGTCAGTGCGCACTCGTAGAGCACCTTGTGCGCCATCACCAGCGGCAGCGAATAGGCGATCCCGCTGCTGTTCTCGATGGCGCGGCGGGCATGCACCTGCGCCTGAGCGGCATCGCCCTGTGCAAGCCGGTATTCCGCCAGCAGCGACTGGATCTCGCCGATCAGCCGTGGATAGCGGGTGGATTCGACCTCGGCAAGGTGCGCCAGCAGCAGGTCGGCTGCCTCCGCATGACGCCCCTGGCGAGCGAGGTTGCGCGCCTGGTAGCCGCGGATGAAGCCGGCGACCAGGGCCTCGCCCTGCGCCTCGCAGTGCTCGATGCGCTCACTGAACTCGTTGTCCTGCTGCGCCCGGTCGTCGAGGTTGAACAGGGCCTCCAGGCGCATGAAATCGGCCATGCAGCGGGTGCGTCCGCCCGGACTCCCGGCGAGGATCTCCTCGGCGTAGTGCAGCGCCAGGTCGTGCTGGCCCACCTGGTTGTACATCACGCTGGCGCCGACAAGGCCTTGCAGGCGCAGCTCCTGGTCGGGCACTTGGGGCAGCAACGCGAGGGTGCGGTCGAGGTAGCCCAGGCCCTCGGCGAACTCCCGCGTGGCGGCAAAATTGTTCGCCAGAAAGGCGCCGACACGGAACTTCAGGGAGGGATCGGCGACCTCCTCGAACAGCTCGCGCAGATCGCGGATGGCGCCCTTGAAATCCCCGCCCAGGGCCAGCTGGTAGCTGTGCAGGTAGCGCAGCTGCTGGCGCTGGACGGGCGTCGCCTCCGCCACCCGCGCATCCAGTTGCGCGAGCACGTCCGCGAATTTCTGCGCGTCGGCGCTGCGCAGGCCGTCGGCCTGCTGCAGCAGCGCGCCAAAACTTGCATCCGCGGCGGGCGCCAGCGGCGCCCACGCGAGTGCCGTGCACATGCACAGCACTCGCACCAGGCGCCAGCCGGACATCGGCGTGCTCAGGCGGCGCGCGCCACCCGGCGCGACTCCGCCGGCTTCGGATCCGGCTCCTCACGCGCCGGTTCCTCGCCCTCGGCCGGCGCTTCGTCGGGCGTCGCCAGGATCAGGCGCATGGAAGCGCGCGCGCCGAGCAGCTGCGGCAGGCGCTCGCAATCGCGCTGCAGCAGCGCTGAACGGACTTCGGGCGCCAGGTCCAGCGCGGCGACGGCGGCTTCCAGATCCGCGGCGGAACTGAGGCCGTGCTGGCCCAGGGACTCGAGTAGACGGATGGCGTTGCTCATGGGTGGTCTCCGGTGGATGGTTCGGGTTCTCAGGCGACGCTGGCCTCACGGTCGAGCGCCTCGAGTCGGTCGCACACCTGCTGGTTGCGCGTCAGCGCCCGGCACGGTGGCAGGATCAGGGTGGTCTGCATGCGCAGGGACAGCGCGGGCAGTTGCGCGAGCGCCACGCGTTCGACGCGCGGCGCGGCAATCGCCAGGGTGGCGGCCTCGTAGACGATGACCTCGTGCGCCGGCGGGTAGTCCGCCAGCAGGACCTCCACAAGCAATCGCAGGCGTTGCGGGCTTGTCACGAAACGGTCGGCGGAGCGGTCGCCAGCAAGCCCCACCTGCCACAGCACCAGGTAGGCCGAGGGGTCGATCCGGCGCTGGTACAGCATCAGCTGGCTGGCCTCGTAATGCTGGCAGCCGAAGCGCCCGGGATCGATGCCCAGGTCCGCGTAGAGGCAGTCCTCGGCCGAAATCCCCGGCTCCATCACTGCCTCGAAGCCCTCGGCCCGAGCCTGGGCAACGGCTGCATGCGGCGCCTGCGCGAATACGCCGGGATGGCCGTAGAAAGCGCCGCAGACCCGGCGGCCGGCGCGCACGTCGGCGAGCAGGGTTGCGACCATCTCGCGGTAGGTCTGGTGGCGCGACTTGCCGTCGGCATACAGCGGCTGCAGGCTGCGCACGTCGGCGTGCATCTGCTGCAGCCACAACTCGACCAGCGGGTCGGACACTGCGGCGTAGACCACGTCGGCCTGCTCGATATGGCTGCGCGCGCGCGGCGACAGGTGCGCGCCGAGCATCATGCCCAGCCCCACACAGGCCAGGCTGCCACGCGCTGCGCTGTCTTCGTCGGCCATCGATGCGGTCCCATGGGTGCGCCCGGCATGGCGACGGGCCGCGCCACGATATCGGATCAGGGCGCGAATGCAATCAGCCGCGATCGGCCTCGTGCTGGCGCCGCCAGTCCTCGCGCAACCACTCCCAACGATGGCCCAGCGGCGCGGCGTCGTCCGCCGCGAAGCGCGTGAATCCCAGTTTGCGCATCAGCCCGGCGGCGCCTGGGTTGTCGCCGGCATGGCGGGTGCACAGGCGCTGCAGGTCTGCCCCGGTGAAGGCGTGTTCGGCGAGCAGCGCGATCGCCTCTGCGGCATGTCCGCGCGCCTGCCAGGGCGGCAGGATCAGCGCACCGACCTCGGCCTCGCCCGCGGCGCTGCGCCCGGTGAGGCCGAGCAGGCCGATGTCGGCCGCCTCAGCCCGCACCTGCGCCACCCAGTAGGCCGGCACCGGCGCCGGGCGCGCATTGGCCGCCACCGCGGCGCGGAAGCTGCGCACCGCCGCGTCGGGCGCCAGTGGCGGGCCGACCTGGCGCATCAGCAGCGGATCGGTGTACGCCGCGCACCAGAAGGCCTCGTCGGCATCCGCGAGCGGCCGCAGACGCAGCCGAGGGCCTTCGAGCAGCGGACTCACGGCGCGGCGTCGGACGCTTGCAGCAGGCGGTCGATCCGCTGCAGCAAGTGGTCGAAGAAGGGATTGCACTTGATCCGCGCCAAATCGTCCTGGCTGACCCACAGCAGGCCGCGCTCGCCACGCACCGACAGCGCACCCAGGGCCAGGCCCGGCACGTCAGCCGGGTCCGGCTCAAGACCGTACAGGCCATCGGACAGCGGGAACGGCAGTGCGATGTGCGACAGCGAGTAGACGCCCAAGGGATAGCGCAGCCCCAGGGTACGGTGGGTGGGCTCGAGGTCGCCGGCGGGCGTGTGCAGTTCGACCAGCTCGCCACTGGCCTCGCCGAGGTTGCTGAGGACACTCGCAGCCCATGCGCGCGGTGCTGGGGGCAGCAGTTGCGCCGGCGAACTGAGCGAGTCGCTGCGCAACAGCGTGTCGACCTCCGCACTGCGGTCGATGTCCAGCAGCACCAACTCGCTGCCGTTGGCAGGCAGCCAGGTGAACAGCCCATCGATGACCGCCGGGGTGCTCACCGTGGCGTCCGCCAGCGACTGGAACACCGTGAGCGGTGGCAGCGCGGCGATCCGGCCAGATGCCGAGAGCGCCTGCAACTGCTGCTGCAATGCATCCGTCAGCAGCGAGGACTGGCGCGCGCCGTTGACCGGGAAGGAGTTGTACTTGTAGGGGTTGTACTCCGGGTAGATCTCCACCCACGCGGCGCGGTCGAAAGCCGGGAACAGCGCAGGCCAGCCCAGCACGCCGGCGAACCGCGCCAGGCTGGTGACCCCGATCATCGGCGACAGCAGCACCAGTTGCTGCGGCGGCGCCAGCGCCGGATCCTCCAGCGCATCAAGCGCGTACTGCAGCGCGAGCGCGCCGCCAGTGGAATAGCCGACCAGGTGCAGCGGCGCGGGCGCCGGCACCTCCAGCCGCGCCTGGCGCAGCGCCAGCCGCGCGGCCGCGCGCCAGCCCTGCCACTGCGCCCGCGGCCCCGCGCCGGGCACCGTGCCATGCCCCGGCAAACGGATGCCGAGCGCCAGGTAACCGCGCTGCTGGTAGTGCCGCGCGATGTGCCGCAGGCTGTAGGGCGAATCGGTCAGCCCGTGCAGCAGCACCACCACACCGTGCGGCGGCCCGTCCGGCGCCAGCCGGTAGGAGTGGTTCCAGTCGACCGCGCGCCTGGACGGCTGCATCGGACTCGACGGCGCGTAGCGGTTGGACGGCACATCCGCGCCCGGCGGCAGGTGCGCGGCCAGCCAGGTCTCGGTGCGCTCGAACAGCGCCTGCTCCGCGGCGAGGTACCCGGCCCAGTCGAGGCGCTCGATCTGGCGCGCGGACTGCTCCGCGGGCACGTACCGGTGCCAGGGCATCAGCGGTGGCCCGTGCAGGGTGGCCCAGGCGCGCCACCCCAGGAACAGCAGCAGCGCCGTCGCGAGCGCAAGTACCAGCCGCCACAGGCCCCTTCGCGTATGCCAGAGCCCGGACAGCAACAGGTAGGCACGCGGCGATAGCGATTCTCTATTCATGAAGTCAGCGGTGTCCGGCGCATGGAACTGCCGAGCCCGGTGCCGGCATCGGCCGCGACGAACTCGACCGGCACCTGCGCCAGCTTGCGCAGCAGCAGCAACTGTTCGCGACTCTCCCATTGGTCGAACAAAGCCACTTCGGCCGGCCGCCAGAGCGCCACCCAGGCGAGGATCAGCAGGCCCTCGGCGATGATCTCGCCGGCGGGCGCGCGCCAGCTCTCCACCAGCGTACGCAGCGCCAGCGCAAGCGCCAGCACGCTGAACCCGAGCAGCATACCCAGCCGCCCCACCCGCTTGCGCCGCCGGTGCCGGCGCTCGGCGAGCGTGGCCGACAGTTCGAAGTGCGCGTGGATCGCCGAGGCGAGGTCGCCCACATGGGGCGCGAGTGCCGCCGGGCCGTGCACCAGCACGCGCAGCGGCGCGTTGACTGGAAACTCGCCGGCCGAATCGACCAGCCAGGCCTCGACCTCGCGGTCCAGCGCCTTCTCGCGGAAGGGCGACGGATCCAGCGAGTCGTAAAGCTGCGCCAGCTCGCGCAGGCGGATGTCGATGGTGTGCATGGGCACCACACTGCACGCGGATCGGCGCGACGACAAGAGCGATACTGGGATCCCCGATGGAGCCTGCCATGCGCAAATCGCACGCCAACCTGGTGCTGATCGCATCCATCCTGGCGATCGCCTGCCTGCTGGCGGGCGTCGGGCTGCCGATGCTCGCGCCGACGCAGCAGCAGGATTTTCCCGCGCCGGAAGACGGCCAGAGCAGCCACCGCTGCAGGAATTCGCGGCCGAGTGCTTTCGCAGCGTGCGCGCCCGCAACCCGCGCGGCCGGGTCCTGCGGCTCAACGCCAACCGCTTGGCGTATCGCTGCTCGATCATCGTCGAGACCGATGAGGGCAGCGGCCGCTGGTTGTTCGACTGGCGCGATGGCGCCAACGGCTGGCGCCACCAGGGCGAGCTGCGCTGGCCCGAGGCATGGCCGCAGGAGGTCCCTGCCGCCGGCATCGACGCCGCCGACCTGGCGCCCGAGCGGATCGCCGCGATGGTGGAGAAGGCACGCGCGCTGTGGCCGGAGTCGGACCGCAGCGACTGGCTGTACGAACTGATCTGGATGCCCGAGCCCTGGTCGCGGCCGCTGCTCTCGATCACTTTCGACGACGCCCGCCCCGAGGCCGGCGACTACGATGCGTTCACCGCGATCTACGACGGCGAACGCCTGCTGCAAGGCGACGAGGCGGTGCAGGCCGATGCGGCCTATCCGATGACCCGCTTCGAGCTGCGCGTGGACCACAACTTCAAGGGCGTGCTGTACGAAGCCACCGCACTGGCCGAGGCACCGGTGTCGCTGGAAGGCGATGCCGCGGCCGACCCGACCGACGCCCTCGCGCGGCAGGCCGAAACCTGCATGCACTGGCTGAACGAGGTCAACCGCGGCGCGCGTGTGCTGCGCATGGCGCTCGATTCGGGGCACTGCTGGCTGCTGCTGGAGAACGCGCACCAGCGGGACGACTTCTACCTGCTGTCCGCGCAGGATCGGGAGCGTTACGAAGAATCCGCCAGCCTGGCGCTGGAGCCGCCGCCACGCGCCAACTTGCTGCTCGACCGCAGCCGCCTGAGCGCCGCGCGCCTGCGCGAGCGCCTGACACAGGCGCGTACCGGCGGACTCACGGTGGAGCGCCTTGCGATTGCCTACACCGGCGGCGGGATGGTCTGGCAGTTCGACGGACTGCGCGACGGCGCGCGCAGCCAGCACTGGCTGGACGAGAGCGGCCAGGCGATCGCCCAGCCGGACGAGTTCCCCGTGAGCGCACTCGAAGTGGCCGCCGGTTTTGCCGCGACCACGCCGGCCCTGGCGCCCGCCGCGGAGGCGGTCCCCGCCGGCTGACCCGGTATTCGCTCTCACCAAACATCCGATAACTCATTGATCTGAAGAGCAGTTTGTCCGCAAAGGACGCGAAGGACGCAAAGAGGCGGAAACCGCTTTCGCTTCCTTTGCGTTCTTTGCGTCCTTTGCGGACAAGAAAAGTGGCGCGGGTCGCGAAGAAGTTCGATGCGCGAATAAGCGCACCGCCAGGGGCGACCGGAACTCTCACCAAACATCACGCAAGTGGTTGAGAGAAAAGATTTTTCCGCAAAGGACGCAAAGAACGCAAAGGAAAACAAAGCCAGCAGAGCATTAACCGATGGGTTCTTGGCTCTCTTTGCGTCCTTTGCGTCCTTTGCGGACAAAAAATGCAATCCGCATGGTCGCCGCCAGTTTGATGCGCGAATGAGCGCACCGCCAGGGGCGACCGGACTCTCACCGAACATGCGCCAAGGTGTTGCATTTCATACATTTTCAGCCCGTGCGAAACGACGACCCTGTGATTGAGTACGCAAAGGACGCAAGGGACGCAAAGGACGCAAAGACAGCAAGTGCCGGGGATACCCCAGCGCTGTATCGCGTTTGTTTTCCCTTTGCGTCCTTTGCGTCCAAAACACAGTCCGCGATCTTGCGAGAGTCACGGTTCGATGCGCGAACAAGCGCACCGCCAGGGGCGACCGGGACTCTCACCGAACATCCGATGAATCATTGATCTGAAGAGCGGTTTGTCCGCAAATGACGCGAAGGACGCAAAGAAGAGCGGAATCCGCTTTCGCTTCCTTTGCGTCCTTTGCGTCCTTTGCGGAAAAAAGAGTGGCGCGGGTCGCGAAGAAGTTTGATGCGCGAACAAGCGCACCGCCAGGGGCGACCGGAACTCTCACCGAACATGGCGCAAGGCATTGATCTGGCGGTGACAAATTCGGAGGGCAAGAGGGCACGCAAAGGCGCTCCTTGGCTCCGAACCGGCTCTGACGTGCCCTCGTGCCCTCGTGGCCTCTTGCCCGCAGGAGCGATCGGAACTCCCCCGCCCCGAACTTGTAATTAACCGAGCGCGATCGGTTTTCTGCTACCGTTGTCGCAGCTATGTGAACGGGGCTCGACGATGCTGCGATTCCGGGACTGGTCCCTCGGAGAACTGGAGGTTGCCGTGTGCAATGCGCTGTGGGACGTCGGCGAGGCCGACGTTCGCACCTTGCATGAGCGGATCGGCCTGCCGCGTGGAATCTCGTCGAACACCATCCAGTCGGCGATGGAACGGCTCTACCGCAAGGGAGTGCTGCGACGGACCAAGGTCAGTCATGCCTACGTCTATGCACCGGCGATGAGCCGGGCCGAGTTCGCCACCGGCGTCATCGATGGCGTGGCCAAGGCACTCGGCAATGTCGGCACGCGCCCCTTGCTCGCCGCCTTCGTCGACCACGCGGAGAAGGTGGCGCCGGAGACGCTCGATGAACTCGAGGCCATGCTCCAGCGTGCCCGGGCGCGCAGCAGCGAATAGCCATGTCCCCGATCTTCCTCGCCGCTGATTTGTGGGTGCTGGTGCTGCTCGGCGCACTCGCGTGGGCGGCATGGATGCAACCGCGTTGGCTGGCCGCGATGGCGGACCTGCATCCGGAACAGCGCGCGCGGCGTCTGATGGGCCTGGCGCTGGCGCCTTGGGCACTCGCCTGGATCGCGGTGATCCTGGCCTTCCTGCCCACCCTGTTGGTCGAACATGGATGGATCGGCGACTGGTGCCTGTCGCGCAACTCGGGCGCCGCGCAGGCCTGCCCGATGCACGGCGTGCGCGATGCCGACAGTGCCAGCGGCGCCCTGATTGCACTGCTCTTCATGCTGCTGGCGGCGGTGATGCTGATGCGGCTGGCGTGGATGGTTCAGTCTGCACTGCGCACCGCTGATCGCCTGCAGCTGGTGCTCCGCAGCAGGATGCAGGTGGACGGCTTGCCGGTGTACTTCGTCGATGGCGCCGGCAGCCTCGCGCTGGCGCTCTGCCTGCCGTCGCCCCGGGTAGTGATTTCGGCCGAGTTGCGCCAGTCCCTGGATGCGCACGAATTGCGAGCACTGATCGAACACGAGCGCGCGCACCTGGCGCGCCGCGACGGATACTCGGCGCTGGTGCTGAACATCGCCACCTCGCTGCTGCCGCCGCGCGCCCGCGACGCCCTGCGCGCCGCATGGCAGCTCGCGGTGGAGCAAAGCTGCGACCGCATTGCCGCCTACCGCGCGGGCACCCTGGCCACGTCCAGCGCCCTGCTCAAGTGCGCCCGGCTGCATGCAACGCAGACCACCCGCAACATCCCGGTGGGCGTTGCCGGCTTCGGCGATGGCGAGATCGCGGCCCGCGTGCGCT
The DNA here is from genome assembly GCA_016713135.1 of Rhodanobacteraceae bacterium. Lineage (NCBI taxonomy): Bacteria > Pseudomonadati > Pseudomonadota > Gammaproteobacteria > Lysobacterales > Rhodanobacteraceae > Rhodanobacteraceae bacterium. The sequence goes on along the minus strand of JADJPR010000010.1, from coordinate 131,068 downwards.
TCCTGCTCGAGCCTCCGCGCCTGCGGGCCGAAAGCGGCCTGTGGTCTGGTCAATGGTGGCTGCTCGCCGTGCCGCTCGCACTGATCCTGCACGAACTCGGCGAATTCGTGCTGCTGCCCCTGGTGCGCTGATGAGTCGCTGTCTGGCCTTTGCTTTCGAGCAAATAACCGATTGCTCATCGGCTTTTGGCGTGCAGCCCGTCTGCTTACGCCGCGCCATGCCGGGTCTCCACGCGGACCCCGATCTCGCGCAGCATCGCCGTCGGCAGCTCGCCGCCGGCGCACACCACCACGCAATCGTTTGCCAGCCGCAGCGGCGTGCCGGCGCGCGCGAGCAGCACCTCGTGGGCGCAGATCTCGCGCACCTCGGTGCGCAACAGCAGGTTCAACTGCCCTGCCCGGACGGCCCGCTCGAGGCGCTCGCGGTTGGCGCGCTTGATCCGGTTCATCGCCTCGCCGCGATAGGCCAGGCTGACCTCGGCGTGCGCAGCGCAAGCGAGGGCCGCTTCGACCGCGCTGTCGCCGCCCCCGACCACCAGCACCCGCTGCCCGCGATACTGCTGCGGATCGACCATGCGGTAGACCACCTTGGCCTGCTCCTCGCCGGGCACGCCGAGCTTGCGCGGCGATCCGCGGCGTCCGATGGCGAGCAGCACGCAGCGCGCACCCAGCACGCCTGCACTGGTGTGCACACGGAAACCGGACGCCACGGGTTCGACCTGCTGCATGCGCACGCCGGTGCGGATCTGCAAGCGGGTGCGGCCGACGATGTCGAGCCAGAACGCGAGCAGCTTCTCCTTGCTGACCTCGGTGAAGCGCATCTTGCCGACCAGTGGCAGCTCGACCGGCGCCGTCATCGCGATCTTGTGCCGCGGATACTGCAACACGCTGCCGCCGAGGCTGGATTCCTGTTCGATCAGCGCGTAACGCAGCCCGGCCTCGAGCGCGCCCAGGCCCGCGGCGATGCCGGCCGGACCGGCGCCCACGATGACCACATCGTATTCGAAGTTCCCGTCGCGCCGCCGCGCGATCGTTGCCATCGCCTGGCGGCCCTGTTCCGCCGCCTTGCGGATCAGGCCCATGCCGCCGAGTTCGCCGGCGATGAACAGGCCCGGGACATCGGTCTCGAACTGCGGCGTGACCGCAGGAATGTCGACGCCTCGCCTTTCGCTGCCGAACACCAGCGAGATCGCCTCGACCGGGCACGCCGCGGCGCAGGCGCCGTGGCCGATGCAGGCCGCCGGGCTGACCAGTACCGCCTTGCCGCCAACCACGCCGATGGCCTGTTCCGGGCAGGCGCGCGCGCAGCCACCGGAACCGACGCAACGCGCCGGGTCCACCACTGGGTGCAGCGAGGCTGCCTCGGTCAGCCCGCTCTGCTCGGCGTCTTCCAGCGCCATGCGGTAGCCGGCCTCGCTGCGGCGCCGGTGCCAGAGGTAGCCGAGCACCAGGACCAGCGCGACGACTGCGTAAATCGACCACAACCAGAGGTCGTCCTGGTTCATGCGCGGATCTCCGATCGCACGGCGAATTCCGGGCGGCCCTGCCCCACCCCAGCAAGGAACCAGACATGAGTGCACCCGCGGACAGCATCGGCCTGCCGCCCCGCTTGCGTGCACTCACGGCGTCCATGCGCCGCATCGTCCGTTCGCTGCCGTGGGTCGCGGCCCTGCTGCTCGTGCTGTGGGGTGCGCGCACCGATGCCTACAGCGTCGATTCGGACCTGGCCTACTGGCTGGGCGTGGCCGGCGGCAGCGCAATGCTGCTGCTGTTGCTGTACCCGTTGCGCAAGCGCGTCGCCGAGCGCCTGCCTCTCGGCAAGCTGCGTCACTGGTTCGCCGGGCACATGGTGCTCGGCATCGCCGGCCCCCTGCTGATCCTGATGCACTGCAAGCTCTCCCTGGGTTCGTTGAATGCGAAGGTAGCGTTCTGGTCGATGGTGGTGGTGGCGGCGAGCGGCGTCGCCGGCCGCTTCCTCTATGCGCAATTGCATCGCGGTCTCTACGGCAGGCTGCGCAGCGCCGCTGAGTTGCGCGCCGAAGCCGCGGCTGCGTTGGAACTTGCCGCACCGATGCTCGCCCGCGAGAGCGCGGCACACTTTGCGCTGGAGGCCTTCGCTGCGCGCGTCGCGGAGACCAGCCGCCGCGGTCTCGGCGCCCCTTGGTTGCAGCTCAGCCTGCCACTGCATGCGCGGCGCACATGGCGCCGCTGCCTGGGCCAGGTGCTCAACCACCAGCCGCATCTGGACCCCGCCCGCCTCGACCGGCTCGCATCGTTGCTGCAGCGCTATCTCGACGCGGCGGTCGGCGCGGCGCGCTTCGGCGCGGTCGAACGCCTGTTCTCGCTGTGGCACGTGGCGCATCTGCCGCTGGTGGTGATCCTGGTGCTGACCGCGCTGTTCCATGTCCTCGCGGTGCACATGTACTGATGCCGGCACATCTGCTCCATGGCTGGCCGGGAAAAAACCGATCATTGCTCGGCATTCTGGCATGGTTGTGCCTGTGGCTGTGCAGCTCGGTCCACGCGGGCGCGCTGGAACGCGCGCTGATGCCGGGGCCGGTGGCGCGTGCGCACCACAAATACGAAGCCGACTGCGGGCGCTGCCACGCCTCCTTCGAACGCGATGCTCAGCCAAGACTCTGCCTGGACTGTCACGAGGACACCGCCAGCGACATCCAGGCCCATCGTGGCCTGCACGGGCGCCAACCGGCGCGAGCCTGCGCCGCCTGCCATGGCGAGCATCTCGGCCTGGACGCCAGCATCTCGCAGCTGGACGAAGCCCGTTTCGATCACGCGCTGACCGATTTTTCGCTCGCCGGCAAGCACACCGCGGCGGAGTGCGTCGATTGCCACACGGCAGGTCGCAAGCGCCGCGAAGCACCCGCGGACTGCAAGGCCTGCCATCGCGACGACGACCGTCACGACGGGCGCCTGGGCGCGGATTGCGGGGACTGCCACAACGCCAACGACTGGATCGAGGTAGAGGATTTCGACCACGGCCGGACCGAGTTCCGCCTGGCCGGCGCGCACGCAACGCTCGAATGCAAGGGGTGCCACCTCGAATCGCGGGTCGAGCCGCGGCTGTCGCAGGCCTGCGTGGACTGCCACCGCGAGGACGACGCCCATCGCGGCGCGATGGGCACAGAGTGCGCCCAATGCCATGTCGACAGTGACTGGAAGACAGCGCGCTACGACCATGCGCAGACCGGCTGGCCGCTGCTCGGCGCCCACCGCGATGCCGCATGCGCGCAGTGCCACCCGCGCGCCGGCGAGTACCGCGGCGCAGCGCAGGAATGCGCCAGTTGCCATCGCGAGGACGACCGCCACCGCGGCAATCTCGGCGGCCGCTGTGAGGACTGCCACGACAGCGGCGACTGGCGCCGCGCCGTGCGCTTCGATCATGCCCGCAGCGAGTTTCCGCTGCTCGGCAAGCATGTCGGCGCGGCCTGTAGCGGCTGCCATGCGGATGCGACGCACTATCGCGGCACCGGCAAGGCCTGCGTGGCCTGCCACCGCGAGGACGACAGCCACCATGGGCGCAACGGCGACGCCTGCGCTGATTGCCACGATGCCAGCGACTGGCAGCGGAGCCTGTTCGACCACAACCGCGCGACCGATTTCGCCTTGCGCGGCGCGCACGCGAAGGCCAAGTGCGAGGGCTGTCACAGCAAGCCGGTGGCCGAGTTCACACCGCCCTCCACCTGCGTCGAGTGCCACCGCAAGGACGATGTGCACGAGACCCGCCTGGGCGAGGCTTGCGTAGATTGCCACGACGAGCAGGCATGGAAACCCGGTCATTACGAGCACGACCGCGGCCGCTTCCCGCTGATCGGCAGCCACCGCGCGCTCGAATGCGATGAGTGCCACCGCACCCAGCTGTTCGCTGACACGCAGGCCGACTGCGCCAGCTGCCACGCTGACGACGATGCTCACGAAGGCCGCTACGGCAATGACTGCGCGAGCTGCCACAACGCACGCGCCTGGGCGCTGTGGGACTACGACCACACGCTGACCCGATTCGCGCTCGACGGCGCGCACCGCAAGACCCGCTGCGCCAGCTGCCACACGCCGCAGCGCGGAGCGCGCCTGAGCGGCGACTGCGCCGGTTGCCACAGCGAAGACGACGCGCACGACGGTGGCTTCGGTCGCCAGTGCGCGCGTTGCCACAGCACAACCTCGTTCACCGAGGTCAATCCGCGAGTTCCGGGGAAATCGCCATGAACGCCCGCAGTCCCGCCCGTTGCGCTCCGTCCCTGATCCGAACCGTGCTGCGGCTGGGGCTGATCCTGATCGCGTCGGTCATTGCGGGCCCGGCGGCCATGGCCGCCACGCAAGGCGGACCGGATTTCGATCACGTCGGCACCGGATTCGCGCTGACCGGTGCGCATCGCGATGCGAAATGCGAAAGCTGCCATCTGAACGGCGTGCTCAAGGGCACACCCAAGGAGTGCAGCAGCTGCCACGGGCGCGGTTCGCGCTTCCAGACCACCCAGTTGCCGCAGCAGCATGTCAGCGTCAATGGCGCCAGTTGCGAGGCTTGCCACCGCAGCAACGCCTGGTCTCCAGCCAAGTTCTCCCACGCCGAGGCCGCCAGCGGCAGTTGCGCGAGTTGCCATAACGGCGTGACTGCGATCGGCAAGGACTCCGGGCATGTCGCCACTTCGCAGAGCTGCGACACCTGCCACCGCACGGGCGCCTGGTCACCGGCGCTGTTCGATCATCGCAGCGTCTCCGCCGGCACCTGCAACTCCTGCCACAACGGCACCCATGCCAGCGGCAAGCCGAACAACCACATCGCCACCAGCCAGCAATGCGATGTGTGCCACCGCACCAACGGCTGGACACCGGCGACCTTCAGCCACAGCGGCGTCGCCGCCGCTACCTGCAACAGCTGCCACAATGGCACCCAGGCGAGCGGCAAGCCCAACAACCACATCGCCACCAGCCAGCAGTGCGATGTCTGCCACCGCACCAACGGCTGGACACCGGCCACCTTCAGCCACACGGGCGTGACCGCCGGCACCTGCAACAGCTGCCACAACGGCACCCAGGCCAGCGGCAAGCCGAACAACCACATCGCCACCAGCCAGCAGTGCGATGTCTGCCACCGCACCAACGGCTGGACACCGGCCACCTTCAGCCACAACGGCGTATCCGCCGGCACCTGCAACAGCTGCCACAACGGCACCCAGGCCAGCGGCAAACCGAACAACCACATCGCCACCAGCCAGCAGTGCGATGTCTGCCACCGCACCAATGCGTGGACTCCGGCCACTTTCAGCCACAACGGCGTCTCCGCCGGCACCTGCAATTCCTGCCACAACGGCACCCAGGCCAGCGGCAAGCCGAACAACCACGTCCCGACCAGCCAGCAGTGCGATGTCTGCCACCGCACCAACGCGTGGACTCCGGCCACCTTCAGCCACAACGGTGTCTCCGCCGGCAGCTGCAACACCTGCCACAACGGAACCCAGGCCAGCGGCAAACCGAACAACCACGTCCCGACCAGCCAGCAGTGCGATGTCTGCCACCGCAACAACGCCTGGACCCCGGCCACCTTCAGCCATAGCGGCGTCTCCGCCGGCAGCTGCAACTCCTGCCACAACGGAACCCAGGCCAGCGGCAAACCGAACAACCACGTCCCGACCAGCCAGCAGTGCGACGCCTGCCACCGCACCAATGCGTGGACGCCGGCCACCTTCAGTCACACCGGCGTGACGCCAGGCACCTGCAACAGCTGCCACAACGGCACCACGGCGACCGGCAAGCCGAACAACCACATCGCCACCAGCCAACAGTGCGATGTCTGCCACCGCACCAACGACTGGACGCCGGCCACCTTCAGCCACACCGGCGTGACGCCGGGAACCTGCAATTCCTGCCACAACGGCACCCAGGCGAGCGGCAAGCCGAACAACCACATCGCCACCAGCCAGCAGTGCGATGTCTGCCACCGCACCAACGGCTGGACGCCAGCCACCTTCAGCCACACCGGCGTGACGCCGGGCACCTGCAACTCCTGCCACAACGGCACCACGGCGACCGGCAAGCCGAACAACCACATCGCCACCAGCCAACAGTGCGATGTCTGTCACCGCACCAACGGCTGGACACCGGCCACCTTCAGCCACACCGGCGTGACCCCGGGCACCTGCAACAGCTGCCACAACGGCTCCAGCGCCAGCGGCAAACCATCGAATCACTTGCCGACCTCCGAATCCTGCGACGCCTGCCATCGCACCACTGCGTGGACACCGGCGACCTTCAACCACTCTGGTGTCACGCCCGGCGGTTGCGCCAGTTGCCACAACGGCACGATCGCCAGCGGCAAGCCCAACAATCACTTGCCGACCACCCAGGCCTGCGATGCTTGTCACCGCACCACCGCGTGGACGCCGGCGACGTTCAACCACAACGGCGTGACGCCGGGCGCCTGCGCCAGTTGCCACAACGGATCGACCGCGGCGGGCAAGCCATCCAACCACCTGCCAACCACCGAGTCGTGCGATGCCTGCCACCGCACCACCGCATGGACGCCCGCGACCTTCAACCACAGCGGCGTGACCCCTGGCGGATGCGCCAGCTGCCACAACGGCTCGATTGCCACTGGCAAGCCCAACAATCACTTGCCGACCACCCAAGCCTGCGATGTGTGCCATCGCACGACCGCGTGGACGCCGGCCACCTTCAACCACACCGGCGTGACGCCCGGCGGTTGCGCCAGTTGCCACAACGGTTCGACCGCCACCGGCAAGCCCTCCAACCACCTGCCGACAACCGAATCCTGCGACGCGTGCCACCGCACCACCGCATGGACGCCCGCCACCTTCAACCACAGCGGCGTCACGCCCGGCGGCTGCGCCACGTGCCACAACGGTTCAACCGCCACCGGCAAGCCCTCCAACCACCTGCCTACGACCGAATCCTGCGACGCCTGCCACCGCACTACCGCGTGGACGCCCGCCACCTTCAACCACAGCGGCGTCACGCCCGGCGGATGCGCCACCTGCCACAACGGATCGACCGCCACCGGCAAGCCGACCAACCACTTGCCGACCACCCAGGCCTGCGACGTCTGTCATCGCACCACCGCCTGGGTGCCGGCGACCTTCAACCACAGCGGCGTCACCCCCGGCGGCTGCGCCACCTGCCACAACGGATCGACCGCCACCGGCAAGCCGGCCAATCACATACCGACCGCCCAAGCCTGCGACTCCTGCCACCTGACCAGTGCCTGGATCCCGGCGACCTTCAATCATTCGGGAGTCACGCCGGGAGCCTGCGCCACCTGTCACAACGGTTCGACCGCCACCGGCAAACCGGCCAACCACATCCCGACCACCCAGGCCTGCGACACCTGCCACCTGACCAGCGCGTGGATCCCGGCCACCTTCAACCACTCGGGCGTCACCCCGGGAGCCTGCGCCACCTGCCACAACGGGTCGACCGCCACCGGCAAGCCGGCCAACCACCTGCCGACCACCCAGTCCTGCGATGTGTGCCACCGCACCACAGCCTGGCTGCCGGCCACCTTCAGCCACACCACCGTGATCCCGGGCAGTTGCGGCACCTGCCACAACGGCGTCAACGCCACCGGCAAGCCGGGTAACCACTTCGTCACCACGCGCGCCTGCGACGCCTGTCACCGCACCAGCGCCTGGATGCCGCTGCTCAACTACGTGCACACCGGGATCGGCTACCGCGCGCACGCCGGATCGATGGATTGCAACGAGTGCCATCGCAACAACAACGAAGTGATCGCCTACCAGTTCCCGGCCTACCGCCCGAACTGCGCGGCCTGCCATGCCAGCGACTTCGAGGCCGACGAGCACAAGAAGGTCAATTCGCCGCGCATCTATTACACCGTCGGCGAACTGCAGGACTGCACCGGCAGCTGCCATGTCTACACCGATTCCAGCATGACCCAGATCCAGGAAGTGCGCGCGGCGAACCACCGCTCCACCGATGGCGACTGGGATTGAACCAGGCCACTACCCAGGGGGAACCAGACCATGCAGATACGAATGTCTCTCCACGCAATCGGCCTGTGGATGCTGCTGTTGTATGCCAGCGCAGGTTCGGCGCAGGCACTCGACGATGTCGAGATCAGCGGCGCCGGCGGCCAGGCGCAGATCACCGTGCGCTTCGCGGCGCAGGTGCGCTACCAGCGCCATGTGATCGATCCCACTAGCACGTCGGCGCAGGTCTTCCTGCAGGTGACCGGTGAGAGCAGCGACGATGGCGTGTTCGAGGACACCCGCTCATCGCCACCCACGCGCGATCTGCCCGCATTCGTGGTGCGCTACCTGGCGCCGCAGGGAGGCGTCCCCGCGCGCCGGCTGGACCTCAACTTCGAGGCGCCGGTGGAATTCGTGCGCATCGGCCAGGGCAGCGACAACCGCTCTCTGGTGCTGCAACTTCGGGCGCAGGCGCCGGCGGTGGCGCCGCCAACGGCGCCACCCGTGGCCGCAGCGTCGGATGACCCTGCGGTGATGCTGGCGCAGGGCAAGGAAGCCCTCGCGCGGCAGGATTACGACAGCGCGATCGCCCTGCTCAACCGGATCCTCAACTTGCCGCCGAACGCGGCCTCGCAGGAGGCGCAGGAACTGATCGGCCAGGTGCGCGAGGCACTCGGCAGCAACGACCGTGCGCGCGCCGAGTACCAGCTGTATCTCAAGCTCTACCCGGATGGCGAAGGCGCCGCGCGGGTGCGCGACCGCCTGGCGGCGCTGGACCTGCCGGAGGCCCAGGCGGTGGCCGGCGGACGCGCTCCGCGACCGCGCCAGGTGACCACCTGGGGCAGCATCAGCAGTTCCTATTACGGCGGCAATTCGCGCATCCGCACCGACAACATCATCGTCACGCCGGCCACCAACGCCACCGTGATCGACACCCAGACGCTGTCGCAGACCGACCAGTCCGCGCTGGTCACCAACCTGGACGCCAACACCCGCATCCGCAGCGGCGACTGGGACAACCGCTTCGTGCTGCGCGACATCGCGACCCTGAGCTTCCTTGCCGACCAGCCAAACGAGAACCGCCTGACCGCGCTGTACGGCGACTTCCGTTACCAGCCGCAGCGCCTGGGCGCGCGCCTGGGGCGCCAGAGCTCGACCAGCGGCAGCGTGCTCGGGCGCTTCGACGGCGGCAGTGTCTCCTGGGGCGTCACCGAGAAGTGGCGGGTGGGCGCCATCGCTGGTGTGCCGGCCCAGGATGTGCTGGGCAACCGGCCGAGCTTCTTCGCGCTCACGGTCGATGGCGACACCCCGATCGAGGGACTGGGATTGGGCTTCTTCGCCGTGCGCCAGGCGGTCGACGGGATCACCGACCGCCAGGCGGTCGGCACCGAGTTGCGCTACTTCAAGGACCTGACCAGCATCTTCGGCCTGCTCGATTACGATCTTCGGTTCGGCCAGTTGAATGTGGGCTCGGTGCAAGGCTCGTACCAGTTCGAGGCGGGCGGTGTGCTGAATTTCCTCTACGACTACCGCCGCACGCCGACACTCCAGGTGTCCAACGTGCTGCTGGCCGATCCCACGCAGACGCTCGCCGACCTGCTCGCCACCGAGGACGCGGACGCGCTGGAACGGCTGGCACTGGGCCTGACGCCGATTTCAAAGGTGGCGCTTGCCGGCCTGACCTGGCCGGTCAGCAGCCACTGGCAGATCGGCGGCGAGTTCCGGGTGTCCTCGCTGACCGGCACCGAGGGCTTTGGCGCGCTGCCGGCGCAGGCCGGCACCGGCAATGTCTACACCGGCACCCTGCAGGCGATCGGCAGCGGTGTGTTCACCGAGACCGGCGTAGTCACCTTCACCACCAGTCGGCTGAGTGCCGATGTCTACGACGCCTGGCTGGTGGCGGCGAACTCGCGCTTCCGTGTCGGCAGCCGCTGGATCATCGAACCGGCGGTGCGCTGGTATCGCCAGGACAACGTCACCGGCTCGCAGCTGACGCGCGTCGCGCCGACGCTGCGCACGCTGTTCCAGTGGCGCGAGCACTTCTCGCTGGAAGGCGAGGTGGCCTACGAGCGCTCGCGCAGCGATTCCGCGCTGTTCAACGAGATCGACAACATCCTCTTCTACTACTTCGGCTTCCGCTGGGACTTCTGAGCGGCGCGCGCGGCGCGGGCAGTGCAAGCCGTGCCGCGCGTCGCAATTCGCTGCAATACAAACGACTTCTTGCGGGACTAAGATGCCGGCGGTCGATCAGCGGGGCAGATCGACGTCCTTGCTCTGGGGAGAGTGAGTCATGAAGCGAGTTGCATCGTTGGCATGCGGCCTGTTGCTGGCCGCGTTTTCGCAGCAATCGATGTCCGCCGCCTACCTGCGGGTGGTCTCCTGGAACACCTTGCACGCCGGCTGGAGCGGGTCCACGAACTGGACCGGCTACGCCACCCAGGTGTGGCAGAAGTACGGCAGCACTTCGACCGCCGCGAACGGCTTCGACGTGCTGTTCGCGCAGGAAGTGATGTACGACACCGCCGCCGCCAGCCTGGCCTCCGCGCTGACCAGTGTCAGTGGGGTGACCTGGAGCTACAGCGTGACCGCTCCGATCGGCCGCAGCAGCTACAAGGAACGCTATGCGGTGATCTACCGCACCGACCGCGTGACCCTGCTGTCGGCGACGGTCTGGAGCGACACCGGCGACAAGTTCGAGCGCGAGCCGCAGATCGTCAAGCTGCGCCAGAAGGACACCGGCGCCGACTTCACCTTCATCAACTGGCACGCGATCTTCGGCACCACCGCCGAGCGCCAGGCCGAGATCCAGCAGATGGCCAGCCTGTTCAGCTCGGTGCAGTCCGCAAGCAGCAGCGACCAGGACGTCATCCTGCTCGGCGACCACAACAAGGAAGCCACATCGACCTGGTGGTCCAACCTGACCGGACTGTCGCCCGCGGTGGGCTGGAAGGTCAATGACCTCACCTCGATCAACACGAGCTGCGCCTACGCCAGCGCCTACGACCACTTCTGGTACCAGGCCAGCCATGTGAGCGAGTACTCGACCTCCGGTCGCGACTACATCGCCGACATGTGCACCTTCCGCAACGGCCTGTCCGACCACGCGCCGGTGTACATCTCGTTCTACACATCGTCGGATACCGATTGAGCCGAATGAACCGCGGCCCGGGCGCCCGCTGGGCGCACGCGTGATGCGTGCGCCTGCGGTCGCGGTCGGGCGCGGGTGGTGGCTGGCGGCGGCGGCGATGGCCGCCCTCGCTTTGCTGGTCTGGGTGTCGATCCCTGAGGACGCAGTCGACGCGCCCGGCGTTGGCAAACCGGCGGGCGCGGAGGTTTCGCCGGTCGAGGCCGCATCGCCCCCCACCCAAGCCATCGCTCCGGCGTCCGACGCCCAGCCCGTCCCCGGCTGGCAGATCCTGCTGCTGCTCGACGCCGGCATTGCAGCAGACCCGGCCAGCGTGCGCATCGGCCTGGCAACGATCTCCGCCGAGGACATGGCCACCCACCTGGCCATGCGCGATACCGCCGGTGCCGCGCCCGTCGATGCGGCCGAATTCGCCCAGGTACGCCGCTGGCTGACGTTGCCGGCCACCCTGCAGGCAGACGGCGCGGTGCGGGTAGGCCCGCTGACGCTGGAGGCCGCAGATCGCTACGTGCTGCAGGCCGCCGGCAGCGACCGCCTGCGCCAGTACCACGCGGACTTCACCGCCGACACCGCGCCGGTGTCGCTGCGACCGCTGCTCGCTGCCGGCCTGCGCGTGCAGCGCGACGCCGCGCTGGAGGGCGAGATTTCGCTGCTGCTGCGACGCAGCGGCGAGTTGCCGGACGCCGGCCGCTGGCAATCGCTGCTGCAGCGCTCGCCTGCCCTGCTGCAGGCCTTCGGCGAGCAGCCATGGGCGCTGGCAGCCGGCGCCAACGAACTCGCGCCGTTGCCGCCGCAGGCGCTCGAAGCCCTGCTGCTGGTCGACGGCATCGAGGCCCAGCAAGCGCCGCTGACGCTGGTCGCCGGCGCATGGAGCGAGCTGGCCATCGACCCGGTCGCGCACGCCGTGGCACGCCAGTTGTCGGTGGAACTGACGCTGCGCTTCGTCACGCGCGGCAGCGATGCGCCGGTGGCGGGCGTGCAGGTGGCCTGGCAGCACGCACTCGGCCAGCGCACCCAGGCCAGCGACGACACCGGCCGCGTACGCTTCGCCGGGGTGGATCGCCAGCGCGAACAGCAGTTCGCACTGCAGTTCCCGACCGGCGATGCCGAGCTGCCTTCCTGGCCGCAGGGCCAGTCGCTGGCATTCATCGTCGACGAAGCGCATCCGGACCAGCTCGGCGAGCGCCGCATCGACCACCGGGTCGAGCTCGACCGCCTCGACTGGCTGCTCGCCAGCAGCAACAGCCTGCCGCTCGATCCCGAGCGGACGGCCGGCAGTCCCTATCCGGTGTTCGTGCTGCAGCAGCGCATCGATGGGCTTTGGATCGACAGCGCGGCCGAGTACTTCCGCCGGGTCGACGCGGGCCTGGCGGTGTCGCTGGCGGCGCCCGGCGAATACCGCGTGGCCGCGGTCATGACCCCGTGGACCGTGCTCCACAGCACGTCCGCCGACGCGCGCCGCCCGGCGCCGGACGGCCCGCACGAGGTGCGCCTCGAAGCGCAGCCCGGCCGCAGCGTGGAGCTACGCCTGAGCGCTGATGGCCAGCCGTTGCCGCGCACGCAGGTGCTGGCTATCGGGCCGCTGCGCGGCATGCCGCCCTTCGAATTGGTCGCCGACCTGGCCGGCCGCGTACAGCTCATCGGCGTGACCACCGACGGCTTGCGCATCGAGGTACCGGGCTACCAGCAGACCGAGGTCGCGCTCTCCCGGCCAGTCGTCGATGTCTCGCTACAACGCGCGGACGCGCCCGGGGAATAGCCGGACTCAGGCTGCCAGCGCGCGCTTCTCGCCGGTCTTGCCGCCGCGCGTGCGCAGCCAGGCGGCGTAGTCGTCGAGGTCGCCGTCGAAAGCGTCGACGTGGCCGTCGGCCACGCGCCAGTAGGTGTTGCAGACCAGGCCGGTCAGGTGGCGGTCGTGCGAGACCAGCACGATCGCGCCGCCGAAGTCGCTCAGCGCCTCGGCCAGCGCCTCGCGGGTTTCCAGGTCCAGGTGGTTGGTCGGCTCGTCGAGCAGCAGCACGTTCGGCTTGCGCCAGGCGATCAGCGCCAGCGCCAGGCGCGCGCGCTCGCCGCCGGAGAAACCGTCGACCAGGTCGAAGGCGCGGTTGCCGGGGAACTGCCACTTGCCGAGGTAGTCGCGGAAATCCTGGGTGGACACGCCCGGCGCGATCATCTTCATGTGGTCGATCGGCGTCTGCCCTTCGTGCAGCGATTCCACCGTGTGCTGCGCGAAGTAGCCCAGTTCCAGGTCCGGGTGCGCCACGCGCTCGCCGCCGAGCAGCGCCAGTTCGCCGACCAGGGTCTTCACCAGGGTCGACTTGCCGGCGCCGTTGGGGCCGAGCAGGCCGATGCGATCGCCGGCCTCCAGGCGGAAATCCACCTGGTGCAGCACGGTGTGCTCGCCGTAGCCGGCGTCGACATGGTTCAGGCGGATCAGCGAGAACGGCGTCTTGAGCGGATCGGAGAAGGCAATGCGTACCTCGCGCTCGGCGCGCACCGCCTCGGTGCCGGTCAGCTTGGCCAGGCGCTTGACCCGCGACTGCGCCTGCTTGGCGCGCGCGGCCGAGGCCTTGAAGCGGTCGATGAAGGCCTGCAGGTGGGCGCGCTCGGCCTGCTCCTTCTCGAAGGCGATCTGCTGCTGGCGCAAATGCTCGGAGCGCTGGCGCTCGAAGCTAGTGTAGTCGCCGGTGTAGAGCTTGGCCTTGCCATCGTTCAGATGCAGGGTGTGGGTGCACAGGCCGTCGAGGAACTCGCGGTCATGCGAGATCATCATCAGCATGCCGGGGTACTTCAGCAGCCACTGTTCCAGCCACAGCACCGCGTCGAGGTCGAGGTGGTTGGTCGGCTCGTCGAGCAGCAGCAGATCGCTCGGCATCATCAGCGCCCGCGCCAGGTTCAGGCGTACGCGCCAGCCTCCGGAAAACGCCGACACCGGCATCTCGTGGGTGTCCGGCGTGAAACCCAGGCCGTGCAGCAACTTGCCGGCACGCGCGGTGGCGTCGTAGCCGTTGATCTCGGCCAACTGCTGGTGCGCCAGCGCCACCGCATCCCAGTCTTCGGCGGCCATCGCCGCGGCTTCCGCGCGGATGATCGCGTGCACCTCGGTGTCGCCGGAGAGCACGAAGTCGAGCGCCGGATCCGGCAATGAGGGCGTTTCCTGCGCCACGCTCGCCACTCGCAGCCGCGCCGGCACGTCGACATCGCCGCGATCGGGCTCCAGCTCGCCGGTGATCGCCGCGAACAGGCTGGACTTGCCGCAGCCATTGCGCCCGATCACGCCGACCCGCTGGCCGTCGTGCAGCGCCACGTCGACCTCCGACAGCAGCAGGCGTTCGCCGCGCCGGAGCGCGAAGTTGCGGAAGGCGATCATGGCGGCATCGGCGATTCGGGGGCGCGGAGTCTAGCGTGGCGATCCTGAGCGAGGGCACAAGGCGTGTAGCCCGGTGTGCGCGCGCTGCGCTTTCACCGGGTACTTGCCGCGTGCCATCGCCGGTGAATTGCTGCGCGATACACCGGCCTACGCGGACTTGTGCGCCGTTCACGCACCCTGCACCGGAGTAACATTCTGTCTCCAACCCCCATCCAGGAGCCCGCCATGAAACTCCGTTTCGCCTGCACCCTGCTGCTCGGATCGGCGCTGTCGCTGCCGCTGCTGGCCGAAGACGCGCCCAAGGCACCCTCGCCCGAGGAGCAGGCCATGATGGAGGCCTACGAGAAGATGGGCCGCGTCGGCGAGCCGCACAAGCAGTTGGCAAAGATGGTCGGCGACTGGACCTACGAGAACCACATGTGGATGGAGCCCGGCAAGCCGGCGTCGGTGTCGACCGGCACGTCGACCTCCCGGGCAATGTGGGAAGGCCGCTACATCGAGACCCTGTTCAAAGGCGATTACCAGGGCCAGCCCTTCGAGGGCAAGGCGATCGCCGGCTACGACAACCTCAAGGGCAAGTACGTCAGCACCTGGATCGACAGCATGTCGACCGGCATCTTCATCACCTACGGCACGCATGACGCCGCCACCAACGCCACCACCTACATGGGCGAGATGGACGATCCGCTGCAGCCCGGCAAGACCATCCCGGTGCGCCAGGTGGACCGCTGGATCGACGACGACCACTACAACTTCGAGTGGTACGAAACCCGCGACGGCAAAGAAGCGAAGACCATGGAGATCCGCTACACGCGGAAGAAGTAGCCACGCGGCCGCGGCAGCGGTGCCTCAGGCGCGCTCGGCGCGGCAGGAGTAGCAGCCCGGGCGCGCGTTGTGCAGGTGGATGTACGCGATCCTGGCGTCGGCGAACATCCGCTGGATGCGCGTCGCCACCTCGCTGCCCTCGCAGACTTCCGCGTCCACCATCAAATGGCGTGCGCTGTAGCCACGCAGCGAGATCTGGCGCGCGCTGACGTACGGCGGCACCTCACCGACGGCGAGTGTGCGCGGCCGCGCATGGCGGCGGATGTAGATCGGCCCGGATGCGCGGTAGGGCGAGTCCTCGGCGAGGTGTTCGTGGGACAGGAGCAGCAGTTCCTCACCGGCAGCGGCATCGGCGAGGCTGATGCGGCAGGGATAGCCGTGGTCGGCATCCGCGATCCGGCGGCGCACGCCACGGGCGCGCAGCGCGGCGTCGTCCAGGTCGAACAGGGCCGCGAAGGGCTGCGGATCGAGACCGATCAGTCGGAAGTTGCTCATGGGTGTGGCTCCATCGTTGGGTGGATCGAGCCTAGGCCGTGCCGGAATCCGCGTCCCGCCGTTTCCGGACATGGAATTGCCCCGTTCAACGCGGAGACGCAGAGCGAAGCAGGAGCCATGACGGATCGAACTGGCTTGTTCCCTTTCTCCGCGTCCTCCGCGTCTCCGCGTTGAACGGGTCTGAGGTCTCCCTGCCCGACATTCGCCGCAATCCTGACTACCGGCGCCCGCAGGCGCCCGGCATCGCCCCCGGTTCCTGATACGATTTCTTAACAATTACGGAGATGCGCATGAACAGGCCAGTGGCGTTCTGGGGCAAGCTCGGTTTCATCCTCGTGGCGTGCTTCTGCACCCTGTTGGCACTGGCACAGGTGGTCCAGCCCTCGAAGGAATTCGCGGTCGAATCGCTCAGGAGCGAGAACGCGAACGGCCGGCCGACCGCGGTGCTGCGCTTCAACCGCCCGCTCGACACCGCGCAGGCCTTCGACACGCTGGCGCAGATCCGCACGCCCGAGGGCGGCGCGGTAGACGGCGCCTGGACCCTGAGCCACGATGCGCGCTCGCTGGAGTTCCCCTTCCTGCAGGCATTGTCCTCCTACCAGGTGCGCGTCGACGGCACTCTGCGCGCAGCGGATGGCAGCACTCTCGGCGAGGCTTTCGAGACCACCCTGGCGACCAACGCGCTGCCGCCCGAGGCGCGCTTCATGAGCAATGGCAGCGTGATCCCGCGTGAGGCACACCAGGGCCTGCCGGTGGTCAGCACTAATGTCGAGGCGGTCGATGTGGAGTTTCTGCGCGTGCGCCCGGAAAACCACGCGGGCTTCTTCCTCGGCTATCCGACCGAGTACAGCCGCTGGCCCGGCGTGCGCAGCCAGCGCAAGCGCGCCGGCGGCGATGTGCAGGAGGAATACGACTGGAAGAGCGAACTGGAGCGCATCGCCGATTTCTCCGACTCGGTCTACCAGCAGCGCTTTTCAGCTGGCGCATCCGCGCGACGAACGCGCGCTCAGCTACCTGCCGGTGCACCGCATCGAGGAGCTGCGCAAGCCGGGCGTCTACATGGCGGTGATGAAGCTGCCGAACCAGTTCCCGCACACCTGGCACACGGCCTTCTTCGTGGTCACCGACCTCGGCATCCACGCGCGCCGCTACGGCGACAAGGTCTGGGTGCACGCGGCCTCGCTGGAGACCGGCAAGCCGCTGGCGGGCACGCGCATCCAGGCACTCGGCGACGGCGGCAGCGACCTCGGCACTGCGGTCGCGGACGCCGACGGCAATGCCTGGCTGACGGTGTCGCCGCAAGCCAGTGCGAATGTCTCCGAGACCCCAACCGCGAACGACAGCACCGAACTGCTGCTGCTCAGCGCCGAGCACGACGGCGATATCGCGATGCTGCCGTTCAACCAGCCGGCGCTGGATCTGTCGGCGCTACCGGTCACCGGCCGCAGCCAGCAGCCCTTCGACATCCATGCCTGGGGCAGCCGCGACCTCTACCGGCCGGGCGAAACCCTGCGCACCCACCTGTTGCTGCGCGATCACGACGGCCACCTTCCGGCGAGCCAGCGCTCGCTGTTCGCCGAACTGGTCGATCCCGACGGCGAGAGCGTGAGCAAGACCGCGCTGGACCTGGCCGACGGCGGCTACGCGAGTTTCAGCCACCAGCTCGCCGATGGCGCCAAGACCGGTTTGTACAAGTTGCGGCTGTCGACCGACGGCAATGGCGAGAACGCGCCCTTCAACTTCGACATCCACGTCGAGGAGTTCCTGCCCGAACGCCTGAAGATCGACCTCGACAGTCCCCAGGCAGCGCTGACGCCGGGCGAATCGCTACTGATCGAGGCGACGTCCAGCTACCTCTACGGCGCACCCGCCAGCGGCAACCGCTTCGTCGCCTCGATGGTGCTGACGCCTGCGCTGCACCCGATCGCCGCGCATCCGGACTTTCACTTCGGCGACGCCAGCGCGCGCTTCGACAGCACGCCCACCGAAGTGCTCGATGCCACCTTCGACGACGCCGGCAAGGCGAGCACCTATGTCGACCTGTCGCAGGTGCCCGGCGACAAGGGCCCGATCGAGGTGAAGATCCTCGGCGAGGTCTCCGAGAGCGGCGGCCGCGCGGTCAACAAGGTGCTGAAGCGGGTGATCTGGCCGGCGCCGGTCCTGCTCGGTGTGCGCCCGCAGTTCGATGACGACAGCGCGCCCGGCGACTCCACCGCGAAGCTCGACGTGATCGCCGCCGATGCCGAGGGCAAGCGCCATGCGGTGGCCGGCGTGACCGTGCGCGTGCTGCGCGACTGGCGCGACTACAGCTGGTACTACCGCGACGACCGCAGCTTCGACGTCAGCATCATCAGCGCCACCACGCTGGTCGAGGAAAAGACCGTGGACCTCGCTGCCGACGGGCGCCCGTTCGAACTGGAAGTGCCGGTCAAATGGGGCGGCTACTGGGTCGAGCTGATCCACCCCGAGAGCGGTGTCGTGACGCGCTATCACTTCTCGGCCGGCTGGAGTTGGGGCGGCGACACCGAGATCGCGCGCGAGCCGCGCCCGGACCAGATCCGGATGGAACTCGACAAGGCCGCCTACCGCGTCGGCGACACCGCGAAGCTGACCCTGCACGCGCCCTACGCCGGCCCCGGTTTCGTCGTCGTCGAGAGCGCCGAGCAACTGTTCCACGCGCCGATCAAGGCGAGCCCGGAAGCCATGGTCGAGATCCCGATCGACGCGCGCTACGCCTCGCACGACATCTACATCAGCGCCGTGGTGCTGCGCCCGGACGGCAGCCGCGATGCGCTGGTCGCCTCGCGCGCGGTCGGCATGGCGCACCTGCCGCTGGACCGCAGCGAGCGCAGCATCGCGGTGGCGCTGGACGCGCCGAAGCTGACGCGCCCCGGACAGAGCATGCGCATGACCGTCGACGCCAGCGCGCTTGCCGGTCAGCGTGCGTACCTGGTGCTGACGGCGGTGGACGCCGGCATCACCAACATCACGCGTTATGAAGTGCCGGACCCGGCGGGCTTCTTCTTCGGCCGCCGCCGCTACGCCCTGGACCTGTACGACGTCTACGGGCGGATCGTCGAGAACTACGCTGGCGAGCGTGCAAAGCTCCGCTACGGTGGCGACGGCGAGTCGCCGCAACTGCCTGACATGCCGCGCGACAAGCTGGAAGTGGAGCTGATCGACCTCTATCGCGGCCCGCTGCTGCTCGACGCACAGGGCAAGGCCACCATCGAGATCCCCGCGCCGGACTTCGACGGCACCCTGAAGCTCACCGCGCTGGTATTCAGCGACGACCGCTTCGGCCGCGCGCAGTCCGAGGCCATCGTGCGCCAGGCGGTGGTCGCGCAGCTGTCCGCACCACGCGCGATGGCGCCCGGCGACCGCGCGACGCTTGCGCTCGACGTGCGCAACATGAGCGGCGCGAAGCAGGACATCGGCCTCGAGCTGGAGGCGAGCGGTGGCATCGCGCTGGTCGACCCGCCCGGCGCAGCATTGCCGCTGGCCGATGGCGCGAAGCAGACGCTGCTGGTGGGCCTCAATGCCGAGCGCATCGGCCCGGCGCAGATCGCCGCGACCGTCAGCTCGACCGAAGGCAGCGTCACTCGCGCGGTGTCGACCGTGGTGCGCCCGGCGTACGCGCCGACCCGGCGCATCGAGCAGCAGACGCTGACCGGCCCGGCCACGGCTCGGCCGCCCGCCTCGCTGGTCGCCGGCATGCTGCCGGGCGCGCGCATCTCCTTCACGGTCAGCAACCGGCCGCTGCTGCCGCTCGCCGGGGCCGCCATCGAGATCACCGAGAAACAATGGTGGTACCGCTACCTGAAGCTCAACGTCCAGCGCGGCTTCGCGCACCTGCTGCTCGACACGCCCGCGCGCGCACGTTTCGGCCTGCGCGTGCTCGACGACGCGCAGCGCCGCGCGCTGGTGCAATCGGCGATCGACGAGGCGCTGGCGGCGCAGACGCCGCTCGGCCACTTCAACATGTGGGGCAAGGACAGCTGGGTCGACACCCAGCTGACGCCCTACATCGCCGAATTCTGGATCCGCGCGCGCCAGGCCGGCTACCGGGTGGACGCCGACGCGCTGAACCGCACGCTCGATCGCATGCGCCAGGACCTGCAGAACGGCGGCAATGCCTACCTCGGGCGCGAGCACCATGAGGCGATCCGCTTCGCCAACAACGCCTACGCGGCCTGGGTCCTGAGCCTCAACAACGGCGCGCCGATCGGCACCCTGCGTACGCTCGCCAACGAGCGCGCGAAGGACAGCAAGACCATGCTGCCGCTGGTGCAGCTGGCGCTGGCGCTGCGCACCATGGGCGACGGCGCACTGGCTGAGCAGATGCTGGCGCTGGCCCTGAACGGCAATTGGGACAGCGCCTGGGGCATCGGCGACTACGGCTCCAGCGAGCGCGACCTCGCGTGGACCCAGGCGCTGCTGCTGGAGGCCGGCCTGATGTCGCCCGCATGGCAGCAGAAGCTGCTGCCGCTGTCGCGCAACCTGGCCGGGCGCAGCCGCGACGGGCGCTGGAAGGGCAGCTACCTCAACATCGACGAATCGCTCGCGCTGGTGCGCCTGGGCGTGCGTTTGCTGGGCGAACCCGGCGACCCGCTGGCCGGCCATTTTGACAGCGGCGAGTCGCGCCTGCCGATCCAGGCCGCACGCCAGTTCAGCACCGAGTTCGACGCCGATGTGCTCCCGAAGGTCGCGGCCACACTGGAGTCGGCCGGCACCCTGTACATCGAGTGGAACAGCGTCGGCTACGGCAAGACCGCGCCGCCCGCCGACCAGAGCCAGGTCGCCATCTCGCGCGAGTACTACACGCTGGACGGGACGCCGTTCACCGGCAACCACCTGAAGCAGGGCGACCGCCTGCTGGTGCATCTGCGGGTGCAGGCCGAGCGCGACATCCGCGACGCAGTGCTGGTCGACCTGCAGCCCGGCGGCCTGGAAGTGGAGAACCTGCACCTCGGCGACTTTGCCGAACTTGCCAACGTCAAGATCGAACAGCGCCCGGTGACCGACTGGGACTACGGCCAGGTGCTGCGCCGCCAGGAGTACAAGGACGACCGCTACCTCGCCGCCATCGACCTGCAGGCCTGGCACGGCGGCAACATCAACCTGTTCTACGTGGTCCGCGCGGTCACCCCGGGCGACTACATCGTGCCCCCGCCCTTCGTCGAGGACATGTACCGCCCGCAGGTGCGCGGCCAGGGCGAGGCGGTGATGGGGCGGCTGGTGGTGGAGTGAGGTGGGAGCCAAGAGTGGGGCAGGGGTCAGGGGTCAAGGGGCCTGTTTTGAGGCGCACTCTGACAATCTCGCGGATTGGTGCCCGCCAAGGCCCAGGGAATGCAAGCCTCCTCGCAGTCCGAACGCGCCGCCAACCGGGTCCCTTGCCCCCCGCCCCCTGCCCCGCTTTCGCACGCCTGGAGACATCGATCAGGGGGTAGGAGAACCGTCTTGGGGCGCAACCTGTTCTTTTCGTCGGTCGGTGCCGGCCAAGGCCACGAAATCCAAGCCGCCTCGCAGTTCGGACCCACCGCCAACCTGGTCCCTTGCCCCCCGCCCCCTGCCCCGCTTCCGCACGCCTGGAGACATCGGACCTTGGCGACGCTACGCCGACGCACGCGACTGGCCATCCTGGTCCTCGCGTCCATCCTGCTGGCACTCGCGCTCGACTGGCTGTTTCCGCCGCCGCTGCCGCGGCTGACGGACGATCTCAGCACGGTGGTGGTGGATCGTGCAGACCGGCCGCTGCGGGCGTTTCCGGCGCCGTCGGGGGCGTGGCGCTTCGCGGTGACCCAGGATGCGGTGGCGCCGGACTATTTCCGCGCGCTGTTCGCCTTCGAGGACCGCCATTTCTACCGCCACCCCGGGGTCAACCCGGCGGCGGTGGCGCGCGCGGCGGCGCAGGCGCTGTGGCACCGCGAGATCGTCAGCGGCGCCTCGACCCTGACCATGCAGGTGGCGCGGCTGATCGAGCCGCAGCCGCGCTCGCTGGCCGGCAAACTGCGCCAGATGTTCCGCGCGCTGCAACTTGAAGCACGCTTGTCCAAGCGTGAGATCCTCGACCTGTACCTGAACTACGCGCCCTTCGGCGGCACCGTCCAGGGCGTCGCCGCAGCCAGCCACGCCTACCTCGGCAAGCCGCCGTCCAGCCTCAGCCTGGCCGAGGCGGCGCTGCTGGTGGCACTGCCGCAGGCGCCGTCGCGGCTACGCCCGGATCGCCACCCCGAGGCCGCGCGCGCGGCGCGCGACAAGGTGCTCCGGCGCATGGCGGACCTCGGCGTGATCACGCCGGCGCAAGCCGCCGACGCGATGCGCGAACCTGTCGAATCGCGGCGCCTGGCGGTGCCGATGTGGGCGCCGCACCTGGCGCAGCGACTGCGCCGCGCGCAGCCGGGCGCCGCGGTGATCCGCAGCACCATCGACCTGGAACTGCAGATGGCAGCCGAGGCGCGTATGACCGAGTACGCCGATCGCCTCGATCCGCGGACCTCGGGCGCGCTGATGGTCATGGACCACCGCGATGGCGCGGTGCTCGCCTATGTCGGCGGTGTCGAGTTCGGCGACAGCCGCCGCGCCGGCCACCTCGACCTGGCGCGCGCGCAGCGCAGCCCCGGCTCGACCCTCAAGCCCTTCATCTACGGGCTGGCGCTGGACGAAGGCCTGATCCATTCGGAAAGCCTGCTGCTGGACGTGCCGCTCGACTTCCAGGACTACCGCCCGCAGAACTTCGACATGCGCTTCACCGGGCCGGCGGCCGCCAGCGAGGCCCTGAAGCGCTCGCTGAACCTGCCGGCGGTGCAGCTGCTGGACCGCGTGTCGCCCGAGCGCTTCGCCGCGAAGCTGGCGCACGTGGGGCTGCGCCTGGCAATGCCGGCGGGCGGCGTGCCGAACCTGAGCCTCGCGCTCGGCGGCGGCGCGACCACGCTGGAGGCGCTGGTCGGCGCGCACTCGGCGCTCGCACACGCCGGCGCCAGCCTGCGCCCACGCCTGCTGCGCGAGGAGCCGCCGCAGCAGCGGCGGATCCTCAGCGCCGGTGCCGCCTACATCGTGCGCCACATGCTGCGCGAGCGCGCGCACCCACACCTCAGCTGGAAAACCGGCACCAGTTACGGCTTCCGCGATGCCTGGGCGATCGGCAGCACGCCGGACTACAGCGCCGGCGTGTGGATCGGGCGCCCGGATGGCACACCGCTGCCGGGCGCGATGGGCGCCGACACCGCGCTGCCGCTGCTGCGCCAGCTGCTGCTCTCGCTGCCGCGACGCTCGCCGCGCGAGCAGCCACCGGCCGACGTGCGCGAGACCGAAGTCTGCTGGCCGCTGGGCCGCGCCGCAGCCGACACGCCCGCGACGCAATGCCTGCGCAAGCGGCGCGCATGGACCCTCGCCGGACGCACGCCGCCGACCCTCTCTGCGCCCGGTGAGATGGAGGGCTGGATGCCGCTGGTCGAGATCCGGGTCGACCCGCGCACACGCCTGCGCCTGACGCTGGGCTGCGCGGCAGACAGCGGCGAGCTGCAGCAAATCGCACGCTGGCCCCGCGAACTGGACGCCTGGCTGGCGCCGTCGCTGGCGCGCCGCCAGCAGTTGCCGCCGCGGCGGCCCGACTGCGCGCCGGATGGCCTGGACACACTCGATCCGCTGCGCATCGATGGCCTGCCCGACGGTGCCCACCTGCGCCGCCTGCCCGGCTCCCGAAACGGCCCGCGCGCGGCGCTGACGGTGCACGGCGCCAGCAGCAGCGTGCGTTGGTTGGTCAACGGGGAATACCAGGCGCTGCTGCCCGCCGAGCAACCCTTCGTGCACGCCTACGAGCAGCGCGGCCCGGTGGATGTGCTGGCGATTGCCGAGCACGGGCGATACGCGCGGCTGCGGTTGGTGGTGGATTGACGGCACGGGGCACGGGGCAGGGGGGGGGGGGGGGGGGGGGCACCCTACTGTCGCAAACGCCCGATCAACGCCTCCAGGTCCTTGCCTGCCTGGCCCTCGTACTCGACATTGCCGTCGGTCAGCGGCTGCAATTCTTCGGCCATCGCCAGCGCCTCGGCAGGACGCCCGGTTTGCTCCAGCACCCGCGCCCGACCATGCATGGCGCGCAGGGTCCATTGCGCGGGCTTGACCCCGGCGCGGCGCCATAGTTCGACCGCTTCGGTGTAGGCCTGCAAGGCATTGGTCGTGTCGCCAGCCTTTTCATAGGCGGACCCGGCGTTGTTCAACGTGTGCCCGAGGTCCGGATGGTCCTTGGGCAGCTTCTCGCGACGGATCGCGATCGCCTTTTCCAGCAGGGCGGCGGACTCTGCATGCCGGCCCTGGCGCCCGAGGCAGATCGCGATGTTGTTCAGGGAAACTGCCGTGCCGAGGTGCCCTACCCCGTAAATCCGCTCGTTGATCGCCAGCGCCTCGCGGAACAGCGGCTCGGCTTCGACCAGCTTCTGCGCACTCATCAGGGCGTAGGCGTGCGCGCCGACGATGGTGGCGAGGCGCGTCAGGGGCTGGTCCGGATCGGCCTTGGCGATGCGATACAGCGCGCCAGAGACCGCCAGCGCCTGGTCCGTGCGCTTCATCGCGCCGAGCAGGTAGACGTACATGCCGTTGGCCTGCACCGCCGCATCGTCGAGCGCCTGTCCGCGGCGCTGGAAACGCTCCACCAGCGCACCCAGCAGCTCGCTCGCCTCGTCCTTGCGATTCTGGTTCATCAGGTTGACCGCGGACAGGTAATCGAGCTGGTCGCCCAGTGCCGGATCCAGGCCGGGGTGGCGCGCCAGCCAGGCTCGCGCCTCGTCATAGCGCGCCCAGGAGTCATCGAAACGCCCCTGCTGGTTGAGTGCCACGCCCACACCCAGCAGGCCGCGCATCCGCGCGTGCGGGTCGTCGCCAGCCTCATCCAGCGCACGCTGCATCAGCGCCTGGCCCTGGGCGTAATCGCTGCGGCCAAGCTGTGCCTCGCCGAGGGCGTAGTACATCGCCGAGCGTGTCGCAGGCGCCAGGTCAGTCGCCAGCGCGATCTGTTCGACGCCCGCGCGCAAGAGCTCGCTGGCCGGTGGATCGCGCCCGTCGGTGTTGCCCGGATCGGCCTCGGCGAAGACCTTGGTCAGGAACTCGGACACGGCGCGCGCCTCGCGCCCCGCTCGCTCGGCGGCGTCGCGCTCCCGACGAGCGATGTCGGCCTGCCACAACGCCACTGCCAGGCCACCGATCAACCCCGCGAGCGCCAGCGCCGCCAGCCCGGTCGACAAGGCATGCCGCTGCAGGAAGCGCCGCGCACGGTAGCGCCAGTTTCCGCGGCGCGCGGCGACCGGCCGCTTTCCGAGGAAGCGCTCGATGTCATCCGCCAGGGCCGCGACTGAGGCATACCGCTCGGCCGGATCCTTGCGCAGTGCCTTCATGACGATGGCATCGAGATCGCCGCGCAACTGCGCCGCCAGACGGGGCGGGTCGAGGTCGCGCGCCCGCGCACGCTCGACGGCTGCCGGATCGGTCTGCGCCACGGCGCGCGAGGGACGCTCGGGCTCCTGGGTCAGGATCGCCTGCTCGTAAGCCGCAGGGGTCGATGCGGTCGGCGCGTGCGCGCGGCGCCCGGTCAGCAACTGGTACAGCAGCAGCCCGAGGGCGTAGACGTCCACCCCGGTGGTGGCCGGCTCGCCGCGCACCTGCTCGGGCGCGGCGTACTCGGGGGTGAAGGCGCGCAGCACCGACACGCCCGCATCGGCGCCCGGTTCGATCAGCTTGGCGATGCCGAAGTCGAGCAGTTTCACCCGGCCATCGCGGTCGACCAGGATGTTCGAAGGCTTCAGGTCGCGGTGCACCACCAGGCTGCGGTGGGCATGCGCCACCGCGGCGCAGACGTCCAGGAACAGCTCCAGGCGCGCCGCCAGCGACAGCTGCGCGCGGTCGCAGTGGTCGCCGATGCTGGCGCCGTCCACGTATTCGAGCACCAGGTAGGGCTTGCCGTCCGCGGACACGCCGCCGTCGAGCAGGCGCGCGATGTGCGGGTGGTTCAGTCCGGCGAGGATCTGGCGCTCGGCGCGGAAGCGTCGCAGCAACTCACCCGCGTCCCAGCCGGGATTGACCAGCTTGACCGCGGCCTGCTGCGCGTACTCGCCATCGTCGCGTTCGGCCAGCCAGACCGCGCCCATGCCGCCGCGGCCGATCTCGCGCACCAGGCGCCAGGGCCCGAGGCGTTTGCCTGCCAGTTCCTGACCCTGCCCTGCGCGCTCGCTGGCGGCCATGTCGCGGACCAGATCGGGCGCGACGGCGTCCATCGCCAGTGCCTGAGTCTCGGCCTTCGCGTCCGCATGCAGCAGCGCGTCCACCTCAGGCCGCAGTTCCGCATCGGCCGCGCACTGCGCGTCCAGCCAGGCCGGGCGCGCGGCTTCATCCAGAGCCAGCGCGCCTTCGAACAGTGTGCGGATACGTTGCCAGCGATGTGGATCCATGGGTGGCGGTGGCGGACGGGAGCAGAACCAAGATACACGCCAGCCACCGCGCCCAGGGGCCGCGCCTCAGCGCGCCGCGGTCGCGCGGTCTCCCGCCGGCGGCTCCCAGCCAGCCGGCGGCTCGGTCGGCAGCCCGCTCGCCGCCACCATTGCCGCCATCGCTGCCAGATCGCCCTGCGCGCGCCGGACTTCATCGTAGGGTTCGGCCGGGAACTGCGCGCGCTGCGCTGGCGTCAGGCCCCGCAGCGAATGCGCCAGCCACTCGCGGCGCAACTGTTGGGCCAGGATCTGCTGCTGCTCCGGCGACTGCGGCGCCAGTTTTGCCACGATGGTTGCCGCGATACCCGCGGTTGCCGGATCGCCTGCTTCGAGCGCCAGTCGCGATCCGACGCGAATGCAGTCGTCACTGACCTGCGGGTCGTCCGGCATCGCCGGGAATCCGGCCTGCGGATTGCACATCCGCACCACCGACGTAATCCAGAAGTAGGGCTGGGTCCACGCCGACAGGCTGGCAATGGTCAGGTCCACCGGCGCACCCGGGTGCAGGATTTCGGCCGGCACGGCCATCAGCGCCGGCGGCGCGATACCCGAGGCGCGGATGGCATCCAATTGCGCCGAGCGCGCATCGACCAGCCACAGACCGAACTGGTCGCGTTGGGCGGCCTCATGCAAGGCCGCGTAGGCCTCCGGCCCTTGGCGGCGGGCCGCCAGCAGCAACCAGGCCCAGGCGTCGTCAGGCGCCGCCTGCACCAGGCGCTCGGCGGCATCGGCCTGGGCGCACTGGTCCTGCATCGGACCCGCGCAATACAGCGCCGATACGCGCAGCGCCAGCGGGTGATCCGGAACGATCGCCAACGCACGGTCCAGCAACTGCTTGACGCGCAGCGGCTGGGCCAGCTTCGACTCCTCCTGCCAGGCGACGATGGCCGCCAGCGCCAGCGCATCGGCGCTGCCCTTGGCCTCCAGCGCCGCGATCACCTGCTGGCGGTAGCCCACGCCCATCACCTCGATCACATTGCGCAGCAGCATCTGCACCGGCCCCTGCGCCTGTGCATCCTTCAGCGCCCGCGCGAAGTCGCCGAGCACTGCCGCCTGGCGCGCGGGATCCTCCGGCAGGCGTTGCTGCAGCCACTCGATCACGGCCTGGGCGGCGCGCTGCTCGCGGCGCAGAGCGGCGACGCGCGGATCGGCGTTGGCTGGCTGGGCGCTGCCGACTGGCGACGGATCTCCTTGCAGTGAATGGGCGTACAGCCGGCCGCCGAGTTCGGCCGCGAGCAGGGCGCGCTCGCGCTGCTCGGCCTCGCCCTGCCGCGCGGCCTCCGACTGCTGCCCCAGCACGACACCGCTTGCGGCACCGAGGGTGATCGCGGCGAAGGCGACCGCCTGCGCCAGCGCGAGCTTCGGTTCGCGCCGGATCCAGCGGCGGGTGCGCTCGAGCCAGCCCGGGCGGCGCACGCTGACCTCGATGCCCGCCTCCACGCGGCGCAGGTCCGCCGCCAGCTCGCGCACGCTGGCGTAGCGGTCGCGCGGATCGAGCGCGAGGCACCGCGCAGACCGCGGCCAGGTCGCGGTCCACGCCGGCCTGCTCCAGCGGGCGGATCTGCCCGGCCAGGGCGCGCCGGATCAGGTCGGCGGAGGCGCCCTCGCCATGCGGCGACACGCCGGACAGGCTGCGGTAGAGCAGCGCACCCAGGGCATAGATGTCGGTGGCGACCGTCAGCCGGTACTGCTCGATCAGGATCTGCTCGGGCGCCATGTAAGCCGGCGTGCCGGACACCTCCTGCGCCTTGACGCCACCGTCCGCGTCCATCTGTCGCGCCAGGCCGAAGTCCGCCACCAGCGGCTCGCCGCGCGGGTCGATCAGGATGTTGGCCGGCTTGAGGTCGAGGTGCAGCAGGCCCAGGCGATGGGCGTAGTCCAGGGCCTCGCAGACCTTGATCATCAGCGCCAGCAGCTCCGCGCGGGGCGGCTTCTGCCGCTTCAGGCGGGCATCCAGGGTCTCGCCGTCGATCAGCGGCATCGAGAAGTAATGCACCTCGCCGACCGAGCCGACTTCGAACACCGGCACGATGTTCGGATGCACCAGCTTGGCCGCCGCGCGCGCCTCGCCGAGAAAACGCGCCACCTGCAGCGGATCGGCCATGCCGGCGGCGATGAACTTGAGCGCGACCTCGCGATCCAGGCTGCGCTGGCGCGCGCGGTAGACCACGCCCATTCCGCCACGGCCGAGTTCGGCCAGCAGCTCGTAATCGCCGAACTGGCGTTGGGCCGGATCGGAAAAATCCAGAACGGGCCAGTCCCAGGACTGACCGGCGACGCTGGAGGCCATCGCCACCCGCGCCAGCGAATACAGGTAGGAGGACTCGAGTTCAGCAGCTTTTGCAACGGTCTGGTGCGACAACGGAGGTCTCCGCGGTGGGTGTCATCCACACCGATACGGCCGGTGTGCGGATGATGACAGGGCCGGGAGAAGCAAGAGCGGGGCAAGGGTCAGGGGTCAGGGGACCGGCTTGGCGGGCAATGCCGGCCACCGAGGACGTGGGAACAGACCCAAACCGCGGCACAGCACGCAGGCGCACCGGTCCACACCCCTGCCCCTCGCCCCCTGCCCCCGCTCTTCCGCCCTACTTCGCAATCAACACCAGCAGCGAGCGCCCCTGCATGCCGTAGACGGTCCATTCGCCGCCGATCAGCGCCTCGCTGCCCGGGTTGACCACGGTGTTGGTGCCTTCGTTCCAGGTGGCGGTGTCGGTCACGCGGTACCACTGCTTGCCGGCGCCGGGCCACGGCAGGGTGAAGTTCACGTTGCCGCTCCAGCCGTTGTAGGCGATGTAGATCGCGCTGGTGCTGTCGCCGAACTCGGTGCCGTCGATGCGCCAGGCGATCGCATGGTTGCTGGCATTGGTGAAGTAGGCGGTGTCGGCGACGCCACCGTCGGGCTTGAACCAGCGCAACTGCTCCATCACGTTGCCATTGGTGTCGTTGCCGACGTAGAAGTTCTGCGGACGCAGCGCCGGATGCGCCTTGCGGAAGGCGATCAGGCGCTGGGTGTAGGTGCGGAAGTTGGTCTCGTGAGTGTCCCAGGACCAGTCCAGCCAGTTCGCCGCGGAATCCAGGTTGTAGGCATTGTTGTTGCCGAACTGGGTGCGCAGGAACTCATCGCCGCCATTGAACATCGGCACGCCGGCGGAGAGCAGCATGAAGGCCATGCCGGTGCGCGCGGCCTTGCGCTGGTCGAGGATGATCCCGCCCTGGTCCCAGCTGTGGTTGTTGTCGTCGCCGCCATCGGACGGGCCGTAGGGCCAGGCCTGATTGTTCTGCTTGCTGTTGTAGGCGTACAGGTCGCGCAGGGTGAAGCCGTCGTGCGCGGCCATGAAGTTGATCGAGTGCCAGGGCTTGCGGCCGTCGTCGCCATAAAGGTCAGACGATCCGGCAAAACGGCTGGCCAGTTCGCTGAGCAGCACGGTTTCGACGCCCAGCTGGTTCTGCTTCTTGCGCAGCGCGTCGCGGTACTTGCCGTTCCACTCGGCCCAGCGCCACGGGAAGCCGCCGACCTGGTAGCTGTTGCCGCCGATCGCCCAGGGCTCGGCGATCAGGTCGACGCCACTGCCGCCGGCATCCGGGCGCGGCGTGATCTCGTTGACGATGCGGTTCAGCGCGTTGGCGCTGTCCATCTTGTCGAAGTTGAAGCAGCCGTGCTGGCAGGTGTTGCCGAGCACGCTGGCGAGGTCGAAACGGTAGCCATCGAGGCCGAGGGTGTCGCGCCAGTAGGCCAGCGAGTCGACGATCAGGTTCTGCGCGATCGGATTCTTCGTGTTGTAGTTGCCGCCGACGCCGGTGTTGTCCCAGCTGTACTGCAGGTCCGCGGTCAGCGAGTAGTAGGTCGGGTTGTCGAGGCCGCGGAAGCTCTGGATGTTGTAGACCGTCAGGCCGTCGCTGCCGCCCCAGGCGCCGCCCTCGCCGGTGTGGTTGTAGACCACGTCGACGTAGACCTTGATGCCGGCGTCGTGGAAGGCCTTGACCATCGAACGGAACTCGCGGGTCGGGCCGCCCGGTGTCTTGTCGTAGCTGTAGCGGCGGTCCGGCGCGAAGTAGTTCAGGGTCATGTAGCCCCAGTAATTGTCGCCGGCGGTGGAGGCCACGTCGTCGTTGGTGTCGTTCTGGGTCTCCTGCACCGGCAGGAACTCGACCGCGGTGACGCCCAGGCTCGCCAGGTGCGCGGCCTTCAGCGCCGCGCCAGCGTAGGTGCCGCGCTGCGCCGCCGGCACACTGGTGTCGTTCCTGGTGAGCCCGCGGACATGCACTTCGTAGACGATGTCGTCTTTCAGCGCGCGGGTCGGCTTGGTGCCGAAGGAGTTGGTCGGCGGCGCGAGCACGATGCCCTTGGGCGCGCAGGGGCCCGAGTCCTTGGTGCGATGAGTGGCGCCGCTGGCGTAAATGGTGCCATCGGTGCAGCCGGCGCTGTTCGGATCGTGGCTCATCTCCACCGCATAGGGATCGAGCAGCAGCTTGTTCGGGTTGAAGCGGTTGCCCTGCGCATCGACGTCGCTGATGAAGCCGGTGCTGCTGCCCTTGACCCAGGCGCTGTTGTACGGCCAGTTCGGGCCCCAGGCGCGGTAGCCGTAGTAGACCGTGCCGGTCAGGCCGTAGCTGTTCTTGAGGGTGGCGACCGATGCCGTCTTCGACCACACGCTGGTGGCGGCATCCTTGGTGAGGGTGTAGCGGACGACCGGCTGTGCGCCCTTGGCGGTCTTGTAGATCCACACCTCGATGCGCGTGGCACGCGAGGAATAGACGCGGAAATTGATGTTGGCCTGGGTGGCGTCGTACTTCGCCCCGAGGTTGTGCGTGTTGATCGCCGCCGAGGCGACACCGCCCACGCAGAGCAGCAGGAACAGCAGGCAGGCGGCAACGGCGCCGCGCAGACGCAAGGTCTTGGTCATTGGATCCTCCCCAGGAATGTCGTGCACACCACTCGGGTATCCGTCCAACCCCCCGGCAGGACGGCGCAGCGGCGCGCGTTGCGAATTACACCGGGAAAACCGGCTGCTGGCTGAACCCCATGACCAATTGCAAACGTATGCACATCGAAATGCGCCCCGAAAGCCGACGAGCGGTAGGGTGTTGGGTCCGGTTGCCTGTAGTTGGTTGCTCCTGGCTGTCGTGGGAGCGGGCTCCGCCCGCGATCTTTGCTATCTCCGGGGGCCTGCCCAGCGTTCACTCGTGTTGCGGCCTGTTCGCTCGCCGAGTCGCTTGCACGACCCTCTTCACCGAAGGCTCCGGCGACTCAATCACGTTCGTCGCCGCTTCGATTGCTACCGGCCGGAGCAATAGTTGCCGCGCTGGACTACTCTCCAGCTGGAGGACTGCGCCTTCTCACGGCGCTCGTTGCGCCTTTGCGGACTAGACGTCTTCCGGCCAGGCGACCGCAACACCCGCGCACCGATCCGGAGCGATCCAGGCTCCCTGCTGGGCTCAATCGAAGCCGAGTTGCTTGAGCACGCGCTCGTTGTCGCTCCAGTCCGGGCGCACCTTGACCCACAGTTCCAGGTGCACGCGGCCGTCGAACAGCTTCTCCATCTCCATCCGTGCCTGGGTGCCGATGTGCTTGAGGCGTTCGCCGCCCTCGCCGATCACGATCGCCTTCTGGCCGTCGCGCTCGACCCAGATAGTCGCGACGATTCGGCGCATGTGGCCCTCGATCGTGAAGGCCTCGACCTCCACCGCGCAGGCATAGGGCACTTCCTCGCCGAGCTGGCGCATCAACTGTTCGCGCACCAGTTCGCCTGCCAGATGGCGTTCGCTGCGGTCGGTCAGGGTATCGGGGTCGTACAGCGCCTCGCGTTCGGGCAACAGTGCGACCAGCCGTTTGCAGGCGTCTTCGGTGCCCAGTTCCTTGCGCGCGCCGACCAGCAAGATTGCGGCGAAGTCGTGCCTGCGGCTGACCTTGTCGATGAACGGCAGCAGCTGGGTCTTGTCCTTGACCAGGTCGATCTTGTTGACGATCAGCGCCACCGGCAAACCGGTTTCCTTGGCCCGCTCCAGCGCATCGCTGTCGCCGGCCTTCCACACGCCGGCCTCGATCACCAGCGCAACCACGTCGACCGCTGCAAACGCCTGGTCGACGGCACGATCCATCGCCTTGTGCACCGCGGTCGGCCGGCGGCGCTGCATCCCGGGCGTGTCGAGGAAGGCGATCTGGCCGTCGTCGAAAGTGCGCACGCCGAGCAGGCGCTGGCGCGTGGTGTGCGGCTTGGCCGACACCGCGCCGAGGTGCGCGCCGACGAACACATTGAGCAGGCTGGACTTGCCGACGTTCGGGCGGCCGACGAGGGCGGCGTGGCCGGAGCGGAATAGGGTTGTGGTCATCGGAATCCTTGGTGGTCCGCGGCGGACACTAGATCAAGCAAGGGCAAGGGATGCAGCGATGTCCTTCGCGCCCCCGGCGGCAACTTGCGTTCGACTGCTTGCGTGCGTCGCGAGTTCAGTTTGTGGTGCCCGCGGGCGGTCGCGCACCGGCGTCGATGCGCTCCAGCACCGCGCCTGCTGCGGCCTGCTCGGCGGCCTTGCGGCTGCGGCCTTCGGCCTCCGCGCTGAGATCGAGGTCGGCGATATGGCAAGCCACGCGGAAGACCTTGTCGTGATCCTTGCCGCTGGTGTCGACCAGTCGATAGTCCGGCAGGGCCAGGCCGCGGCCCTGCAACCACTCCTGCAAACGGGTCTTGGGATCCTTCGCCGCGCCGATGTCGACCGCGTCCAGGGCGCCGCCGAACAGGCTGCGCACCAGTTGCAGGCAGCGCTCCCAGCCGCTGTCGAGGAACACCGCGGCGACCAGCGCCTCCAGGGTGTCGGCGAGGATCGAATCGCGGCGGTAGCCACCGCTTTTAAGCTCGCCACCGCCCATCCGCAGGTAATCGGACAGGTCGATGCTGCGCGCCAGGTCGGCAAGGCTGGACTCGCGGATCAGCGATGCCCGCAAACGCGTCAGATCGCCTTCTGGTGCGCGCGGAAAGCGCGCGTACAACTCGATGCTGACCACCGCGTTGATCAGCGCGTCGCCGAGGAATTCCAGGCGCTCGTAATTGGCCTGGCCGGCGCTGCGATGCGTCAATGCCCGGTCCAGCAGGGCCGGGTCGCTGAAATCGACGCCAAACCTCAGCAGCGGATTGGGCGTCACTATTCGATCACGTCGGTGCGCCCGAGTTCGATCGAGTGATCGAACTTGGCAACGATGTCGAGGTTGTACACCAGCGGCTTGCGAACTTCATACGCAACCCGCAGGAAATAGCCATTCTGGCGCACCAGCTGCACATGCTGCCGTTTGACGCTGTCCACGTAGCTGGTGAAGAAGGTCTTTTCGAGGATGGTCCAGACCTGTTCCGGACTGAGGCGCGCTGAGCCCGGCGTCTGCTGCACCTTGCGCATCGCGCCCTTGACGGCGTAGTACTCGGTGTAGAGCGGGAAGAGCTTGGCACCGACGAAGAAGAAGAATCCGCCGATGGCCAGCACGATCATGAATCCGATCAAGGTAATACCGCGTTGTCCCGCTGCCAAGCGCATACGATCACCCCAGTTTCATGCCGATACGGTTCCAGGACACAAAGCCCCGAATTTTCCAGTCCCAGTGCATCCAGACAAAGAATGCACGGCCCACGAGGTTCTCCTCGGGCACCAGGCCCCAGGCGCGACTGTCCTCGCTGTTGTCGCGGTTGTCGCCCATCATAAAGTAGTAGCCGTCGGGAATCTCCCAGGTACCACCCGACAGCAACCCGCGGCCGCCGCGCAACAGGATCTGGTGCTCGACTTCCATCAGCGTCTCGGTGCGCAGGTCGGCACCGGTCGACTCACTGTTGCTGCCCTCGCCGAAGTATCGCCCCACCGGCGTCTGCTGCATCGGCACGCCGTTCACGTAGAGCGTGTCGTTGACATAGCTGATCTTGTCGCCGGGCAGGCCGACCAGGCGTTTGACGTAGTTGGTGTCCGGTTTGCTCGGCGGGCGGAACACCACCACGTCGCCGCGCTTGGGCGACCCGACATCCAGGATCTTGGTGTGCACCACCGGCAGGCGCACGCCGTAGCTGTACTTGTTGACCAGGATGAAGTCGCCGATCAGCAGGGTCGGCACCATCGAGCTGGACGGGATGGTGAAGGGCTCGACCAGGAAGGATCGGATCACCAGCACCGCAAGGATCACCGGGAAAAAGGACTTGCTGTACTCCACGATGACCGGATCGCGCGAGGCTGGCGCCGCAGCTGCCTGCTGTTCGGCGGCGGTGCCGAAGGCGGTTCCCTGCAAGGCCAGCCGACGCTTGCGGAAGAACAGGCTGTCGACCAGCCAGACGAAGCCCGTGAGGCCCGTCAACACTACCAAGATCAGCGCAAAATCCATGATTGTTCCCTAGCTCCGGCGACGCCCTCGTGCGTAAGGGCAAGCTCGCGCACAGACCAACGACTCTTTGTCCGCAAAGGACGCAAAGGACGCCAAGAAAGGCCACCCCGTTTCGCTATTTCCCTCCTCTTTGCGTCCTTTGCGTCCTTTGCGGACGAAAGAGGTTTCCGATCGGTTCCGCGCAAGCGCGCCACGCGCGGCCTACTTGTCGTCCACCTGCAGCACCGCGAGGAAGGCTTCCTGCGGGATTTCCACGCGGCCAACCTGTTTCATGCGCTTCTTGCCGGCCTTTTGCTTCTCCAGCAGCTTGCGCTTGCGGCTGACGTCGCCACCGTAGCACTTGGCCAGCACGTTCTTGCGCAGCGCCTTGACCGTCGAGCGCGCGATGATCTGTGCGCAGACGGCGGCCTGGATCGCGACATCGAACATCTGCCGCGGGATCAGCTCGCGCATGCGCTCGGCGAGGTCGCGCCCACGGCGGTCGGCCTGACTGCGGTGCACGATCAGGCTGAGGGCGTCGACCCGGTCGCCATTGATCAGGATGTCCAGGCGCACGAACGGACCTGCCTCGAACCGGTCGATGTGATAGTCAAAGGAGGCATAGCCGCGACTGGCCGACTTCAGGCGGTCGAAGAAGTCCAGCACCACCTCGGCCAGCGGCATCTCGTAATTGATCTGCACCTGGGTGCCGAGGTAGCTGATGCCTTTCTGGCGTCCGCGCTTTTCCTCGCACAGGGTGATCACCGGCCCGACGTAATCGGGCGGGACCAGGATGTTGGCGATGATGATCGGCTCGCGGACTTCCTCGATCTCGCTCGGCGTTGGAAGCTTCGCCGGGTTGTCGATCTCGACGATCTTGCCGTCCTTCTTCAGCACCTGGTAGATCACCGTCGGCGCGGTGGTGACCAGGTCCAGGTCGTACTCGCGCTCCAGGCGCTCCTGCACGATCTCCATGTGCAGCATGCCAAGGAAGCCGCAGCGGAAGCCAAATCCCATCGCCTCGGAAGACTCGGGCTCGAACTGCAGCGCGGAATCGTTGAGCTTGAGCTTCTCCAGCGCTTCGCGCAGCGCGGTGTAGTCGTCCGCTTCCGTCGGGAACAGGCCGGCGAACACGCGCGGCTTGATCTTCTGGAAGCCGGGCAGCGGCTCGGCGGCCGGCTTGCCGGCGCTGGTCAGCGTGTCGCCGACGGGTGCGCCATGCACTTCCTTGATCGCGGCGCAGACGAAGCCCACCTGGCCGCAGGAGAGCTTCTGCCGCTGCACGCGCTTGGGCGTGAATACGCCGACCTGCTCGACATACCAGGTGCGCCCGGTCGACATCACCAGGATCTTGTCGCCGACGCTGATCTCGCCCTGCATCACGCGGACCAGCGAGATCACGCCGAGGTAGTTGTCGAACCAGGAATCGATGATCAGCGCCTTGAGCGTCGGGTCTTGCGGCTCCGGCGGCGGCGGGATGCGCTGGATGATGGCTTCGAGCACCTTGCGCACGTTGAGGCCGGTCTTGGCGCTGATCTCGATCGCGTCGGTGGCATCGATGCCGATCACGTCCTCGATCTCCTGGCGCACGCGGTCCGGCTCGGCCGACGGCAGGTCGACCTTGTTCAGCACCGGCACCACTTCCAGACCTTGCTCGACCGCGGTGTAGCAGTTAGCGACGCTCTGCGCCTCCACGCCCTGCGCCGC
This sequence comes from Rhodanobacteraceae bacterium, assembly GCA_016713135.1. Lineage (NCBI taxonomy): Bacteria > Pseudomonadati > Pseudomonadota > Gammaproteobacteria > Lysobacterales > Rhodanobacteraceae > Rhodanobacteraceae bacterium. The sequence goes on along the minus strand of JADJPR010000010.1, from coordinate 94,759 downwards.
ATCGACCACCAGCAGCGCGCCTTCGCACGCGGCCAGCGAACGCGACACCTCGTAGGAGAAGTCGACGTGGCCCGGCGTGTCGATGAAGTTCAGCTCGTAGGTGTTGCCGTCCTCGCTGGTGTACGGCAGCGAGACCGACTGCGCCTTGATCGTGATCCCGCGCTCGCGCTCGATCGGGTTGCTGTCGAGCACCTGCGCTTCCATCTCGCGATCCTCGAGACCGCCGCAGATCTGGATGAAACGGTCGGCGAGCGTCGACTTGCCGTGGTCGACGTGGGCGATGATCGAGAAATTTCGGATGTGCTTCATGGGTGATCGCAGATGCCTTCAGACGGCCGCGCCAGGATTCCGGCACCGGCCAGACCGGCGAGCGGGGGAATCACCGCCACGCGGGTCTCGGGGAAACCCGTGATTAAAGCATGAGCTGCCCGTGCACCGCGACTCGCGGGGATCAAGGGCTGCCGGCCATCGCTGCCATGCCCACCTGCCTCAGGGTTTCCGGTGGCAGATCGCCGAGCAGGTAGAACCACTCCTCACCGTTGCGCAAGGTCAGCTGGCTGAGGGCGCCGTGTCGCCAGCCACTGCGCTCGAGGGTCAGCCCCTGCGGCACGCGCAACTGGTAGACCGAGATCCAGGCCACGCCATCGGAGATCACCCAGTGCCGCGCACCGGCGAGGCCCGGCACCGTCAGCGCCGAACCCACCAGGCGAAAGCCCTCAGGCAGTTTCCAGTCGCTCGCGTGCGCGACCGCGGGCTGCGGCTGCGACGGCGCGCCGGCGAAACCCAGGACGCTGAGGCGGGTAACCATGCGTCGCTCGAGCATCCGCTGCTCGGCGTCGAAGCGCTCGCTGCGCAAAGGGAGCCCGGTGTCGCCGTCGATCCACAGGCGCAAGCCGTAGCGGTCGCTGGCGATCGGATCCAGCGTCATTCGCAGTGCGCGCCGCCCTGCGACCCGGTCGCGAGGGTCGATGCTGATCCGGTACCACTGGTCGAGGTCGGCGAGCAGCGGGCCGGCCCGCAACTGCGGACCCTGCCCGATGCGCTGGTCGCCCTCGGGCCCGAGCACCGACAGGCCCTGCGCGGTGCGCACCTGGCGCCGACCGGCGCCGTTCAGGCCCAGCCACTGCTGCTCCGGACCCGCCGGCCCCACCCTTTGCGACAGCTCGACCAAGTCCCAGTCCCCGCTGCCGCTGTCGATCACCATGGTCGCGTCGTAATTCAGCGACTGCTGCGCCTTCTCCATGCGCAGCGCCCAGGTGCGCCAGTCGTCGATGGGCGCCTGGGCTGCCAGCGCCGGCGCCAGCAGGCAGAGCAGCATCAGCGCCAGTAGCAGCCGGCCGTGGCGCATGCGCCTGGTGACGCTCAGCGCGTCTCGACGTCGAGCGACACCGGCACCAGCATGCGCTGGTCCTGGCGCGCGGACACCGGCTGCGAACCGCCCACCCACCAGGCACCATCGACCAGTTGGCCGTGGCGCATCAGCAGCATCTGCTCGGCGCTGATCGGCGTCGGCATGCTCGGCAGCACGAAGCTGCGCTCGCCGGCGACTGGCTGCACGCCGTCACCCAGTCCCTGCAGGCTGGGCGCGATCGGCCCGGGCACGCCTGCCGGCAGCGCCGAACGCGGCGTCGGCGTGCGCTCGGCCATGGCCGGCGCCTGCTCGATCTGCGACTGCGGCGAAAACGCAAGGACCGCCGCCAGCGCCACCGAAGCCGCCACCGCGATCCCGGCGAAGGGGCGCCAGGAACGCGTGCGCGCCTGCACCGGCTGCGACGGGTGCGCATCCTCGGCGGCGATCGCTCCCATCACGCGGTCAGCCAGGTTGAGCGGTGCCCCGCCCGGCCGGTGAGTCATCACGTCGCGCATCAGGTGCATGCGCGTCCACAGGCTGCGCAACTCGGCATCGTGTTCCAGCCGGCGCAGCAGGAAGGCACGTTCGTCGCGGCCGAGTTCGCCGTCCATCAGTGCCGACAGTTGTTCGCGGATGTCTTCGCTCATTCCTCAGCCCTCCACCAGCGGACGGATCCGACGATCCACCGCATCGCGCCCGCGGAAAATGCGCGAACGCACGGTTCCGATCGGGCAGTTCATGATCTGCGCGATTTCCTCGTAACTCAGGCCGTCGATCTCGCGCAGCGTCAGTGCGGTGCGGATCTCCTCGGGCAGGTCTTCGACCGCCGCGATCACGGTGCGTTCGACTTCCTCGCGCAGGAACTCGTTCTCCGGCGTCGCCCGCTCGTGCATGCGCGCGGCCGCCTCGTGGTGCACGGCGTCGTCCATCAGCACGTCGTCGAGCGGCGGCCGGCGCGACTGCGACACCAGGAAGTTCTTCGCGGTGTTGACCGAGATCTTGTACAACCAGGTGTAGAAGGCACTGTCGCCGCGGAAATTGGGCAATGCGCGATAAGCCTTGATGAAGGCTTCCTGGGCCACGTCCTGTGCCTCATGCCAGTCCGGCACGAAACGCTGGACCAGCGCGACGATACGATGCTGGTACTTGCGCACCAACAGGTCGAAGGCAAGGCGGTCGCCTGCCTGCACGCGCTCCACCAGGGCCGCGTCGATTGCCGCCTCTTCCACCGCCACCCCCGTGACTGATCCCGCCGGCCGGGCCGTCGCGGGCACACTCCGCACCCAGGGTGCGGGCTGTTGCAGGTTCAACGCCATGTCTCCGGCTTCCTTGGCAACCGATCAACAGGACGTGTGACCGGGCTCTGCGAAGAAAGTTCCGCATGTGCCGGCGCATGCTCTGAGCGGACTTGGGACAACGGCGACCAGCTACTCGTCCGCGATTTCGTTCAACAGCCGCGAGCGCTCGCTCATCAGGTTATCGAAACTCGCTGCGGGCAGCGGACGGCAGAACAGGTAACCCTGCAGTTCGTGGCAACCATGCTCGCGCAGGAAGCGCAGGTGATCCTCGGTTTCCACGCCCTCGGCGACCACCACGCGATCCATGTTGCGCGCCATGTTGATGGTGGCGCGCACGATCGCCTCATCGGCGGGATCCACGCCGATGTTGCGCACGAAGGTCTGGTCGATCTTGATGCGGTCCGCCGGGAAGCGCTTGATGTAATCGAGTGAAGACTGGCCGGTGCCGAAATCGTCGATGGCGATATGGCAGCCGAGCCCACGCAATTGCCCGAGCAGATCCATCAGGTTCGGGATGTCCTTGATGTTGATCGACTCGGTCACTTCCAGGTCGAGGTTGTCTCCCGGCAACCCGGAGTCACGCAATGCGTTCTCGACCACCTCCACGAGATTCGGCTGGCGCAACTGGAGCGCCGACAGGTTGACGCTGACCCTGAGCGGCAGCTTGAACTTGTCCAGCCAGCGCTTTGCGTCGAAGCAGGCAGTGCGCAAGATCCACTCGCCGATCGGCACGATCAGCCCGGTGTCCTCGGCAATCGGGATGAAGAAGCCCGGGCTGATCAGGCCGAGTTCCGGGTGTTCCCAGCGGATCAGCGATTCCATGCCGATGATGTCTTCGCTCTGCGCGTCCACCTGCGGCTGGTAATAGGCGCGCAACTCGTTGTTGCGCTCGGCCACGCGCAGTTTCGCTTCCAGGTCCAGACGCTGACGATGCGATTCCTCCGGCACGGCCACGTAAACCTGATAACAGTTGCGGCCGAGGCCCTTGGCGCTGTACATCGCCACGTCCGCGTGCTTCAGCAGAGTTTCGCCGTCCTTGCCATCGTCCGGGTAGAAACTGATGCCGATGCTGGCGGTGATCTGCAGTTCGCGACCGTCAGTCAGGGTCAATGGGGTTTCCAGCACCTTGACGACTTTGTCGGCGATGCGCATGACATCGTCGCGCTGCACGATATGGCGCAGGATCAGGGTGAATTCGTCGCCGGCATAGCGCGACACGGTGTCCGACGCGCGCACCGAGGCGCGCAGGCGCTTGGCCACCGCGCTCAGTACCTGATCGCCAACCGCATGACCGAGGCTGTCGTTGATGGTCTTGAAGCGGTCGAGGTCGACGAACAGTACCGCGAATTGCTCGCTGCCGCGCCCGGCCTCGGCGATCGCCGATGAAAGACGGTCGTTGAACAGCAGGCGGTTGGGCAGCCGCGTCAGCGAGTCATGCAGGCCCTGGAAGCGGCTGTCCGAACGATATCGCGCCACCAACGACTGCAGCGCCAGGTGCGAGCCCACCATGCGCAGCACGGACAGCAGTTCCGACGCGCGCGGCTGCGCTTTGCGCCCGCCGGCCACCAGCGCGCCGATTGCCCGCTGGCCCTCGCCGAACAGCGGCAGCGCCAGCACGCTCTGCAGGCGCAACTGCTTGAAGAACGGGTCATTGAGGCGCGTCGAAGCCTCCTCTGACGCACTGAACTCGGCGCCGGCGAGAACCCGTCGATAGAGCTCAGTCTGCCACACCGGATGCACCGCGCCCTGTGCCGTGCGCGGGAAGGCCGCGAGCACCTGCGGCTCGGCATCGGTGCCACCACGCTCGACGCAGACGTAGAAGAAGTCCAGGGCATAGTCGGCGATCAAGCGCTTGAGCACCGGCTGCACGCCCTGGCCATCGAGACCTGTACGCGCGAGGCCAGCGAGCATTTCGAGTGGCGATTCCGCCTGGGCACTGGCGGTCAGCAGCACCAGTCGCCCGCTGTCGCCACCGAAGCCAAGCGCTGCCAATCCAACCAGGCGCGGGTCGCCCTTGGCGTCGATGCGCGCCTCGCCCAGTCCCAGCCCCTCGCTGCGTACCGGCGGCAGTTCGCCGACCAGATCCAGCGCAGAACTGGTCTGCAGCGCCTGGGCGTCGCAGCGCAACAGTTTGAGTGCGCGCTGGTTTGCGTGCCGGATCCTGTCGGCGGCAATATCGACCACCAATGCCGGCACGTCCAGGTGCTCGATCCAGTCGCCGTCCCCGCCATTCGCACCATTGCTGGGGCGCACTGGCGACAGCAGGTCGCGTGCATGGCGCAGGGCGTCGGCGGCACTCACCGGACTGCGAATCCATTGCGCCACGGGCGCGTTGGGGCCGCCGGGCGCTCCCGGAGGCAGTCCGCTCGCGGGCAGAACCCCGATGCGCGGCACCAGCCGCCAGCGCGGATGCCCGGCGAGCAAGCGGCACAAGCCTTCCGCCTCGGCGTACGGGTCGGTGAACTCGACAAAGATCAGCGCGAGTTCCGGATCCTGGGCCAGCAGCGCATGCGCCTGGCTGACATCGCGCGCGGTGTAGATCGCCTCGGAGTCCGCGCCGTCGAAGGAATCGAACAGCACGCGGCGATCGTCGCGATTGCTGGCTACGATCAGGACGCCGGCATTGCCCGGTTGCTCGCTCATCCGCGCACCCAGCGGCCGTCGCGCAGGCGCAGTCGATCCGACGGCCCGTGGCGATGCACGATCGTGCGCGCCAGTGAAGCCAGCGTCGGAATCTTGATCGCGGTACCGAGCACTACCACGCGCTTGTCGCCACCCTCCTTGCCGCGGGCGATCTGCCGCATCAACGCGAGCACCTGCGGGGTGAACTCGCCGCGCTCCGCGGGAAACACGTAGACGCCGAAATGCCCCGATTGGAGCACGAAGCGCAAGGCTTCCGCCAGGCGTTTGCTTCCCGCGACCGTGATGCCGTGCTCGCGCAAAGAAGCAAGTCCGCTTTCCTGATTCCAGGCGTAGATCGAATGCCCGCGGCGTTGCGACATCAGGCGCATGTGGCCAAGCAGTTCGTCCGGAAACGGGGAATCCAGCAACACCAGATTTCCCGGACTTTCGAGCATGTGATCATAAAGCCGCTCCGGAACGCGCTCCTCGCCGCTGGTGCGCAACAGGAGCTCGGATTCGTTGGTAGCGGGTGCTGACACTTTGACCTTCAGCCAGGCGACATTGAAACTGCAGTATAGGCCGCCTGCATGGATCTTCCGCAGGCGCCACGGGCACGGGTCCATTGTGGCGCAAACTGTTGCCCTTGGGCGGATCGCAAGCGTGCTTGCGATCATGCCTTGCGCTACATCGTGTGCGTCGGCCGCTCGGAGCCCAGGGTGCCGGCCAGGATCGACTCGATCTTGGTCTTGACCGCCTCACCGTCGGATGTCTCGCCAAACTGCACGCCAATGCCCGCCGTGCGATTGCCCTGCGCGCCATTTGGCGTGACCCAGACCACTTTGCCGGCGACCGGCATGCGATCCTTCTCGTCCATCAGCGTCAGCAGGATGAACACCTCGTCGCCGAGCCCGTAGCGCTTCTGCGTAGGCACGAAGATCCCGCCGCCCTTCAGGAAAGGCATGTAGGCGTGGTACAGCGCGCCCTTGTCCTTGATCGCCAGCGACAAGATGCCCTGACGCGGAATTCCAGGTCCAGTACTCATGCTCGGCGTCCACGCTCCCCGGGGTTGAAGGCTGCGATCCAGCGCGCAGCCAGGTCGTATACCAGCAGATCCTCGCGCACGCCGCTACCGGCGAGGCCGCGGGCGCGCTCCAGCTGCGTCGCCAGCGGCAAGAGGGTCGACATTTCCATCCTTGAAGTCAAGGCGATGTAGGCATCGAAGGGCTCCGCAGCGACGGCTTCGCCCTGCACCGCCAGCGCAATCAGGCGCGACCAGCGCTGCAGCAGCGTGGCACCTTCGTTGCGATATGCCGCCACGAAGCTGCTCGCGTCGCCGCGTCCGCGCGCGAGTTCCGTCAGTCGCTGCACCAGGCTGGCGATGGCATTCCACTGCTCAGGCTGCAGCGCTTGCAGCGCCGATTCCGGATCGCCGCCGGCGAAGCGCAGGGCCGCGAGCGCGCGTGCGCTGTCGGCGTCGCCCATCCGCGCTACCGTGGCGACCGATGCCTCATCCATGTGCGCCACCAGCGGCAGCCGCTGGCAGCGGCTGCGGATGGTCGCCGGCAGGCGCCCGATGCGCTCGGCCAGCAACAACAGATGCGTATCCCCGGCCGGTTCCTCCAGGGTCTTCAGCAGGGCGTTTGCGGAAGCCACGTTCATCGCCTCGGCCGGCCACAACAGCGCCACCTGGCAGCGCGCGATCTGCGGCCGCATCGCCAGGCGGGCCGACAGCTCGCGGATCTGGTCGATCTTGATCTGCGCCGATTCGACCGGATGCACCTCGACCCAGTCCGGATGGTTGCCCGCGAGGAAAAGCTCGCAACTGCGGCACTGCCCGCACCCACGCGCCTCCACCGGGCGCTCGCACAGCAGCCCCTGCGCAATCTGGCGTCCGAGCTGCAACTTGTGCAGCCCGCCCTCGCCATGGATCAGCAGCGCATGCGCGATCTGCCCACGCGCATGCCCCTGGGCGAGGCGCTGCCAGGCGGCGGTGTGCCAGGGGAGGGCCTGGGGGGAGGTCTGGGTCATGTTCGATCTGTTAACGCTGATTTGGACATGGGTTGCAGGTTGTGAGTTGCAGGTTGTGAGTTGTGGGTTGTGGGTTGTGGGCCGCAAAGCGAGGGCCCCGACATGAATACTTCGAGCGAGCCCCGCTGCCCACAACCCACAACCCAGAACCCACAACCCGCTTCGCACCCCTCACCCGCCGCCCAGCTGGAACCTCCGCACTGCCGCATTGTGCTCATCCAGGGTGCGGCTGAATACGTGGCTGCCGTCGCCGCGGGCGACGAAATACATCGAATCGGTCTGCGCCGGTTGTACCGCGGCCTCGATGGCCGCGCGGCCGGGCAATGCGATGGGCGTCGGCGGCAGGCCGAAGCGGGTGTAGGTGTTGTACGGCGTGTCGGTCTGCAGGTCTACCCGCCTCAGGTTGCCGTCGAAGGCATCGCCGAGGCCGTAGATGACGGTGGGATCGGTCTGCAGGCGCCAGCCCTGGCGCAGGCGGTTGACGAACACGCCGGCGATCTCGGGGCGCTCGCCGGCGCGGCCGGTCTCCTTCTCGATCACCGAGGCCAGGATCAGCGCCTGGTAGGGATCGGACAGCGGCAGGTCCTGCGCGCGTTTCTGCCAGACCTGTTCCAGCAGCTTCTTCTGCGCCCAGTAGGCACGCTTGAGCAAGTCGACATCGCTGAAACCGCGCGGGAAGAAATAGGTATCCGGCAGGAACAATCCCTCGGGGTGAGTCTCGGCAGCGCCGATCAAGGCCAGCACTTCCGCATCCCCGAGCCCGCCGATGGTCTGCGCCAGCTGCGGCACCGCGGCCAGCGCGACCCGCAGATCGCGGAAGCGCGAGCCTTCCAGGATGGTCAGCCGGTACTGCACCACGCGCCCATCGGCGATCGCCTGGAGCAATGCTCGCGGGCTCATCCCGGCATCGATGCGGTACTCGCCCGCCTGCAGCTTCTGCGCCAGGCCGGTGCGTTCGGCCAGCAGGCGCCACTGCCAGTAATGCGCCGGGCTGATGTCCTCGCGCTGCAGCGTCGTCACCAAATCCTTCAGGCGCATGCCGCGGGAAAACTCGACGACCCGGTCGACGCCAGCCAGCGGCTGCTGCTCGAAGCGATGGAACTCGCGCCAGCCGAGCCAGGCAGCCGCCGACAGCGCCGTGGCCAGAACGCCCAGCAACAGCACCCAGCGCACCCGGCCAAGCGTCGATTGCGGCGCCGCGCGCTTCATGCCGACCCCGCGAACAGCGCGTCCCAGGCAGCGCGCAGGCGGCGTACGCCGGCATCCGCGCGCCAGCGGCGCTCGCCCAGTCGACCCGCCTGGCGCGGGCCGCGCACGGCGTTGGTCAGCACCAGGGCGTCGGCCGACTCGATGTCGCCGACCGACAGCGTGCATTCGCGGGCGGCGACGGTCTGCAGCATCCAGCGCCGTGTGACGCCGGCGATGCCGCACTCGGCAACCGGCGGCGTCAGCCATTGGCCGCCCTGGCGGACGAACACATTCGCCGCCGTTGCCGCGATCACCCTGCCCTGCATGTCCAGCATCAGGCCCTCGTCGTAGTCCTCGTTCCATTCCGCCCGCGCCAGCACCTGTTCCAGCCGGTTCAGGTGCTTGATGCCGGCCAGCGCCGGCTGCAGCGCCAGGCGGGTCGCACACCAGCGGAGCCTGAGGGCCGCAACCGGCAGCGGCTGCCACGGGCGCGCGCTGGCGAGCAACCGCGGCACCGGCTCGGGGGGCCGAGCATACCCGCGCTGGCCGCTGCCGGCGGTCCAGATGAGCTTGACCACGCTGTCGCGATGGGTGCGTGAAACAGAACGCAGCGTCCGGCGCAGGCGCGCATCCTCCGGCGCCGGCATGCGCAGTCGCGCGCAACCCGCCAGCAGGCGCTCGCGATGCCATTCCCACAACGGCGCCACGCCGTCGATCACGCGCAGGGTCTCGAACAGGCCATCGCCGTAGTGCAGCCCGCGGTCAGAGGCAAGGGTGTTCATGCGCCGACGCCGAGCGCTCGCAGCAGGCCGAGCGCCTTGGCACGGGTCTCCTTCAGCTCCCGCTCGGCGATCGAGTCGGCGACGATGCCGGCGCCAGCGCGGAAGACCAGGCGCTCGCGTTGGCAGGAGATCGTGCGGATCAGGATGTTGAGATCGAGCGAGCCGTGGTCGCTGATGTAGCCCAGCGCGCCGGTGTAGGCGCCGCGACCGCCCTGCTCCAGCTCGCCGATGATCTGCATGCAACGCACCTTCGGGCAGCCGGTGATGGTGCCGCCCGGAAACAGCGCGCGCAGCAGTTCCCAGGCACTGGTCCCCGCGCGCAGCCGGCCGCTGACGTTCGACACCAGGTGGTGCACATGGGCATAGCTCTCGATGCTGCCGAGTTCGTCGACCACCACGCTGCCGGCCTCGCAGATGCGCCCGAGATCATTGCGTTCGAGGTCGATCAGCATGATGTGCTCGGCGCGCTCCTTGGGATCGCGGCGCAGCTCGGCGAGCAGTGCGGCATCGCGCGCCGGATCGGCATCGCGCCGGCGCGTGCCGGCGATCGGGCGCGTGTCCACACGCATCCCGCGCACGCTCACCAGGCGCTCCGGCGACGATGAAGCCAGGCCCCAGTCCCCGTGCTGCAGCAGCGCCGCGAACGGCGCCGGGTTGGCGGCGGTCAGCCGCGCGAACAGATCGTCCAGGTCGATCGGACCGGGCGCGGTCGCTCGCCAGGCGCGCGAGAGGTTGACCTGGAACACGTCGCCCGCACGCAGGTACTCATGGATCCGGGCAACGCCATCGAGGAAGCGCTGCGGATCGTCCTCCAGGAGTGCAGGGCTTGCTCCGCTATCGCGCACGCCCGACGGCATGTAGGCCGAACCCGGCGCAACCACCACGCCCGCGGCGGCTTGCAGCCGCTGTCGCCACTGCGGAAGCTGGCTTCCCGCGAGCGTACCGATGCCCGAATCGCGATTGCGCACGAGCGTCGCCGACACCCGCCACAGCAGCGCCAGCGGCTCGTCGAGCTCCGGCCGGCGCCAGGGTACATTGGGCTCGAAGACGCTGGCGAAATCGTAGGCCAGGTACAGCAGCCAGCCGCCGGCCATGGCCTCGCCGTCCGCATCGCCGCCCGCTGGCAGGGCACGCAGGCGCTCGACCAGCGCAGCCAGCTGCTGCGCGTGCCGCGCCCCCCCGGGATAAGGCACCACCAGCGGCGGCGCGTCGACCAAGGGCAGCAGATCGCGTAGCCCTGCGGCCCGGCCGCGGCGCTGAGCAGCAGCGCGGGCGCGGCTGGTCCCGAGCCTCCGGCGCACTGCAGGGCAGGTCGATGTCGGGCGTCGGCACCGGCACTGTCAGCTCCGCCCATCAATCCAGTCGAGACACGCGCCAGGAGCGCAGCCATGACACGCCGCGCAGCCGATGCAACCCGCTTCCATTGCGTCCTGTGCAAACTTGCGTCCTTTGCGGTCCCCGGTTTCAGGGCAGGCTCGGTCTGCATCCGGACGCGCTCACACCCGCCGGAAGATCAAGGTCCCGTTGGTCCCGCCGAAACCGAAGGAGTTGCTCATCACCGTGTCGAGCTTGACCTGCCGCGAGGTGTTCGGCACCAGGTCGAGGTCGATGCCCTCATCCGGGTTGTGCAGGTTGATCGTCGCCGGCACCACCTGGTCGCGCAGCGCGAGCACGCAGAAGATCGCCTCGACCGCGCCGGCGGCACCGAGCAGGTGGCCGGTGACGGACTTGGTCGAACTCACCATCAGGCTCTTCGCAGCTTCCCCGAAGGCGCTCCTGACTGCGACGATCTCGCCGCGGTCGCCGAGCGGCGTCGAGGTGGCGTGCGCATTGACGTACTGCACTGCGCTCGCCTCGATGCCGGCGTCAGCCAGCGCATTCGTCATCGACAAGGCCGCGCCTGAGCCGTCTTCTGGCGGCGCAGTCATGTGGTAGGCGTCGTCGCTCATGCCGAAACCGATGATCTCGGCATAGATCCGCGCGCCGCGTGCCTTGGCGTGCTCGTATTCCTCCAGCACCAGCGCGCCGGCGCCATCCGACAGCACGAAACCATCGCGATCGCGATCCCACGGACGACTGGCGGCCTTCGGGTCGTCATTGCGCTCGCTGAGCGCGCGCGAAGAACTGAATCCGCCCACGGCTGTTGGCGTGGTCGCGTGCTCCGCGCCACCGGCGAGCATCACGTCGGCATCGCCATACGCGATCAGGCGCGCCGCCACGCCGATGTTGTGCGTGCCAGTGGTGCAGGCGGTGACGATGGACAGGTTCGGGCCGCGCAGGCCGAGGTTGATGCCGAGGTGGCCGGCGACCATGTTGATGATCGTGCCAGGCACGAAGAAGGGCGAGATCCGGCGCGGGCCATGGGTGTGCCAGGTCAGCGTGGTCTGCTCGATGGTCGAGATGCCGCCAATACCGGCCGCCATCATCACGCCGAAACGGGTCTTCAGCGCGTCCGGCACCGGATCCAGGCCCGCGTCGCGCACCGCCTGGGTGCCGGCGGCGATGCCGTAATGGATGAAGGGGTCCATCCGCCGCGAGTCTTTCGGCGCCACCCACTGGGCGACATCGAAACCCTGCACCTGGCCGGCAAAGCGGGTGGCGAAGGCGGAGCAGTCGAAATGCGTGATCGGCCCGATGCCGCTACGGCCATTGACCACATTGTCCCAGGCGGTCGGGATATCGCTGCCGACCGGCGACACGATCCCGAGCCCGGTCACTACGACGCGACGAGCGCTGCGCATGGAGCCTCCTGGGAGGGAAAAAGGAAAAGGGAAAAAGGAAAATGGGAGAGCGAAAGGCGAGTCGGCGGCGAAGGCCGCTCTTCCCTTTTCCGTTTTCCATTTCCCTTTTTCCACTCGCCAGACGCGACCCGAGGGTCGCGCCCGGTGAGCCGCATCAGGCCTTGACGTTGGCCTTGATGTAATCGACAGCCTGCTGCACCGAGGTGATCTTCTCGGCTTCCTCGTCCGGGATCTCGCACTCGAACTCTTCCTCGAGCGCCATCACGAGTTCCACCGTGTCGAGCGAATCCGCACCGAGATCGTCGACGAAGGAGGAGTTCGGCTTGACTTCGTCTTCCTTGACGCCCAGACGGTCGACGACGATCTTCTTGACGCGGTCTTCAATGCTGCTCATGGCTTGTACGTTCCTGCCGAAAAGGTGGGGAATGATAGTGAATGGTGCTGCTGCCGGCTACGGCATGTACATGCCGCCGTTGACGTGCAGCGTTTCGCCGGTGATGTAACCGGCCGCTGGGGATGCGAGGAAGGCCACCGCCTTGGCGATGTCCTCCACGGACCCGAGGCGCCCGAGGGGTACGTCGGCCAGCAGGGCCTGGCGCTGAGCCTCGGGCAGCGCGCGGGTCATGTCGGTATCGATGAAGCCCGGCGCGACCACATTCGCAGTGATGCCGCGGCTGCCGACCTCACGCGCCAGCGACTTGGTGAAGCCGATGATCCCGGCCTTGGCCGCGGCGTAGTTGGCCTGGCCGGCGTTGCCGGTCAGCCCGATCACCGAGGCGATGCTGATGATGCGGCCCTGGCGTTCGCGCAGCATGCGCTTCATCACCGCCTTGGACAGGCGGAACACGCTGGCGAGGTTGGTGTTGATCACTGCGGCGAAGTCATCGTCCTTCATCCGCAGCAGCAACTGGTCGCGGGTGATGCCGGCGTTGTTCACCAGCACGCGCACCGCGCCGAATTCCTTTTCCACCGACTCGACGAGCGCGTCGATGGCGGCCGCATCCGCAACATCCAGAACCCGGCCGCAGCCGCGCGCACCGAGGCGCTCGCCGATGGCCTGCGCTCCCGCTTCGCCGGTCGCGGTGCCGACGACGAAGAGTCCGTTGGCCGCGAGTTCGTCGGCAATCGCCGCGCCGATGCCGCGGCTGGCGCCGGTGACCAGCGCCAGGTTGATGGGGGTATCGCTCATGCGCGCAGTCCTTCCAGGGCGGCGTCGAATCCGGCGGGCTCGCCGATGGCGGCGGATTCCACCGCCGGCGCGATGCGCTTGACCGTACCGCACAGCACCTTGCCGGGGCCGCATTCGAGCACCCGCGCGGTGCCGCCGGCGGCGAGCTTCTCGATGGTCTCGATCCAGCGCACCGGGGCGTGCAACTGCAGTGCCAACGCCGCGCGGATCGCGGCCGGATCTGCGTGCGCTGCCACATCGGCGTTGTGGATCACCGGAATGCGCGGTGCTGCGATCGCGACATCGGCCATGAACGCGGCCAGCTTTTCCGCGGCCGGGCGCATCAGCGGCGAATGCGAGGGCACGCTGACCGGCAGGCGGATCGAGCGCTTGACCCCGCGCGTGGCGAGTTCCGCGAGCGCGCGGTCCATCGCGGCGGCGGCGCCCGACAGCACGATCTGGCCGGGGGCGTTGAGGTTTGCGGGCACCACGGGTTCGGCGTCGGTGGACACTGCGGCGCAGACTTCGGAGAGCACCGAAAGATCCGCATTCAGCACGGCGGCCATCGCCCCGGCGCCCTCGGGCACTGCCTCCTGCATCAGCCGACCGCGCTCGCGCACCAGCCGCGTGGCGTCCGCCAGCGACAGCGCATCGGCGCACACCAGCGCGGTGTATTCGCCCAGGCTATGTCCTGCCAACTGCGCCGGTTCGGTGCCGCCGGCCGCGCGCCAGGCGCGCCACGCCGCCACCCCCGCCGCGAGCAACGCCGGCTGGGTGTTGATGGTGCGGTTGAGCTCGGCCTCGGGGCCTTGCTGGGCCAGCGCCCACAGGTCCATGCCGATGGCGTCGGAGGCTTCGGCGAAGGTCGCGCGCACCACGGCGTGCGTGTCGGCCAGGGCCGAGAGCATGCCGAGCGCCTGCGAGCCCTGGCCAGGAAACAGGAATGCGAGATCGTTGCGCATGAGAGTGTCGGTATCTTGAGCCGCTCGTGGGGGGGGGGCCGCGGGGAACCCCCCCCGGGGGGGGGGGGGGGGGGGGGGGGGGGGGGGGGGGGGGGGGGGGGGGGGGGGGCGGCGGCCCCCCCCCGGGGGGGGCCCCCCCCCCCCCCCCCCCCCCCCTCCCCCAAACCCCCCCCCCCCAACCACCGGGGGGGACCCGCCCGCCGCGGGATTACAGGCGCAACAGCGCCGAGCCCCAGGTGAACCCGCCGCCGAAAGCCTCCAGCAGCAGCAACTGGCCGGGCTTGATCATGCCGTTGCGCACGCCGTGGTCCAGCGCCAGCGGCACCGAGCCGGAAGAGGTGTTGCCGTGCTTGTTGACGGTGACGATCACCCGCTCCATCGGCATGTCGAGGTGTTTGGCGGTGGCGGTGATGATGCGCAGATTGGCCTGGTGCGGCACCAGCCAGTCGATCGCATCCTTCTGCAAATCGTTCGCTTTCAGGGTCTCGTCGACGATCCGCGACAGGGTGCGCACGGCCACGCGGAACACCTCGTTGCCGCTCATCATCACGCGCACGCCGTGGTTCGGCTCGTCCTTGAACCCGCGCGACACCCCGACCGGGTTGTGCAGCAAATCCTTGTACTGGCCGTCGGCGTGGATGTGCGTGGAGATGATGCCGGGCGTGGAATCGGCGCGCAGAACCACTGCGCCGGCGCCGTCGCCGAACAGCACGCAGGTGCCGCGGTCGTTCCAGTCGAGCATACGCGACAGGGTCTCGGCACCGATCACGAGCGCGGTGCGCGCGGCGCCCGTGCGGATGAACTTGTCGGCGATGGACAGTGCGTAGAGGAAACCGGTACAGGCCGCGTTGACGTCGAATGCCGGACAGTCCTTGGCGCCGAGGCGGTGCTGCACCAGGCAGGCGGTGCTCGGGAAGATCACGTCCGGCGTGGTGGTGCCGACAATGATCAGGTCCAGTTCGGACGCGGAAACGCCCGCGGCCGCGAGCGCCTTCTCGGCGGCGGCCACGGCCAGGTCACTGGTGCACTCGCCGTCAGCGGCGATATGCCGCTGCTCGATCCCCGTACGCTCGCGTATCCACTCGTCGCTGGTCTCTACCCGCTTCTCCAACTCGGCGTTGGTGAGGATGGTTTCCGGCAGATGGCTGCCAGTCCCGATGATCCGGGCAGAGACTGTGGGCATCAGTGGCGCTCGTGTTGGGGCGGAGCCGCGAAGGCTCCGACGCGGGCGATCAGCCCTCGCTGGTCTCGACTTCGGCGACCTTGCTGTCGATCACCTTGCGGCCACGATAGTAGCCGTCCTTGGTGACGTGATGGCGCAGGTGGCTCTCGCCGCTGGTCTGGTCGACGGACACCGTCGGCGCCGTCAGCGCATCGTGCGAACGGCGCATGCCGCGGGTGGAGGGCGTCTTGCGACTCTTTTGAACGGCCATGTCTGACTCCTGTAAACCTGAAATTCGTCCCTGGGTACTACTTGCGCTTCAGACCCGCCAGCGCCGCGAATGGATTCGGCCGCTCTGCGTCTGCCTCAAGCTCCGGCGCGGGCGCCGGTTCCATCGTTGCGACATCGGGATTCCGTGGAATCACCGGCACCGCCAAAATCAACTCGTCCTCGATCAGCGCCAGCGGGTCGACGAATCCCTCATCCGTCAGCGCCGCCTCATACCCTTCCGGCAGTCCCGCCTCGTCGGCCTCGTCGCGGACGAAACCGAGCCGCGCCTGCACCTGCACCGGCAGCTCGAAGCGCTCGAGCGAGGCCTGGCAGATCAGCGGCAGGGCGGTATCCGCGTGCATCTCCACCATCTTCTGGTGGATCGCGTTGCGACCGAACTGCAACTGGTACCTCACCTCGCCGCGATCGTCCGCCAGCAGGCTGGTCAGGCGCGGCATCGCCGACAGCGGAACGCTGCCGGCATACACACGCCCGGTCGCCACCGCGCGTTCGACATCTATCCGCTCGGGCAATGGCGCATGCATAGCCGCGGAATCGTAGGCGGGTCCGCCGCCAGTGTCAATCTGCTGGCCGGTTTTCGTTCAGAGCTCGCCAGGTTTCCGGATTGCGACCGCCTCGACGATTCCTCAACGTCGTCCGAGGCAGGCTGCATAATCGGCCAGTCGATCGACGGAAGCCCCGCATGTTGTTGAAGAGCCTGATCGTCGCGCTGACCTTGGCCACGCTGGTGGTCGTCTGGCTGCTGTGGCGATTGCTGCAACTGCGCCGGCGCCAGGACCATCTGCACCGCATCATGGACAGCGCCGACGCGCTCGAACGCGAGTTGCACGCCTGCCGCGAGCGCATGCAGACGATGCACCGCTGGGTGTCCACCCTGCCCAGCACCATCACCAGCCAGGCGCTCGCCTCGCTGAACCTCGACCCCCTGGTACAGAAGGCCCTGCGCGATCTGCTGCAGCAGCGCCTGTGGCTGCGCGACCACGGCGACACCGCACCCTTGTCGCAGCTCAAGCGCACGCGCGAAGACATGGAACGCTCGCGCCGCACCCTGGCGGAAAACATGGACAAGCTGGAGGCGGCCGGCGAGGAACTCGCGGCGGCCTCGTCGGAGTCGCATCCGGTGTCGGCGCTGATCGCGAGCGCCTACGGCATCGGCGGCAGCGAGCCCAAGCCGCCGACGCTGCACTGATGCCGCCGCGCCGGGTGGTCCTGGCGTCCGGATCGCGCTACCGCCGCGAACAGCTCGTGCGGCTGGGCCTGGCGGTGGAGTGCCGCACGCCGGAGATCGACGAGTCCGCCGCTGGCAGGCGAACTGCCGCGCGACACCGCCACCCGCCTGGCGCTGGCCAAGGCCCGCGCGGTCGCGCCGCATTATCCCGACGCACTGGTGATCGGCAGCGACCAGGTCGCCGAATGCGCCGGCCGCGCGCTCGGCAAGCCCGGCAGTGCCGATGCGCAGCAGGCGCAGCTGATGTCCTGCAGCGGCCGGGAACTTCGCTTTCACACTGCGCTCGCAATACTCGATGCCGTGACCGGGAATGCCGGCGTGCACCTCGACCTGACCGTGTGCACGATGCGCGTGCTGTCCGCCGGGGCGATTGCGCGCTACGTGGCCGCGGAACCGGCCTTCGACTGCGCTGGTGGCTTCAAGGTCGAGGGCCGCGGAATCGCCTTGTTCGAAGCGATCCGCAGCGAGGATCCGAGCGCCCTGATCGGCTTGCCGCTGATCGCGTTGTGTCGGATGCTCGACGCGGCCGGCATCGTCCTACCCTGAACCTGCTGGAGCCACCGATGCCCGCCGACGCCGCCGCGCAAGCCAAGGACCTGATCGCCCCGCTGCACGCCGCCGAGACCCAGGTCAACGCGGTGGTGCTGGGCAAGGCGCACGAGGTCCGGCTGGCGCTGGTGTGCCTGCTGGCCGGCGGTCACTTGCTGCTGGAAGATCTGCCGGGCGTGGGCAAGACCACCCTGGCGCAGGCGCTGGCAGCCGCCTTCGACTTGAAGTTCGGCCGCGTCCAGTTCACCTCCGACCTGCTGCCGGCCGACCTGATCGGCGTGTCGGTGTTCGATCCCGAGCGGCGCCGTTTCGACTTCCACCCCGGGCCGATCTTTGCGCAGATGCTGCTGGCGGACGAGATCAACCGCGCCACGCCCAAGTTGCAGAGCGCCCTGCTGGAAGCGATGGCCGAGCAGCAGGTGACGGTGGACGGCGTCAGCCACCGGCTGCCGGAGCCCTTCGTGGTGATCGCCACGCAGAACCCGCTGGAGCAGAGCGGCACCTTCCCGCTGCCCGAGTCGCAACTCGACCGCTTCATGTTCTCGCTCAACCTGGGCTATCCGGACGAGCGGGCGGAAAAGGCGCTACTCGGCGCGCGCGAGCGCCGCGCGCTGATCGGCGACCTGAAGCCCTTGCTCAGCGGCGAGCGCCTGGCGCAACTGCGCGACGCGGCACTCGCGCTGCACGCAAGCCCGGCCGCGATCGACTATGCCTACGCGCTGATCGCCGCCACCCGCAGCGACCGCCGCGTGCGCATCGGGCTCTCGCCGCGCGCCGGCATCGCACTCCTGCGCGCGGCGCGCGCGCACGCGCTGCTCGCCGGTCGCACCCATGTGCTGCCCGAGGACCTGCAGGCGGTGTTCGTCGCCGTGGCGCGCCACCGCTTGCTGCTGAACGCCGACGCCAGCGGCGACGGCACCTCGGTGGCGCGCGATGTGCTCGCCCAGGTGGCGATCCCCTGAGCGCACCGATGGCTGCGCCGGGCCGCTTCGCAAGCAGCAGCGCGCCCCGCCCTGGCTGGCGCGAGCGGGCCTGGCGCGAGCTCGACCGGCGCCTGCCCAACCTGACCCGGCGGCATCGCAACGAGCGCCTGCCGATCACGCTGAACCAGCGCCGGGTTTACATCGTGCCGAGCGGCTTCGGACTGTTCTTTGCGGCAATGATGCTGGCGATCCTCGCCGGCGCGCTGAACTACAACAACAATGGCGCGCTGCTGTTCGGGCTGCTGGCGGTCAGCCTGGGCGCAATCTCGATGCTGCAGACCTTCCGCAACCTGGACCGCCTGAGCCTGGTCCAGATCAGCGCCGATCCGGTGCACGCCGGCGATCCGCTGCACCTCAGTTTCCATCTGCGCGCCGAGGACGCGCGCACGCGCTTCGCCGTGACCTGTCGCTCGACGGCGAGCAGCGCCACGTGGAGATCGCGCCCGGCAGCACCACCCAGGTCGAGTTCGCGTTGCCCACCGCCATCCGCGGCTGGTATGCGCCGGAGCCGGTGCGCATTTCGACCACCTGGCCATTCGGCCTCTTCTACGCCTGGAGCTGGCTGCATTCGGACCTGCGCGTGCTGGTGTATCCGCGCGCCGAGAATCCGCCTGCGCCGCTGCCGAAAACCCCGGATCACGGCCGCGTCGGCGGCGCCGATCCTGGCGATGAGGACTTGCGCTCGCTGCGCGAGTACCAGCCGGGCGATCCGCTGCGGATGGTGGCATGGAAGGCCAGCGCGCGCACCGGTGAGCTGCTGGTGCGGCAACTGGAGGCGCCGCAGGCGCGCGAAACCATATTCGACCTGACCCGGATCCAGGGCCTGGGACTCGAGGAGCGGCTGTCGCGCCTGACCCGCTGGGTGCTCGAAGCCGAACGCGCCGGCATCCGCTATCGGTTGATGCTGCCTGGTCTTGCGCTGGGCCCGGACCTCGGACCCGCGCACCGACTGCGCGCACTCAAGGCACTTGCCCTGCATGCGCTCCCCGGTCCTTGAACCGCGCCAGTTCGACTGGATGCTGGCGGCCTTCGCTGCGACGCTGGCGGCACACCTGTTGTGGCTGCCTGGCTGGTACTCGGCAACGCTGGTCGCCATCGTGCTGGCGCGCTGGCTGCAGCGGCGCGCCTATGCGCGCGCCTGGCCGGCGTGGATCAAGCTGCCGCTGCTGATGATGGTGCTCGGCCTGGTGGTGGTCGAGTTCGGCAATCCGTTTGCACGACAGGCAGGAACCGCGGCACTCGTCGGCCTGAGTGCCCTCAAGCTCATCGAATCCGAGCGTCGCCGCGACGGCCTGTTGATCATGACTGTCTCGTTGTTCCTGGTCAGCGTGCAGTTCCTGTTCAACGAGGGAATCGGCGTCACGCTGTACATGGTGCTGCCGACCCTGCTGGTGTTCCTGGCGCTGAACGAGATTGCCGCGCCCCCGGGCACCCGGGGCGGGCTGGCGCAGCAGTTGGGCTCGCTCGGCCGCGAGTTCCTGCTGTTGCTGGCGGTGGTGCTGCCCTTGACCTTGTTCCTGTTCCTCTCGGTGCCGCGCCTGTCGGAGCCGCTTTGGGGCACCCGCGAGAACCAGTGGGAGTCGCGCACCGGCCTGTCGGACACCATGAGTCCAGGCAGCATCAGCGAACTGATCGCCGACGACACCCCGGTGTTCCGTGTCAGCTTTCCCGACGGCTCGCCGGCGAAGCGCTCGATGTACTGGCGCGGCCCGGTGCTGTGGAGCTTCGATGGCCAGACCTGGCGAATCGAGCCGCGCCTGGCCAATCCCAACGACCCCACCGGCCGCGAGATCGGGCCACAGCCGGGCGCGCCCGGCGATGTGCGTTATCAGGTCATGCTCGAACCGACCGACCGCCGCTGGCTGCATACCCTCGACTTCGCGACCGGTTTTCCCGCCGATGCCAGCCGTTCGCTGGAGGGCACCGTCAGACCCGCAGCCAGCGGGTGAGTACGCTCTACGTGTTTGACGCTGCGTCGCGCCTGGACCAGCCGGTGCCGCTCGACGCCTTCCCCTCGCTGCAGCGCCAGCTCGGCCTGCAGTTGCCGGACCGGCTGAATCCGCGCACGCGCGAACTCGGCGCAGGATGGCGCAGCGAGCTTGGCGACAATCCGACGGCACTGGCCAACCGCGCGCTCGCACACATCCGCAGCGAAGGTTTCGCCTACACCCTGAGCCCGCCGCCACTGGTGGGCGCGCATCGCATGGACGAATTCCTGTTCGAGACCCGCGAAGGCTTTTGCGAGCATTACGCAGCGGCATTCGTGGTGCTGATGCGCAGCGCGGGCGTCCCCGCGCGGGTGGTCACCGGCTACCTGGCGGGGCCTTACAACCTGATCGGCAATTACTGGGTGGTCCGCAATTCCGATGCGCATGCCTGGGCCGAGATCCTGATCGGCGGCAATGCCTGGGTCCGGATCGACCCGACCAGCGCCATCGCACCGGACCGCGTCAATCGGTCCGGAACGGCATCGATGGTGGATACCTTCGGTGACCTCCGAGTGGCTGCGCGCGCTGCGCGACCGGGCGGATGCCGTACAGGCCTGGTGGAACCGCAACATGGTGCGTTTCGACAGCCTGCGCCAGCAGAGCCTGTTCGCCGCACTGGGCTTCGATCCTTCCGACTGGCGCCACATGGCCGCCTGGATCGGCGGCGGCCTGGCTCTGTTCGGTGCACTGACCGCAGGCATTTTCTGGCTGCAGCGTCGGCGCCAGCCCGGCGATCCGGCGCTGGGCCTTTACCGCCGCTTCGTTCGCGAGTTGAACCGTCACGGCATCAGCGCGGGGCATGCCGAAGGCGCGGGCGACCTGGGGCGGCGCGCGTCACGGGCGCTGCCGGCTCTGGCGAATCAGATCGCCCGAGTGGTCGCCGCCTACGAAGCCTCGCGCTATGGCGTCGCCGGTGACCAGTCTTTGCCACAGCTTCGCCAAGCGGTTCAGGCTTTCCGCACGGCATCGCGCAGCCAGCCGCGCTAGGATTGAGCAAGTACGGGATCCCGACGGCAACCGCCATGAATCGCAAGACTCTCGCCTCCGCGCTCGGCCTGACCCTGCTCGCCGGCTGCGCCACCGCACCGCAACCGCTGCGCGGCGAATTCGCCGAGATCGCCCCGGAAGCCGCCGACCAGCCTGCGGGCAATCTGCGCTGGGGCGGCCGCGTGATCGATGTGCTGCCCGCAGCCAACGAAACTTGTCTGGAGGTACTCGGCATGCCCCTCGACGCCCGCGCCCGCCCGCGCGACCTCGACGCCGACATCGGCCGCTTCCGTGCGTGCAAGTCCGGTTTCCTCGATCCGGCCGTGTTTGTCCCGGGGCGCGAGGTCACCGTGACCGGACGGGTCGAAGCACGTGCACAGCGGCAGATCGGCGAGTACAGCTACGACATGCCGCAGCTGCGCGTCGACACCCTGTTCCTGTGGCCCGAACGTCCTGCCATCGAGGACATCCGCATCCACCAGGATCCGTTCCTCGGCATCTGGCCGTGGCTGCCGGGGCCGGTGATCGTGTATCCGGGACCCAGGCGGCAGCGGTAGGTTGTGGGCTGGTTGTGGGTTGTGGGTTGTGGGTTGTGGGTTGTGGGTTGTGGGTTGTGGGTTGTGGGCAGCGAAACTCGCAATCCGCGACGCCTTTGGGAGCCGACTCTGTCGGCCATCTTTCCCATCGGCCGCCAGCAAATGATCGCGGCTGAAGCCCTCCCCCGCTGCCCGCAACCACCACCACAACCGGCCACCAACCCACCAACAACCCACACCCGCCCGTCACCCCTTGCGGAAATACGGATTCTTGCCGCTGGCGTGGTCGGTGACGTCGCGCACGGCGGTGACCTCGGGGATGCGTTCGCGCAGGGTCTTGAGCACGCCGTGCTGCAGGGTGGCGCTGACCTGGCCGCAGCCGTGGCAGCCACCGCCGAATTGCAGCACCACTTCGCCGTCGGCGGTGACCTCGACCAGGCTCACGCGCCCGCCGTGGCCAGCGACGCCGGGGTTGATCTCGGTGTCGAGCACATAACGCACGCGCTCGACCAGGCTGGCCTCGGCGCCGGGCAACTGGCCTTTCAGCTTGGGCGCGCGGATGGTCAACTGGCCGCCGCCGCGCTGCTGCTCGTAGCTGATGCTGACGTTGTCCAGCCATGGCGCGCTGGCGGCGTCGACGTAGATCGAGAAATCGGCGCAGTCGATCACGTAGTCGTCATCGCGCGCATCGCCGCCTCGCAGAATTCCAGCCGGCAGTCGCCCGCCGGGGTTCCGGGCTTGATCGCCAGCAGGCGGATGCCGAGGTCAGGCACACCCTGCTGCGCGATCAGCTTGCTGAAGTATTCGCGTGCGCTGTCACCGAGTTCGATCATGGGGGCGAAGGTCTCTGGTTGCCTGCTCTGTATCATGCCAGCGAGGGAATGAACCCACTCCGGAGTGTGCCGATGACGCCTTTGTCCGACCAGCATTGCGTACCACGTCGCGGAGAGGCGCACCGCCTGCCGCATCCGGAGGTGCAGCGCTTGCTCTCCGAACTGCCTCATTGGACCCTGCGCAGCGACGGCAATTCGATCTCGCGGCACTACAAGTTCGCCGATTTTCTTGCCGCGGTCGCCTTCGTCAACGCACTTGCCGACATCGCCGAGGCCGAGGACCACCATCCCGACCTGGAGGTGGGTTATGGCCGCTGCGTGGTGCATTTCAACACCCACGACGTCGGCGGGTTGTCGCTGAACGACTTTATCTGCGCCGCAAAGGCCGACCGCCTGCACGCTGCCCAGGCCGCGCGCTGATGCGGCACCTGCTCGGCGCGCTGCTGTTTGCGGCGGCCGCCTGGCTGATCGCCCAATGCGCGCTGGATCACTTCCTGATGGCGCAAGGCAGCGCCGAAATTGCGCGCGCAGCGCGCGGTGAAAGCCGACTGGGCTTCGAATTCGACCGCGCCCGCGACCTGATCGGCGGCGCCATCGACAACGCCTCGATGCTGCCCGAGGAACCCGGCGTGGTGCGCGCGCGGCTGCCCGACGGACGCGGCAATGTGCGCCTGAATCTGCGCGGCCTCGCGCTGGATGCACGGCGCTTCCGGGCACTGCACCTGCGCCTAGAAGTCAGCGCCCGAGCCACGCTGTCGCTGATCTTCGATGAGCCTGGCCAGTTACGGCAATGGACCCAGCGGCTCGAGCTGGCGCCAGGGTGGAACGTGTTGCATGCACAACTGTCGGATCTGGACTGGGTAGCCCATTCCGGTGGCCAACGGGGGCACTGGGGCGGCACCAGCGGCCGCGTCGGCGAGTTCCGCTTGTACTTGTCCGGCGCACCGGGTCTCGAGGTCGCCCTGGACCATCTGCGCTTCCTCGAAGCCCCATCGGGCAGGCCCACGGCAGCGATCGAGTGGGTCGACACCGGGACCGCCCAGCAGATGCTCGACGGCGGTGGCATCGACCGGCCAGCCCGCCTCGGCGTGCTGCTCGATGTCGGCAGTGCCACACCAGAACGCAGCCTCGAACTGCGCGAGCGCTTGCGCGCGCTGGACGCCGAAGTGCTGTTCTGGCCGGCGTGGCGCGGCGTGCCGGATGCCGGGTCGACCGCGTCGGCACAGGTGCCCGACGGCTGGTCGCCCGGTTGGATCAGTGTGGCGGTTTACGCGGGGCTGGCGCTGGCCTGGCGCCTGCGCCGTCGCACGCATCGTCGCGGCGACGCTGCCATCGAACTGCTGCTTGGACACGCGCCGCTGCTGGCGCTGACCTTGGGCCTGGGTCTGGCTGAGCAGCCCTCGCCCACCGCGCTGACCTGGCTCAGCGTTGCTCTCGCCTTCCAGCTGTCCGGGCTGCGCGTCGGAGGTTCTCAGTGGGCCGGCACGGCGGCCGCTTGGCGCGCGGTCGCGGGATACTCGCTGCCCGCTGCGCTCGCCTTGCTGCTGATCGCAGGAGGGCTGGGACACTGGCAAGCACCCGGCCTGGAGCGGGTCACCCTGTACATCCCCTTCGTGCTGCTGCAGCAGGCGCTCTTGCTCGGTTTCCTGCTTCCGCAGTCGCGGCGGCTGGCCGGCGCGCACGGCGCCACCCTGGCGACCGCCCTGTTCGCGCTCGCACACGCGCCGAACTTCACCCTGATGTGCCTGACCTGGCTGATCGGCGGGCGCTGGATCGCCAGTTACCACCGCCACCGCAGCTGGCTGCCGATCCTGGCCTCGCACTACGTCCTCGGCCTGCTGGCGATCACCTGCCTGCCGCTCGGCTGGCTGCACTCGGCGGAGGCCGGGCTGCGCTTTTTCCAGGTCAGGTGACAGTCGTGCGTCGCCGCGCATGGGTCCATCGCGTCACAAACTGACAAAGATGAATCAAAGCTGACCCATTGCTTACTCCATACGCTACCGTATAGTCTTCACCTGCCTGCTGGGGAGCAGGCGCGCCGGCGGCGCATCCACAGTTTTTCGGGGGAGGGGTTCAACATGGTCCGTTCGTTTGTCCGCGCTACCTTGCTGCTGCTGGCGCTCGCCTTGGCTGCGCCCAGCCATGCGCAATCGACTTACACCAAGACGCGCCATCCGATCGTGCTGGTGCACGGGTTGCTCGGCTTCGACAGCCTGTTCGGCATTTACGACTACTTCTACGGCCTGCCGTCCGAACTGCGTTCCGGCGGCGCCAAGGTCTACATCGCGAACGTCTCGTCGAGCAACTACAGCGAGGTGCGCGGCGAGCAGCTGATCCGCTACCTCGACCACCTGCGCGCCACCTACGGCCACGCCAAGGTCAACCTGATCGGCCACAGCCACGGCGGCCCGACCGCTCGCTATGTCGCCTCGGTGCGCCCGGACCTGGTGGCATCGATGACCAGCGTCGGCAGCCCGCACACCGGCAGCAAGGTGGCCGACGGCCTGCGCACCGCCGCCGCGCCCGGCTCGGCCCTCGAGACCATCCTGGCCGGCTTCGTCAACGCGCTCAGCATGTTCATCGAGTTCCTGTCCGGCGATGACGATCCGCAGAACGCCCTCGGCGCGCTCGCATCGCTGAATTCCGCCGGTGCCGCGACTTTCAACAGCCACCATCCGCAGGGCAAGCCGACGACCAGCTGCGGCCAGGGCGCGAGCGTGGTCAACAACGTGCGCTATTACTCGATGGGCGGCACCAGCGTGCTGACCAATGTGTTCGATGCCTCCGATGCGATGCTCGGTGCCGGCGCCCTGTTCTTCGGCTTCGAGCAGAACGATGGCCTGGTCGGCAAGTGCTCCAGCCACTGGGGCGTGGTCCTGCGCGACGACTACGGCTGGAACCATCTCGACGAGGTCAACCAGATCCTCGGCCTGCGTGGGCTGTTCGCTTCCAGCCCGGCCTCGGTCTACCGCGCCCAGGCCAACCGGCTGAAGAACGCCGGACTGTAACCGTCCTCGAAGAGCCCGGCGAATGCCGGGCTTTTCGCATCCGCCCCGGGAATCCGCGACGATGAGCAGGAATGCGCGCCTCGGCCTGACGATGCTTGCGGCGATCGCCCTGGCCACGCTGCTGGCCCTGCGTTCTCCCGACCGGGATCCGGCGGCCGTCGATGCAGGCGCGCGGGTCGGCGAGGCCCAGCCCACGCCGGGCGCAGCCCCAGGCACTGCACCGCCCTCGCCACCCGAGCCCGCGGCGACCGCCGGCCGCGACCCGCCGGCGGCGCTTCCGGCGGACGTTCCGGACCTGCCGAACTCCCTGCAAGGCACCGAGAGCGATGGCGGGGTGACCCTGGACGCCAGCGGCCGCCTGGTGCCGGATCTTGCGCTGCGGCGGCTGTTCGACCACTTCCTCAGCAGCATCGGCGAGCGCTCCATCGACCAGATCCGCGCCTTGCTCGCAGCACGCCTCGATCAGATCACGACGCCCGAAGGCAAGCGCCAGGCCCAGGAGGTCTTCGAGCGCTACCTGCGTTACCTCGAGGCCGTCGACGGCTCGGCCGCGCGCCTGGAACAGCTGCCCCTGCGCGAGCGCCTGGCGATGCTGCGCGACCTGCGCCGGCAACATCTCGGCAGCGAGATGGCGGGCGCCTTCTTCGGCGACGAGGAGGCCTACCAGCAATACACCCTGGACACGCGCGATCTGGCGGACGACACCACCTTGAGCGCCGACGAGCGCGCCGCGCGCCAGCGCGAGCTGACCTCCGCGCTGCCGGAAGCCGTGCGCCAGCCGCTGCTGGAGCAACAGCGCGTGGAGTCCGACCTGGCCGACGCGCAGGCCATCGAGACCCTCGCCAGCGACGCCGACGAGCGCCACCGCTTGCGCGTGCAGCGCTACGGCGAGGAGGCCGCCGCACGGATGGAGCTGCTCGACCGCGAACGCGCCGCCTGGGATGCGCGCATCGCCGCCTACCAGGCCGAGCGCGCCCGCCTGTCCTCGCTGGATGCCGCCCGACGCCAGGCCGCACTCGACGAATACCTCGCGCGCAACTTCAACGAAGCCGAGCAGCGGCGCATCCGCTCGCTGCAGGACGTCGGCGAGTTGTAGCGGCGGCGAGCGCGCGGCCGAACATTGTTCGATGTCTATGAAGCAAAAGACATTTGTCCGCAAAAGACGCAAAGGACGCAAAGTAGAGCCAATTCCATTGCCGGATCTGCGCGGAGATGGGAATGCTGCGCAACCCGAGACGCTCTTACTCTCTTTGCGTCCTTTGCGTCCTTTGCGTCCTTTGCGTCCTTTTCCTTCTTTGCGTCCTTTGCGGACAAGAATCAGGCAAGGGTACGCAACAGTTCGTGGCGCGAATGCGCCCTGCTCAGGCCAACGCCCGCATCCGCTCCACATCCGGTCGCTCCATCGCCCCCTTCTCGGTGACGATCACATCGACCAGCGCCGCCGGCGTCACGTCGAAGACCGGATTCCAGGCATCGATCCCGGGCGCCGCCACGCGGATGCCCGCGTACTCGGTCAGCTCGCGCGGATCGCGTTCCTCGATGTGGATGCGATCGCCGCTGGGCGTGGCGAAATCGACCGTGGAGGTCGGTGCCACCACCATCACTTTCGCCCCGAAGTGCTTCGCGGCGATCGCCAGCGACAGCGTGCCGATCTTGTTCGCGGTGTCGCCGTTGGCGCAGATGCGGTCCGCGCCGACGATCACCCAGTGGGTGTGCCCCTGCGCCAACAGCCAGGCGCCGGCGCCGTCGGCGATCAGCTTCGCGGGGATGCCATCCTGCTGCAGCTCGTACACGGTCAGCCGGGCGCCCTGCAGCCAGGGGCGGGTCTCGCCCGCATGCACCTGCGCCAGCTTGCCCTGTGCAAAAGCGGCGCGGATCACGCCAAGCGCCGTACCGAGGCCCGCAGTGGCCAGCGAGCCCGTGTTGCAGTGGGTCAGCACCCCGCTGCCCGGCTGGATGTAGCCAGCGCCGGTCATGGCCATGCGGTAGTTCGCCGCAAGGTCTTCGGCCTCGATCGCGCGCGCCTGCCCGAGCACCGCGTCCGGCTGCGGATCGGCGCCGCAGGCCGCCAGCATACGGTCCACCGCCCACATCAGGTTCACCGCGGTCGGGCGCGCCGCACGGAGCATCCCCGCCGCCGCGGCGAATCCCGCGACCCGCTCGGACAGCGGCCCTGACGCGAGTGCGCGCGCGGCGAGCACCAGGCCATAACCGGCGGCGATGCCGATCGCCGGCGCACCGCGCACGATCAGCGCGCGGATCGATTCCGCGACCGCAGCAGCGTCCGCCATCGGCAGCCAGTCGCTGCGCTGCGGCAGCGCCCGCTGGTCGAGCAGGTAGAAACCGTCCGCATCGAAGCGCAGCGCCCGCACGCGGTCGAAGGGAGCCAGCAGTTCGGAAGTCATGGATTTTTTCACTCGATTGGTGGCAGTCTCCGCGCCGCGCGGCGGGGGCCGCGTACGAGGCACTGACCAGGGGAATTTACGAAGGCGGACAGCACAATGCCGTCCGCGGTCAGGATCGCCACCGAAAATCAGCTACGATCAAAGCCACTCCCGGCTTGCGAGCGAACCCGCATGCGCCTGTTCAACGCCGAGGATCGCGCCAACCTGCGCCCGGATCAACCGGCGCCGCTTTACCACCAGTTGTACCTGGTGGTGAAGCGCAAGATCGAAGGCGGCCACCTGCGCCAGGGAACGCTGCTGCCCGCGGAGAAGGAGATCGCTCTCTTCTTCAACATTTCGCGGATCACGGTCAAGCGTGCGCTGGATGACCTGGAGGCCGAAGGCTATGTCTCGCGCCACCGCGGGCGCGGCACCCACGTCACCTACAAGTACGAACCCAAGGTTCTGCGCGCGCCGCTGAACAACCTCCTCGAAAGCCTCGCGGTGATGGGCCGCGAGACCCAGGTCAGGCTGATCGAATTCAGCCGCGTCACGCCGCCACCACAAGTCGCCGAAGCGCTGCGCAGCTCTCCCGACACCCTGGTCGAGCGGGCAACCCGGTTGCGCCTCCGCGAAGGCGTGCCATTCGCGCATTACCTCAGCTGGACGCTACCGATCGGCCCCGGACTGGATCCTGAAGGCCTCAAGACCGCCAGCCGCCTGGACCTGTTCCGACGCCTCGGGATCCACCTGAAGGAAATCGACCAGGTGATCACCGCGGTCGCGGCCGACACCACCCTGGCGCAGCGTCTGGTAGTGCGCGTCGGCGATCCTTTGCTGCAGGTGATCCGCATCGCCAGCGACCAGCGCGGCCGCCCGATCGATTACCTGATCAGCTGCTACCGCCCTGACCGCTTCCAGTACCACATGAAGATGTCGGCGGACGACGTGATGGTGCGCGGCAAGCGCTAGGAGCGGTGTTGGTATGGGTTTTTGGTGTTGGTCATGTGCCGCACCCTCGCGCCACCTGCTTCGTCCAGCACCAATACCAACAACCAACACCGCTTCACGTCCATCACCTCGTTGATGGGAGTTTGCATGTTGGCCACGCGCTGCACCCCGCGCCGCCGGCTTCTTCCAACACCAACACCAGCAACCAACACCGCTTCATTCGTAGATCACGAACTCTGCGCGGCACCCGCCGTTCACCCAGATGCCGCGACGGTCGTAGCCCCAGGTTTCGCCTTCTTCGCAATAGGAATCACTGAGCTGTCGCTGGAGTTCGACGCCGCCGCGCACGCGCGCGGCACAGTGGTTGTAGCCGTGGTCACGGGATTCGCAGCGGATCACGTAGCCAGCGCTGGTCGGATAGCTGTCGGGCAGGCCGCGGTCGTACTCGCGCTCGTAGCCCCGGTCATAACCACGTCCTCGCCCGCGCCCGCGGCCGCGGACCAGCGCAAACTCGGCGCGGCAACCACCACTGACCCAGACCCCGCGACCGTCCCAGCCCCAGGTGCGACCCTCGACACAGGAGGTCCGGCTGAGCTGGTTCACAAGCACCACGCCGCCATGCGCGTCCACATCGCAGTACTCCTGCCTGCGGTCATGCGATTCGCAGGTGAAGACCTCATCGTAGTCGTGATCGTAGGCCCGGCTCTCGCCCGCTACGCCCAATCCCAGCATTCCCACCATCAAGGAGGTGCACACCCAGGCCCCAATACGCATCGTCGTCGCCTTGCCAGGGATTTCGGACACTGCGGCCGCCCTGTTCGGACGCAGCGGGTGCAGTCTTCGGCAGTCTTGCTGAATCGAATGGCTGCAATCGCACGCCCTGCACGGCGTGCTTCAGATTGCGCTAATCACTCGAGATCACCCCGGTCCTGCTCCCAGGCCTGTCGCGCAGCGTTGGCCGCCTCCGGCACGAGTGCGCGCACTTCGCTGCGCAGGGCTTCCACCGCCGCTTCTTGATGCGCCACCGGATAGGCGGGCAACACGATCTTCTGGTCGCCACGGCTGAAACGCAGACGCACATGAGGACCACCTACCGGAACCCGCTGACGTTCGCGCCAGCGTGTGGTCCACAGGCCGAGCTCCTCCAGTCGCCGCGCAAGGGCCTGCTGCTGATCGCCAGTCAGGATGAACGCGTATTCGAAGCGCTGCGCTGGATCCTGCAGGTCATAGCCGAGCAGCCGCACCAGGCGACCCGACCCATCGGCTGCGATCTCGATCGACGTCGAGCGCCGATACGGCGGTGGCACCGACCCGTTGTCGGCGTCGAAACTCACCGCCACCGGCTGCAATGCCGGGGCGGTCGGCGGCATCGCCATCGCCAGCAGCGCAAGGCCCAGGGGCAAGGACATGGATGGATTCCGTCTGCCTGAATGCGCGCAGAAAGTAGCACGCCGCAGGTGTCGCAGTGCGGGCATGGCGCGCGCATGCTTCACGCAGTCCACCCGCACGGAGCGCCGCGATGAGCAATCGACGCGAATGGCTGGAACACGCCGGACTGGCACTGCTGGCAAGCCTGATGCCTGCCGCTGCGCGCGCGGAAAAGCCCGATCTTTCGCGCATCTACGGCAAGATCAAGGTGGTCGAGTCCTTTCCAGACTACAAGGTCAAGGTGGTCAGCTCCTTCGCCGACCTGCATGTGGAGGTGGTCGAGTCGTTCCCGGACAAGCCCGGCAAGTGGCAGATGGTCGAGAGCTTCCCGGACTTCAAGATCCAGTTCGTCGACAGTTTTCCCGACTTCACCATCAAGTACGTCGAGAGCTTCCCCGGCGTTCAGTAGCCCGCTGTGCCGCGCAGCGGCTCAGCGGGTGCTTGCCGCAAGGCTGGGCGGGGCCTCGCCGGTCAAGCGCTGCGCACTACCCTGACCCACGCCGGTCCGAGATTGCGGGTGCACTGTATCCGCATCCCCGCCGCTACTCGATCGGAGGCAACACGCCGAGGACTTCCTCGATCGTCGTGATGCCGCGCGCCACATGCATCGCCGCCGACAGGCGCAAGGGGCGCATGCCCTCCTTGCGTGCGGCCTCGGCGAACTTCGAGAGTTCCACGCTCGGGTGGATCATGCTGC
Organism: Rhodanobacteraceae bacterium; assembly: GCA_016713135.1. Taxonomy (NCBI): domain Bacteria; kingdom Pseudomonadati; phylum Pseudomonadota; class Gammaproteobacteria; order Lysobacterales; family Rhodanobacteraceae; species Rhodanobacteraceae bacterium. The sequence continues at coordinate 63,594 of JADJPR010000010.1, read as the reverse complement.
GCAGTGTCGGCGAGATGCGAAACATCTCGTAGATGCCGGTGCGCCCCAGGTATCCGGTCTTGCGGCACTCCAGGCAACCCACCGGCGCGCCGATGCGGCTGGGCACCTCGGCGCGCCAGGGATGGCACAGCGCCTGCCACTTGATTTCATCCACCTGGGCATCGATGCGCTTGCAATGCGGACACAGGGTCCGCACCAGACGCTGCGCCATGATGCCGACGATGGTGCCCTGCAGCAGGTAGTAGGGCGCGCCCAGGTCCATCAGGCGCTGGACCGCACTCGGCGCGTCGTTGGTGTGCAGCGTGGAGAGCACCAGATGCCCGGTCAGCGCGGCCTGGATGGCCATCTGCGCGGTTTCCAGGTCGCGAATCTCGCCGACCATGATGATGTCCGGATCCTGGCGCAGCAAGGTGCGCACGCCTTCGGCAAAGCCCAGGTCGATGTTGTGCTGCACCTGCATCTGGTTGAACTCGGGCGCGATCATCTCGATCGGGTCCTCGACGGTGCAGACATTGATTTCCGGCGTCGCCAGCCGCTTCAGGGTCGAGTACAGCGTGGTGGTCTTGCCCGAGCCCGTCGGGCCGGTGACCAGCACGATCCCGTTCGGCGCCGAAATCATGTCGTCCCACAGCTTGCCCTCGCGCTCGGAGAAGCCCAGCTGCTTGAATTCCTTGACCACGATGTCGGGGTCGAAGATGCGCATCACGACCTTCTCGCCGAAGGCAGTGGGCATGGTCGACAGGCGCATCTCGACTTCCCGCCCCGAAGGACTGCGCGCCTTCAGGCGACCATCCTGTGGCCGTCGTTTCTCCGCCAGGTCCATGCGCCCGAGCACCTTGATGCGCGCGGTCACACCGACCATCACCGGCGTCGGCAGTTCGAAGGTCTTGTGCATCACGCCGTCGATGCGGAAGCGCACGTTGGAGATCTCGCGGCGCGGTTCGAGGTGGATGTCGCTGGCGCGTTGTTCGAAGGCGTACTGCAGCAGCCAGTCGACGATCTGCACGATGTGCTGGTCGTCGGCACCCAGTGTCGCGCTCTTGCCGAGTTCCAGCAGTTGTTCGAAGTTGATGATCTTGCTGCCAAGCTCGCGCGCGCCGTCCTTCTGGTCCTTGGCCTTGCGCACGCTGCGCGTGACGCCATAGAACTCCATCAGGTAGCGCGAGACGTCCAGCGGATTTGCCACCACGCATTGCACGTCCTTGCGCAGGATGTGCGTCAGGTCCGGACGCCAGCCGGTGATCATCGGCTCGCTGGTGGCGAACACCACCTGCTCGGCCGTCACCGCCACTGGCAGGATGCGGTAACGCTGCGCATACGCCTGGCCGATCACCTCGGTGACCTCGGCCATCTTGATCTTCATCGGGTCGATCTTGAAGTAGGGCAGGCCCGCCTGTTCCGCCAGCCATTCGGTCAGCGATTCCAAGGTCAGCGTCTTGCTCGCGTCACGCCCATCCTTCGGCTTGAGGTTGGCAATCACCACCAGTGGATGCAGATCCAGCCGCCCCTGACCCGATCGCGCGTCCAGCAGGATGCGGTCTCCATCTGCGGTGCCGAGCAGCCCATCCTCGATCAGCGCAGCAACCACCTGCGCCAGTATCAGCTTGTGGTTCGGCGTGAACCTCGGCGGTGCGGCGCCGCCCGTCGGCAGTTCGCGCGCGATCGTTCGCGTTTGCTTGACGGTTGACATCGTTTGCGTCCGTACTCGAATGCGAAGATGCATCCTAACCGCTTCGAGCCGGCAGTCGTGCGCTGGTCCGCACGAAGCTCGCACCCACCACGCGATCCAGGAGACTCCATGGGCAGCAAGATCATCCAGCGCTTCGATGTCGGCGCGCGCATGTCGGAGATGAGCGTCTACGACGGCATCGCGCATCTGGCTGGACAGGTGGCCGAGGATGCCAGCGCCGACGTGTCCGGCCAGACGCGTCAGGTACTTGCCTCCATCGATGCGCTGCTGGCGCGCGCAGGCAGCGACAAGACCAAGATCCTGATGGCACAGATCTACCTCTCGGACATCCGCGACTTCCCGGCGATGAACGCCGTATGGGACGCCTGGGTCGCTCAGGGTCACTGCCCACCACGCGCCACCGTCCAGGCACCGCTGGCCAAACCCGAGTGGCGGGTGGAGATTGTGGTCACGGCGGCGGTGTGAAGATCGGGTTGTGGGTTGAGGGCGGTTAGCGGTTGTCGGTTGGTTGTTGGTTGTTGGTTGTTGGCAGCGAAGCTTGCACGCTGATGCACCTGTGAGAGTTCCGGTCGCCCCTGCCGGTGCGCGTGTTCGCGCATCGAACAGGAGGGCACGAGGGCACGAGGGCACGCAAGAGCCGGTTCTGTGCGAAGGAGCGCCTTTGCGTGCCCTCTTGCCCTCTTGCCCTCGTGCCCTCCGAATTGACACTGCACAATCAATGCCTTGCGACGTGTTCGCCGAGCGCCGACTCTGTCGGCGATCTTTCCAGCAGCCGCCAGCGCAGATCGCGGCTGAAGCCGCTCCCACGGGCTACCGACACACCAGCCTTTGCCAACAACCGACATCCGGCCGCGACCTGCCGTGACCTGAAGCGGCCGCCAACCACGCTGGACCTCAGCGCTCCACCACCACTTCCACCTCGCGCTCGGCGACGCGGCCATGATCGTCGACCACGCGCAGGGTGTGGCGGCCGGGGCGCGGCGGGGTCCAGGGCAGCGACTGGCCGGGTGCGGCCTCGCCGATGAAGCTTGACCCGGCGAACCAGTACAGCTTGTCCGCGTCGGCATCAGCGCTGGCCTGCAGCTCGATCTGGTTCTGGTCCGGGCGGCTCAGGCGCAATGCGTAGGCGGTGGCGCGCAGCGGCGACGAGATGGTCGGCGCGCTGCCCAGCCAGTGCTCCGCGCCTGCGCAGTCGGCGCCCTTGGGCGGCTTGCGCCGCGGGATGCCGGCCTGGGCGTAGACCTCGGCCAGGTCGCTCGGCCAGAACTCGTAGACCTCGGTGCGCACGCTGGCGGGGTCGCGCCGGCCGCAGACCGGCTGGCCGGTCGCGCGGTCGACCTGGATCGCGCGGTGGATGCGGCTCTGGCGGATCGGCGAGACGCCCGGGATGAACCAGGTGTCGCCGCGCTTGGGGCACCAGGCGTTCGGCAGATCGCCGGACGCGCGGCAGATCTCGACCCGCCGCAGGTTCAACGGCCAGCGCCGCGGCGGATCGGACAGGTCCTCATGCGCCGCGGCGAGCGCATCGACGATGCTGAAGAACAGCGGTGCGGCGGCGTCCACGCCGATCAGCGCCGGGTTGCCGCGGCCATCGAAATGGCCCATCCACACGACCAGCACGTAGGGCCCGACCAGCCCGGCACTCCAGGCATCGCGGAATCCCCAGCTGGTGCCGGTCTTCCACGGCACGCGCAGCGCATCGGTCTGCGCCAGGGTGCCGAAGTCCGGGCGCGGGTTCTGCGCGAGCATGTCGCGCACGATGAACGCGGCCTCGGCGCTGAGCAGCGGCTTGCCCTCAGGCGGCGCCGTGCCATCGATCCAGGCCAGCGGCTTCCACTGGCCATCGTTGCCGAGCAGCGCATACAGCTGGATCAGCTCCTCCATGGTCACCTCGCCGCCGCCCAGCACCAGCGCCAGCCCGTAGTGCTCGGCGCTGGCCATCCGCGCGATGCCCGCCTGGCGCAGGAAGTCGTACAGGCTGGGGCGCTTGAGCTGGGCCGCGACCAGCACGGCCGGGATATTGCGCGAGCGCACCAGCGCCTCGGTCGCGGTCACCGGCCCGAGGAAGCGCCCGTCGAAGTTCTCCGGCGTGAACGGGCCGAAGGCGCTTGGCACATCGCGCAGCACGGTCGCCGGGTGCAGCACACCCTGATCCAGCGCCAGACCGTAGATGAAGGGTTTCAGGGTCGACCCGGGCGAGCGCTTGCCGGCCGCGCCGTTCACCTGTCCGCCGATCTTCGGGTCGAAGTAGTCGGCCGACCCGACCAGCGCGCGCACCCCCATGTCCCGGGTGTCGACCAGCATCGCGACCGCATTGTCGAGGCCCTTGCTACGCCAGCGTGCGAGGTGGCTGGCGACGCGCTGTTCGACCAACCGCTGCAGCGACAGGTCCAGCGTGGTGACCAGCCGCGGCCCGGGCAGCGATCGCCGCCAGCGCTCGGCAAGCACGCGCTCGACATAATGCGGCGCGGCAAAGGGCAAGGCACTCGCCGGGCGCAGCCGCAAGGGCAGCGCCATCAGCGCATCGTCCGCCGCATCCGCCGCGCCGCGCTCGCGGAAGCGCTGGTACAGGCGGTCACGCGCCGCCGCCAGCGAAGGGCCGATCACCTGCCCTGCCCCGTCCGCGGCCGGCCGGCCGCGGCGCGCCGGCGCCTGCGGCAGCACCGCCAGGGTCAGTGCCTCGGGCAGCGTCAGCTCGCCGGCCGGCTTGTCGAAGTAGATCAGGCTGGCCGCACCCACGCCCTCGATGTTGCCGCCGTAGGGCGCGAGGTTGAGATAGGCCTCGAGGATCTCGTCCTTGGAATAGCGCGCCTCCAGCCACAGCGCGTGCCCGATCTGGCGCAGCTTGCCGGCGGGCGAACGCGTGTCCAGCCGGCCCAGCAACCGCGCCAGCTGCATCGTCAGGGTGGAGCCGCCGATGCGCGCCTCCCCCGACACATAGGTGCTCCACGCGCCGCGCACCAGGCTCAGCGGATTCACCCCCGGATGCCAGCGGAACCAGGCGTCCTCGTGCAGCAACACGGCCTCGACCAGCCGCGGCGAGATCTCGCCGAGCGGCAGCCACAGGCGGTAGCGATCGTCGCTGGCCAGGGTCAGCCGCAGCAGCTTCCCGTGGCGGTCCTGCACCGCCACCGACTGCGGCGCGTGGCTGGACAGCGCCGGGTGCGACAGCAGGCGCACCAACGCCAATGCGAGCAGCAGCGCACCGCCGGCGAGGGCGGTGAGGCGCAGCAGGCGGAGGAAAAGCGGTCGAAAACGAGGGCACGAGGGCATGAGGGCACGAGGGAACGAAAGAGCCAAGGCGCGCTCCGGATCAGCCTTCACTTGCCGTCTTGAAGCGACGGAGAAGCGCTAGAAAGTAGGCACCAGAGCGCGCGTCAGTCAGGGCCAGCCTCGAATCGGCTCTTGCGTGCCCTCGTGCCCTCGTGCCCTCGTGCCCTCGCATCCTCATGCCCTCATAGCAACTCAAGGACGCATCAACTCGATCCGGTCCGTCAGGATGCCATCAACGCCCAGCGCGCGCAGCGCCGGCAGGCGCGCGGGATCGTTCGTATAGATGTGCACGCTGCCGCCGCTGGCGCGCACGCGTTCGATGAAAGTGCCGGGCCAGCCCCACAACAGGTGCATCGAGGTCCAATCCGGCAGCGTCAGTCGCTGGCCGGCGCAACTTCCGGGCAGCGTTCCGGTCCAGCCGGTCTTTAGGTAATCGAACAAGCAGCGCTTGATCCCGTCGCGGCCGGGTATGGTGCACGCCTGCGCGCCGACTGCCTCTCGATAGGCCGCGTTCTGATCGATGGTGCCGGACAGGCAGGTGCGCCCAAGCGCACCCTCCTCCCGCAGCACCGCGATCAATGTGTCGGTTGTGGCTTGCGAGCGGTCTTTCTGGTCGAGCATGAAGCGCTGCTGCGGGAAGGCGCGCAGCACCTCGCGCAGGCTGGGCAGCAGTCCGACGCCCTGCCCGCGGAAGGGAAAGGTCCGGCCGCCGTCGGCGGTGTAGCCATGGCCGATGTCGAGCGCCTTGAGCTCGGCCAGCGTGTGCGTGCGCGTCTCGCCCGCGCCCTCGGTGCGGCATTCGACACGCCAGTCGTGGAACACCGCCACCTCGCCATCAACGGTGCGGTGCACATCGACCTCGATCATGTCCGCTCCCGCGGCGAAGGCCGCGTGCATCGACGGCAGGGTGTTCTCCAGGAAGGCATGCCGCGGCGGATCGATGCGCTCGGCGGTGCAGGTCTCGTTGGTCAGACCCTCGGAATGGAAGGTCTGGTGCACGCCACGGTGCGCGATCAGCTCGAAGGCAGTTGTCGGCGCAGCGCGGCGCAGCGGCAATTGCGCCAGGTAGACCAGCGCCAACGCTGCGGGAAAGATCCACAGCCAGCGCCAAGGGGATTTTCTGCGCATGTCGGGCGCCTTCAGGATTGGCCTGCAGATGCTGGCGGCCAAGTCCACCCGCCGGCAGGCAGGAACGGGCAATCGGCGAGCACAAGGTGGGTTTTCGCGGGCGCAGCGCTGTCATCACACGTTCTTGCCTCCCCGGAGTTAGGATTGTGTGTCGCCTTCGCACAGGATTCGCGGCGTGCACGCCAGAGACCGGTTTGCGCTGACTCCATGGATCCTTGCCGTCGTCGTCGGCGCCCCGCTCCAGGCCCAGGTGGGCGGCGCATGGCAACAGGTGGGGCCAGCACCCTCTCACGGCGGCCAGGTGGAGGGCATAACCAACCGTGAGGTCACCGGCGCGGTGAATGCCATCGCGGTCCATCCGAGCGACGCCAACATCCTCTATGTGGGTGCGGTGAATGGCGGCATCTGGCGCACCGCCAATGCCACCGCTGCGGCGCCGACCTGGACGCGCCTGACCGATGATCTGCGTTCGCTGTCGATCGGCGCGCTTGAGTTCGACCCGACCGACGCCAGCCGACAAACGCTGGTTGCTGGGGTAGCACGCACGTCGAGCAATGGCGGCATCGGTGGCGAGCGGATCGGCATGCTGCGCACCACCAACGGCGGATCCAGTTGGGCAGTCCTGAGCGGCGGGGTCCTGACCGGGCGCTCGGTCGTCGGCGTCGCCGGTCGTGGCACCACGCTGCTCGCGGCCACGGACCTGGGGATCTACCGGTCGACGGACAGCGGCGTTGGCTTCACCCTGATCTCGGGCGGCCCGACCACGGGCCTGCCCGCCGGGGCAATCTCGGACCTGGCGGCCGACCCAGGCAACAACGCCCGCTTCTATGCCGCGGTGACATCGACCAACCGCGGCATCTACCGCAGCACGGACACCGGCGCGACCTGGACCAAGGTTTCGGACACGGCGATCGACGCCGTGCTGAACAGCGGCACCGGCACGCGCCGCACCGAGATCGTGGTGGGTGCCAGCACGCAAGTCTTCGTCGTGATCGTGGGGTCCAACGGACGTCTTGCGGAGGTCTTCCGCTCGCCCGACGGCGCCACTGGCTGGACCGCGCTCGGCGTGCCGACCACCACCGAGGAAGGCGGCAGTGTGTTCGGCGCGCACCCGGGCGCCCAGGGCGCGACCCACCTGTCAGCCGCCGCAGACCCAACCAACAGCAACATCGTCTATGTCGGCGGCGATCGCCAACCGTATTTCGGCGAAGGCATCGGCTCCAGCAACTTCTTCCCCAACTCGATTGGCGCGAACGACTATTCGGGGCGATTGTTCCGTGGCGATGCGTCCCAGCCCGCAGGCAGCCGCTGGACGCCGCTGACGCACAACGGCACCGCGAACAACTCGGCGCCGCATGCCGACTCCCGCGACATGGCCTTCGACGCGGCTGGCAATCTGCTGGAGACGGATGACGGCGGGGTCTACAAGCGCATCAATCCGCGCCTGGCTAGCGGCTCGTGGGTCTCGCTCAATGGCGACCTGACCACCTCGGAGTACCACTCCATCGCTTACGACGCGGTATCCAACCGCACGCTCGGCGGCGCGCAGGACACCGGAACCACGGAGCAGCGCAACACGGCGACGCGAATCTTCGACAGCGTGTCCACCGGCGACGGCGGCCACGCGGCGGTAGAGGACCGCTCTTCGGCCACCACGTCCACCCGATACACCAGTTTCCAGGGTCTGCAGGTCCTGCGGCGACGGACGGTCAACGCCTCCAACGTGGTGACCGCCACCCAGTTCCCGGCGCTGACGGTGACATCGGGTCCTGCACTGAGTGCCCAGTTCTACACACCCATTGCCACCAACAACGCGGACGCCACGCGTCTGCTGATCGGCGCCGCCAATGGCATTTACGAATCCGCCAACCGCGGCGATACCGTAGTGCAGATCTCGACCTCCGTCATCAATCCCACACGCGATCCGGTGGTCTACGGCATCGCCGGCAATCCTGACTTCATCCTCGCGGGCAGCGGCTCCAACGTGATCAGGCGCACCACCTCGGGTGGCGCCGTCACCACCGTCGCCAGCCTCGCAGCCACGGTCGCCGATGTCGAAGTCGACCCGGACAATGCCGCCAACCTGTTCGGCCTCACGCCCACTAGCGTGCACTTCTCGAACAACAGCGGCACCACCTTTGGCAACGTTACCGGCAACCTGATCTCGGGATTCAACCCCGGGACTCTGCGGACCATGGCCTTCGTGCCCGGTGGCGACGACGCCCTGGTCGTGGCTGGCGACCGCGGCGTGTACGTCGCCTTCGCCAGCAGCGGGCACAGCAACTGGCAGCGGCTGGGCACCGGCTTGCCCAACGCAGTGGTGTTCGAGCTGGAGTACGACCGCACCGACGATGTCCTGGTCGCCGGCACCCACGGCCGCGGCGCTTGGCTGCTGTCGCCCGTGATTCCGGTCATCAACATTTTCCGCGACGGCTTCGAAACTCAACTGAACCCCGGGAGCTCGCCATGATGGAATCCATTGCAGCTCGTCGCGGCCTGATGGCGGTCCTTGCGTGTGGAGTGTCATTGGCTGAACCAGCCATGACCCAGGACGCCGGCACGCTCAGCCTGGCACCCGGCATCGTGGTCGACAGCAACCGCGAACTCGCCTTCGCCGTCGCGCCTGCGGGTCATGCGCAGGCGGTGGTACTGGCCGATGGCCGCACCCTCTGGTCCAGCAGCGAGCAGATGCTCCCGCTGGCCATCGTCGATGGCCGCCTGCTGGCGCTGTCCTCCACGCGACAACCTGGCCTGGGGATACTGCTCATCGTGGATCCGGCGAGCGGCAATGCGCTGGACCGCGTGGCCTTCGACCTGCCGGAAACGGTCAGCGCCGAGTTCATCCCCGGCCCGAATCGCAGTTTCACCGCTCAGGTCGCCGACGCCGGAGACGGCGTGCGCCTGCACTGGCGCCACGAGTCCTGGCCGCTGCGAGGCGCCGTCGTGCTGAACGAGGATGGCGGGACCGATCCGCGCCAGGTGGAATCCGGCGCCATCGACATCAGCTTCGGCGGCGACCGCGCCTATGCCACACCGCTGCGCGAGGCCGTTCCAGCGCCTGCGATCGCCAGCCCAGCCGCGAGCGCGCAGGAGCGCCTGCCGGGCGTCAGCGGTGAACAGTTCGCCGCAGCCGACCGTGGAGCCATCCTGGCATCGGTGGCCCTGGAAGGCCCCACTGCAGGGTATCGCTGGACCATCCACGACCGCCGCAGCGGCCGCGCGCTCGGCGCGCTCGAGTCCAGCTACGCGCTGGCGCCCTTCGTGGTCAACGGCGAGCGACTGGTCTATCGCGCCGAGGCCGAAGGGCGGCTCCAGGCGGACGGCAGTTGGATCAACCTGGAAACACGTGTGGTGGGCCATGACCTGCGCACCGGCCGCCCGCTGTGGTCGCTGGCGGTCCATCCGATGGTGTTTCGCGGCCCGATGCCGCCATGATCGCGCACGCCGCTATGCCAGGGACCGGCACATGAACACGTTGAACGCGCTGGCGGTGAAGGCGCCGAAAGCGCCACACCAGGCGAATCCGTTGCGCAGGTACAGCGCGTGCGCGGCGGCAAAGGCGGCGCCAGTGCCGGTTTCCAGGTACAGATCGCGATAGCCGCGCGCGATCGCCGTGCGGGTGATTTCGTCCAGGATGGCCTGACCCACACCGCGCCGCGCGAAAGCGGCGCGGGTGCGCATCGACTTGATCTCGCCGCTGTGCGCGTCCAATGCACGCAAGGCGCCACAACCGCACAACTGGCCCTCCAGCCAAGCGGTCCAGAAGCTGATGTCCGGACTGCGCAGGCCTGCCAGCGCCAGTGCGTGCACATGCCCGGCGGGCGTGCTCCCCTGCATGCCCGCCAGGTGCTCGGACACCAATGCCTGGACTTCCGGCGAACTCAGGTCATCCACCCGGATCAGGATGGCCATATCAGTCAGACCTCTGTGCCCGCAAGTTCAGATCCGCGTGCCGAACCAGGGCTGCGGCCCGTTGTTGTGCTGCTGGCTGGACCAGGCGCCGAAGAGTGTCTGGCCATCGGCGGAAATGAAGAACAGTGCCGAGCCCTCGTCGCCCGAGCTGTTCCGTTCGTCGATGGTTGCCCGCCACATGGCTCCGCCACCCTCCAGCGCGCCGAACATGCGCGCATCCTGTCCAGGCCGGGCATAGGCACCATCGAGGTTGTCGGGGCTGGCATCTTCGGTGATCGTCAGGACGATCGGCTCAGGGTTGGCGGGATCGTTGCCCGAGTAACGCGTGGTCTGCCATTGACCGACGAAAGACGGCATTGCGCACCTCCAGGTTGGACAGGTTCGGTGTTGCGGCGATGGGCTGATCGCCGGATGCAACGCAGATGATATGCGCAGCATCAGCTGCCCCACGATTTGGCAGCGACCTGCGCCTCGCGAAAGCGCTTGACCTTGCGCCAAGGGCAGGCCGCAAGCTGCGCACCGTCGGCCCTGACCACCCTTTTTGCCCATGCTCCTGATCGGCCGAATCGCGCGTCGCTCCGGCCTCAATGCCCGGCGCCAGGGTCATCAGGACGGGCGTGCCTGCCACACGGCGCAGCCCCGGGACAACCATCAGTCGACCCGCGTGAAATGATTGATCCGCATCATCGGCCGGCCGTCGTCGCCGAAATTGGACGCCGTTTCGATCATCGATTTGCCGTCCGGCGCCACCGTGTAGATTCGCGTTGAACCGGGCACATTCCCACGCGCCAGCGGCATGACCAGGACGTTGGGTGCCGGCATCGAGGCGGCGGCGGTGTCCGCTTCCAGGTTGCCCGCCACCGGACCCGGCACGCCATCGAGTGTCAGTTCGCTCTGCGCAAACAGCACCGCACCGGCGGCATCGATCACTTCGACCCGGGTAACCAGCCGGCCATCGTCGCCCAGCGCAAATCGGGCGCTGACCTGGCGCGGCCGCGCCTCCGGCGGCATCGGCAACTGGGTGACATCCACCTGCCAGGTGCCCAGCAGCGGCGAGTCCGCCAGGGAGGCACCCCATGCCGGCGGAACGACCATGCACGCGATGACCAGAAGGCTGCCGATGAGTCGTTTCATGCTGCGATCCTTGTCCAGGGGAAAACAGGAGTGCCTGCTGCCCGAAAGTATTGCCGACCGCATCAAGCCAGGCACGCCAACTGGATCCGGAACAGCAGGCCGGGCTTGCTCCCGAACTGCGCGGGCTTGATGAATTCGCGCACCAGGAATCCGCCACTCGCGATGATCACTTTCTGCGAGGCCAGGTTGTCCGGGTCGGTGGTCAGGTCGATGTGGGGCAAGCCTACCGCCCGCGCCTCTGGGAGCAACTGCTGCAGCGCCAGCGTGGCGTACCCGCGGCGGCGCTTCCATGGCACCACGCCATAGCCGACATGACCCAGGCAATGCGCAGGCAACTCCGCGGTCCCCGGCTGCCAGCGCAGCCCGATGGTGCCGCAGAACTCGCCATCCCAGAGCCAGCGCTGGAAGCCGGGCAGCCGTGGCACTTGCGAGCCATCCGGCAACTGGATGAACCGCCCGGCCACGGAGCGGTCATCCAGCCCGGCCAGGTACGCGGAAGGATCGGCCCGCAGGCTCTGCAGTTGCTCCGCCGCCGCCGCAGCACCGCGCAAGTCCATGGTCCAGCCCTGCTCCAGCGCCCGGATGTGGCTGGGCAAGTGTGCGTCCGCAGGGATGACCAGTCGCATCGGCGGCCTCCGGCGCGTCAGTCTTGCCGGCCGCCACGATGCTGCATCCCCACCAGCAACAGGCAGGCGATCAGCAATACGCTGTACTCCGCGCCGTTACGGCCCAGCCCGACGACGAACCAGCCGGCAGGCAGGTGCACCATGATGATGCCCACCAGGTAGATGGCCGAATACAACACGGACAGGGGGAACACGCGGATCCCGAGGGCAAACAATGGCGTGCCGATGATCTCGACGGCAGTGATCCCGGCCGCAATGTAGAAGCCACCGGGAATGCCCTGCCCGCTCAGCCAATCGCCAAAGGGCACCACGCCACCCACCACCAGACGCGCCCAGCCGTGAGCGGCGATGAAGCAGGCCAACAGGCAACGCAGCAACAGCCAGCTCCGCGCACTACGCTGGTCCAGCCGCGCGAGCGGACCCAGGATCGAGTAGCTCATGGGACGGGTCGGCAATGATCGGGCAGCAACTCTCGCCGCCGGCTGCCGCTTCGTCAATCCTGGCCGGCGCCATGCTCCCGCCTCGCCTCGCGCGCCAGGCGAACCTGCGTCACCCGCAAATCCGCGCACGCCATGATCGAATCTTCCGCCACAATCCGCGTGGATGGGAGACCTCAACTTTCGAGCATTCGATGACCAGACGATGGATAGGCGGCGCGTTCCTGATATTGGCGTGCAGTTCGGCAGGCGCGGCGGAGGTCAGGGTCCGTGCCCACGGCCTGGTCGCTGCCCCGGCGCGGCTCTGGGTGGCACCCTTGGCCAATCTCGACGACGTATCGCAGTGGCGACCGCTCGAAGGTCGTGCGCATCAGGGCGCGCGGCCGATGATCCCGCCGCCGGTGGACGAGTACACCGGCGACCTGCCGCCCGGGGACTACGCGCTTGCGGGCTATTCCAAGGCCGGCTTCGTGCTGCCCGGCACGCGCGACATTCCACTGCCGCTGCGCGCCGCCCGCGCCCAGGGCGAACACTTCACGGTGTCGCCAGAGGGCAACACTGACCTTGGCGAGCTGGAGGTCTACGCCGATGGATCGCTCGGGTTGATGCTCCGCGAGGGCCCGGACAACCCGGCCTGGAAGCTCGCGTCCAGCGACGCCCGGAATGATCCGGTGGTGGCCGCATTGCGCGCGCGCGTCCGGACGGCGAGCGTGAGCGAGACGCAAGATGGCGGCTGGATCGCGATCGCCTCGGGCAATCGGCTGGCTTATGCGGGCACGGATCAGCGCTGGCGGGTGTTCGATGTGCTCGCGGGAGGCCATCCCCAAGTGGCCAGCATGGCCGGCAGCGACGCGATCGCCGTCGGCGGCTACGGCCCGCAGCTGGAATGGCAAGCGCTGGACGGCGCGGCGACCCGGCTGTCCACCCAGGGACTGCCGGCAGGCGCGGTGGCGCTGCTGGCCTGCGATGCGCAGGCGCGCTGTGCCATCGCCATCCGCGCCCTCGACAACCGCAGCACGCTGGCCTGGACGGCGGACGCCCGGACGCAGCCCTGGACCGTGGCCGCCGAACTCCCCGGCGAGAGTTGCGGCTGGGCCGTCAGCGCGGACTGCTCGATGCCCGCGCAGTTTCATCGCATGGACGAGCGCGTGGTCGGCATCAGCGATGGCACGCGGATGGTCAGTCTCGACCTGGCCAACGGCACGCTGACCGAGCAGACGCTGGACGAGCACGGCCGCGGTTCGGTGTATCTGGACGGCAACCTGATCGTCGGCAAGCGCATCAGCCGCGATGGCGGCAAGACCTGGTCGCGCCGCGCGAAAGAGGACGACCGCGCGCAGATGGGCGCCGACGGCAAGCGCTATCTGTTCGAAGTGGACGCCGGGATCCGGTTTGCGCTGCCGGTCCTGCGGCGCCAGGACACGGCCGACGCGCGCTGGCAGGAGCATGCACCAGCACCGGCCTTCGGCCAGTACGTGGTCGGGCGGCACTCGCCGCGCCAGTACCTGGTCACCGCCGACAACCTGTGGCTATCCGTCGACGGCGGCCAGAACTGGCGCGCCGACAGCCCACTGATCGAGGCATTGACCGCACACCGGAGCCACCCATGAATGCATTGAAGATCGCGCTGATGTGGCTGGCACTCGCCCCGGCGCATGCCGCCGAAACCACCCAGGAGACGCCGGACACCGCGCAGCCGGCGATGGCCCTGATCGACAATTCGGCCACGCGCCTGCATGTCGCCCTGGACCTGACCGGAATGCTCGGCGTGGGCAACGGCCTGGTGGTGAACCTGATCATCGCCAACGACGAACAGGCGCGGGTCGACACCACCATCGACGCGCTCAATGCGCGGCTGCCAGAGGGACTGCTGATCCGGGCCGTGCGCAAGGGTCTGGCGGCAGCCGTGCAGGAACACGGCCTCGACCTGCGCCATGCCCTGCTGGTGCCGGAACCGCGCGCCGAGCTGCTGGCGAAGGTCAAGAACAGCGCGGAAATCGATCGCGCACTGCTGCTGCGCTTCGGCACCAACGTCCAGTCCGGCAACAGCTACCCGATTGCGATCACGCCGGACTTCAGGCAACTCCGGATCAGCCTCAACGTGGAACTTCTGGAGCGCCGCAACCGTGCCTTCCGGCGGATCTCCAAGCAGACCGTCAGCGTGCTCAGCGCCCCCGCCAGCGTGCACCTCGGCGCGCATGCGCAGGACGCCTGGGCCGCCAACGACGGCGCGCTGATGGCGCAGACGATCGAAGCCGCCGTGCGCCGCGCCTGCGCGCTCGCCCTGGCGCCGCCGCCAGTCACCGAGTCAGAAATCGCCGCCGATGAGTACGTCGACGTGATCACGGCGCTGGGCGGCGAGCGCTATCGAGGCCGCGTGGTCGATCGCCACGGCGACGAGTTGCTCATCGCGCGGCAAGGAGGCGATCTGCTGGTAGTTCCGGCGCTGCGGGTACTGCCGAAGTTGGCGGACGCTGCCGCAGCGGACTAGGCGGTCGGCAACTCGGTCCGTCGCGAACACCCCCCAGCCGGGCTGGATCAGGCCCCGCAGCCTGGCACCGGCAGATGATCCGGGCCCACACGGGTGGCGACGAACCGCGTGCCGTGGGTCAGCGATTTCACCGTGACCACCTCGTGGCTGACGGCTTCGATCAGGTAAACATCCTGGAAGTAGCCGTCGGCGGTGTCCACGGCGCGGCCGTCGACGGTCTCCGTGATCATCGTGTAGATCCCGTTGCTCATCGACCAGCGCCCGGTCTCGATGGTTGCGGGGACGATCTGGCATTCGCGTTCATAGAAGCTCTTGAACAGGAAGCTGCCATCCGCCCGCCGCTCGACCACCCAGTGGATTGGATCCGGACCGTTCTGCGGTTGGATGCCGCTGCCGTACCAGATCCCCACGACATCGCGCATGCGGATGCTGCTGGTGGTGGCACAGCCTCCCAGGGTCAGGGCAGCGAGCCCGCAGGCAGCCCACAAGCAGATCTTCATGACCATGTCCTTGCCGAGCATGCGGCTGACGCACAGGGATCAGTCCCTCTGCTGCCACTTTCTCCCGCGGCATGACCCTGCGTCAATTGCAGGACCCGGGCCGTTCCCGGGCACTACGCGCCGCCTGTGAACTGCATCCAATGCGTCGCCCGAGACGTATTCAGTCTGGCACCGCCGCCCGCGCCCGACCGTTCCCATCCGCATGCGCTCCCTCCTGCTCTTGCTGCTCCTGCTGCTCCTGATCCTTGCACCGCTGCGCGCGCCCGCCGCGGACAGCGCCGGCATCCCCTGGTTGCACGACGACCGCGCCGCCTTCGCCCAGGCCCGCGCGCAGCAGCGCTTCGTGCTGCTGTACCTGGAGGCGGTGTGGTGCCACTGGTGCCATGTGATGGACCAGCAGAGCTACGCGAACCCGGCGGTGCGCGCGCTGCTGGACGCGCACTACGTGACCCTGCGGATCGACCAGGACAGTCGCCCGGACCTGGCCAACCGCTACCGCGATTACGGCTGGCCGGCGACCATCGTGTTCGCCGCGGACGGCAGCGAGATCGTCAAGCGCCGCGGCTACATCGCGCCCGAGAACTTTGCGCGGCTGCTGCAGGCCATCGTGGACGACCCCACGCCCGAGCGCGGCGACCACCGCGACGAGGACGCCCCGCCGCCCCCCACCGGCGCGCTGCCCGAATCGCTGCGCGCCGAGTTGCAGCGCCGCCACGCCAGCAGCTACGACGAGCGCCTCGGCGGCCTCGACCACCGGCTCAAATTCGTCGAGCGCGACAGCGTCGAGTGGGCGCTGACGCTGGCGCAGCAGGGCGATACGCGCGAACGCGCCCGCGCCGAGCAGACGCTGGACGCCGCACTGGCCCTGCTCGATCCAGTCTGGGGCGGCTTCTACCAGTACTCCACCCAGGGCGACTGGCGCCACCCGCATTACGAGAAGCTGACCACGCTGCAGGGCGAGTACCTGCGGCTCTACGCGCTCGGCTGCGCGGCGCTGGGCCGGCCGCGCTTCTGCGCCGCCGCGCAGCAGGTGCGCGCCTATGCCAACGCCTTCCTGCGTGCGCCAGAGGGCGGCTACCGCGCCAGCCAGGACGCCGATGTGCGCCCCGGCGAGCACAGCGCCGAATACTTTGCCCTGGATGACGCCGGCCGCCGCGCGATCGGCGTGCCGCGGGTCGCGCCACAAGTCTATGCCCGCGAGACCGGCGCGATGATCGAGGCGCTGGCCACGCTGTCCGAAGTCACCGGCGACCGCGGCGCCCTCGCCGACGCGAAAGCCGCCGCCGACTGGGCGCTGCGCGAGCGCTGCAACCCCGATGCCAGCTACCGCCACGATGCGCGCGACCCCGGCGGCCCCTACCTCGGCGACAGCCTGCGCATGGCGCGCGCCCTGCTCGCGCTGTACCGCGCCGACGGCGAGCGCCGCTGGCTGGTCGAATCGCTGGCGACCACCCGGCGCATCGACGCCCTGTTCCGCACCCCTGCCGGCTTTGCCAGCGCCGTGCAGGGCGACGCGCCGATCGCCCCGCTGCCCACCATCGAGGAACAGATCTCGCTGGCCCGCCACGCCAACCTGCTGGCCCACTACACCGGCGATGCATCCCTGCGCGGCATCGCCGAACACGCCCTCGCCTGGCTCGCGCAGGAAGACGTCGCGTTGTCCGCTTTCACCGAAGCCGGCATCCTGCAAGCCGAGCACGAACTGGCCCGCGCCCCGCTGCACCTCACCGTGGTCGGTCCCAAGGACGATCCCCTCGCCCAGGCCTTGTACCGCGCCGTCCTCGCCCAAGCCGGCGCCTACAAGCGCGTCGACTGGTGGGATAAGCGCGAAGGCCCGCTCTCCAACCCGGACGTCAGCTACCCCACCCTGAAGCGCGCCGCGGCCTTTGTGTGCAACGAGCGGCAGTGCTCGGTGCCGATCCACACGCCGGCGGGGGTGGCGGAGTATCTGAAGGCGGAATAGGGAGCCGGATCCACTGGCCCGGATACCCCGCGTCGCTTCCGCAAACGCAGTTCCTGCGTTCCAGGCGAGCGATGGATTGCACCCGGTCTCAGCGATCAGCGCGGGCGCACGATCCACCGGGTGTTGCCCTGGTGGTCGCGGTCCAGGAATCGATGGTGGTCCTGATGCTCGATGGCATCGATGGCCGCCACCACCGATGCGCGCGTATCCGGATCGGGATGGGCCAGATTCTGCTTCAGCGCATCCAGCGCGCGCCGCTCGAGGGAGTACGCGAGGATGCCGAGGGCTTCCTCGCGCACCATCCGGGCGCGGTCGTGGATCAGGTCCAGGGCCAGATCGACCATGGCCGGGTACCCCCGCGCATGCGGCAGCAGGTAGAACAGCAGGGTCTTGCGCGCCTTCCATGAGCGGAGCGAACGGCAGGCCACGATCAGCAGCGGCAGCAGCGGCACCAGGCCATGGTGCTGCGTCAGCTCGCCGTGGGCGCGGTCGACCCTCGCCCCAGGTCTTCTGGTCGTAGGCTGCGACGATCGCTGCCACGTCCGGCAAGTACGCATTCATGCCGACGGGTGAGCCTGCGCCGGCCTTCCTTGCGGCGAATCGCCGGGTGCCCTCGCCCATCGAGAGTCGTCGCATTCCATGGCGGTCAGGAGAACCGGGCCGCGAGCCGCGGCAGCAGCTGGTCCAGATCGTCCTCGTCCCAGCGCTCGCCGCTGGGCTCCCTGGGCTGACTGACCGCGCGTCCGGGAAAGTCGTCGGCATCCTCGCCGGTGATGGCTTCCCAGGCGGTGAAACCGATGTACTGGAAGCCTTCCACCTGACAATCGCCATCGGCTTCGCTGACGATCTCGGCCAGCGTGTCCGGGTCGGCGAGCACCGCCTCGAAGGTCTGTTCGCCCTTGGAGATCAGCCACCCGCGGAAATCCGCGAAGCCGTCATCCGAGCAGCCACCGCCGATGATGTAGGCGGCCGCCCACAGCCTCCAATCGTAGGCGCGGGCGTGATACTCGGAGAAGATGAAGTCGAACTCGATGGCGTCCTCATCCGTCAAGCGCGACAACTCGGCGGTGAGCACTTCGATATGGGCTTCCGGGTCACCGCCGGCTTCGTCCCGCGTGCGGTCGATCAGGGACCAGAATTGCGCTCGATTCAAGGCCTACTCCTCTGGATTCGCGTCCGCCGACGATAGCGCCAATTCCGACGGCATCCCGGCGAACCCAGGTAAACGCCGACCAAGCGCACCGGCAGGGGCGACGGGGACCCTCACCGAACATCCGATAACTCATTGATCTGAAGAGCATTTTGTCCGCAAAGGACGCGAAGGACGCAAAGAAGAGCGGAAACCGCTTTCGCTTCCTTTGCGTTCTTTGCGTCCTTTGCGGACGAGAAAAGTGGCGCGGGTCGCGAAGAAGTTCGATGCGCGAATAAGCGCACCGGCAGGGGCGACGGGGACTCTCACCGAAAATGCGCCAAGGTGTTGAATTTCATACATTTTCAGCCCGTGCGAAACGACGACCCTGTGATTGAGTACGCAAAGGACGCAAAGGACGCAAAGTAGAGCCAAATCCATAGGCGGATGCGGGCGTATGGCGACTCTGCGCAACCTAGGACGCTTTTGCCTTCTTAGCGTCCTTTGCGTCCTTTGCGGACAAAAATGCAGGCACCGATACACGACAGTTCGATGCGCGAACAAGCGCACCGGCAGGGGCGACCGGGACTCTCACAGGCACGGCGCATCAGCGTCCGGCGCCCCCGGTGAATCCTGGCCTGGCGTGTCTGCGGACGACTCCACCCCTGCCAACCAGTCCGCGATCGCACGCAGCACAGCCGCGTCCGGACCTGGCGGCAAGGACTCGTACTCGAAGATGGCCCCCGTCCCGGCCAGTTGGAACAGGTGGTTGTGCGCCGGGAAGAGCATCACGGTGGCGCACCCGTGGCCAGCGGTGATCGCGCGAAAGGCGTCGGCATTGTCCGCCCCAAGGACCTGGGTGTCCTTGCCACCGTAGACACCGAGCAAAGGCCCGGAACAGGCGCCGATGATGGCGGCCGGATCCTTCCGCAGGAGCGATCGGTAGGCAGGCGCCGCGACCACACTCGCCATCAGTCGCGCATTGTCATCGACCGCCCCCGGATCCGGCTCGGGCAAGTCCGGCCAGGTGCGCAAGTGGCTCCGGATCACCTCCTCGATCTCGGGCTGCACCGCCTCCTGCGCGCGTTCCGATTGGGCCAGGGCGAACACCTGGACGTTCATCCGGTGCTCGTGATCGATCTGCGCTGCGGTTGCGCCGCTCGCCTCCGAGATCGCCCTCGCCTGTCCGTGCAACATGCCCTCGATCGGCACCGACGGTCCGGCCAGCATGACGACTGCCCAAGCCCCGACGCGCGCACCCGCCGCCGCGGCGGTCAGGCCGCCCTCGCTGTGCCCGAACGGGATGATCCGGCGGGGATCGACGGCAGGGTGCCCCTCAAGCCACCGGTGAGTCGCGACGATGTCCGCGACGTACCCGTCGAAGTCCTGCGCCCGCGCATCCCCGGTCGACCCAGCGACACCCCGGTCGTCCCACCGCAGCACAGCGTATCCGCGCGTGGCGAAGTACTCGGCAATCGTCCGGAACGGCGTGTGACCGCAAACCGTCTCATCCCGGTCGTTCGCTCCGGAGCCGGTCACCAGCAGCAAGCACGGGTGCGGCCCCGCGCCTGCGGGCACGAGCAGCGTGCCCGCCAGGACCGCTCCCGCCACCTCGATGCGAACTTCTTCATTGGAAATCAAGCCCATGCGCAAGTTCTCCGATCTGCTAGAAGTCCCGCACCCAAGCGATCTCCACCGTGACCGATCCCTCGGCCGCCTCGGACCGGACGTACATCTCCGAGTAGTCGGTTCCAGTGATGTCCAGCCGCAGGCCCGCGCCCGTGTTCTCTCGGGTCCATTGGCCGCTTTCCAGGGCGCGCATCAACAGCGCGCTTTCGCCCGGCGGCCAGTACGCCTGCGCCAATTCGCGAGCCTGATCCAGCACTTGGGAGTCGGACAACGCCTGGCCCGCGGACACCATCTCCACGCGGTGCCCCAAGTGGTCGCAGCCACCATAGACCACGGTGTACTTGCGGCCATCCGCCTGCCAGCGCACCGTCTGGGCCGCCGCGTCCAGTTCCCCGTGCACGCGCCCGGCCAACTGGCGCAGCTTCAGATCCTGGTCGGCGCGGTCGTAGGTGCACGCGATTGACTGGCTGGCCAGCAGCATGCCCAGCAGCGCGAACGGAACTTTCATGTGGCTTCCTTCATCAGGCATGGGGTCGGGGCGATTCTGCCCGGCGTGACGCAAACATTCGCGCCTGATCACGTCATCCCGGCGTGGATCCAGGTGGACCGCGCGTGAACCAGGCCAGGCCGCACGCTCCCGTTCAGGCGCATTGCGGTTCCAACGCACCGCGCAGCGCGGCGATCTGGTCGACGGTGACCTTCGCGCTGCCGGGGTCCATGCTGCGGCCCAGGTTGCGCTCGGCGCGCTCCAGGCTGCCGCGGGCGCTGACGTGCTCGCCCCGCAGTGCGGCGACAGCAGCCTCGGCCAGATGACGGCGGGCGGGCATGGGCGATTCGAGCGGAAAAGCGAGGGAAAAGCGAGGCCACCTGCAGATTCATGAGCCCCATGAACCTTGCCGCAGGCACCTTTCGCAATCGATTCTCTCGGGGCTTCGACGACTTCGCTGGGCCAGAACCAACGCACCCAGGCGCCCGCGGCGCCGAAAGGGCGGCGTGTCGTCGCTCAGTGGGCGAGCAAGCGCGCCACGCCTACGCCGCGGAGCCAGCGTTGTCCAATCTCGGCAGCCTTGTCGAGCAGCACAGTCTCGCTGCCAATCACGCGTGTCCTCGCTTCGCGCGTGTCCTCGCTTCGTGTCGCTCCGCGTGTCCTCGCTTCGTGGCCGCGCGTCCCCGCTTCGTGTCGGGTGCGTGCGCTTGTCCATTCTGCGACGTTTCCCGCACGACCCCACACACAGGATTACACCAATGCCTAACGATGCTCAGAACCAATCAGTCAATGCGGCCGTCGCCGATCGGCCGCGCAGAGGCAACCTACTGCTGCCGCTGGCGATCTTCAGCGCACTGCTGCCCCTGTCCTTTGGTTTCCACGGGGAACAGAGCTGGATGCTGCTGCAGGACCGACCGGTGATCGCGGCGGTCAGTTTGGCGGTCGCGCTGGTGAGCGGCTTCCTGTGGATGTGGCGCCGAACCCGCTGATCTGGCGCCACAGGTGCTCAGTCGGCCGCTTGACGCCGGGCGCGCCGAGCGGAATTCACGGGCTATCGGTTAGCGGCAGCATCCGGTGCGCCGGGCCAGGGTGGGAGCGGCTTCAGCGGCGATCCTCCGCGGCTAGTCGCCGGGAAAGATCGCCGACAGAGTCGGCTCCCACAGGGCTGCCTGCCCTGCCATCGGTCCGCTGCCGCAGCTCCATGGTCTGGTGTAAGGTCCGCGCGAAGTCCCGTGACGGAGTGGTCCTGATGCCTGGCGCGCGTGTCCTGATGACTTTGCCTGCACTCTGCCTGGCCCTCGCGCAGGCACTCGCGGCGCAGGAGGCACCCGCGGAAGCACCGACTGCGGAAGCGCCGCCTGCAGAAGCGCCGATGGTGGAGGCGCCGCTGCCCGTTGCGCCGGCCAGCCCTGCGGCCACGGCGAACGCCGCGCCGCCACCGTTGACCACCATGCCGCCGTCGGCAGGCGGGATTGCAGCCATCGACGAGCCTGCATCGCCGGCCGCCACGGTGATGCCACCGGACGAGCGCGCGCTGCTGCAGGCGCGGGTCGATGCCATCGTGCACAGCCTGCAGCGCGAGCACGACCTGGCGGCGCTGACGGTGTCGGTGGTGCGCGACGACACCCTCTGGCTGGCGCAGGGTTATGGCCTCGCGG
This sequence comes from Rhodanobacteraceae bacterium, assembly GCA_016713135.1. Taxonomy (NCBI): domain Bacteria; kingdom Pseudomonadati; phylum Pseudomonadota; class Gammaproteobacteria; order Lysobacterales; family Rhodanobacteraceae; species Rhodanobacteraceae bacterium. The sequence continues at coordinate 41,537 of JADJPR010000010.1, read as the reverse complement.
ATGTAGCCAGCGCGCGGCCGGTGGTGGCCGAAACCACCCTGTTCCGCATCGGTTCGGTGTCCAAGACCTTCATCTGGACTGCGGTGATGATGCTGGCCGAACGCGGCCAGATCGATCTGGACGCGGACGTCAACCGCTACCTCAAGACGGTGCGGATCGCCGATGCCTTCGGGGTCCCGGTGACCATGCGCCAGCTGATGCACCATCGAGCCGGATTCGAGGACAGCCTGCGCCTGTTCACCGTGCGCGACGACGACCCGCGCACGCTGGCCGAACTGCTGGCCGAACAGCAGCCGGCGCGGGTCTACGCGCCGGGGCTGCGCACTTCCTATTCGAACTGGGGCTCGGCGCTGGCGGCGCAGATCGTTGCCGACATCAGCGGCAAGCCTTACGGCGAGTTCCTGCAGGGCGAGATCCTGGATCCGCTGGGCATGCGCGCCACCACCTTCGTGGCGCCGTCCAGGCTGGACGAAGCCACGCGCGCGCTGCTGGCCACCGGATACAAGGAGGACCAGGGCGCGCTGGGCCTGCAGGATTTCATGCAGATCGGCGCCTACTGGCCGGCCGGCGGCATCGCGTCCACCGCCACCGACATGGCGCGCTGGATGCGCTTCCACCTCAACGGCGGCGAACTCGACGGCGTGCGCCTGATGACGGCGGACACGCACGCGCGGATGTGGACGCGCGCCTACGACGACCGCCCCGAGGCGCCGGACCTGGCGCATGGCTTCCAGGATCGCCGGTACCAGGGTCTGCGCCTGCTCGGCCACGGCGGCGCCACCAGCGCCTTCTACAGCAACCTGGTGCTGGTGCCGGAGCTCAAGCTCGGCATCTTCGTGTCGCAGAGCAGCCGCCAGTCACGGCTGCTGATGAATCAGTTGCCGGAGATGATCGTCGATGAAATCCGCGGCACCGGCTTCCAGCCGGCGCTGGCGGCGGGCTCGGCCGAGCCGGGGGCGCTGTCCGACCTTGCCGGCACCTACCTGCAGAACCGCCGCGTGTTCAGCAGCTTTGCCACCCTGTTCGGGCTGGATGCGACGGCCACGGTGGCGCCGGTCAGCGCCGACGCGCTGGTGCTGACGCAGGACGACCAGGCCACCCAGTACCGCCGGGTCGGCAAGGAGCGCGATGTGTTCGAGTCCGCCGCGGGAGCGCGCATTGCCTTCGTCCGCGAGGGCAACGCGGTGGTCGCGCTGGCCGACAGTTCCGGCGTGCACACGCTGGAGAAGGTCGGACTGCTGGGCAACCCGCAGACCGCGCTGGGCGCGCTCGGCGCGGCCGTGTTCCTGTCGCTCACCACCCTCCTCGGGTTCTGGTGGCGCCTGGGTCGCGGTCCGGGCTACGGCCAGGGGCCCGCCGCCGGCTTCGCCGCCAGCGCCAGCCTGCTGGCATCGCTCACGGTTGTGGGTTTTGTCGCCGTCGTCATCAGGATGCTGTCGGACTTGTCCGTCCTGGATTCCGCGGTGCTCACCAGCGGCTACCCGCTGCCATCCATGCTGCACACGCACTATGCCGGTTGGGCAGTGGCGGGCGCCGCCGCGCTCCTGTGGCTGGCATGGATACCCGCCTGGAAAGCGGACGGCTGGGGCTTGTGGCGCAGGCTGCACTACAGCGCCTACGCCCTGACCCTGGGACTGGCGGCCTTTCTGCTTTGGCAATGGCGACTCTACGGCGCGCCGGTCTACTGAGGCCAGCTGCACCTGCGCCGCCTCCTGCCCGGCAAGCGTGAAAGCCATGCGAACGCCGCGCGGTCTAGTCGCTGGGTGCCTGCGGGGGAAGGACGATGGCGGACGAGGAACGCGGCCTGCGCGGCGTGCTGCAGAAGCATGCGGTGGCGCTGATTTCGCTGTGCGTCGCGCTGTTCTCGACGAGCTACAACACCTGGCGCAACGAAACCACCGAGGCGCACCGCAATGTGCGGCAGGCGGCGTTCTCGATGTTGTCGACCGTCGGCGAGTTCCAGCAGACGGTCGACCGGCGCTACTGGGGTGGCGACCGCAGCGACGCCAATCGCATCCGCGCCTGGGGCGCAGTCAGCCTGCTGCGGGATCTCGGCCCGCTGGTTTCGGGCGACACCCGCGCACGCGCTGACGCGTTGCACGCGCGCTGGAGCGCTGACCTGGACGCCCTGGACGCCGGCGAGCGCCCGGCGGAGGAACGCATCGCGCAAGCCACTGCCGAGCTGCGCACGCAACTGATTGCCGACCTGGTGGCACTGCAATGAGCGCGAGCCCGCGGATCGTCATCGTCGGCGGCGGATTCGCCGGAGTGTCCGCGGCACGCACTTTGCTCAAGTCGCGTCGCGGGATAGACCTCACGGTGTTCGCTCGCGAAAACCACATGGTGTTCCAGCCGCTGCTCGCCGAAGTCGCCGGTTCCTCGCTGAACCCGCGCGCGGTCGCGGCGCCCCTGCGCCTGCTGCTGCGCGGCGCATCGGTGCGCACCGAGGAAGTGCTCGATGTGGACCTTGGCACCCACGAACTGATCCATGAAGGCCACGACGGGCAGCCGCGGCGGATGGCCTTCGACCACCTGGTAATCGCCTGCGGCAACCAGGTCAATCTCAACCTGCTGCCCGGCATGGCCGCGCATGCGCTGCCGCTGAAGACTGTGGGCGACGCGATCGCGCTGCGGGCGCAGGTGATGCAGCAACTGGAAAAGGCCGACGCGGCGGAGGATCCGGCGCAGCGCGCGCGCTACCTCACCTACATCGTCGTCGGCGGCGGATTCTCGGGGGTGGAAGTCGCCGGCGAGATCAACGACCTGTTGCGCGGCACACTGCGCTACTACCCGCGGCTCAAGCTGGCGGATGTGCGCGTGACCCTGGTGCACGGGCGCGACGAGATCCTCCCCGAGGTTTCGCCGCCGCTGCGGGCCTTCGCGCGCGAGCGCATGCAGCGCGCCGGCGTGGTGGTGCGCACGGGCAAGGCAGTCGCGGAAGTCAGCGCCGCCGGTGTGCGCCTGGCCGACGGCGAATGCATCGACGGGGCGACGGTGGTGTGCACCGTCGGCACCGCGCCGCAGACGCTGGTGGAGCGGCTGGGGGTGGACAAGGAACGCGGCCGATTGAAGACCCTGGCGAGCATGCAGCTCCCGGCCAGCCCGCGCCTGTGGGCGATCGGCGACTGCGCGGCGGTACCCAATGCCCGCGACGGGAAACTCTGCCCCGGCACCGCGCAGTTCGCCTGGCGCCAGGGTCCGCAGCTCGCGCGCAACCTGTTGCGGGTGCTCGATGGCGCGCCGCCGCAAGCCTTCGATTTCAAGGCGGTGGGCTATGCCGCCGGCATCGGCGGGCATAGCGGCGTCGCCGAGTTCTTCGGCTGGCGCTTCTCCGGATTCGCAGCCTGGTGGCTCTGGCGCAGTGGCTTCCTGGTCGCCCTGCCCTCGCTGCTCCAGAAGCTGAAGGTCGGCTTCGACTGGGCCTGGGAGATCCTCGCACCGCGCGACATCAGCCACTTCAAGCCGGCGCTGTCCGATCGCGTCAGCCGCCGCCACCTCGCGCCCGGCGAGGTGCTGCTGCGCCGCGGCCAGCGCCCGAAGGCCAGCTTTGCGGTGGAGGAAGGCTGCGTTGAACTGGCCTCCCGGCGCGGCGCGGACTGGATGATCGAGACCGAATTCGGCCCCGGCAGCCTGCTGGGCGAGGGCACGCTCGCGGACACCGAGGGCGACGAGGCGGTCCTGCGCGCGCGCGGGGCCGCCGAGGTGCTGACGGTGGACGACGCCGCGCTGGCGCAGATGTCGCGCGTGCTGCAACCACTGCAGGCGCTGATCCAGCGCGCGGTGAGCCGCCCGCGACGCAGCATCTGGCGCCACCACGGCACCGCGATGGCGGCGCTTGCGAGCCGCCGCGCCGGACAACTGGCGAGCACGCAGATGGTGGTGCAGGCTGAGGCCAGCCCGCTCGGCGAGGCTTACCTGCGGCTGATCGACAGCCGCCAGCCCTGCGTGCTCGGCACCTCCGGCGGAAAACTGAGCGGGCTGGCCTCGCGCTCGGACCTGCTGGCCGCGCTCGCGCGCGGCTGCGACCGCCACAGCCCGCTCAGCGAGGCCCTCAACCGGCGCTGCCTGCACCTGGCGGCAGACAGCCCTGCCGACCAGGCCGCCGAGTTGATGGCCGAGCACGGCCTGAAGGCGCTGCCGCTGGTCGATGCGGACGGCGCACCCTGCGGCCTGATCCTGGCCGACGACATCGTCAAGTGGGCACTGATGCAAGCGCGGTAACGGGGCACGGGGCGCGGGAAGACCTCGGGCCAGGTTCGATTCCACGCTCCAGACCCGGATCCGGTCCCTTGCTTGCACCGCATGGTCGGGTGCGAGCTTTTCCCCGTGCCCCGTGCCCCGTGCCCCTGCTCCCCGCTACCGGTCCACGCTGAGCAGCGCCTGCAACAGGTTGTCCTGGAAGGATGGATTGCCGGTCAGGCGGTCGTGCGCCTCGCACAGGAAGATCGCGTAGTCGATCGCGAAGTGGCTCCAGCGGTGGCGTGGCCTGGCGGGATCCAGGCTGTCGCGCGCCAGCAGGCTGGCCTTGGTGACCGCGCCGTCGCCGGGCTCCAGCATCAGGCGGTCGTAATCGATGCCGGGCACCGGCGCGCGGATGTCGCCGGGCATCAGCCGCAGCACCGAATCGCCTGCGTGTTCCTCGACCACCAGCCTGGCCGGCGTCAGCGTGCAGTCGCCGCCGAGCAGCACCGGTTTCACCGGCGGATCGCCCTCGTCTACCGACAGCGACCAGGTGAATCGCCGGGCGCGCTCGAGCGCAGCGGCCATGCGCTGCTCCAGCGCGGCGAGGTAAGCCGGCGCGTCGGCGTGCTCGCGGGCGATGCGCGCGCGCACCGCGGGATCGAAGATGCCCCACTGGAAGCGCCGCCACAGGCCGATGTCGTACAGGTCGCGCTCGATCGGCTCGCCGCGCGCCGACAGCAGCCAGTCGTTCAACGCGTGCGGGAACAACTGGTAGGAACTGGGAAAGCTCGCAAGCACCTCCGGCGGCACCCGTCCGAAGCCGACCGGTACGCCGTCGATCAATCCCATCAGCGCGCGCACCGATCCGAAGTTCGGCGTACCGAGCAGGACCAGGCGGCGCACCTTGGATGCGCCGGCGTGGTCGACCACGAAGTCATTGCCACCGAGTACGTCGCGCGCGCCGTAGCGCAGGAAATAGCGCGACACCAGCCCGCCGTTGCTGTGCGCGACGAGATCGACCTTGAGCGCAGGATCGTGGTGGTCGCGGCGGATCGTGTCGATGTAGGCGTCCAGCGCGGCCGCGCTCGCGGCATTGTCCTGCCGCCAGTCGTACAGGAACACGTAGACGCGCTTGCGCTGCGCGCCGGGGTCCTCGCCGATGCGCCCGGGCGCATAGCCGCCGGCTTCCACCAGGGTGCGCACCACCGCGCCGTAGAAATCGCGCCCGGCGGCGGCGTCGAACAATCCGGACGGTTCGAGGGTATCGGCGCGGCCGTCTGGCGGCAACGCCAGATCACGAAAGTCGGAGAACGCGAGCTTCGCGAGCGAGCCGGGCCACACCTCGCGCCCGCTGCTGCGGTCGCGCAGGCGCGCCCCGAGCACGCCATGCACCAGCACCACCGGCGGCTGCGTCGGCGTGGCCGTGGATACGGCGTACAGGCGCTTGAGATCCGGGCGCGCGGCCGGCCCGGCGCATGCGCCCAGCGACAGCAGGGTGCAGGCGAGCAAGGCACGAAAGACTGCGGACATGGATGGTGTCCCCGCGGCAGATCAACCAGAGTGTGGTGACCGAGTCTAGGGACAAGCGGCCGTCGCAGAACCGCGCCAGCGACACTGACTTGCGGATGCGCGGCCGACCGAAATCGTGGAACATTCGTAACCGGGGGAGTTCCAGCTGTGGCCGGCACCGCCGGCGGTCGCACGGGGGCATGGATGACCACGTTTCTCGAAGCAATGGCGGGGTTGCTGGCGCTCGCACTGGTCCTGGCCATGCATGCGCGTCGACGCGCTGCGCGTCAGGCACGGGAAGCCAGCGAACGCTCCGACCGCTACCATGCGGCGCTCGTCGATCTGTTGCGCGGCGATTTCGCTGGCCTCGACGAGATGCTCGACCGGCTGATGTGCTGCGTCCGCGACATGCTCGGAGTGGAGCGCGTCAGCCTCTGGCTGTTCGATGAAACGCGTAGCGCGATCGTTCGCCGTTCGCTGCTGCAGCGCGATCCGCAGTGCGCGGCCGGACCGGCGCGCCTCGATGGCGCCAGCCACCCGCGGTACTTCGCGGCGGTGCTGCAGGAGTTCGTGATCGCCGCGAACGAAGCCGCCAACGACCCGCGCACCTCGGAGTTTGGCCCGGACTACCTGCGTCCACTGGGCATCGGTGCCATGCTCGATGTGCCCTTGCGACGTTTCGGCGAGCACATCGGCCTGATCTGCATCGAGCACCAGGGCGGCCCGCGCACCTGGACCCGCGAGGACCAGGAGTTTGCCAACGCGATCGCCGCCCAGATCACGTTCGCGTTCGAACACGACGAACACCGCAAGGCGCGCGAGGCGCTGCTCGCGCGAACGCTCTACGACCAGGACACCGGGCTGCCCAACGCGGTGTTCCTGCGCGACCGCATTGCGGCGACGCTGGCCGCGACCCAAGCCTGCGCGCTAATCCTCGCGCACTTGCCGCGCATGCCATTGGTGCTGGCCTCGCGTGGCCGCGACCTGGCCGATGCGGTGGTTCGCGCGGTGGCCGAGCGCTGGTCCGTGCTGGCCAGCGAGGAGCGCGTCCTGGCGCGAACCAGCCGCGACGAGTTTGCCCTGTTCCTGCCCGGCGAAGCGCACATGCGGGCCGCGCAGGGCTGGGCTTCCCGGCTTTGCGCCGCACTGGCCGAACCGCTGCGGCTGGGCGATGAGCCGTTCCGGGTCGATGTCACGGTCGGAATCGCGAGCTGCCAGTCCGGCGAAACCGTCGATGCCGACGACCTGATCGCCGAAGCCAGTTCGGCAATGCGCGCCGCGGGCGCGGGCGCGGTCTCGGTATTCGATCCGGAAATGCGCAAGCATGCGCACCGGCGCCTGGAAATCGAACAAGCCTTGCGCCAGGCGATCGACCAACGGGCCTTCGAGACCTGGGTGCAGCCGGTGGTCGACCTGGTCGAACGCCGGGTGGTCGCGGTGGAGGCGCTGCTGCGCTGGCGCGACCCGGTGCTTGGGGTCCTGGCGCCGGCAGCCTTCCTCGACGAGGCCATCGACAGCGGCCTGATCGTGCCGATCGGACGCCAGGCGATGGCCAGCACGATCGGCATGTACGCACAGGTGCGCGGCGAACTGGGCGAGCACGTGCGGCTGGCGCTCAACCTGGCGGCGCCGGAGCTGCTGGCGGAGGACCTGGACCCGTTCCTGCTGGAATGCCTGGAAAGGCACCGGGTGCCGGTGGAACAGGTCATCGTCGAGGTTACCGAGACCTCGCTGGTACAGGACCTGGACCGCGCCCAGCGCACCCTGGAGCACTGGCGCGCAGCCGGGGCCCGCATCTGCCTGGACGATTTCGGCACCGGCTTCTCGTCGCTGATGTGGCTGAAGCGTTTTCCGATCACGCAGATCAAGATCGAGAGTTCCTTCGTCCGCGGGATCGGCCATGACGCTCGCGACGAGGCGATCGTGCAGTCGGTGGTGAGCCTAGGCGACCGGCTCGGCCAGGAGATCGTTGCCGAGGGCGTGGAGCACCCTGGGCAGTTGCAGATCCTGCGCGCGCTGGGCGTGCGCAAGATCCAGGGCTATCTGTTCTCGGAGCCCTTCCCCGCCCGGGAACTGAGCGCCGCACGCCTGCGCGAGTGCCTGGGCCCGCTCGATCCCGCCGTCGCCGCCATTCCGGCGCAAGGCTGAGCGCGTCCTTGCGCATCAACGGGAATCGCCCCGGGAACGGTATAGCGGGCTGGAAGCCTGCATCGGCTGGTATCCTGCGGCCACCGCGAGTATTGAAGCCACTGCATTCCCGGCAGCCAGTTGCCGCGGCTGAGAGTCTGGCCCGCCCCGACATCGGGGAATGACGCCGTTGCCAGGCCAGGCGTACCCACCGGATCGACCTCCACCGCAAGCTCAGCACATCCAATGCAGTCAGCCACGTCCAGCCGATACTCGCGCACGCCCGCAGACCTGGTAGTGGTGGATCGAGCGCAGGCAGTCCTGCCGGTTGGCGGACGGCGCGCAGTGCAGTTGGGCCGATGAGCACGCCGCTGGCCCCGGAACGCTGGAAGCGCCTGCGGCCGCTGCTGGACCAGGCGCTGGACCTGGACGGCGCCGCGCGCGATGCCTTCCTCGACGAACTGGCGCAGCGCGAACCCGAGCTGTTGCCGGATCTCAAGCGCATGCTCGCGCACCACGAGCGCACCACCGGCATCGACGCCACGCACCTGAACCAGGCCGTCGGCGCCATGCGCTCCAGCTTCGTTGCCTCAGCCGCGGCGCCGAAGCGCGCCGGGCCCTGGCGCCTGGAAGAGCGCGTCGGCGAAGGCGGCATGGGCGAGGTCTGGCGCGCCCATCGGGTCGAGGGTGGCTTCGAGCAGGTGGCTGCGCTGAAGGTCATCCGCGCCGGCGTGGACTCCGATCAACTGCGCGCCCGCTTCGAGCAGGAGCGACGCATCGTGGCGCGGCTGGAGCACCCGTCGATCGCGCGCCTGCTGGACGGCGGCGTGACCGATGACGGCCGGCCGTATTTCGCGATGGAGTTCATTGACGGCGAACCGATCAACCGCTGGGCCGAGCGCGCCCGGCCGGGCATCGACGCCATCCTGCGGCTGTTCGTCGAGATCTGCGGCGCGGTGGAATTCGCCAACCGCAACCTGGTGGTGCACCGCGACCTGAAACCTTCGAACATCCTGATCGACCAGGCCGGGCGCGCGAAACTGCTGGATTTCGGCATCGCCAAGCTGCTCGACGAGGAAGCCGAGGGCTCGGCCACGCAATTGCGCGCGCTGACGCCCGCCTATGCCGCACCCGAGCAGTTCGACGGTTCGCCGATCACCACCGCCACCGATGTCTACGCACTCGGCCTGATCCTGTACGAGATCATTGCCGGGGAGTTGCCGGCCGAGCGCAAGACCGGCCCGGGCATGGCCGCGCTGGCCACGGTGGAGGTCAACACCGGACCGGTGCGGCGTTGCGCCCAGCGCAGCGACGCGCTGGCAGCGCAGTTGCGCACCCTCGGGCGCGACCTCGACGCGATCGTGCTGACCGCCCTGCGCCGCGACCCGGCGCGGCGCTATCCGAGTGCCGCCGCCTTGGCGGACGATCTGCGCCGGCTGCAGGACGGGCTGCCCGTCTCGGCCCGCCCCGACAGCCTGGGCTATCGCATGCGCCGCTTCGTGGGGCGCCACCGCGCCGCCGTGGCCGCCGCGGCGCTGGCGGTGGTCGCGCTGCTGACCGGCCTGGGCGTCGCGTTGTGGCAGGCACAGGTGGCGCAGCAACTGGCTGCGCGCCTGCAGGCGGAAGTGGTGCGCGCGGCGGCCGAGTCGCGCCGCGCCGAGGTGGCGCGCGACTTCCTGCTGGAACTCGTCGAGGCCGGCAATCCCAACCAGGTCGGTGGCGATGTGCGGCGCACCGTGCGCGAGATGCTGCTGTCCGCCAGCGAAAAACTGGAGCAGCGCCTGGCCGACGAACCGCTGGTGCAAGCCGAACTCCGGCTGGCGGTGGCGCGCGCGCTGCGCGCGCATGGCGAGCCGGGACCGGCACGCGCCATGGTTGATGCCACCTTGGCCCAACTGGAAGACAACGGCGGGGCGCATCCGGTGCTGCTTGGCGCTGGCCTGCAGATACGCGCCTCGCTGCGGGCGGAAGCCGGCGACCACACCGGGGCCGAGGCCGATGTGATGCGTACGCTCGACCTGATCGGGCAGGAAGCCGACCACGCGGATGCCGGAGATACCCGGCGCGCGGCGCTGTCGACCTTGGGAATCATCTATTCCGCCACCGGACGCGAGCCCCAGGCGCTCGATTTGCGGCGCGAGGATCTGGTCGAACGCAGCCAGTCGCTCGGCGCGCAGCATCCGGAACTCGCCCCGGCCTGGTACAACCTGGGGGTGTCGAACTTCCGCGCCGAACGCTTCGACGAGGCGCTCTCGGCCTTCCGCCAGGCGGACGCCATCATGGCCGCGGCGGAAAGCGACCAGGCCGCGTCTCCGCGGCGGCTGTACGTGTGGCTGATGCTGGCGCAGACCCAGGCGATGCAGGGCCAGTTCGACGAAGCCGCGGCCTGGCTGCAGCGCGGCGGCGAGATGCTCGGCAGCGACCTCACCAGGGAGCGGCCCGACCTCGAAAACTGGATGCTGTCCGCGCGCACGAACGTGGCGTGGATCGCGGCGCGGCGCGAGGAAGCGAGTGAACTCGCCGCCCAGGTCTGGCCACGGCTCGTCAGCGATCCGCGCGCCGACATCACCACCTTCGGGGTGCACTGGAGCGCCATCCTGCTCGCCGGCGATCGAGTCGCCGACGCCGAGGAGGTCGCCCGCCGCACCTTGGACCAGGCCCGGAAGAACCGCGGCGACGAGGACCCGATCGTGCGCCAGCTCAAGGCCGCGGCTCTAGTCGCCAGCCACCGCCAGCGCCGGCAGGCACAGGACCTCGAAGAGCTCGTGGCACTCGCCGACACCATGCGTAGCGGACCGCGCCGCCCCTTTGGCCAGGTCGCGGCGTGGCTGGCGCAGGACCTGGCATCGCGGGATCCGGCCGCCGCTGCGAAATGGGGCGCCGAGGCCGACGCGGCAATCGCCGCCGTACACGGCAGGGATCACCCCTGGGCGCGGTCGCGGGCGGGAACGCGGGCTCTGGGGCGCTGACCCGGGTCTTTCCCTTGTGGGCGCTCCGACTGCCCCCGCCGGTGCGCTTGTTCGCGCATCGAACTGGAGGGCACGAGGCCACGAGGGCACGAGGGCACGCACAGAGCATTCGGTTGTCGGTGCGAAGGAGCGCCTTTGCGTGCCCTCGTGCCCTCGTGCCCTCGCCCTCCGATTTCATCATCGCTAAGTCAATGCCTTGCGACATGTTCGGTGAGAGTTCCGGTCGCCCCTGGCGGTGCGCTTGTTCGCGCATCGAACCGTGACTCTCGCAAGATCGCGGACTGTGTTTTTGGACGCAAAGGACGCAAAGGACGCAAAGGAAATCAAACGCGATACAGCGCTGGGGTATCCCCGGCACTTGCTGTCTTTGCGTCCTTTGCGTCCCTTTGCGTCCTTTGCGTACTCAATCACAGGGTCGTCGTTTCGCACGGGCCGGAAATGTATGCAATTCAACAACTTGGCGCATGTTCGGTGAGAGCAGCTTCAGCTGCATTTTTCAGCAAGTGATCGCGGGCAGAGCCCGCTCCCCCAAAGCCGGCGCACCCTACAGTTCCTCGCTGCCCTCGACGCTCAGCCGGGTATCCTCACCGCTCTCCGTCAGGGTGCCCTCGCCGGCAGTCGCAGTGTCCGAGAAGGCGACGCGCAGGCGGATGGCCAGGTCCGCCGGGCCGGCCAGCCTGAGGTGGTAGGCGTCCCAATCCTCGCCGTCGGCGGTCTCGCTGGCGTTGCTCTCAACCTGGCCCGAGAGCTCGACAGGTGCGTCTTCCCATCCGGCAAGCTCCGCCGAGATCACGCCATCGTCCTGGTCCAGCAGGTCCAGCACCAGCGCATCGCCATCCGCGCTGCGCAACCGGTAGCGCCCGAGCAGGTACTTGGCCCAGGCTTCGCGCTGCAGCGGATCTGGCATCTGCGTCCCGGCTGTGGATCCCAGGGCGGGCAGGCTGGTGTCGGGCGCCACCGCGGGTGGCGTTGCGTCCGGCCTCGCATTGGGACCCGACTGCCTGTCTGACAGCAAGCTGACACCGAACCCGACCAACAGCGCGAGTCCGAACAGGATGCCGAGCTTGCGCCAGGTGCCGCTCGGCGGCGTGGCGCGCTGGCGGGTCTGGGCATCCGCCCGGGGCGTCGCCGGGTGCACCGGCGGCGGTGGTGGCGCCGCCGGCTGCAGCGGCCGCGCGATCGGCGGCGGCGTGGGCGGCGGCACCGGCGCGGTGCTGGAGCGGGCCACCGCGACCGGCACTTCCGCACTGACCGCCGCGGGCCGCTGCGCGGATGGCGAGTCCTGGACTTGCTGCAGCGCCTGCACCAGCGTGGGCGTGTCCGGGAAACGCTGGTCCGGATCGTCGTGCAGCATGCGCCTCAGGATCGCGGCGGTCGCATCGTCCACCTCGGGCCGGTACTCGCGCACATCCGGCGGAACGCGCGGCGACAGCGCGGCGGCGCGCAGCGCGGCATCGCCCATGTCCGGGTACGGCGGGCGCCGCGCGAGCAACTCGTAGAAGACCACGCCCAGCGAATACTGGTCGGCACGCCCATCCAGCGTGTGCTTGGTTCGGAACGATTCGGGCGCCAGGTAGCCATGGGTGCCGAGCACGGCGCCAGCGCGGGTCAAAGAGGCGCCGAACTGGGTGCCGGCGCTTGCGATCCCGAGGTCCGCGACTTTCACATGCTCTTCCTCCACGCTGGTCGCGCGGGTCAGCAGCAGGTTGCCGGGCTTGATGTCGCGATGGACCACGCCCATCTCGTGGATCGCCGCGAGCCCGCGCGCCGCCTCCAGCATCCAGCGCTTCGCCTGCGCGACCCCCGGCATGCGCAGCCGCGCCGATTCGGCGACCGATCCTTCGAGCAGTTCCATCACGAAATAGGGTGCGCCCTCGTGCTCGCCCACCGAGTAGATCTGCACCACGTTCGGGTGGTTGATCCGCGCCAGGATCCGCGCCTCGCGCAGGAAGCGCTCCAGGTGCTCCGGCTTGCTGTGCCAGTCGCCCGCCTGCAGCTTGATCGCGAGGTCCCGCTGCAGGGTGTGGTCGCGCGCACCGTAGACGATGCCCATGCCACCCTGACCGAGCGAGCCGAGGATCTCGAAGCCACCGATCTGCCGGGGGAATCTGGCCAATGCCATGGGCGGCACGCAATCATCGAATCGGGATGATGAGCATGCCGGCTGCCGGCCCTGACGCAAAGCGGCCTGTTCGGAACACGCCATCCGGTCTTTCGACTGCTGCACCGTCGACGACCTGCTGAATGCGATCAGCGCCGAGCCCCCGGCCAGGGCCATCCTCTGGTCGGTTTCCGAGAGTCGCGTCGCGTGCATGATGGACCCGGGCACCGGATTGCGTAGGCGTGGGTATGAACCGCACCGAGGGCCCAGGGCATATGCGCGCGATGTTCCTGTTGTGGGGGCTGTTGCTGGGCGCAGCCTGCCGGGCACAGACGGTGCTGATCGATGCCCAGCACCATGCGCTCGGCAACCCGATCAGCGCGGTCTACCGCCTGCCCGCCGGGGCGAGCGCCGCGCAGCCGGTGCCGGCCTGCCTGGTGGTGCACGGCTCCGGCGGGCTGCTGCGCGAGAACACCCCAGGGGCGGCCTGCGGCCCGCAGGTCGAAGCGACCTTCAGTGGCGTTGCCGACCACCTGACCAGCCTCGGCGTGGCCGCGCTGATGCCGGACAGCTTTTCCTCGCGCGACCCGCGCTTCTGCGAGGACAATGAGGACGCCTATTTCCAGTACGTGCCGGCGCCCTTTTTCAATCCAGGCGACGGCCCGCCGATCCGCGACGCGCTGTACGACCGTCGGCGCATCGTGATCCGGGTGCTCGACCTGCTTGCGGCGCAGGAATGGCTGTGCGCGCGGCCGGAGATCGACTGCACCCGCACCTGCCTGGTCGGCGCGTCCAATGGCGGCAGCGCGGTGTTCGCCTATGCCGCACAGGAGCTCCCGCGTCACCTGACCGAATACCTCGACACGGGCGTGCGGCGCCGCTTCGAGTCCGCCAGCGGCCACGCCGAGCGACAGCTTGCCTTTGCCCACTTCCCGGCGCGTACGCGCGATCCGGCCACCCAGGCGCTGGCGCGCGCGGTGCCGCGCTTCGTGCAGGCGGTCTCACCGGGTTGTCGCTTGCGCGACCTGGTACCCGCGGTGCGCGCCAGCCAAGCCAGTTTCGACCCCCTGCGCGACCTCGGCGACCTGTACTACCCGCTTGCGCCGACCGAGCTGAACCTCGAGATCGGCAGCACCGACTCGGTGCCCGACGACTGTTACGCAGACGGGCTGCGCCAGGGCCAGGCCAACGACTTCGAGACCCTGGTCAGCGTGCTGCCGTCGCGCTACCGGCCCGCGGTCTACCCCGGCGAGGGCCACGATCTGCTCGCTGACATCGGCCCGGCGCTGGCGGAGCGCCGACGGCAATGGGTACTCGAGCATTTCTTTCCGCGGGTGTTCGCGAACGGATTCGAATAGCCCGGCCGCCGGTGCATCGTACACGCGGACGCTGTCCTCGGCTGCGCGTTGGCGCCCAGCGGAACTGCGCCGGCCGGCGCGGATCGCAGATCAGCGCGCGCCCGTGTCCACCCCGAAGGCGTGGTCGAGCATGCGCAGCGCGCAGCGGTGCAGCGCAGAATCATCATCCAGGGTGGAGAACCAGGCGTCGATGGCGCAGCAGCGCGCCAGGTAAGGCACGCGTTCCAGCGCGCCGGCGTCGAGCGGCAAGTCGTAGGCGGCCAGCGCGGCGTCGAGAAAAGCCTGACCGCCCCAGGACAGCACCGCGGCCAGGTCGCGCGCCGGGTCGGCGAAGCGTGCGTCGGACCAGTCGAGAATGCCGACCAGCGGCGACGGCGGCGGGCCGACGACGAAGTGCTCGGGGTCGAGATCGCCATGGACCAGGCGCAGGGCGGCTGCGGGTGCGGGCGACGGCGCCGGGTGGGCCTCGAGGAAGGCGCCAGCCAGCGCGGCGCGCTCGCGGCCGAGGCCGAGCGCCGCCAGTTGTGCCGCGTAGTCTCCGCGGCCGCCCAGCGCCGCGAGGTCGTCGCGCACGGTCTGGCGGTAGGCGACGGGATCCCAGCTGTCGTGGCCGTCGGCCGCGGCCACCACCTCGGCCACGGCGCCGGCCGGTGTGGCGTGCAGCGCGGCCAGCGCGCGGCCGAGCATCGCGGCCAGTCCGGGCACCTCGCCCTGGTGCTCGATCCGGTGCCCCGGCGTGCCCTCGATCCGCGGCGCGAGCGCCCACGGCACCGGCAGGACATCCGGCGGGAACAGCGCCAGGTGCCGCGGCACCGCCGGTTCCAGCCGCTGCGCCAGCAGCGCCAGCAGCGCGTGCTCGCGCAGCAGCCAGGCGGCGGCGTGGGGATGCCTGGGGAAGCGCAGCACGCGCTCGCCGGCGGCGAACACGCGGAAGTCCTGGCCCTCGCCGAGGTATTCCAGCGCCACCGCTCCCAGCGCCGCGCGCGCCACCTGCGCGGCGCAGGCGGCGGCATGCGCGAGGTCGTCGCCGAGCAACTAGTCGAGCAGGCCCATCAGTAGAAGCAGGAGCAGAGCACGTAGCGACGCCCGGCGGTGATCGGCCGCCCCTCATGCACATGCGACAGGCCGCCCGGGTAGATCACGGCAGTACCCGGCGTCACCCGCCCCGGGGTGTAGTCCCAGCGCGGGAAATAGGTGCCGCCGCCCTCGAAGGCGTCGTTGAGGTAGCAGACGATCGAGCAGGTCTCCAGGTCGTAGTGCGCCGCCATGCCCTGGACCACGCCCGGTTCGTAGCGCAGCAGGTAGGGCGCATCCCATTTCTGCACCTTGAACACCGGCCACAGGTGCTCGGCCAGCGGCTTGAGGTGGCGCTCGATCACTTCCTCGTAGACCGCGCCGAGGCCGCCGATGGCCGGCAGCGAGAGCACCGTGTCCGGCTCGCAGACATCGTCCAGGTCCGGCGCAAAGGGGTTCTCATTGACGTCCTGGCCGGTCTTCCAGCCGCCGTGGTGCTCGGCCTCTTCCACCAGCAGGCGGCAGAACTCCGGGGTGAACAGGCTGAAGCGATAGATCTGCTCGGCGTCCTCGGTGGCGGCGCCAGCGACGCCCTGGCGCAGGGCGGGGCCGATGAAGCGCGGGTCGTAGCGGTGGATCTCGGGGTGCAGGGGCGGACGCGACATGCAGGCCTCAGGCGTGGGCAGCGGGAAGACGGCGATAGGAACGGCCGAGCGCGGCGGCGGCCGCGAGCCAGGCCAGAGCGGTGGGAATCGGCACCAGCAACAGGGCCGGACCGGACAGCCAGGCCACCGGCAGCAGCAGGATGGAGGCGCCGGCGAGCCCGGTGGTGAGCGGCTCGACCACGGTTTCCATCAGGGTCACCGTGCGCTCGCGCGGGGCGCTGGAGAGCGGGCGCTGCGCGGCCATGAAGGCCGGCTTGCCCAGGCCATTGCGCGCGGCGGACTCGCCCACCGACAGCGCGAAGGCCGCGACCAGCACCGAGCCCGCGAGCGGAAGCGCCAGCAGCCCCAGGCCGCACAATCCGAGCACCGCGACGGGGGTGCTGGCCAGGCCCATGCCGAGGCCGAAGCGCGCCAGCATGCGGCCGGTGAAGAACAACCGGAACGCCACCCCCACGCCCACCCGCAGCGCGGTCAGCGCGCCGAGCGCAGCGGCGATCGCCTCCGGCTGGCCGCTCCACGCGCGCTGGATGGCCACGAACAGGGTGAACTCGATCAGGTAGTAGGTCAGGTTGTAGGCGCTGTAGTAGGCGACGCAGCGCGCCACGTGGGCGCGTTCCAGGGGCGCCGCGGCGGCGGCCGGCGGCGCCTCCTCGCAATCGCTTCCCGCCTGCACCGTGCGCGCGAAGGGCAGCAGCGCCAGCCCGGTGAGGGTGAGCAGCGCGAGCGAGCCGGCGAGCAGCACGGGCAGGTCGAAGGCGGCGCGCATCGGCGCCGCCAGCAGGCCCGCCAGCGCGATGCCGACCAGCTCGCCGGCGCTGACCAGGCCATACAGGCGCGCGCTCTGGGCCACGTCCAGCGCGCGCCCGGCGAGCGTCCAGAAGGCCACCATCGCCACGGCCGAGAGCACCCCGTGGCTGGCGATCAGCAGCAGCAGGCCGGGCAGCGCCGGGGCATCCGCGACTTGCTGCGGCAGCACCAGCAGCGCGGCGCCGCCCAGCAGCACCACCGGCGCACCGACGAAAGCCGCCGGCGACAGCCGCGCGCGCAGCAGCGTGAGCAGCCCACCGGCGACCAGCACGGTGGCGCCCACCACCACCTGGGCCCAGGGAATCCCGTCCGGCGCGCCGGAGGCCAGCAGGCTGGTCAGCACCGCGATCTCCATCGCACTCAGGCCAAAGCCGAAGGCGAGCGAGACCGCGAACAAACCGGCCACGCGCGCGCGCTCCCCGGGGCGGAGATCGAACACCCGGTCGGCGCGGACGGCGAGGCGGGCGATCACGGCAGCGCAGGCACCACGGCGCGCGGCGTGGCCCAGGCCTCGTCGTCCAGGTACAGCTCCTCGCCCATCTCGACGCTCCCCTCCACCGCCGGCTCGGGCATCCGGATGGCTTCTGCGCGCAGGAAGGACGCGGTGTACCAGCGGTGATGCGCCCCGCCGGCACCCAGTTCGCTCAACACCGGCCATTGCAGGCCAGCCACTTCCAGCGGCGCGTCGTGGTCCGGGTAGCCGCTGAAGCGGCGGCGGATGTCGGTGAGGGCGAAGCCCATCTGCGCCAGCACCTGCTGGATGTCGAACCACTTGCGGCGCGAGGCCTCCACCGTGGTCAGCCCCAGCCACACCGCAGCGGCCTCGCCGCGCAGCGCGGCCGCCCCGCGCGACAGGTACAGCCGGATCCCCGGCAGGGTCTCGACCGGATCGCAGACGAACACATCGAAGCTGCGGCGCAGGTCATCCGGCAGCGCCTGGCGCACGTCGAAGCCGCGCCCGGACAGCGGCAGGCCGTAGCGCTGGCCGACCTGGTTGACGAAGTCGACCACCCGCGGGTCGATGTCGAGCACCACGATGCGCGCCGCCTGGCGGGACAGCGCCAGCGCCACGCTGGTCAGGTCGAAGTCGCCGACGAACAGCACCGACTGGCCCCAGAGGTCGCCGCGGTCCTGCATCGCCGCGACCCGCAGCAGCGATTCCTCGGCCGGGATCGCGCCCTGGTCGAAGGCGAAATTGGGTTCGGGGCGACCTTCGAGCGCCGCCTGCAGCTCGCCCAGCGCCGGCAGGTCCGAAGCAGCCACATAGCCGCGGCTGTCGCAGGCGCGGCAGGCGCATGCCACCGGCGCCGGCGCGGCGACCGGCTGCACCAGGCGCACTTCGCCGCCGGCCACGCTCACCAGACCGCAGGCGCGCAAGCGCTCCAGCGCGGCGACGAACTCGGGGATGCAGGCGTCCTGTGCATCCAGCAGCGCACCCCAGCCGAGCGGCCCGCGGCTGGCCAGCGCGAACACCATCTGGCGCTCGCTGCGGCCGAGGCGGCGCGGATCGATGGGGATGCTGGGCGGAATCGGCATGGCGTGCTCCTGGGATGGAAGGCGTGGGCGGACGCGACCGGAAGGCGCTGTCCACGGCCCCGGCATCAGAGCGCCAAACGGCTTGTGGGCAGTATCACGGAGGTTGCCCGGCGCTATCACGGTGGTTGCCAAGCAGCGGAATAGTCTTTGCAAATCCGCCAGATACAACCTCCATTACAGTTGTACGCAACCTGGACGATACCGCCCGGACGAAGCGCCCCCTAGCGTTGCCGACGACCCCACGCGGCGCAGACGGAGGCATTGCATGCACACCGAACTCAATGGCTGGTGGCACGACCGCTGGCCCGGCCCCAGCCACCGCAATGCTTTCGAGGTCCGCCCGCGCGAGTCGCTGGGCACGGCGCAGGCCTTCGACCACGATCACCACGGGCGCATGCTCGCGGTCGCCGGGGCGCTGCGCAGCGTCGAGAGCGACCGCGCCTACGCGGAACTCGCGGCGCACCTGCCGCTGTGCGGCGGTGGCCCGTGGCCGGCCGGCGCGCGCGTGCTGGTGCTCGGCGGCGAGGACGGCGGGCTGGCGGTCGAGGCCCTGCGCCACGCCTTCGTCCGCGAGGTGGTGGTGTGGGTGGCGCACCCGGAGGCGGTGACGCTGGCGCAGCGCCACCTGCCGGGCGGCACGGTGTTCGCCGATCCGCGCGTGCGGGTGGTCACCGCGGCGCCGGAAGGACGCTTCCAGGTGATCGTGGCCGATCTGCTCGCCGACGATCCGGCGCCCGACGCGGACCTGGCGGGCCTGCTGGCAGCCGACGGCGTGTGCTGCGTCGCGGCGCGCACCGCGCTCGGACGCGAGCGCTCGGGGCTGTACCCCGGGCCGAAGTTCGCCGCGGCGCAGGCTCTCGGGCCCGCCGAGCGCGCGGTGGTGCCGACTGCGCTGTCGCCCGGCTGCTTCGTGATCCTGCACCTGCACCGCGCCGATGGCGGCTCCTGCAGCGCGCCGCATGCAGCCTGCCACGGGCGCCACTACGACCCGGCGGTGCATCGCGCGGCCTTCGCCCTGCCCACCTGGTGGCGCGGGCCGCTGGACCTGGTCGAGGAAACCGCACCCGAGGGCGATCCGCGCCACTGGTGGCACGAGGCCACGGTGGAACTCGGCACCACCCAGGCGCTGGCGCTGCATCCGGTGCACGAGGAACGCAGCCCGTTCCAGCTGATCGAGATCCACGACCATCCGCAACTCGGCCGGGTGTTCTCGCTCGACGGCACCGTGCAGGGCACCGACGCCGACGAGGCGATCTACCACGAGATGGTGGTGCACGTGGCGCTGGCCGGCGTGGCCAGGCCCCCGCGGCGGGTGCTGATCATCGGCGGCGGCGACTGGGGCGCGGCGCGCGAGGTGCTGCGCCACCCGGGCATCGAGCAGCTGGTGATGGTCGAGATCGATGCGCGCGTGCTGGCGATCTGCGAGGACCTGTTCGCGCTCGGCCGGCCGGACGATCCGCGCCTGGACCTCAAGGTGATGGACGCCGCCGACTACATCGCGCAGGCCGCCGCGCGCGGCGAGCAGTTCGACGTGGTCATCATCGACGCGACCGATTCCACCGAGCCCTCGCAGAGCCTGTTCACCGACACCTTCTACGCTCACCTGAAGGCCTGCCTCGGCGAGCACGGCGTCTGTGTGGACTCCGACATCGTGGCCAATGGCGCGCACGGCGCGAGCATGTCGCGCGACGTGAACTGCGCGGCGCTGACCGATCTGCGCCGCGTGCGCGCCACCTTCGGCGCCATCGAGGCCTACATCTCGCGCGTGCCGACCTATCCCGGCGGCCTGTTCACCTTCTTCGTCTACTCCCGCCACGGCGCCTCCGTGCGCGAGCCGCGGCGCGAGCTGGAGGCGCGCTTCTACAACCCCGAGGTCCACCGCGCGGCCTTCGCCCTGCCACCCTGGTGGGCGCAGACCCTGGCGCAGCTGTGAGTGCCGGCGCCGCTGGCCCATCCACTCCCGACAGGACACCCGGCATGAATCCCTTCGAGACCGCCCTGGAACAGTCCAACGCGCGCCCGCTCTCGATCCTGATCATCGGCTTCGGGGTCGTCGGCAAGGGCGTGCTCGCCGGCCTGCAGCGCCATTTCCGCGGCGTGCGCGGCACCATCGTCGACCTCAGCGAGGCGGTGATCGCCGATGGCCGCCAGCGGCTCGCGCGGGACTTCCCGAATGCCGCCAACCAGTGGCGTTTCGAGCAGCTGCGGGTGCACGCCGACAACTACACGCAGGTGCTGCAGCGCCTCACGGCGCCGGGCAGCATCGTGGTCGAGACCTGCGTGGAGGTGAACACCGCCGAGCTGCTGCGCTGGTGCCTGGCGCATGGACGGCACTTCAGCAACACCGTCTGCGATCTGTGGAAGGAACAGACGCAGCAGAAGACCGATCACTACCGCCGGCTGCACGGGATCCTGCGCCAGTTCGTCGAGCCGGTGGTCGAGGTGG
The DNA here is from genome assembly GCA_016713135.1 of Rhodanobacteraceae bacterium. Classification (NCBI taxonomy): domain Bacteria; kingdom Pseudomonadati; phylum Pseudomonadota; class Gammaproteobacteria; order Lysobacterales; family Rhodanobacteraceae; species Rhodanobacteraceae bacterium. Next base: position 20,823 of record JADJPR010000010.1, on the reverse strand, counting down.
TCCGCGACCAGCCGGTGCTGCCCGGCCAGCCGACCTGCCTGGTCGGCAATGGCGCGAACATCGGCATGGTCAACCACTACTTCAAGAAGGCGCTCGCCGACGCGGCGCGCGCCTGGGGCTGCAGCGAGGCGGCGCTGGCCGCCGACCTCGCCGGCGTCTACGTCTACGAGAAGGACACCCTGGTGTTCCGGCCTGGCTTCGTGCCCGCGCCGGAGGTGTTCTACAACACCTGGAACGTGCTCGAGTTCCACCTGGAATCGGTGGCCCACGTGGATTATCCGCCGCAGGCCGAGGGCCGCAGCGCCACCGCCGGCATGACCGCGGTGCGCAACGAGTGCTACCCGCGGGCGATGGCTCGCGACCTGCGCCTGGCCGATCACATCGTGCACGGCCGGGTGGTCGCGCACGAGGAGACCTACACCATCGCCGATTACCTGGTGCGCCGCCACGGGCGCCATCCGGAAGTCCAGTTCATCTACGAGTGCAGCCCGATCGGCGAGGTCAGCCGCATCCGCATCCCGCTCGGCGTGCCCTATGTGTCGACCTGCGTCTCGCAGGAGGCCGATCCCGGCCACGGCAGCGATCTGGTCGGCACCCTGATCGTCCGCCGCGATGGCCGCGCCTGGTCGACCGGCTTCGACTGCACCCAGGCGGAACTCGACCCCGCGCTGCTCGCCTTCACCAACGCGACCGCCTGGTACGTGTCCTGCGGAATCCTGTCGGCGATCCTGTTCATCCGCGAATTCCCCGACCAGGGCGCCGGCTTCCCGGAGGATTTCGACACCGCCTGCAACGAGGTGGTCATCCGCAACTTCGAGGCCTTCGCCACGCCCGGCGGCGTCCGCCGGGTGGTGTCGCGCGACGAAAGCGCCAGCGCCAGCCTGACCCCACCCTACCCCACCTACGAGTGCGAGAACCGCTACCTGACGGCAGCGGGCGCCGGAATCCCCGCGCGCAGGCTCAGCGACCGCCTGCTTGCCGGCAGCGCGGAGCTGGCGGGTGTCGAGGGCTGAAGCGGTTCAATCGGCGCCGACTGCCTTGCTGGCAGCTGCGATAGGCCGGCGCGGCGCCTGCGCCAATGCCCCGGAAGCCGATGCGCCTGTTCGCTGCTCTCCGCGTCCTCTGCGTCTCCGCGTTGAACCGGCTCACTCAGGGCGGCGGCAGCTGCGGCACCAGCCGCAGCTGCGTGCTGTCGACGCCCTGCTGCGCCAGCCTGGCGACCAGCGCATCGTAGCGCGCCGGGTCCATCGTCGGCTCGCGGCCGAACACCCACGCGAGTTTGCGGTCCGGCGTGGCGAGCGCGGCGCCCTGGTAGTCGGCATCGACGTGCAGCACTACGAGTTCGGTCGAGAAGGGCCACACGAACTGGACCTTCCAGCGCGCGCCGCCGCTGCCCGGCACCACGGTGGAGATGCCGCGCCAGCGCCGGTCTTCCTCGCCGAAGCGCTGCTTGAAGACGAAGTCGTTGTCGATCCGGCCATCCGGGCGCAGGCGGTATTCGTCGCGGGTGGCGACCTTGCCCTTCTCGAAGAAGTAGGGCACGTGCGCGATCACATGCCAGGTGCCCATGAAGCGCGGCAAATCCACCGATGGCGCAGCTTCCAGCGGGGCGCGCTGGCGCGCAGCGGGGCCGGCGCAGGCGGCGAGTGCGAGCAACACGGCCAGGGCGAGCAGGCGGGAAGTCATCGGGGTGTCCTTCAGCGGGTGATCGAGGCGGCCTGTGCCGCGAGGAATTCGTGCAGCTGGGCGGCCGTCGCCGCCGTCTTGCGGGTCAGTGCGAAGGCATGCTCCGGATCGCGCACGCGGTCCAGCCAGATGCCACCGTCTTCCGCCAGCGGCGGCCGCCTGCTGCCCAGCCAGAGCGCGGTGTCGGCGCCCTCCTCCGCATTGCGCAGCGAGCGCTTCAGGGTGGCGCGAAACCAGGGCAGCGCGGTCTGCACGCCCGCGGTGTCGACCCAGCCGGGGTGCATGACATAGACCCGCGGCTGGCCCTCCCAGCGCTGGTTCCACGCACGCGTCAGCTCCACCTGGGCGCGCTTGTGCATCGCGTAGGCGGCCATGCCGTCGTGTTCGGCGGCGCTCGGCGCATTCATCTCGGACAGCCGCAGCGGCGCACCGTACATGCCGCCCGAACTCATGTTGATGACCGCAGCATCCCGGGCAAACAACCCGGCCGCGCGCAGGCCCTCGGTGAGGACGAAGTGGCTGAGCAGATTGGTCGCGAATGAGCTTTCCAGGCCTTCGGGCGTGCGCTCGAAGCGGTCCTGCAGCACACCCACGTTGTTGACCAGCACATCGATGCGCTCGCCGCGCGCACGCAGTTCCTGGACCAGGCGACGGGTGTCGCCGATGCTCGCGAAGTCCGCCGGCAGCAGTTGCAGTCGCCCGGTGTCGCCCGCACCCTGCAGTTGCATCAGCTTCTCGCGGCTGCGCGCCGCCGCCAGCACGCGCGCACCGCGTGCATGCGCGAGGCGCGCAATCGCCGCGCCGATGCCACCGCTGGCGCCGGTCACCAGCCAGGTCTGGCCGTCCAGCTGCTCGGGGTACGCTGGCCAGGCCCGCTGGCGCTGGCGCAAACCGACGCGACTGAAACGCGTGTAGAAGCGCGTGTAGACGAACAGGCTGGCGAGTGCTCGCAGCATCGGGCGGTGTGTTGCGGAAGGTCCGGCCAGATTAGCCAGCTGCATGTGTGCGCAGCGCAACGGCCCGGGGCGATCGAGGCGGCTGAAAACCGGCCTGAGCGTGTCGGCAGCAAAGACACCTCCGAACTCGTCTGTCAAGCCCACGTCCTGCCCTCTCGGCCGGTTACCACGGAGGTGCACCCTGAACCTGGCCCGATCCGGGTCGAATGAGGGAACTGGTCCATGCGAGCAGGGGCAGTCTTGCTGGTGCTGGCGTGTACGTCGCTGGCGTCGAATCCGGTCAGGGCGCAAACCCAGTTGCTGCGCCCGGTCGCGGTCGATGCGATGCGCGGATACCCGGTGGCGCGGGTGGGGACGGCGGACTTCGACGGCGACGGCCTGGTCGACCTGGCCGGGATCAGCTTCGTGGCCTTTCCCGACACGCACACCCAGGAAAAGTTGCTGGTCCAGCATCAGGTGGCCGGCAGCCCATTGCGCTTTCGCGATGCCGGCGCGTACCCGGTGGTCGCGCCGCAGGACCTGCTGGTGCAGGACCTGGATGGCGATGGGGACCCGGACCTCGCGGTGGTGCAGGACTCGGGCGACGACGCGCTGGCCATCTGGATCAACCAGGGTGGCGCGCAGGGTGGTCCGCGCGGCCAGCTGAATCGACTCCCGCTGACGCTGGCCTACGATCTGGCGATGCGCGTGGTCGCGGTGGATACCGACGCAAACCCTGCGACACCGCCGGCCCTGCTGCTGGTGCGCGGGACCGGCCGCGACCCGCTGCTGTTCGACAATCGTCTGCACCAGACGCCGCCTGTGCTGGCGCTGCAGCAGACGCTGGCGCACCCCGGCGCGGTGGGGGCGAGCGTGGCGGACGTCGATGCCAACGGCTATCCGGACCTGCTGGTCTATGGCGAGGGCTGCCGTCTGTGGCGCCATCTGGGTGCGATCCCGGGCGCGCCCTATGTGCTCGCCCCGACCGAGCCCTGCGGTAGCGGCCTGGTGCATGCCGCCCTGCTGCAGCCCGGATCGGGGAGCGCCTCCTATCGGGTGGCACTCGCCACCGCCAGCGGCGACACCTGGGTCAGCGCGACTCCCAGCGGCTTCTTCGGGCTGCCGCTGGCGAGCAGCACCATCGGCATCACCCGCGACTTCGCCCTGATCGACGCCGACGGCGACGGCGACCAGGACCTGGTCGCTGCGCGCCCCAACGAGAACGCCCCGACGCCCGCGCAGCGCGGCTCGCCGGTGTACCGCCGCATCGGCGATGGCTTTGAAGGCGCGCTGCAGACGCTCGAAAGCGCCTGGTCGGCCGACCGCCTGTCGCTCGGAGCGACCCCCACGCTGGCCCTGGCACATCCGCTGCAAACGACGACCCTGTGGCAGGCGCAGCCAGCCGGCAGCGTGGTTCCGGTGGTCGAGTTCGTGTCTCCCTACGGCCTGTACCCGGCGCCGAACGTGGCGGGCCACCTCGTGTTCCAGCCCTTCAGCACGGTCCAGACCAGCGTCCATCTGGTCGCGAGCACCATTTCCGGCCCACCGGTCGCCTGGTCCGAGGATCTGGGCGCCGGGCTGCGCACGCTGGCGGCGGACGCGCCCGTCAATGCGGCGCCCGGCACACGCTGGACCCTGGACCTGACTGAGGTCGCGCCGGCGGGCGCCGGCATGATCGGGTCCAACAGCAGGATGACGGTGACGGTCGTCGGCATCAAGCCGCCGCCGGAGTTCTGCTTCCTCGAAAGACTGTTCCAGATGATGGCCATCTTGTTGGGGGAAGCGAATGAAAGCGCCAGCCCGGAGGGCAGCACGGAACTGGACCGCTTGCGCCGCGTACGCGACGAGCGCCTGGCAGGCTCGGCCGCAGGTCAGTACTACGCCAGCCTGTACACCCGACTCGGGCCCGATCTGTACGCCGCCAGCATTGCCGATCCGCAGTTCGTGCCGCAGCTCTGGGCGCTCAAGGACGCGTGGATGCCGGCCATCGACAACTGGCTGGACGGCGATGGCCAGGCGCTCGTCAGCGAGGCGATGCAGGAGTCGCTCAGCGAGGCACTCGGACGCTTGCAGGCGCACGCCAGTGGCGACCTGCACGAAGCGCTGGCGCGCGAGCGCCGCGCGCTCGGCCTGGACCATTTGGCCGGGCGCCCGATCGGCGAGATCCAATCGCGCTGGGAACAGTCGCCGCTATTCGGCGACGGTTTCGATTGAGCGTCTGCGCGGGTTGAACCGATGCGCTGGACGCCATCGAATGCAGTCCGCAAGCGAGAGCCGACCGGACAGCGTGCTTCGCAACGCCACCGCAGGGCACCGGGCGCGGGATGCGCGGCCGACGCGGTCGCTGGGAGTCCTCATTCCTGGTGACTCCATTCCGGGCAAGCAGAAAGAGACCCACGGCCGTCAGGCCGAGACGCTGATTGCTTCTACAGATGTCTACACCCCAGCAAAGATCGCGGGCGGAGCCCGCTCCCACAACGGCGACCAGCGCGCAGCAAGAAGCAAAAGGCCGCGAGCCAACGGCGACAAACGACAAACGACCAGCAAACGCCTGGCGCCCAACGCTCGCCGGCGCTGCGAGCGGTGCATACTTCGCCGCTTCCACGCTGCCCAGGTACCGAGCCCGTGTCGAATGCCACCGTCGCCCATCGCGAATTCCTCGGCCATCCGGTCGGCTTGTACGTCTGCTTCATGACCGAGATGTGGGAGCGCTTTTCCTTCTACGGCATGAAGGCGCTGCTGTTCCTCTACCTGACGAAGTACCACCTGTTCAACGACAGCGACGGCTATGTGCTGCTCGGCACCTACGCGGGCCTGGCCTACGCGTTGCCGCTGCTCGGCGGGATGATCGCGGACCGCTGGCTGGGCATGCGCAAGGCGGTGCTGTTCGGTGGGGCGCTGCTGGTGCTCGGCCAACTCGGCATGGCCTGGACCGGCGATCCGGCCACCGGCAGCGTCGGCGCCGCGGTCCGCGATGGCCTGGCGATCCAGGTGATGTACCTGTCGCTGGCGCTGATCGCGGTGGGCGTGGGCTTCCTCAAGCCGAACATCTCGACCATCGTCGGCCGCCTGTACGCCGACAATGATCCGCGCCGCGACTCGGGCTTCACCATCTTCTACATGGGCATCAACGTCGGCGCCGCGCTGTCCTCGCTGATCGTGGCCTACATCGGCGAAAACTACGGCTGGGGCTACGGCTTCGCACTGGCGGGCGTGATGATGGCGGCGGGCCTGGTGCAGTTCGTCTGGGGCCAGAAGCACCTGATGGGTCAGGCCGAACCGCCGCATCCGGCCAACCTGAAGGAGATCGTCTTCGGCCTGCCGCGCGAGTGGGTGATCTACCTCTCGGGCCTGGTCACGGTGGTGGTGGTCTGGCAGATCCTGCAGACCAAGATCGATTTCGGCCCGCTGACCGCGCTGGCGGGCGGCCACGAGGTCACCCTGACCGAGGTCGTCGCAGTGGTCATGGGCCTCGGCCTGGCCATCTGGTTCGTGCGCTTCCTGTTCAGTGGCCTGACCAGCATCGAGCGCGGCAAGATGATCGTGCTGATGGTGCTGATTTCGATCAGCGCGCTGTTCTGGGGCATCTACGAGCAGAGCTACGGCACCTGGGTGGCCTTCGCCGAGCGCGGCATGGACCGCACCACCTTTGGCGTCGAATGGACCGCCGGGCAGACCACCTCCTTCGGTGCCATTTTCGTGATCCTGTTCAGCCCGATCTTTGCCTGGCTATGGCCGCGACTGGACAAGCTGGGCTTGAATCCCAGCCTGTCGGCGAAGTTCGGCTGGGGCCTGATCTTCTGCGGCCTGGGCACCGGCCTGCTCGGCATCGCGGCGCAGAATCCGGGCAGCGACGGCTTGGTCAGCTTGTGGTGGATGATCGCGGCCTACGCGATCCTGGTCCTCGGCGAAATGGTGCTGTCGCCGATCGGCCTCTCGGCAGTGACCACGCTCTCGGTGCCGCGCGTGGTCGGCATGATGATGGGCGCGTGGTTCCTGGCCTCGGCCTTCGGCGAGATGGTCGCGGGCCGCTTCGGCACCTGGGCCTCGATTGACCCGCGCCCGGACGGCAGTTTCGACACCGCTGCTGCGCTGGTGGTCTACGCCGATGTGTTCTTCCGCCTGATGTGGATCGGCGTGGCCGCGGGCGTGGTCATGCTGGTGCTGACCCCGTGGATGAAGCGCGCCAGCGGCGGCGCGCGCTGATTCCGACCGGGCGGCGATCGATGAAGCTGCTCGGCGCCGCATGGATGATCTGGCTGGTCAGCTCCGCCGGCTACTTGCTGGCGCTGTTCGCAACCGCCGCGATGCTCGGCAAGACCGGCGGCACCACCGCCGAACGCGCGGCGATGGCGCTGCTCGCCGTGGACGTGGCGATCTTCATCGCTTCGATCGTGTGGTTCGCCTCACGCACCGCGGCCGTGGGCGGCCATCCGCGCTACGGCTGGGTGATTGCCTTCGGCCTGTGGCAGCTCGCCATCCTGGCGGTGGCGGGCTTTGTGTCGCTGGTGACGTTGAACCGGTGAGGCGGGTTGTGGGTTCCGGGTTGTGAGTTGTGGGCAGCAACGGCGGGCGAGGCTTCGCTGCCAACAACCCAGAACTCACAACCCACAACCCGATTCAACAACTACTCCCCGTCCACCGGCACACGCTCCTGGCGCCGGCGCACCAGGATGTTCAGCGCCTCGACGCCAGCCGAGAAGGCCATCGCGAAGTACAGGTAGGCGCGCGGGATGTGGAACTCGAAGCCGTCGGCGATGAGGGCCACGCCGACCAGGATCAGGAAGGACAGCGCGAGCATCTTCAGGGTCGGGCGACGCTCGATGAAGTTGGCCACCGGGTTGCTGGCGAGCAGCATGATCGCGACCGACACCAGGATCGCGGCGACCATGATCGGGATGTTGTTGACCATACCAACCGCGGTGATCACCGAATCGAGCGAGAACACGATGTCGATCACCGCGATCATGGCGATCGCGCCCCAGTAACTGGAGGCCGGGCGCGCGCTGCTGTCACCATCGCCGTCGCCCTCGACCTCCGCGTGGATCTCCATGGTCGCCTTGACCAGCAGGAACAGGCCACCGACGATCAGCACCAGGTCGCGCACGGAGAAGCCCATGCCCCCGACGCTGAACAACGAATGCGTCATCCCGGCCAGCCAGGACAGGCTCAGCAGCAGCATGATCCGGGTGACGCAGGCCAGCGCGATACCGAAGCGTCGGGCGCTGGGACGTTGCTCCGGCGGCAGGCGCGCGGTGACGATCGACAGAAACACCAGATTGTCGATGCCGAGCACGATCTCCAGCGTCGACAGCGTCAGCAGTGCAATCAGGCCTTCCGTGGTCAGCAGGTGTTCCATTGTTCGGTTCAGTTCCCCACGTAGCGCGGCACCAGGATCAGTCCCCAGACCGCCACCACGTTCACCATGCACAGAAACACCGCCGCCGATCCCATGTCCTTGGAGCGGCCAGCGAGTTCATTGAATTCCGGCGTGGTCTTGTCGACGATCGCTTCGATCGCGCCGTTCAGCAGTTCCACCACCAGGACCAGCACCAGCACGCCCAGCATCAGCGCCTTTTCGATCGCGTCCGCACCCAGCCACAGGCCCAACGGTGCGAGCAGCATGAACAGGTACGACTCAAGCCGGAACGAGCTTTCGAAACGCCAGGCAGCTTGCAGCCCCTGCATGGAGTAGCGGAAAGCCTGCAGCATCTGCCGCGGACCGCGCGATTCGATGCTCGCCATCCAGCGCTCCTCAGCGGCCCACGGGCGCCGGCGGAACCGTCGCGTGCATCTGGTGTAGACGGCAAGCACGCGAAGATGAAGCAGTCAGCATTGCGCAAACCGTACCGGCGCCGGGGCAGCCCCGTATGATCGCATCGGGTCGGCGCGTCAACAAGACGTGAGCAGGCCATGCAGCCCCTTGCGATGCGCACTGTTGCAGCGCCAGCCGGATGCAGTAGTTTCCGGCCGCAACTGACGCAAGCCATCAGCTAACGTGGAGACTGGCAATGTTCGACGTGGAGAAACTGCTCGGCCAGATGCTGTCGGGCGGCATCGGAGGCGGCAAGCGCGAGCGACGCCGCTCTTCCAGCTTCGGCATCCCTGGTGTGAGCAAGGCCCAACTGGGCGTGGGCGCGATCGGCATCGCGATCGCCGCCTGGGAGCACTACAAGTCCAAGTCCGGCGCCCCGGCACAGGCGCCGGCCGGCGCACCGCAGCCGATGGCAACGATGCCGCCTCCGCCGCCGCCCCCACCGATGAGGCCGCCGCAGGCCACGCCTGCTGTCGTGCCGGTGGCGCCGACGCCCGTCGCGTCGACGCCTGATCCGGCGCCCCAGGCGCAGCAGGCCGACGCCACCCACCTGATCCGCGCGATGATCGCGGCGGCCAATGCCGACGGCCTGATCGACGCCGAGGAACGCGCCGGAATTCTCGAGCGCGCGATGGAAGCGGGCCTGGATGCCGCCACGCAGCAGTTCCTGATGGGCGAGTTGCGCGCACCCGCGAGCATGGATGAAATCGTCGCCGCGACCCGTCCGGAGCTGCGCCTGGAAACCTACGCCGCCTCGCTGATCGCCATCAGCATCGACAGCGATGCCGAACGCGCCTACCTCGACCGACTCGCCGCCGCGCTCGGACTGTCGCCGGACGACCGAGCGCGCGTGGCCGAGCAGATCGGCGCCTGAAACGGCTGTCGGTGCTGGTTGCTGGCAAGGGAACCAGCGCGCGCCGACGCCTCGTCCAACACCAACACCAGCAACCAACACCAGGACCTCCCATGCACCAATGGTACTTCAGCTACAACGGCGCCCAGTCCGGGCCGCTCGAGCATGCCGCCGCCGTGGCCCAGGCGCAGCGGGATTCCAATGGCTATTGCTGGCGCGCCGGCTTCGCCGAATGGGTGCCGATCGCCCACGTTGCCGAGTTGCGCCAGAGCGAAGGCACGGCGATGGCGGCGCCGCCGCCGCCGCGCGGCGCGATGCGTGCCGATGAGATCGACTACACGATCTACGGCGAAGACATGCAGTTCGTGGAAATCGAACTCGACCCGGGCGAAAGCTGCGTGGCCGAGGCCGGCACCCTGATGTACAAGGATGTCGCGATCAAGATGGAGACCGTGTTCGGCGACGGCAGTCAGCAGTCCTCGGGCGGCGGCTTCTTCGACAAGCTGGTCGGCGCCGGCAAGCGTTTGATCACCGGCGAGAGCCTGTTCACCACGGTGTTCACCCACGGTGGCAGCGGCAAGGGCCGCGCGGCCTTCGCAGCGCCCTACCCCGGCACCATCATCCCGATGACGCTGTCCAACTTCGGCGGAATGATCGTGTGCCAGAAGGACAGCTTCCTCGCCGCGGCGAAGGGCGTGCAGATCGGCATTTTCTTCCAGAAGAAGATCCTCACCGGCCTGTTCGGCGGCGAGGGACTCATCATGCAGAAGCTGGAAGGCGACGGCCTGGTGTTCGTGCACGCCGGTGGTACCGTTGTCGAACGTGAGCTCAAGGCGGGCGAGACCATCCACGTCGACACCGGCTGCGTTGTTGCGCTGACCAGCAGCGTGCACTTCGACGTCGAGCAGGTCGGCGGCGTCAAGAGCATCCTGTTCGGCGGCGAAGGCCTGTTCTTCGCGCGCCTGACCGGCCCCGGCCATGTCTGGCTGCAGAGCCTGCCGTTCTCGCGCCTCGCCGGGCGCATGTACGCCGCCGCCTACCAGAAGGGCGGCAGCAAGGACGAAGGATCGATCCTCGGCGGCCTCGGCGGCATCATCAGCGGCGACCGCGGATTCTGAGCGGCCCCGCCACCTGCTGGCCGCACAGCGGCCAGCAGGTGCGTTGCCGCAGTCAAACGTCAAACGTAAAACGTAAAACGTCAATGGGCCCGCGCTTCGATTGACGTTTCACGTTTCACGTTTCCTGATTCGTACCAATCCTCATCGCCGATGGACCGGCGATGCGGCGTTCGGACAAGGTCCGAACCCACAGATGCCGCGAGCTTGCTGTGCGTGGGTTTGGACCTTGTCCAAACGCTGTTGCTCTTGGGGCGCTCCCGCGATGAGGATTGGTACGAATCAGGTCACGTTTAACTCTTACGCCTTTGCCCCAGGCCTCGCGCCTGGGTGAAACGTCAAACGCAAGACGTCAATTTGCCCGCGCTTCGATTGACGTTTCACGTTTCACGTTTGACCTATCGCACGAGTCCCCGGGCTTGGCGAAGCGTCACGTTTCACGTTTCACGTTTCACGTTTCACGTTTGACGCAGCAGCGTCACGCGGCTGCCGCGCCAGTGGCGCCGCGATTCCGCTACACTGCGGATCCATGGTCGCTGATCTCCACACTACGCGTGTGTTGTCGCTGGACAGTTCCGGTCGCATTCTCGACTGGATCAGTTGGCAGTCCGCGGTGTGTCTGTATGTACGCGATGCGGTGTCCTGGACCCTTGGCCAGCCCTGCCTGACCGTCCATGGCGGGCTGAATCGCGACAGCGGCGAGCAGAGCGTCATCCATCTGCATCCGATCGTCGCCAGCCGCTCACGCGCCAAGGCGCAGGGCTGCGATCCGGCCCCGGGGCTGACCAACCAGGCGCTGTTCGCGCGCGACCGCCATCTGTGCCTGTACTGCGGCCAGCAGTTCATGCGCGCCGAACTCACTCGCGATCACGTCCTGCCGCTCTCGCGCGGCGGTCGCGATGTGTGGGAGAACGTGGTGTCGGCCTGTCTCGCGTGCAATGTGCGCAAAGGCAGCCGCACCCCGCAGCAGGCCGGCATGCCCCTGCTCGCGGTGCCCTTCCGGCCGAGTTGGGTGGAGCATCTGATCCTGTCCAACCGCCACATCCTGGCGGACCAGATGGATTTCCTGGTCAGTCACCTCCCGCGCAAGCAGCGGGGCGGGTAGATTCGGCCCCTGGCAGACGGCTGCGGCAGGATATGCACGACCTCATCGAGTTCTACCCCGATGCGCTGACGCCCGATGCGTGCGCAGCGATCATCCAGCGCTTCGAAGCCAGTCCGCATCGCCAGCCCGGCCAGGTGGGCTCCGGCGTGGATCGCACGCTCAAGGACAGCCGCGATTTGACCATCAGCCAGCACGCCGACTGGCGCGATGTGGAGCAGATGCTGAACACCGCGATGATGCGCTCGCTGTGCGCCTACCTGCGCAAGTACCCGCAGGTGCTGATCGCGCCGCTGGCGCTCGGCTGGCGCGATCCCGACAACGGCCAGGAACGGCTGCTGCGCGCCGATGACTTTCCGCGCATCCCCGAGCAGCAACTGTCCGACATCGCGCGCTACGCCTTCCGTCCGGGGGCGATCAACGTGCAGGGCTACACCGCCGACCAGGGCGGCTATCCCTATTGGCACTGCGAGCAGTACCCGCGCGACACCCAGTGCGAGGCGCTGCACCGGGTCCTGCTGTGGACCGCCTACCTCAACGACGGATTCGAGGAAGGCGAGACCGAGTTCCTGTTCCAGCAGCGCAAGGTGGCACCGAAGACCGGCGCGATGGTGATCGCCCCGGCAGCGTTCACCCATACCCACCGCGGCAACCGTCCGCGCGGCGGCGACAAGTACATCGCCACCTCCTGGGTGCTGTTCCGGCGCGCCGAGCAGTTGTTCGTGCAGCGCTGAGGCACGCCGCTATAGTCGGCGCCATGCAACACCGCGCGCTCGTCCTCTGCTACCACTCGACCAACGTCAATGGCCACGACTACGCGGCCAACGATCATGTCGCGCTGCGCGAGGATCTGCGCACCGTCGAGGCCTTCGGCGCGCGGTTGGTGCACGCGCTGGACGCGGTCACGCGGCCGCTGGCGGATGAGCCGCGCGTCGCCATCACCTTCGACGACGGCATGGTACTGGACGCGCTCGACTTCGAGCACCCCGCCTGGGGCCACCAGGATTCCTTCCTGCGCATCCTGCGCGAACACCATGCCGCCGGCGGCCAGCACTGTGTGGCGGCGAGCTTCGTCATCGCCAGCCCGTCCGCGCGCGCGGAGCTCGACCGCAAGGACTTCCTGTCGCTGGATGTCTGGCACGACGACTGGTGGCCCGCAGCCATTGCCAGCGGCTACCTGACCATCGAGAACCATAGCTGGGACCACAACCACCCTTCGCTCGAGCGCAGCGTGCAGCGCGACAACCAGCGCGGCAGCTTCCGCGTGATCGACACGCAGGCCGACGCGATGGCCGAGATCGCCCAGGCGAGCGACTACATCGAGCGCCGCTGCGGGCGCCGGCCGCAGTTGTTCGCCTATCCCTGGGGCGAGGACAACGCCTACCTGGTCGAAGATTTCTTCCCCATGCATGCCGCGGAACTCGGGCTGCGCGGCGCGTTCATCACTTCCGGCGACACCCGCGCGCCGTGCAGCCGCTGGCGCATTCCGAGGCCAGTCTGCGGCACCGACTGGCGCTCGCCGGTCGAGTTATCCGCCCTGCTCCACCACCATTTCAGCCGCGAGGCCCCGCATGTCTGATTCGACCCTGCAAACCGCCGACGGCCGCGCCTTCTTCACCGTCACCGAACTCGGCGAAGCGCGCTTCTTCGTCAACGATCTGTTCAAGCGCAAGTTCGCCGGCGACGCACCCGAGATCCCGCGCAACTTCGTCGCCTTCTACAAGGACACCGGTGGCGCGCTGCACGTGGCCGGCTTCTCGCACATGCTGCGCTGGCGCAACTGCTACCTCTCCGGCGGCTCCTCTGCAGCGACGGCAACACCCTGCGCCGCATGAGCGAGGAGGAACGCGGCCTCGTCCAGCAGGCTGGCGGCGTATGGGCGCTGGTGCTCAAGCACGCCTTCAGGCGTCTCGACGGCGAGTGCGATGCCTATTTCGGCCACTGCGGCGACCGCCGCGCGCGCGAGGTGGCGATGGCCAGCGGCTTCGAGCCGCTGCACACCCCGGTTCACATCGCCCGCTGGCACAAGCCGCTGGCGCCGGAGGTCAAGGCGGAACTGATCGACGCGGTGATCGGGATCGGGTTGTTCTGAGGCAGTGTAGCCCCGGGTGCCGACGCACCGCCAGGCGTTCCCCGGGACTCCCCACAGGCAAGTCCCGGGAACGTGCGGACGCGCGCCGCTCCCGCTATCACTCGCCGCTACAGCGCGTCCCCGTCCAGTTCGCCGGTACGGATTCGCACGACCTGGTCGAGGTTGTAGACGAAGATCTTGCCGTCGCCGATGCGGCCGGTGTTGGCCGCCTTGCGCACCGCATCGACCACGGCGTCGACGCGCTCGTCGGTGACCGCGATCTCGATCTTCACCTTGGGCAGGAAATCGACCACGTACTCGGCGCCGCGGTACAGCTCCGTGTGGCCCTTCTGGCGCCCGAAACCCTTGACCTCGGTGACCGTGATGCCGGTCATGCCGACCTCGGTGAGCGCCTCGCGCACGTCGTCGAGCTTGAACGGCTTGATGATGGCTACGACCATTTTCATTGCTGGGACTCCCGTGTCAGGCGATCAGAGGTTGTAGCCGCGCTCGTCGTGCAGCACGAGGTCGAGGCCTTCGGTTTCCTCGTCGAGCGTGACACGCAGCGGCACGACAAGTCCAACCAGCTTGAGGATGATGAAGGTCAGGACGCCACTGTAGAGCACCGTGAACAGCACGCTCTTGACCTGCACCCAGACCTGCCCGGCGATGGTCTGACCCTCGGCCAGGCCCGCGCCACCCAGGCTGGCATCGGCAAAGACGCCCGTCAGCACCGCACCGATGATGCCGCCGACCGCGTGCACCCCGAACACATCCAGCGAGTCATCGTAGCCGAGCGCGCGCTTCAGGCGGGTGGCAGCGAAATAGCAGATCACGCCGGCGGCCAGGCCGATCACCAGCGCACCGCCGGGGCCGCAGGTGCCCGAGGCCGGGGTGATCGCGACCAGACCCGCAACTGCGCCCGAGGCCGCACCCAGCACCGAGGGCTTCTTGTGCACCGCCCACTCGACCGCCATCCAGCCGATCACGCCGGCCGCCGTGGCCACCTGGGTGACCAGCATCGCCATGCCGGCGCTGGCATTGGCGGCGACTGCCGAGCCGGCATTGAAGCCGAACCAGCCGACCCACAGCATCGAAGCGCCGATCACAGTGTAGGTGAGGTTGTGCGGCGGCATCGCGGTGTTCGGGAAGCCCTTGCGCTTGCCGAGCACGAGGCAGCCGACCAGCGCTGCGATACCGGCATTGATGTGCACCACGGTGCCACCGGCGAAGTCGAGCACGCCCCAGTCCCACAGCAGGCCGCCGTTGCCGGACCACACCATGTGCGCCATCGGGAAATAGACCAGCGTGACCCACAGCACCGAGAAGATCAGCAGCGCCGAGAAGCGCATGCGTTCGGCGATCGCACCCACGATCAGCGCGACCGTGATGATCGCGAAGGTCAACTGGAAAGTGGCGAACACGCTCTCCGGGATGGCCACGATGAGTCCATCGCGGGCGACGCCGGCGAAGAAGGCCTTGTCGAAGGCACCGACGATCGAGTTCAGGTTGACCACGCCCTGTTCCATGCCGGTCGTGCTGAAAGTCATCGAGTAGCCGTAGACCACCCAGATCACGGTGACGAGCGCAGTGATCGCAAAACACTGCATCAGGACCGAGAGCACGTTCTTGGCGCGCACCAGGCCGCCGTAGAACAGCGCAAGCCCGGGAATGGTCATGAACAGCACCAGCGCCGTGGCAGTCAGCATCCACGCGGTGTCGCCCGCGCTCAAGGTAGGCGCGTCCTGGGCGCAGGCCGCACCCGCAGCGAGCATTAGCGGTAGTCCGGTTAGCCATCGTTTCATTGCGAATCTCCTGCTTGGTATGGACGGGATTGGGTGCAATGCAGCAATGGATCTGTGGCAAGAGCGGTGCCAGCGACTGGAGCGATGACTCCAGCGGGCCCTTTCGGTCTCCAACCCGACGAAAATTCATCTACAGATCAATTGCTTGCACCTGACAAGCTTCCCGTCGCGGCGTTTCCACCCAGCGTGCCCACGCAAGGTCTGCGCGGTTGCGGTGCACCATGAACAGTGGTTGAACGACGCCATTCCCCGTTCTGGTGCACGCCCCCGGCCCGGCCCGGGCCGGTCAAACGCGGAGACGCAGAGTACGCAGAGAAGAGCGAAAGAGGTTGAATCGTCATGGACGGCCGCACGTGGCGAACGACGGCCACACCCGAGAACCTTCCGCGCTTCCCTCCGCTCTTCGCTTCTCTCCGTTTCCTTCTGCTTTTCTCTGCGTCCTCCGCGTCTCCGCGTTCAACCAGTCCCATCCCGCGCTGCCGCTCCTTGCGTGCTGCTAGTCTTGCCCGGCACCATTGCGACGAGCGCTCATGTCCGATCCCACGGTCCAGATCGATTTCATGCCCACGCTGATCGAGCGGGTGCGCGCGACCGATCTGAAAAGCGCGGCGCACCTGCTGTCACCGCACAGCGATGCGGAAATTGCTCAGGTACTCGCCGCCCTGAGTACCGGACAGGCGGTCGAGGTGCTGGAGGAGTTTCCGCGCGAGCGCCGCGCGACGATCGCCGCGGAGACCGCGGCGGGCCCGGACTGGCTGGAAGGACACCGCTATCCCGAAGGCAGCGTCGGACGCCTGATGGAGCGCGCGCCCGCGGTCTTCCCGCAGACCGCGCTGGTCGGCGAGGTGATCGACACCCTGCGCAACGTGATCCGCACCAAGCAGATCGTCTATGTCTTCTGCATCAACCAGCAGCGCTTCCTCACCGGCGTGGTCGCCTTCCGCGAACTGTTGTATTCGGCGCGCGAAGACACCCTGGAATCGGTGATGGTCCGCTCGCCATTCGCGCTGCAACCGGGCACGCCGCTGCCCGATGCGATGCGCGAGGTGGTCACGCGGCACTACCCGGTCTATCCAGTGTGCAGCGAGTCCGGGCAGCTGCTCGGGCAGGTCAAGGGCTCGGTCCTGTTCGAGCAGCAGGCCTTCGAGATCTCGGCGCAGGCCGGTGCGATGGTCGGCGTCGAAAAGGAAGAACGCCTGGGCACGCCCTGGCCGCGCTCGCTGCGTTTCCGCCACCCCTGGCTGCAGCGGAACCTGCTGACCGCCTTCGTCGCCGGTGCCGTGGTCGGCCTGTTCCAGGACACGGTGGACCGCATCGTGCTGCTGGCGGTGTTCATCCCGGTACTGTCCGGGCAGTGCAGCAACACCGGCTGCCAGGCGCTGGCAGTGACCCTGCGCGGAATGACGCTGAACGAGGTCAAGCCCGGCAGCGCGTTGCGTCTGATGGGCAAGGAAGCCTGGCTCGGCTTCCTCAACGGCGCGCTGACCGGCGTGGTGGCTGCCATCGTGATGTACGTGCTCGCAATGATGCAGAAGTCCGATGCCCCGCTGACGCTGAGCCTGATCACCTTCGCCGCCATGACCGTCAGTTGCATGATCAGCGGCATGGCCGGCGCCGGCGTACCCTTGTTCCTGAAACGCCTCGGCGCGGATCCCGCCACCGCATCGAGCATCTTCCTGACCACCGCCACCGACGTGGTCAGCATGGGCGCCTTCCTGGGGTTGGCAGCGTGGCTGGTGATTTGAGGCCGAACAGCGGGGCAAGGGTCAGGGGGCAGGGGAACGGCCCTTTGCTTCGTGCCGGCAACCTGTCGTCGCGGGAGAGCCTTCCCAGAGCCAGTGGCCGGCCCCTTGCCCCCTTCCCCCTGCCCCGCTTCATGCCCTCGTGCTGATCGACTCCCACTGCCACCTCGACGCCCCCGAGTTCGACGCGGACCGCGGCGCGGTGCTGGCACGGGCGCGAGCGGCGGGCGTGGTCGCGCAGATCGTGCCGGCGGTGGCTGCGAGTGGGTTTGCTGCACTGGCGCAGTTGGCTCGGGATGAGCCTGATGTTTTCCCCGGCTACGGCCTGCACCCCATGTACCTGGCCGAGCATCGCCCCGAGAATCTTGATGAGGTGCGCGGGTACCTGCGCGACGGTCGTGCCGTGGCGGTAGGCGAATGCGGGCTGGACTTCTTCGTCCCGGGGTTGGATCCGGCACGGCAGCGCGAGTACTTCGTCGCCCAGGTACGGCTGGCGCGCGAGTTCGACTTGCCGCTGGTGCTGCACGCGCGGCGCGCGGTTGACGAGGTGATTGCGACGCTGCGGCGGATCGGCGGAACGCGCGGCGTGGTCCACAGCTTTTCGGGCAGCGATGAGCAGGCGCGCCAGTTGTGGAAACTGGGATTCAGCCTGGGATCGGCGGCCCGGTCACCTACGAGCGCGCAAACCGATTGCGCCGGATCGTTGCGGAAATGCCCATCGAGCACCTGCTGCTGGAGACCGATGCACCGGACCAGCCCGACGCTTTCCATCGCGGCGCGCGCAACGAGCCGGCGCTGCTGCCGGTGGTGCTGCACACGGTTGCAGAACTGCGCGGGGTTTCGCCGGAGCACGTCGCCCGGCAGACGGGTGACAATGCCGTGCGACTGTTCGGCGCTTCGCTGCGACCCGGAGGCCAGACATGAACGAAACGCAGCCGTGGTGGATGTGGCTCCTGCCGGTGGGACTGTTCCTGGTGGTGTTTCCGTCGATCTGGATGTTCGTCAACTGGCGGCTGGCAAGGCTCGGCGGCTGGGGACGCCTCGCCCGGCTCTACGCCCACCCGCGCCCCTTGCCGGTGGCGATGCGCACGGGCCAGTTCGGATTCATGGGTGCGGTGCGCTACAAGTACGTGCTGCACGTGGGCGCCAACGCGCAATACCTGTTCCTGGACGTGGCCCTGCCCTTCCGGACCGCGCATGCGGCGCTGCGCATCCCCTGGCGCGATGTGCGCCGCCGTCGCGAGCGGACCTGGTACGGCTGGGATCTGGATGTGTTCGAGATCGGCCAGCCGCCAGCAGCGACGCTCAAGCTGCGCGCCGGAAAGGTAGCTTTGCCCGGATAGCGCTGGACTTCGCTTCCTGCGCTGACCGATGCTAGATGCGACTGCCCGGGGAGCGCGCTATGAGCAAGAACCTGAACCCGCTGGATGCTTCTTGGCTGATGGTGGAGTCGCGCGACACCCCGATGCATGTCGGTGGCCTGTTGCGCTTTTCGCTGCCGCCCGACGCCTCGGCGGACTTCCTGCTCAAGCTGATGAACGAGTTCCGTCACACCCAGAAGTTCTCGCCCCCCTGGAACCAGCGTTTGCGCACGCCAGGCCTGAAGGGGCTGATGCCTGCCTGGGAGACCGAGGACGACATCGATCTGGAACACCATGTGCGCCACTCCGCCCTGCCGCGCCCCGGCGGCGAGCGCGAACTCGGGCAGCTGATCGCGCGCCTGCACAGCCAGCCACTGGACCTGGCGCGGCCGCCCTGGGAGTGCGTGCTGATCGAGGGACTGGCGGACAATCAGTTTGCGCTCTACGTCAAGATGCATCACTCGCTGATCGACGGCATCGGCGGCATCAAGCTGCTGGAGAAAGCGATGAGCCCGGACGAGAAGGCCAGCCGCAAGCTGCCGCCCTTCTGGGCCGCCGGTGCGGTGGCGCGCAAGTCCGCGGGCAAGCGCCCGCGCGCACCCGCGCCGACTCCCGCCGAGGTCATCGGCAGCGTGGTCGAGATGGTCAAGAGCCAGGTCGGGTCGCTGCCGGACATCGCGCGCGCTTTCGGCTCGATGGTCGGCGCCCTGCGCAACAAGGAAGAGACGCTGCAGATTCCCTTCGACGCGCCGATCTCGATCATCAACGGGCGCATCCACGGACAGCGCCGATTCGCCACCCAGCGCTTCGAACTGCTGCGCCTGAAGAACGTCGCCGAGGCTGCCGGCGCCACGCTCAATGACGTGGTCCTCGCGTTGTGCGGTGGCGCGCTGCGGCGCTTCCTGGTGGAACTCGGCGAGTTGCCGGACAAGCCGCTGACCGCGGGCATACCGGTTTCGGTGCGGCCGAAGGACGATGAAGGCCACGGCAACGCGATCACCTTCATCATCTCGACGCTGGGCACCGACATCGACGATCCGCGCGAGCGCCTGGAGGCGATCACCGCATCCACGCGACGCGCCAAGTCGCACGTGCAGAGCCTGCCGAAGCGGGCGATGACGCAGTACACCATGCTGTTGATGGCGCCCTACATGCTGTCGCTGCTGAGCGGTGTGGGCGGGCGCACGCGGCCGATGTTCAACATCACGATCTCCAACGTGCCGGGCCCCGACAAGCCGCTGTACTACCGCGGCGCGCGCCTCGAAGCGGCCTATCCGGTATCACTGGTGACCCACGGCCAGGCCCTGAACATCACCTGCCAGAGCTACGCCGGTTTCCTCGCCTTCGGCTTCACCGGCTGCCGCGACACCCTGCCGCACATGCAGCGCCTGGCGACCTACACCGGCAAGGCGCTGGAAGAGCTGGAGGAAACCCTGCTGGGCGCCTCGCAGGCACCCAAGCCGGTGCGCAAGCCGCGCGTGCGCAAAGCGGCTCCAACGGAAGCGGCGATCGAGAAGGCTCCGGTGAAACCCGCCCGGCGTCCGCGCCCGGCGCCAGCCGCAGAAGCGACGCCCGCGCCGGAAATCACGGCGGCCGCCACTCCGAAGCGGCGTCGCAAGGCCGGCTGAACCGGCTGCGATCCTGTTCGTCGGCGGTGCCGCGCCGCCGGTCAGGCCGGGTGCACGGATCCAGCCGCCAGCAGTGCCGCGACGCGCCCATCCGCATCGCCACGACGCCCCTGGCGGATCGCGCCGAAGAATGCCGCCAGCGACTGCGCGCGCAGGTCGGCGCCAGAGCACGCAAGTGCTCCGGGCGACGCAGGGGCGCATACGCCGAGCACATGGCCGCTGGCCTCTGCCCGCGCCCGGGCCTGATGCAGGCAGGCAACCAGCGCAGGGCCGACCGCACCCGGCAGCACGCATGCGTGCCGCTGCAGCAGCACGTCCGGCGGCGCTTCACCCGGATCCGCCAGAATCAGAGCGTCCATCGGTAGCGCCGCGAGCGACTCGGCCGCCGCAGGCCCCGCCAGCACCGCCGCGTCGTCGATGCGCACGCGCGCGCGCAGCTCTGCGCGGTGCGCCGGATGGCGCCACCAAGTCGCCGGCGCGCGGCGCGCACAGGATCGGGATCGGCAATGGCCAAGAGTTCGACCTCGCGCGTGCTGCGCAGCGCCGACACCGCCAGCGCCAGCCCGCGCGGATTGCAGCCCCAGAGTCCCAGTCGGATGGTTGTGTTCGCCTGACCTGCGACCAAGGGCAGCGGAGCCACCATGGCAGCGCCGGCGACCAGCCCGGCCCGCAGACATTCCCGGCGCGAGAGCTTCATTGCGGCGGCTCCA